>NZ_WBXO01000020.1 GCF_008933955.1 Heliorestis acidaminivorans
TTTCTTGGCATTTTCATCGCCCTCCCTAAGAGTATTTTATCTCACTCTTAGGTGTTCAACAAATCGGGTACGGGTCAGGGTATTTTACGGGTTAGATAATTAGTTCAAAGTGCTCTCCACAATGAAGCAAATAACTCCTAGTACCCACCAAGCAAACGATACAGAGATCTTCATATTAGTTATAGGTCATTTCAAGCTTAAAGACGGAACATCATCTTTTGGAAAACGTATCTTAATTGATGGACAGCAGAGGATAACTGCTCTTATAGCGACTTTATTTGGACTTGAGGTTGTTAAAGAGGAAAAAATCCACAGTGTCCAATAAAATGGAAGACCTCCCTCAATTATCATTAAAGGGTGATTATGTTGAATATCATTCAGTTTGCGACCCCAATGGCTGCTGCTCAATCAATAGCAAAGCTGTTGGATGGTTGTAATTCAAGATTTGTTGCCCGGCCTTGGAACCGCTACGAACCAGAAAATTCTCTTTGGTGGGTGGTACCGAGCAATAAATGGCCAGCTTATCAGTACGGAAAGTATGTTTTTTGGAATGTTGGAAATCATTTGCTGTGCGGTATCCATGTAGAAAAAGGCTTTGATCAATGTGTAGGTCCAATGTTAAAGAAGTCATCAAGCCAGAATCTGATCATTAAACAAGACTGGGTTTGGCATAGATTTCTCAAAGATATAGAAAAAGGTATCGTGGATGCTTCCTTGCAAGAAATTCAAAAAAATTGTAATGTAAGACCCCAAATCCATATTGGAGCTGGACTTCTAGGTTCGGATTCCACATTTGACCCAAGTTCACCTCGTTCTGATGAACTAATATTTGAATACGATAACGGTGAATTAAAAATTTGTAAATCTATCTTTCCTTTTGATACAATAACTCCTCTTAAAACAGCTAAAAAATTAAACCAAATCCCCAAGTTAGCACCATCTATTGGAGGAATAAACTGGACTTGGATTGATTTTTATATCGTTATTCCATTTATAAAGCCGAACTCAGAGAACAGAGCTTGTTCGGAAGTAATAGATGGCATGAAACTTTATAACATGGTATTATCCCGTCTTGAGCAGTGGGTTTTTCCGAACAATTAAAATAAGCCGGTGTACTCCAAACATAAGAACAAAGCATTGTGTAGGAGCACATGGATGGTACCATTTTTGGTAAATATGGTTCGTTTATACGAACAGTTTGTAGGAGTAGGAGAGTGCAATGAACTCAGACGCTGAGAAAATTTATAAAATTGTTGATTCGAAATACAAGACATACACAAAAAAAGTAATTGAAAAATAAAGGAATTACCTGAAGATTGTCGGCAGAGTGGAGAGGATTCAGATCTTTCAGACGTATGGAAGAATTTAAGGAGCAATTAGTAGGTGAACATAGCGTTTTCTTTGAAATCTATGAAAACATTGTATTAAATTTTTGCTTGGAAGTCTTAAATAAGTTAGACAATCAAGAGCTTCGTTTGCTTTGGTTACGAAGTGAAGGGTATTATGATTGGGATGAAGAAGAAGAAGGGGAAGCGCCAATTGAAACAATTATAGAAGACTTAGAGAAAGAATTATATCGACGTGTCTGTAGTGAAGCTTATGATGAAGCAGAGCGTGATGAATATTACGAGTATTTTGAACAGGAAGATGATTTAAAAGATTAATATTTTTATACTCGACTTGAGAAAATCAAAACGATAATACCTAGTAAAAAAAGATATATCAAGGTGGTTTATCATGTATCAAAGTAGCATTAAAATTATTTATTTATTTGTTTTCATACTTTTATCTGTGGCTTTAACCTATATTAAGCTACCTACTGGAACCCATACTTTGTCCAAAAACCCTTATGACGTCTTTGTCACAAAGGAAATAAATGATTTAGCTATAAGCATTACGGAAGGACTTAGTAACGATGCTGAAAAGTCAAAAGCCATACATGATTGGGTAGCTAGCAACATTTCCTATGATGTTCATACATATTTTAGTGGCAATCTTAAAGACCATAGTTATAGCGCATTAGAAACACTGAACAGAGGCACTTCCATATGTGCGGGATATGCCAACCTTAACGCTGCCCTTCATAAAGCTGTGGGAATACCAGTGAAAGTTGTTTCTGGTGTGGCTCGTGGGTATGGATTACAAGATAAAGAGTGGCATGAAATTGATTTAAATCAATCCAATCACGCATGGAATGAAGTGTACATAGATGGTCGTTGGGTTGTACAAGACCCTACTTGGAATGCTGGTTATGTAACGATGGATGGAGAATTTGTTTTTTCACTGAACCATAAGTACTATGATCCCGATCCATTGGTTTTTTCTGAAGATCATCGTAAATTAAGGGAATTTGAATACTAACGCTTAAACTTATTTTTCTAATCTCAATCTTGTGATAAACCACCTATACATCATCTGTGAATATTTGTAAAGCAGTAGTATTGAAATTAAGAAGGCCAGCATATCAACTATGACATGTTGGCCCTTCTTTTATCTCTTGATTGCTCGAAAACCGGCTGATCTTTGTGTGTTGTGGCTCTCTGGAACCGTAATACGCACCATCAGGGTCATCTAAGGGATAGGTGGCTTTCGTTCCGTGAGCATGGCACTATTTTTCCGATAAAGTGGCTCTTTCACGCCGAAATAATCAAAAACTAATAAATAGTTCTGATGATGCTGTTGTTTTCTAAAAGATATTACTTTTAAGGGGATTGAAAACCGTTAAAAATAAAAAGCCCCGGAATGGGGCCTTAGATTGATACTTATGATATGTTTTGCTTTTAAAATAGATACTTACACCCATGGTAACTGCCTTTGCAAACTGACCAGGCGAATTTTTTTTCTAAGTTCTTTTTTATCTTAGTGCAATGAGGATCCCTGCTTTTAAGAACAAAATAACGGCATAAATCCTTTTCAACTGTAACTTTGGAACAACCCTTTCCATCATCCTTGCAATACATTGTTACCGTGATTTGGTCTAAATCTTTGCCACTTTTCTCACAACTATCAATAAAAAAACCCTGTTTGTAATGATCGCAACAACCCCAATTACCCATAACTTCCACCCCCCTTTAAGAGGTATTTTAACAATTTACTAGGTTTTCATCAATTATTTTCTTGTTTTTTGAGCCCATTGACATACGTAAGCCTTGAACTGGTACGGCATTTAGGCGGTGTTAGTAGCTGAGAAGTGGCTCACCTCACCGAAATAGTGGCTCCCTTGAACCGTAATATGCACCAAAGTAAATCTATTAGAATTGATAAATTTCACTTTTTCAATTTTCAACAGAGTAAAAGTTCGTATCAAAACATTTTTTTGCAAAGTCTTTAGACATATTTAACAACATATGACTTTTCTGTAAAGATTGAGTCCATTCTTCAGGTATTTCGCTGTAACCATAATGCAAACCCGCAAGTCCGCCTGCAATAGCAGCTACTGTATCGGTATCTCCACCAAGATTTATTACTTTAAGCATACAGTCTTTATAGGTATCTGTTTTCATGAAAGCCCATAAAGCTGCTTCTAATGTTAATACGACATATGATCCTGCAGAAATCTTTTTATTACCATCTAGTATAGAACCAGTCAGAATATGATCGAAATGCACCCATTCTGTAGAAAATTTTTCTTCCGACTTTAACTTGTTAGCTTCTTCAATCATATAATAATAAGCTTCTGATTTTTGCTTTCCTGCTAAAAGGGCTTTTACCATAAAGGAATACAAAAGACAGGCAAGATTGCTTATCTGATGAGCATGTGTAATAGAAGAATTTTGCTGAATAAAATGACACATATCTTTACTTTTAGAGAAGTAGATCGAGGCAGGCAAAATTCGCATCAGTGATCCATTTCCGTTGCTTTTTTCAGCTTTGTCGCCTGACTCTAAAGGATTTATGCCATTATTCAATTTTTCTAATGCTTTTTTTATTGTATCGCCAACGCTAAAAGCATATCCAGTGGCCGTCATTTCGCCTTCGTTATACCATTTAAGATAAAGGTCTTTCAGATGTTCAATGCAGTATCCTTTTTCTATAATGTTTTTTACTAGACAAAATGTTAAGGAAGTGTCGTCTGACCAAGTGCCTAAAGGAAACTCTCCCTGAATCATTGTATTGATGGGGATACGATCTAAAACAGTCTTTTCTACACCTTCTATCGGCGTCCCTAAAGCGTCACCAACAGCAAGTCCCATTAACGCACCAACAATAGGAGATTCTTTTTCTGTTACAATGGGCTTAGTAGATATCTCCTTTGAGCAATCAATAAGGTTATGTTTACATCTTTTCTTTTGTATCTCTTTTTTTAGATTTTCATCCCAACTGCTCGTGTTTTTGTTGCCAATAGTTTTTAATGCTTTTTCAAAGTGACTATTTGCCTCATGAAACTTTTCCGTCCAAGATAGATACAGTTTAGCCAAATTTATATGTGTTCTTGCTTTTTGATGTTTTTCATAATTCGTTCGTGGTTCTTCTGTTAAAAGCTTAAGTGCTTGCTCGTACTTAATCTCAGCTTCCGGTTTGTCACTTTCATTTTTACTCTTTCTTAAAGAATTGCCGATATTGTTTAATATTTTGGCATGCAAAAAATTTTTTTCTGGGCTATCACTGCATTTTTTCACTAGTTCATAGGCTTTATCTATACATTCTTTAGCTAATGATTCTTTCTTCTCACAAAACCCTTTTTTGTCATTAAGTATACTGAATATATGAGCATTCGTTAAATGGTAGTATGTCTCTGCTAGAATAAGATTAGTAGTTTCGCTCTCTTCTAATGTGTTAGTAACTTTCTCCAAATACTTTATAGATTCTTCATACATTTTTGCTGAATACATTAACTCGCCCAATTCTAGCCATAAAAAAATAAGTACGGATTCATCAGTCGTCTTTGTATCTATTAATTTTGTTAGTTCTTCTTCTGCTTTTACCAGTGTTGCTGCTACTGCTTCCCCATCATAGTAAATTTCTAAATAAAAACGCGCAATATCAAGGTGAAGCTGTATAGTTTCCTTATAAGTATCTTTTGTTTTTTTAATCAATGACAAAGCTTCAGCGTATACTTCAAGAGCCCCTTTGTAATTACGTACAAGTCGCATTGCTTTGCCTTTGTAGATATATGCATTTAACTTAGGTGGGATATTTTTTTGAGAGAGCTTGTTCATTGCCTTTACATATTTGTTTGCAACAAGAATTAAATCGCTTGAGGGGCATCTTTCACTCATTAGCGACACTGTCTTTTCTAGCCATGAGATAAATTCATCTTCATGGATAATCTGACCTTCGACGAGAACTAGACTATGCTCTAATGCTTCTTCAAAAGCTTCATGGGGTGCAATCGTGCTTTTCTTTTGAAGTATTAATTCATTGTTGTTATTTAAGGATTGCTGAAGTGCTGTACAGTAATACCCGGACAAGAAATAATGAATATCGTATTTTAGATAATCGGTTTTCGAATAACGCTTTAACAATTCTTGTCCAAATATATCTAGTATATACCATTCGTTTTGTTTATCTCGCTTTTTAATAAAAGAATAATTGTAAAGCTTATCTATTTCAGTAATAGGAAATCCTGTGCTGAAATGGCTCATGATGGAACGAAGAAGTTCCTGATCCCATGAGCGAACGACGGCGAGGATTTGCAACAGCGCTTGCTCGTCTCTTCTTGCTTCCGACAAATAATAACTCAGGATATTAGCAACATTCAAATCAGAAACCTTCTCAATGTCTCTTTCTAGTATGTAATCAATAAGTAACTTGATTAGTTCGGGTTTACCTACACTAAGTTCAAAAACTTTATTCTGTAATTCCACATTGGTTATATTTTTTCTCTTTAATAATTCAGCGCAATGGTTCTCTAATAATTTCTCAAGTAATATTATTCTTGTGCATTTTTTAACAACGTCTTCTTGTGAGTGTTTCCAATAAAAATCATCATCGCAAAACAAAACCCACATGACACCCGGCGATTGAAGAGCTAGCTTTTTGATTCGTGGAAGCCAGTTATTATTGTGAGATTGATCTAAATCAATAAATATTACGAGTGGAGAAGCAATGTCTTTTTTACAAACTTTCTCAATATCTTCTTTCCAACTATAAAATAAGGTGTCAATACTTTGACCAAGACTTTTTTCTTTATGACTAGCAGTAATATCTCTATTCATGAAGCCTTTGCTTACTCCATATAACAAAGAAATAAAACCAAGAGAGAAAGTTCCTAAAAATAAAAGATCTGCTGCAGGAATAAGCATATTCTGCTTATTGTTCTTTGTGACATTTATTTTATCTGAAATGTAATCAAGATGTTTTTTTGTTTCTCCCAAAACGATACCTTTTTCGTTAAGTTGTTCAAAAAGACGGCTAAAGAACTCAAAATCATCTTTAATCATGCCTTTTGAAAAATCTATATGAACATATTTTTTCTTTTGATTTTTAACTATTTCTATAAATTGCAAACATAATCTGCTTTTACCAATGCCCTGTGCGCCATTATAAACAAGGATTTTTGGCTGCTCGTGATTGTTCATCCCTGTGAGTTCATCTAAAAAATCTTTTATTTCAACATCTCGACCCACTAAAGGAAGGGTATCTTCTTTGTGATAATTACAATTCTTCCGAAAGAACATATAAACTCCTTTCTCAACAAGGACTACTGTTGACATTTTTTAAGGGGGAATTTTTAGGAACAAAATACTTTTTTTACTTAAAATTATACCATTAAAAAACAAAAAGGTGTAGAATTATGTAAGTATCAAATTGGTTGAAAGTAAGAAAGAGGGGCTAAAGATGGATCTTTATATAAATCGCATTATGGGTGCCGTAATAGGTGCAACTATTGGAGATGCTCTTGGTGTCCCTGTAGAATTTAAGAGAAGAGCTGAACTTGAAAAAAATCCGGTGACCGATATGAGCTCTGGTGGTACTCATAACCAACCAGCAGGAACGTGGTCCGATGACACTTCATTACTTATCTGTCACGTTGAAAGCATCATAAATAAAGGGTTCGACATGAATGACTTGGCCAAGCGTTTTATAGCCTGGTTACAAGAAGGCAAGACAACTGCACACGGACAAGTTTTTGATGTAGGCTATACTACCATGATAGCGATTCAACGACTGGCATCGGGTGTTTCGCCAAAAAAATCTGGTCTTATAGATGAGAAAAGTAACGGGAATGGGTCACTGATGCGAATTGTTCCAGTCTCTTTATTCGTTGCTCAGTTACCAATGAAACAAATTGAGCGATATATAAAGGAAGCTTCTTCAATTACGCACGGTCACCCTCGCAGTCAATTGGCTTGTTTCATATTCAGCCTTCTGGCCATTCAGTTGTTACATGGTAATTCTCCCAAAAGTTCTTATCAGAAAACTATTGAACAATTGCACCAAATGCAAGAGCGTCAAGAACTTTTTATTGGAATGGAGAGGGAGATGTCTCACTTCTCCCATATATTAAATGGATCTCTTGGAAGCTTGCCGCGAAACGTTATTCCTTCAAGTGGATATGTTATTGACACTCTAACCGCATCTATTTGGTGTTTGTTGCAGAGTCAATCTTATGAAGATTGTGTCCTGCAAGCTGTAAATCTTGGAGAAGATACAGATACAACAGCTGCAGTAGCGGGTGCTTTAGCAGGCCTTTATTATGGTTTTAAGGCATTACCGAAAGAGTGGATAAACGTTTTAGCTCAAAAAGAAGTTCTATGTGATTTAGCACATCAATTTGCCCAAAAGGTAATAAAAAATATCGACGCAAATAACAAACAGTAGTGTTGTTGCTTATGAGCTTTAGAAAAAACCTTATTAGCTACGAAAAATCCAGAAACACACAGTCTCAGAAAAAGGGGGTAGATAAAATGCGTACATACAGATTTGAAAAAGGTGAGAAGTGGCAGTTTTCTAATGAGATCGATCAGGAGTGGCTTAAAGACATACAAGAAAGCGTTGAAAAAATAATTGAAAGAGATAAATTAGACAAAATCAAAATTGTTCTTGACGACAACAAAAAAATTATCATTAGACACGTTTTTGATGGTTATATGATTAGCATTGATGAAACCTTGAGTGTTTCGCAAAGTGCTACGAATGTTTGATAACTGGGGCTTTATTAGTTCCAGTGAATAGGAGTCTGTATTAAAGCTAAACGATAGCCGGTAGTTAACGCTCTTAAGCAAGATACTCGCTCGTTTCTTTCACCGATTTGCTCTCCAAGGAATAAGACGCTACTGAAGTGGAAGTATAGTATTACCGAAAACAATGCCCGAAAATAAACATTTTCGGTTATTATAATGATAGAATAGACAGCAAAGAGCTGTCTTTTTTGCGTTTTAAGGAGTGGAAAAAATGACCGAAAATGTTTTAGAACGATTTTTCTCTGATTGTGAGCAAAAGGGTGATTTGACCTGTACCCGATTTGTTGAACACCTAAGAGTGAGATAAAATACTCTTAGGGAGGGCGATGAAAATGCCAAGAAACGGAACAAGATATAGCGAAGAATTCAAGAAAAATACCTTGCAACTGATTAATGAACAAGGCCGAAGCGTACAGAGCGTGGCCAAAGACTTAGGAGTCAGCGATCAAACTATCTATCGCTGGATGGAACGTACAAAAGTAGTGGAAGATTCAAGCCAGTCAAGGATTCAGGAGCTTGAAAAAAAGTTAAAAGAAGCAGAAAAACGAAACGTAGAACTCGAGGATACGGTGACCATCTTAAAAAAGGCCACTGCCTTCGTGTGTCACGACGAAACATCTAAGTAGTTGTTTCATGCTCCATAAGAGATGAGGGTTTTGGGCCCCTCGAACTC
>NZ_WBXO01000039.1 GCF_008933955.1 Heliorestis acidaminivorans
ATGATTGGGGTGAAGTCGTAACAAGGTAGCCGTATCGGAAGGTGCGGCTGGATCACCTCCTTTCTAAGGAGACAATGCAAGACCTGCAGAGGCTGAAACTGAGCAATCAGAAGCAGAAGAGCAGAAGTCAAGCATATGTCAAGGTCGAAACTATCAGAACCTCTTGGAATGCAGAATCTGTAGAGTAATCTTCAGAGGAAGCAAGAAGAGAAAGGCTGGTAGTCATAGACGCACGGCTAACTTATACAACTGTTTGATTTTGAGGGACTGGAAACAATTACAGGTTGATTATATAGGTCAACTCTAGTATACTTTTAGTTCCGAAAACAAAATTGTTCCTTGAAAACTGCACAGAGAAAAGTAAAGCGATGTAATAACTAAACTTCGGAAGTTAAATCGCAAGAGCACAAAGAAGAAAAGAGCGATAAAGCTTATTTATTAAGATTTATAAACTCTGCGTCCTCTGCGTCTCTGCGGTTAAACAAAAATCCGAAACGCAGGTTAAGTTAATAAGAGCATACGGTGGATGCCTTGGCGCTGAGAGTCGAAGAAGGGCGTGGTAAGCTGCGAAAAGC
>NZ_WBXO01000021.1 GCF_008933955.1 Heliorestis acidaminivorans
AAAGATGAGACTTCCCACTACGTAAGTAGGTAAGACCCCAGGAAGATGACCTGGTTGATCGGCTCGAGATGGAAGCGCTGTGAGGCGTGTAGTTGACGAGTACGAATCGGTCGAGGACTTAACCTACTCTATTACATCGCATATAAATTCTCTGTGTAGCTTTCAAGGAATAAGTGAAGACCTTGTTGTTCTCGTTAACAGCAGGGTCTTTTTTGTGTGTAACAGAATTATTTTGTCTCCAAAGGACAATTATAAAAATATTAAGGAGATAAAATCTGAAACATGGAAAACTCCATTAAGTAAAATTTAGGAGGAAATCTGAAATGTCTTTAATCGATACTGAGGTACTACCTTTTAAAACGCAAGCTTATCACAACGGAAATTTCATAGAAGTTACAGAAGAAGATTTTAAAGGTAAGTGGAGTGTAGTTTGCTTTTATCCTGCAGACTTTACTTTTGTATGCCCAACAGAATTAGAAGATTTACAAAATCATTATGAGGACTTAAAGAAACTTGGAGTGGAAGTTTATTCTGTTTCAACAGATACTCATTTTACACACAAAGCATGGCACGACAGTTCAGAAACTATAGGAAAAATTACTTATGTGATGATTGGCGATCCGTCACATACACTATCTAGAAACTTTGATGTATTAATCGAATCTTCCGGCCTTGCTGACCGTGGCACATTCATTATCGATCCCGATGGTATCATACAAGGCGTTGAAATAAATGCCGGCGGAATTGGCCGAGACGCAAGTACACTAGTAACCAAAATCAAAGCTGCACAGTATGTTCGAAGTAATCCTGGTGAAGTTTGCCCAGCTAAATGGAAAGAAGGAGCTGCTACACTTAAGCCAAGTCTTGACCTCGTAGGCAAGATTTAAGGAAAGATATAATGCAACTAGACGCAGAAATTAAGGAACAATTAGCTCATTACCTAAAGTTGATGGAGGGCAACGTACTCATCAAAGTGAGTGCTGGCTCTGATAACCTGTCGAAGGACATGGTTGATCTACTTGATGAAATAACTAACATGTCTTCGAAAATTACAATAGAGAAAAGAGAGTTAACAAGAACTCCAAGCTTTAGTATAAACCGTATAGGTGAAGACACTGGTGTAGCTTTTGCAGGAATCCCTTTAGGTCATGAATTTACTTCTCTGGTATTAGCTCTCCTTCATGTTAGTGGAAGGCCTACAAGAGCTGAACAGAAATTAGTTGATCACATTAAAAATATAAAAGGTAAATACCATTTTGAATCCTACATCAGCTTAAGCTGTCACAACTGCCCAGATGTAGTACAGGCCCTAAATTTAATGAGTGTTCTCAACCCGAGTATTAGCCATACCATGATAGACGGTGCTTCCTTTAGAGATGAAGTAGAAAGCAAAAACATCATGGCAGTACCTACTGTTTATCTAAATGGTGAATATTTCAGCACTGGCCGTATAACATTGGAAGAAATACTTGCCAAGATGGGCAATAATGTTAATACCGCAGAACTCGATAATAAAGAGCCCTATGATGTGCTTGTTGTTGGGGGCGGGCCAGCTGGAGTAAGCGCGGCGATTTACGCGGCACGTAAAGGCATTCGTACAGGCATTGTGGCAGAACGCTTCGGTGGTCAGTTAATGGACACCATGAGTATTGAGAATTTTATCAGTGTGAAATTTACAGAAGGTCCTAAGTTAGTAGCCAGTTTTAAGGAACACCTTGAAAATTATAATATTGATATGATGAATTTACAGCGCGTTCAGCGTTTAGAGAAAAAAGAACTCATCGAGGTTACGCTTGAAAGTGGCGCTGTTTTAAAGAGTAAGACTGTCATCATAGCTACGGGCGCTCGTTGGAGAGATTTAGGTGTACCTGGAGAAGCTGAATTTAAGAATAAAGGTGTAGCCTATTGCCATCACTGTGACGGTCCTATTTTTAAAGGAAAAGACGTAGCAGTAATTGGTGGTGGTAACTCTGGCGTTGAAGCGGCGATTGATCTTGCAGGCATTGCCAACCATGTAACTGTGCTTGAGTTCATGCCGGAGTTGAAAGCCGATGCTGTGCTTCTAGAACGTCTATCCAGTTTGTCGAATGTCACTATCCTAAAAAACGTACAAACAAAAGAAATCACTGGTACCGATAAAGTAAATGGCATTACCTATATGGAACGTGATACAGAAACGGTTAAGCATATTGACTTGCAGGGACTGTTCATCCAGATAGGGTTGTTGCCAAATACTGATTGGCTAGGCGATATAGTGGAGCGGAACCCGATAGGTGAAATCATCGTTGATAGCCATGGTGCTACAAATCTTCCCGGTCTATTTGCTGCAGGAGATTGTACCAATAGCCCTTATAAGCAAATTATTATTTCATTAGGAGCAGGCGCAGTTGCGTCCTTAAGTGCATTCGATTATCTAATAAGAAATTGATTTTGAAAAAATCATCGCAAAAAAAGCCACCGATCCTATCGGCTAAGATGGGAAAAGGTGGCTTTTCTTATGGAAAGGATATCACGGTAATCCATTTTCCTATGTAGTTAACATTTCTAGAATTGCTCGATCATTAAAGTCAAAAGCATCTTCAATAATCAAACCAATGGTATAATTAATTGCATCTACTGTGTAAGAAAGGAGGATAAGTATAACTTGGTGCACTTTATAAAAGATTAGGGGTGTTTGTGCCTGCTGTTGGTCCACAGTATAGAATTGAAAAGACGCTTACTAGAGTTAGAGGGGATAAATATTGGATCTTCCATATGATTGGATAGGTTAATATTGACAAGAATAAATAACTTAATTTCAGTATATTTAAGAAAAAAAGAAGAGGTGAAAAAATGATAAGTATCATGCAGCAATTACTTCGAAGAAAAGCCATAACCCTATCTTTGACTATGGCTTTGTTTATCTTTTTTCCTTTTTTAGCAGGAGCTAATGAAAGGAATAGTGCCTGTAACATAGATGGAATCATACCGCAAACTAAAAACATTGAAATCATGCCAGTGGCGCTTTCAGGTCAAGAAATGCCTGAATATGTAATTGTCTATCATACAGAGGATCTTATACCTAATGGAGGCGTAATAGTTCTTAAGCACACCACAGAATGCCAAGGATGGGGTGTAGTTTTTCGAGAGCTATATGAAGGCTATAGACTTAAAATTCTTGATGTTGGGAAGTTGCTAGGAGATCAAAGAGAGCAAATAGCTATTGGCTCTCATGAAGGCAGTGGTAGTTTTTTGTCTTTCTTCATACTTGGTGGTGACAGTAGAAAAATAGGAACTGTATTAGATCATATGGAAGAACCATTTTTTCAAGGTGGCTTAAAGATAAAAGAGGGAGATCTTTATGTGCATGCTGCATCACAGGGGACGATTTTTCAGTGGGATGGCACTAAATTTACAGAGTCACCTTATATCCAACAACCAGATTTGTCTCATGCAAAATTAGATGATTTTGTAGTTCACTATTCTATAATTAATGACAAAGTAGTAGCTAATTATCCTCATGGCACCATTCTAAGCCTTCGCAAGGGGCAGGAAGTGCATTTTGTTCGAGAAAACTATGGAGCTACGGAAAGAATACTTTATATGGGTCCACCAGATTGGGATCCAAGTCTGAGTATGATTACGATTATACCGAATGGTTATGATTGGGATAATGCTTATGAGATTTATGTAAAGGAACAGTAGGGTTGTAGTAAATGCAAAAAAGACCAGTTTTTCTTTAAGAGAAAGGCTGGTCTTTTAAATTACTGAGTACTCAAGAAAAACAAATAACAACAATTCAGAACAAAGGACCAAAAGGGGCTGTACAATGGTCGCAATATGTAACCACGAAGATGATTATGCCTATGTACGCTCAATAAAACCAAATCGCTAATACTGTTAAGCATCTGTCCATAAAAAAAATAGAATACATATTGTTCTTACTTGCAACAAGTGGTAGTATTATTATTAAGAATTACTATATGATACCAATAAAAGTACATTTTTGGTTTACAAGGAACAATACATCCTGCCCTGCCAGAATATAACATAAGGGGGGTGAGAGTACTTGTCGAGAGAATCTCACTGTGTTGACTCTACCTATATAGTGGACAAAGGTGGTGTTAGAGGTTGAAAAAGATGAGAAAAAGTAAAAAAATGCTGGCTTTTCTGTTGACGCTACTCTTTACCTTTTCCTTAATCTTGCCTTCGGCGGCTTTAGCTAGGCAGTGTAGCGTTATGGACATGAACTTTTTTGGCTGGGCTACAGGCAAAGTAGTTGTCGATCCCCATAGAGGAAAAACATATGGTCTCTTTGATGTGAACAAGAACTGGTATGAAGCTAATGCTTTTGCTCAGTCACTAGGTGGTCAATTGGTAACCATTACATCGAAGCAAGAGCAAGATCTGATCAACCATTTGCTTACCTATGGGAAGCGGCAGTACTACTGGATGGGTGCATCTGATGAAGAAGTAGAAGGCCAGTGGGGATGGGTTACAGGTGAGCCTTTCCGTTATACTAACTGGGCGCCTGGTGAACCTAACAACTATGGTGGCGAAAACTACATGGCCCTACTTAGAACGAACGGCTTGTGGAACGATCTATTTGGCAGAAGAAATGAGTTACAGATCAGCCCCGTAACTTTTGGACTTCTTGTAGAGTGGGATTTCTCTTACAATCCTTGCTTGAACACACCAACTATCTATGACAGCTCGACAGGTAACTACTATGCCCTCTATGACCAAGGCATGGTCTGGAGTGACGCGAAGCGCTTTGCTGAAAATCATGGCGGTCATTTAGCAACTATTACAAGTCACCGTGAACAAAATATTTTAAAATTTCTCTTAGCAACAGGAAAGAGAAGCTTTTACTGGCTTGGTGGCACAGATGAAGTAGTAGAAGGTCAGTGGCAGTGGATTACTGGTGAACCATGGACTTACTCCAACTGGGGTCGCAACTTCCCCAACAACTGGGGTGGAGAAGACTACTTGAAAGTTATCAACTTTGGTGATGAAATAGGTAAGTGGGTTGATAGCTATGGAGCATGGATCGGAAATCCTGAGAGTCACGGTTTGATTGTTGAATGGAAATAACCATTGAAAGCCTAACACAGTTTCTTATGTGTTAGGCTTTCTTACCTATCTCTTGTTTTTTCTATCTAATGTTTTTTGCATATCTATCTATTGAGCCCTATGCCAACAGAGGTGAAGCATGAAAAGCTTAAGAACTGTAGTTGCCTTGATAACATCATTTTCTCTTTTTTTATTTTCTTTTTTACCTTTTGCTGAAGCGAGGTGGAAAGAAGGAGATATTCTACCTAGAGATACTTATTCCAGTGCTCAATCTTTAAGTGGTGGTCAAGTGCTGAGCATCGAAGGTGATAAAAACCTTTTTTTCAGTAATGCTCCCGAGATGCCGACTACACCGGGCATATTGGCAAGAGCTGATAACGTTCTTTCTATTAGTGGTGAGGTTCGTATACTTTACTCGCACTTTAACATGCTCATTGATTATTCTTCTAATAAGCCCGTCAATGTGCCTGCGCAAATTGGTTTATTTTTTCTTAATAATACATCTCGATCTGTCGACATCTATCATAAAGGTTTAGCCAAAGGTATTAACAAAACGGTCGATGGTCAAATGTTGTATAAAGAAGACTTAGCACCACCTAGGCCAGGTCTTGAGCTGAATTTGTATTATGGTACGGAATTAGGGAACAAGGTTGTCTCTGATTTCTTTGCCTCTTCGACAAGAGGACAAGAGTCCTTAGTAACGTCCGTTGCAGCGGGAGAGATTGGCTGGATTTCAGATAATGTAGGTCCTCATGGTTGGGTAATTGCTATGGGAGATTTTGTTTTTCGAGATAGCCATACGAAAGAAATTATTCGACGAGATAGTTTAGCACCTGGAGAAGCAATTGGCTTACGTTCTTTTATTGCCCATAATTCCTACGATCTGAAAAAGTTTTTCCAAGAAAAAAATCATGCTGAAGCGGTGCTAGCTTTAGGTGCTGGAGAACATCTACATATGCGTGGTCTATTCGTCGGTGGTAAAAGTGTTGATCTAGGGTTGGAAGAAGGCGTTAGTCGTAGGAAAACTTTTGCCTACGACAGTTATGAAGATGGGCCACAAAGTATCACCATTGGTGCTCATTATCGTGCCCAACGCTTTGAAGAGCATAGAGATGTTCACGATCCCAAGGTTTTCAAAAATGAATTATTGAGAAATGGTATCGATGAATTTGGCTACATCAAAGAAGGTCAACAGGTAGCTACCAAAGCTATTAACAATGGTTCTTATGGCACAGATTATGAATTTACTCTTGAACTAACGGGACCAACCGTTATCGCTTTACAAGAAGCAGAGCCCCTTCATCCTGATGACAATAAGCCTTTTGTCGATATGTATAATCAATTCTTAACGGTTATGCTTGATAAAGAAACAAGTAAAATTCGCACGTTACGTTTTAAAGATCCTAATTATCATCTTTATTACAGCAACTTTGATCGACTTGAACCCTTAGGTAAAGCAAAAGTTGCTTATGTACTAGATGATGTAAGTACACGCTCTCATACTTTAACAGTCATGTTACCTCCTAATAGCTATGGTCCTTTTAATGTACTTTTACTACCTTTATCAGAAAATCAACAACGACCTGTCTCGATAAGCTCTTTCAACGTTGTACCAGATCAAGTATCTTTGTTGCTTGATGGAGTTGGTCGAGGACAGCAGACTTCCACCAAGTTGTCTGTAGAGATTATGCCCAAAGAAGCACCAGCAAAAGTGATCTGGTCTTCTAATCGTCCTGATATTGTTACAGTTTCTTCGGACGGGCAATTGCAGGCTCATGCTGTTGGCGAAGCTATCATTACTGTTACATCAGAAGATGGTAAGCATAAGAGTACAGCGCAAGTATCAGTGCATAGTCGAGTAGTACCAGCGGAATCAATTTATTTAAATCGCGAGAGATTACAACTTACAGTAGATGATGAGACTCAGCAATTGATAGCGTCCATTTTACCTGAAGAGGCTCAAGAAAAAGTCTACTGGTCCTCTAGTGATGAAAAAATTGCTACTGTTGATCAAAATGGCTATGTCAGAGGTCACGCTATTGGGCAAGCAACGATTACAGCGGCCACTGCTGACAGAGCTCTACAAGCTTCAGCGCTTGTGTTTGTCAACAGTCCTGTACGAGATATTGATTTCTTAAAGGTTTTAGAAACAGGCTCTTACGATGAATTCCTGTCGATGGTTGAAAGAGGAGCAAACGTTAATGCTAAAGACAGCCAAGGTAATAGTGCTTTATTCAAATCTCTCATGCAAAAAGATCTGCGCAAGGTAAAAGTTCTCCTAGCTTATGGAGCTTATCCAAACGAGAAGAATAGCGAATCAATGACACCATTAATGATGGCAGCGCAGATGAATCAAAAAGATATGGTTAGAGAACTGTTAGCGTCCCAGGCTGATCTGAATATTAAAAATGAAAAAATGGGTGAATGGACAGCTCTTTTCTCTGCCGTTTGGGCAGGTCATCATGAAATCGCCTATCTACTCTTAGAGGCAGGAGCAGATCCTAACATTCGTTACTATGAGGCAGGGAAGAGAAAACAAGACGGATGGACTCCTCTTAACTGGGCTGTAAGTCGAAACGATGTAGAGCTGACCCAAGCTCTGCTTGCTCATGGTGCTGATACTTCCTTACGAACTGATGGTTGGACACCTTTAATGAATGCAAGCTGGTATGGTCGAATGGAACTTGCTACATTGCTGTTACAAGCAGGGGCCAAAGAGTAAGAAAAAAGAGAGCGGCATCGCGAGTTATAAGCTCCTAAAGAGAATGATCTTTAGGAGCTTTCTTTTTTTGTAGAAATCAGAGAAGCATTGTAAGGAAAATGAGTTACAATTTTTTATTGATGGCTACTTTCTTAAAACTTTACTAAAACAATGAACTTTTCTTCTATTCCTCCAAGATGCTTAGTCTTATCTTCAGTCTAGCAAGAATAAAAAAAATAATTAAAAACCTTATTCAATGGAAGAAATTTCATTTGACAATCAGCTCTTAACTTGATAAGCTATATCTCACGTCCCGGGTAATAGTAACGCAAGAAACTTAGCCCATTAGCCCCTTAAAGTATAGAAAGGGAGTTAATCAAAGGGAGCGTCAATAAGCCAGCGTAGCTCAACTGGTAGAGCAACTGACTTGTAATCAGTAGGTTGCGGGTTCAAGTCCTGTCGCTGGCTCCACTTTATACAATCTTTTGTATATTGTATAAATGAATATGCGGTCGTGGCGGAATTGGCAGACGCACTGGATTTAGGTTCCAGCGGGCAACCGTGGAGGTTCAAGTCCTCTC
>NZ_WBXO01000022.1 GCF_008933955.1 Heliorestis acidaminivorans
GCGCTGAAGGGCTTAACTGCTGTGTTCGGTATGGGAACAGGTGTGACCCCTTCGCTATTGTCACGATATTATTTTGTTGTGGCTATCTCCTTGAGACAACTTATTTAGTATACCATGTGCCTAGTATTATGTCAACCGTTTTTAAAGAAGTTTTTAAATTTTTTTAGAGTTCTTCTCTAATCTTCTATTCTTAAAGTAGCGACTTAAATACAATAACATTTTTTATAGGCATTGTCAATGTGCTTTAGTAGATTAACCACATGAATTTTATGGAAATTACTATAAAACAGCAAAATTTCTCTTTCTTAAAGCAAAAGGTTGGATCTCAACCTTATCTATTGGACCTTCCACCATGAATTTTATCGTTGAGTCCGTATGAGTAAACATCTATAAGTAGATAACCTATAGCTAACTAAGGAGTTTTTTAACCTCCTTAATTTAATTAAGCCCTTTCGGCGCTGTTTTTCTTAACTCAAAAACTAAAAAAACTTCTACATTTTTTGTAGAAGCTTCTTTCATACCGCAACGACCTACTCTCCCAGGCAGCTTCCCGCCAAGTACCATCAGCGCTGAAGGGCTTAACTACTGTGTTCGGTATGGGAACAGGTGTGACCCCTTCGCTATTGTCACGATATAAGTAGACAACCAAAAGCAGGTAACCAAAATCTGTGATTTTGTGTTAATCGCTTTCACAGAGTGCAAGTCTGGTTTTGACTTTTGTGTTGGTCACTTACTTCACGTTTCGCGACGGATTTCAATGGGTTTATTTAACCAAGTCCGTTGCGAATAAGGGAAGATTTATGACCTTCGTCTTATTCTTTTTTAAGGGATATTCCCTCAAAACTAAGCAATGTTATGGTAAAGAATGCACAATTCTTTAGGTCAAGTCCTCGACCTATTAGTATCGGTCAGCTTAATACATTACTGCACTTACACCTCCGACCTATCTACCAGGTAGTCTTCCTGGGGTCTTACTCACTTGCGTGATGGGAAATCTTATCTTGAGGGGGGCTTCGTGCTTAGATGCCTTCAGCACTTATCCCTTCCGTACATAGCTACCCAGCGGTGCCTTTGGCAAGACAACTGGTACACCAGCGGTACGTCCATCCCGGTCCTCTCGTACTAAGGACAGCTCCTCTCAAATTTCCTACGCCTGCGACGGATAGGGACCGAACTGTCTCACGACGTTCTGAACCCAGCTCGCGTACCACTTTAATGGGCGAACAGCCCAACCCTTGGGACCTACTTCAGCCCCAGGATGTGATGAGCCGACATCGAGGTGCCAAACCTCCCCGTCGATGTGGACTCTTGGGGGAGATAAGCCTGTTATCCCCGGGGTAGCTTTTATCCGTTGAGCGATGGCCCTTCCACTCGGTACCACCGGATCACTAAGTCCGACTTTCGTCCTTGCTCGACTTGTTGGTCTCGCAATCAAGCTCCCTTATGCCTTTGCACTCTTTGCACGATTTCCGACCGTGCTGAGGGAACCTTTGAGCGCCTCCGTTACTTTTTAGGAGGCGACCGCCCCAGTCAAACTGCCCACCTGACAGTGTCCCAAAACCGGCTTACGGTTCATGGTTAGAACTTCAGTACTACAAGAGTGGTATCCCAACAGCGACTCCTCCAAAACTGGCGTTCTAGATTCTAAGTCTCCCACCTATCCTGTACATGTAGTACCAAAATCCAATGTCAAGTTGCAGTAAAGCTCCACGGGGTCTTTCCGTCCTGTCGCAGGTAACCAGCATCTTCACTGGTATTACAATTTCACCGGGTCCATTGTTGAGACAGCGCCCAAATCGTTACGCCTTTCGTGCGGGTCGGAACTTACCCGACAAGGAATTTCGCTACCTTAGGACCGTTATAGTTACGGCCGCCGTTTACTGGGGCTTAAGTTCTGTGCTTCGGTTACCCTAACACTTCCCCTTAACCTTCCAGCACCGGGCAGGCGTCAGCCCCTATACGTCGTCTTTCGACTTTGCAGAGACCTATGTTTTTGCTAAACAGTCGCTTGGGCCTGTTCTCTGCGACCGAAGTGTGCTTACGGAGCATGTCCTTCACACCCTTCGGCACCCCTTCTCCCGAAGTTACGGGGTCATTTTGCCGAGTTCCTTAACAATGGTTCTCCCGCTCGTCTTAGGATTCTCTCCTCACCTACCTGTGTCGGTTTGCGGTACGGGCACCTATTAATCTCGATAGAGGCTTTTCTTGACAGTGTGGAATCAGCTGCTTCGCTACTTATATTTCGCTCCCCATCACGTCTCAGGATTATGCTAAACCGGATTTGCCTAGTCTAGCTCCCTACTCGCTTAGACCCACTCAACCAACGGTGGGCTCAGCCTATCCTACTGTGTCACCCCATCTCTCAAACGATCATAGGTGGTACAGGAATCTCAACCTGTTGTCCATCGCCTACGCCTTTCGGCCTCGGCTTAGGTCCCGACTAACCCTGAGTGGACGAACCTTCCTCAGGAAACCTTAGGTTTTCGACGGGTGAGATTCTCACTCACCTCTCGTTACTCATGCCAACATTCTCTCTTCTATACAGTCCACCACTCCTTACGGTATAGCTTCAACCTATATAGAATGCTCGCCTACCATGCATTGCTGCATCCATAGCTTCGGTGATACGTTTGAGCCCCGGACATTTTCGGCGCAGAATCACTCGACCAGTGAGCTATTACGCACTCTTTAAATGAATGGCTGCTTCTAAGCCAACATCCTGGTTGTCTGTGCAACTCCACATCCTTTCCCACTTAACGTATACTTTGGGACCTTAGCTGATGGTCTGGGTTGTTTCCCTCTCGACTACGGATCTTATCACTCGCAGTCTGACTCCTGGATATGAATTAACGGCATTCGGAGTTTGATAAGTTTTGGTAACCGGTGAAGGCCCCTAGACTATTCAGTGCTCTACCTCCGTCACTCTTACTCCAAGGCTAGCCCTAAAGCTATTTCGGCGAGAACCAGCTATCTCCAGGCTCGATTGGAATTTCTCCGCTACCCACAGGTCATCCAATGACTTTTCAACGTCAACTGGTTCGGACCTCCACGAAATTTTACTTCCGCTTCATCCTGCCCATGGGTAGGTCGCCTGGTTTCGGGTCTATAGCATGTAACTGATCGCCCTATTAAGACTCGGTTTCCCTACGGCTCCAGACCTTAAGTCCTTAACCTTGCTACATACCATAACTCGTTGGCCCGTTCTACAAAAAGTACGCGGTCACACATATAAAGTGCTTCCACAGCTTGTAGGCAAAAGGTTTCAGGTTCTATTTCACTCCCCTTCCGGGGTTCTTTTCACCTTTCCCTCACGGTACTATGCGCTATCGGTCACTAGGGAGTATTTAGCCTTGGGGGGTGGTCCCCCCTGCTTCCCACAGGGTTTCACGTGTCCCGTGGTACTCTGGATGATAGTCGAAAGTCTTCTTGTTTCGTTTACGGGACTGTTACCCTCTATGGTGGAGCTTTCCAACTCTCTTCTACTACAATAGCCTCTTTCTTAATGACCATCTCCGCAACCCCGTTAGCCGAAACTAACGGTTTGGGCTCTTCCCCTTTCGCTCGCCGCTACTTAGGGAATCGATTTTTCTTTCTCTTCCTCGGGGTACTTAGATGTTTCAGTTCCCCCGGTCTACCTTCTAGTACCTATGTATTCAGTACTAGATACTTGGGCATTACCCCAAGTGGGTTTCCCCATTCGGACATTCCCGGATCAATGCTTGCTTGCAGCTCCCCGAGACTTTTCGCAGCTTACCACGTCCTTCTTCGGCTCCTAGTGCCAAGGCATCCACCCTTTGCCCTTAATAACTTGACCTCAGTGAATTGCTCTTGCTTTCTTTATTCTCATAACATTGTTTAGTTTTCAAGGAACATAAGCAGATGACCAAAAGCAGATTGCCAAAATCTATGATTTTGCGCAAGTCGCTTTCACAGAGTGTAATCTATGATTTTGTGTCAGTCGCTTAGTTAGAAATTTGTTGTTTTGTTTCTTTTGTTTTCATAAAAGAAAACAATAGATTTCTAACATCATTTGAGAGCTTTTTAAGGTCCCTCAAAATTAAACAGTATAGTATCGCCATTTCTCCTTAGAAAGGAGGTGATCCAGCCGCACCTTCCGATACGGCTACCTTGTTACGACTTCACCCCAGTCATCGACTTCACCTTCGACAGCTCTCCCCTTACGGTTGAGCAGCTGGCTTCGGGCGCTTCCGACTCCCGTGGTGTGACGGGCGGTGTGTACAAGACCCGGGAACGCATTCACCGCGACATTCTGATTCGCGATTACTAGCAACTCCAACTTCATGTGGGCGAGTTTCAGCCCACAATCCGAACTGAGACCGACTTTATGAGATTCGCTTCAGATTACTCTTTCGCTGCCCTTTGTATCGGCCATTGTAGCACGTGTGTAGCCCTGAACATAAGGGGCATGATGATTTGACGTCATCCCCACCTTCCTCCGAGTTATCCCCGGCAGTCTCTCTAGAGTGCCCAACCGAATTGCTGGCAACTAAAGACAAGGGTTGCGCTCGTTGCGGGACTTAACCCAACATCTCACGACACGAGCTGACGACAACCATGCACCACCTGTCACCTCAGTCTCCGAAGAGAAGGAACCGGTTAAGGTTCTGTCCGAGGGATGTCAAGTCCAGGTAAGGTTCTTCGCGTTGCTTCGAATTAAACCACATGCTCCGCTGCTTGTGCGGGTCCCCGTCAATTCCTTTGAGTTTCACACTTGCGTGCGTACTCCCCAGGCGGAGTGCTTAATGCGTTAGCTGCGGCACTGAGGTTTGACCCCCAACACCTAGCACTCATCGTTTACGGCGTGGACTACCAGGGTATCTAATCCTGTTCGCTCCCCACGCTTTCGTGCCTCAGCGTCAGTTACAGTCCAGAGAGTCGCCTTCGCCACTGGTGTTCCTCCTAATATCTACGCATTTCACCGCTACACTAGGAATTCCACTCTCCTCTCCTGCACTCAAGTCAATAAGTTTCAAAGGCTTACTACGGTTGAGCCGTAGCCTTTCACCCCTGACTTTATTGACCGCCTACGCACCCTTTACGCCCAGTGATTCCGGATAACGCTTGCCCCCTACGTATTACCGCGGCTGCTGGCACGTAGTTAGCCGGGGCTTCCTCCCGAGGTACCGTCATTATCTTCCCTCGAAACAGAGCTTTACGACCCGAAGGCCTTCATCGCTCACGCGGCGTCGCTGCATCAGGGTTTCCCCCATTGTGCAATATCCCCCACTGCTGCCTCCCGTAGGAGTCTGGACCGTGTCTCAGTTCCAGTGTGGCCGGTCACCCTCTCAGGTCGGCTACTGATCGTCGCCTTGGTAGGCCTTTACCCCACCAACTAGCTAATCAGACGCGGGCCCATCTTGTACCAATAAATCTTTGGCTACTCTAAGATGCCTTAGTGTAGTCTTATGCGGTATTAGCAATCGTTTCCGACTGTTATTCCCCTGTACAAGGTAGGTTGCCCACGCGTTACTCACCCGTCCGCCGCTAAGTTAGTATAAATTCACCCGAAGGCTTCATTGTATTAACTTCGCTCGACTTGCATGTGTTAGGCACGCCGCCAGCGTTCATCCTGAGCCAGGATCAAACTCTTAATAAAAAAATTATCTGGGTTCCATCTTTATGATGGATGTATTTTGCTGGCTTAATATCTATACTGTTTAATTTTCAAAGACCTTTTTTCAATCCGTCGCTTATCGGCGACTTATTTACTATATCATTTTTCTGATGTTATGTCAACACTTTTTTTCGTTTCTTTTTTCTAAGTGTTGCTGTCACCTCTTGGCGACTCGTACTACTATATCAGAGTTTTGCTAACCTGTCAACACTTTTTTTAAAGTTTTTTCTTACTCCTTTATATGAAGTGTTTTCTTCTTACCCGCCGCCCCTCTCTTGAGTGACGACCTGTACTACTATATCAGAATTTAATTGATATGTCAACAGCTTCGTCCTGGAAATTAATGTATCATTATGTCTCCTATACATTACTATAGTAGGATGTCTTGCGGAATCCTACTTCATAAGTTCCCTGCATTTATGTAAATTTTAATTATATTATCCTATAGTCATACTATATAAAGAAGACTAGGTTTCCCTAGTCCTCTTTTTGTAGTGGTTTCATTGTTGGAAATAAAATTATGTCTCTTATAGATGCCGAATCAGTAAGTAGCATAATCATTCTATCAACACCTATTCCTAATCCTCCTGTAGGAGGTAGCCCTACTTCTAAAGCATGGATAAAATCTTCATCCATTGGATGAGCTTCATCATCCCCAGATTCTCTTTGCTTAAGTTGCTCTTCGAACCTTGCCCTTTGATCGATGGGGTCATTAAGCTCTGAAAAAGCGTTGGCTATTTCCCATGTATTTGCAAAAGCTTCAAATCTATTAGTGATTAATGGATTATCTGGATTCCTCTTGGCTAATGGAGATACTTCCACTGGATGATGTAATACAAAGGTTGGTTGTATTAAATCTTTTTCACAGAATTCTTCGAAGGCTAAGTTTACAAGATGGCCTCTTGTCATAGAATCCTTTACATCTAAATGTAATTGATTTTTAGCAATCCTTCTAGCTTCTTCATCACTTTCAATAGAGTAAAAGTCAATACCTGTTTTCTCTTCAACTAAGTCATGCATAGAAGCTCTCTTCCAAGGAGGCTTGAAGTCTATTTCTATTCCTTGGTAATTTACTACCGTCGTTCCATTTACTTCTTCAGCACAGTATGCCACCAAGTTTTCTGTTATCTCCATCATGGATTCATAATCTTCATAAGCTGCATAAAGCTCTATGTTCGTGAATTCTGGATTGTGCTTTATGGATATCCCTTCATTCCTGAACATTTTCCCCATCTCATAAACTTTATCAAATCCACCTACAATTAATCGCTTAAGATAAAGTTCATTAGCTATTCTAAGCTGCATATCCAAGCCTAATGTATTGTGATGGGTCAAGAACGGCCTGGCTGCCGCTCCCCCAGCAATTGTTGTAAGTATAGGGGTTTCTACTTCTAGGTACCCTCTATCATCTAAAAAGTTTCTTATAGACTTGATGATTTTATTTCTTTTTAAAAATGTTTCCTTTACATCAGGGTTTACTATTAAGTCGATGTATCTCTGTCTATATCTTAAATCCTGATCCTTTAACCCATGCCACTTATCTGGCAATATTTGAAGGGATTTAGATAACAAGTGAATTTCAGAAGCCTTTACAGATATCTCACCCTTTTTAGTTTTGAAAATATCACCTTTAATTTCAACAATATCTCCCATGTCGTACTCAACAAACAATTCATAGGCTTCCTCACCTACAGCATCTTCTCTTACATAGGCTTGAATACGCCCATCTTTATCTTGGATATTGATAAAACTAGCCTTACCATGTCCTCTTTTGGCCATGATTCTTCCCGCTATAGTGACTCTCTGTCCTTCTAATTCTTCAAATTTTTCTATAATTTGTTGACTATAATGAGTTACAGCTACCTTTTCAATTTTAAAAGGATCTTTATTTATGCTCTGTAAATGCTTTAACTTCTCTCTTCGTATTTGCAACAGCTCATTTAAATTTTTTTCTTCACCATGGTTATTCATCATTTGTCTCCCGTCCTCCTGCAATCAATAATATAAAATTTCTATAATTTATCCGTCTATATCTGCTTTATCAATTTTTAGAACTTCATATTTAGTGACACCATCAGGAATTTGCACTTCTACGATATCACCTATTTTCTTACCTAGAAGAGCTTTGCCTACAGG
>NZ_WBXO01000023.1 GCF_008933955.1 Heliorestis acidaminivorans
CCTTCACTTCAAGAATTGCTCTGGCTTGCTCTGAAGTAAGAATATTTTTCATTTCTATTAAGGTTCTTTTGTCCATACGCTTCACCTCTCTTTTGCAGTTAATATAATAAGGAAGGAACTCGTCGAGATAGAGAGAGGCACAAGCCGTAGTTGACCTGTACCTCTGTTACTTTAATTAAGATATTTGTCTAAATCTTCAGGTTTATCAAGTTCAAATATTTTGTCGGCAATATTCTCTAAAGCATGATACTCCTGCTTCTCTAAACGATCCACGTATGACTCTGGTAATTTTCCGAACTTAACATTAAGTTGACGTATCAGCGTTTTTGTCAATGCATCCTTTTGTCCCTCTCTAATAATCCGTCGATAGGTAGACGACTCTTGAAGATTGATCATTTTATCCACCTCCGCAAAGACTTTTTTAACCAACGAATCTTCGTGAACTATGCCAGCTAAGAGATTGGCTTGAAATAGCACTTTCCTTTTTTCTTCCAAAGATAATGTGCTGTCAAGAATCACTTCCGTACTTTTCTGCAAGTGTTCTTCTGGCTTATCCTGATAGTATTCTCGATCCACGACAGGCAATAGAGCATACAGCTTTGGATTGCTGAGATTAAGAAACTCTTCGTGCTTCATAGCACCTACGTCAACAGTGCGATAAGAAAAGTCTAGGTGCTGTCCTGGAGCGACAAAGTATTTGAGCCGTTCTTTCATCGTTATTGGTTTCTTACCAAAGTAGATAAGAATCTGACATACTGGTAATTCTTTACGTTGGTGTATTTCCAAAGCATAACGTAACATGCGATAAGGTATCGTCGAATCATTAGAGCTTTGAAATTCGATGTGACAGACCATCTCGCCTTCTGTACTGCTTATAAGAAAAACTCCATCAGCACGTCGATTTTCTGTCTTGGGAAACTCTATGGTCATTGTTTCTTCTAGCTTATAGTTTTGCCCTGTGAAAAACTGAATAAAAGCTTCCGAACTATCTTCAAATATTTCTTTTAATGTCGTATCGTACTGGTTCCCAGTTCTTTCAGACGTAGCTTTTAACTGTGTAATGAAGACCACCACCTTCTTCATTGCTTCTCTATCCTTATTTTAACATCGGACGGTGGGACGTTAAAGAGTAAACTCAAGAAGATGACAATGGCTTTGTCGACAGCGTGGGAGTATTGTTACGTCTATTTTCTATAGTCATTTAACTTATATCCTAGCCTTAACTTTTTGAAATTTGTTATATCCATATAAAATTGTAAATTCCTTCTTTTCGGCAAAAGATCATTCAAATATACAACTGCTAGTTTCTCTTTTATGTATAAGGTTTGTTTATCGTATAAGGTTTGAGGGGGTTGCTGATCTGCTTGTTAAACAGCCAGACCTAACCCTGCTTGCATCATCAGCATGATCATTGCCATTTCTCGAACATCGCCATACTTCCTCACCGTCCGAACCAGCAGATTCTGTTCTGGCCCTGTAAGCCACTTGGGGGACGATTGTGGCGTTGGTACTCTGTCGACATGCTCTACGGGATTGTCGGGGATTACGCCTTTTTGCATAAACCACCGGAAGATTACGTTCAGGTGGGTCATCGTGAGGTTTACAGTATTGGGCTTATAATGCCTTACAGCGTATCTTTTGAAATTTGCTACGTCCAGTTGTGTGGCCATCTGGGGATCTGGTAGGCCCCCAAGGGGGGTGGGGTGGGGGTTCTCTTTCGCCAGCCATTCGGTAAAGCGAGTCCAGCTATTACGATAAGCATTCTGGGCCTTGATAACTTTGCCTTGCCGTTCAAGATGCTTAATAAAATCGTCAATCATTTTGTCCAGCTCCTTTTGCAAAGATGAGTGAGGTAGGCGAGTTAAACCCTTGAAGGACTGGGCTTCGTGGGGACTAACTTACCTCAACTCAGCTCCTATTGCAATCAAAGCTGAACAAGAAAAAGAGCAGCTATCCTCGTAAAAGGATAACTGCTTTTTTTACGGCTATATCTGGCCTAGTAGCTTTTTCAACCGTTCTATCTCGGCATCAATGGCCTCATTCGACCGATCATCTTCGATCTTCGCCTCGACCTTTTGAACATCGGTCATACGGCCCTGGTTCTTCAAGACCAACTCGATAGCTCGCAGTTTATTCCGTTCGCTATCGCTGCCCCTTACGATATTTCGCAGGATGTTGTATGTCTCGGCAAGGAAGCTGGTCATTACCTTTTCGGCAATATCGTTCTGGTACTCGATAAAATCGGGGTCTTGTTTCCAACGGTAAATCGTTCGGATGTCGATACCGACCTCATTGGCGATCTGTTGCATCGTTTTCTTGTGGATATCGTTCGTAGCCAGCATCTCCGCTGCTAACCGTTGTGAGGCATGTAGTACAGCTCGGCCATCTTCTCTGGACTTCACAGCTTTCAGCGAGGTATAGGTTGTATTCGTTGGGGTTACGGTCAATAGCTGTTATTGCCGTATGTATAGCGAGGTTACGGTTCATTGCTGTGGGGTTATGTGATTACGTTATTTACGATTATACGGTCTTACAGTCTTTTGTTTTTATGTTTTAGTCTTTTTGTTTTTGAAAAAGAAAAGTATGTTTCCACTCTCTTCTCTTGTTTCTTGTCTCCTGTATTCTTGTATCTTGTTTCTTTCTCCTGTTTCTTTCTCCTGTTTCTTGTTTCTTGTATTAGTATTTAAATAATATATATATATACGTTAGTGGGTAAACAGTTACCCATAGAGGGATATCATTTGCCGTTGAAAAACCAGTTTAACAGCTTACGGCTGCTTTTCTTTTTTACCAGATTAAGACACTATTATGCTGTTGGAGGAAAAAACACTAACCTCCTGCCCTGCCGTTTTTGAGAAACGGAATCATCGACTAGGGCAGTTTTGCCGTTGAAAAACGATAGATCGGTTGGCTACGAAATATGGCTGCTGGGGGGTAAACAAAGGTTAAATATCACAAAGTGTTTAAGGTCTGTTTATTGCTATTGACGGTGATTAGTTAGCCGATATATCTCTTCTTCCACAGATAAATGTTTGTCCTTTTTGAAGGAAACTTATATCCATTTGTTGTAATAGATTACATAGATGGTGATTTTATTTTCCAATAGTAATGTTAGGTGGGATATAAATGGAGCCTGTTGAAATACGAAAAATAAGAACGAGTCAGATTATAACCATAAATACACTTTTTTTGCTTTTTCTTGTAACATTTATACCTATTGTGACTTTACTGAAGTTAACGACTTCCCAGTATTTCTTTATAACGGCAAGCATTATATTAATCAATACTCTCTATGACTTTCTAAAAAATAGCCCTACGAAATCAATATTCCCTATCCTAGAAAAAGTTGCGATTTATGAGAAAGAAAAAATGGGCGATGAATGGTGTAACTCTAGGAGAAGAAGTATGTTTATGAATCTCTTTTTAGGCTTACTATTCCTTTTTCAATCCTATTTTTCTCGACACCAAACTGCACCCCCATTTCAATTCGATCAATTTAATTCTGGTTTCATAATGATATCAGTTATCTTTGCCTTCATCTTGCTTAACACTGGTCTGCTCATGCACATAAGAAAAATTGATAAGTCAGAAACACAAGAATTAAGGGGTTATACAAGGCAGAAAACATTGCTGTCTATTGTAATGGCAGTTGTTTTAGTCTTTTTGATGACAATCGTGACGTTTCTTTATATGTTCTATACCAATGATTTTAGGTTCAAAACTTGAAGAATGCTTCCTTACTCTTGAGCTTCTTCATTCAAGCTATACCACTTGATAAAACATCAAACTTCAGAATACTGTATTCTTTCCAGTTCTAGCAATTCCTGTTGTTTTTTTAATATGATTTTAGGCACTTTACTTTTTGGGCCTTAGAGAATCATCGAAAAAAGCACGATACTCTGAGAGGTGAACCACCTATGTTAACACTAACAACCTTTGATTTATTTTTGATGGGAACTATTGTGGTAGTAATAACCCCTTTGATGCTTTTGGTCGTAAGAAGGGTAAAGCATCTGATACCTACGAAAAGATGGTTCGCTACCATGGTTGTTGGCATTTTACTAATTTCTACTCTGTTCGCAGTAGTTTCTATCTACTTTTCAATTCCATATTCTCCTACTTGGTTAACTATTATGATAGCAACAAATGTTGGTTTTGCCGTTGGTCTTATTGGTGATTAGAAGTTTTTAACAGTATCCTCACGCCACCTCCCTCAACCGTTCATTCGCTGCTTCAATATACTGCTGTTCAATATCAAAGGCGATAAACCGCTCCCCAGTTTCTTCGCTGCAATACAGTCTCCCCCACTACCACAGAACGGCACTAACACCACATCCCCCGGCTGTGACGATTTCTCAATGATAATCTTGGCCAGCTTAACAGGCTTTTGAGTTGGGTGAACATAAGTAGAGCCAGTGTCTCTGGGAACATCCCATACATCGCTGGCTCTTTTTCAAGCATTTTTAGTTTAATCTGTAATCCAGCAAGCCAAAAAGATTGGTGTCCCAACTATCTATCATTAGATGTTAGTCTACTCTTATAAATCTATCACGAATGATTGACTCACGTGACTGGAACATTGATAAAACTATTGCTGAATCTCTTCATGAGCTTTAGGTAAAAAGATTTTTTTTAATTTTTAAGGCCCCGAATACAATTGCTATAATCATCAATGTATAGTCAAGAAATTTAGGAAACTCAAAAAATTGAAGAATACCAATTATAATTAACGGAAAGTAAAATCCAATATTTAGAAAACTATCACCAATTCTCAAAAAATTATCCTCCTGACGAACATGATAGTCATATGTTTACATCTCCAAATTTGCTTAATCCTAATAATTCTTGACAAAAAGTCTCTTCACTTAATTGATATACTGCCTTCAATTTTCACCTGCGGACATCGCTGCTTTAACTTCGAGACAAAATCTTACCGGTATTCCGACGATATGAAAATGCTGTTAGCAGGATCACCATGAATTATTTCTAAGCGTTCGATAGAAAGTGCAGGGCCGACCAACAGCTACAACTGAACATCACCTTACCAGAACCACCGAAAGAACTGTCCTCTTCCGATTGGCTAGACCTTTGGCATAAGCCACGAAAAGAAGAAGATAACGATAACACCGATATGGCCTTTATGAGTCCAGCGGAAATGGCCACTTTCCTTGCCATCGCCAAAGAGGACAGGCTGTGTATCGCTTTTCAAATGTTGCTGGGAACAGGGTTACGAGTTGGCGAACTGCTGGCCTTACGTTGGGATGACGTAGATCTCGATAAAAAGATCATTGACCTTCGCTTATCTGCTGTAAGGGTCAGAAACGATGATGAAGCTGTAGTGGACGGCAATAACTACAAAGTTATTCTGCAAGAAGCGAACAGAAAAGATCATCAACGACTGATACCGTTAAACAGCCATCTTATCAAAGCATTGCAACGATGGAAGGTCTATCAGGATTACGATAGACAACTTGCTGGCGATCAATATGTAGAGACAGGCTTTGTGGTTACGACGTCGAAAGGAACAGCCGTTATGCAAAGGAACCTTACGAGGAAATTTCATCAGCTACTGGCCAAAGCAAACCTTCCTTTATATAGTCTATTTTCGATACGGAAAACATTCGCTGTTCACCTGCTAGAGATGGATGTCCGGCCAGAGGTTATACAGGAGTTGATGGGGATTGATAGCTTGGATTATTTCATGGAGAAGTACGGTGGAGTTTCGCAGAGGTTGAAGGTCAATGCTGTTGAGAAGATTGGGATAGCGATAAATGGTTAACTTTTCGATTAAACTTTATGTATTACAAACAATCGTTTACAATTGCTGTAAGAGGTGATTACCCAATGCCTACGTCTTCATTTGAAAAAGAAATCGTAATTGAGACTAACGAAGCAGCGAAACGGTTAGCTGAATTATTAGAGTCGAATAAACGAGAGTCATCAATAAAGACATCTATTTTGAAAGAGATCGAAAGATGCGAAGCCTTATTAAAAAAGCTATATTCACGGTAGGCTAACGGCAAAAGGCAACTTTTCTTCATGAAGATTTACGGTCACTTATTTAACAAACGGGAGCGATAGTTCAACAACAATATACGTAAAAAACCCGTCAGAAATCATTTCTGACGGGCTTCTCTTTCGTTAACTACAGCCTTAACTCAACCAATTAACTACATTAGTCATTCAGCCAACTACACAACCCTGCATCTTCCCCTGCTTCGCCAACGAGCGAACCAATATCAGCATTTCTCTTTTGCTAATACAACCATACACTCTAGAAAGTCTTTTGCATCTGTCAAGTAATCCTGAAC
>NZ_WBXO01000040.1 GCF_008933955.1 Heliorestis acidaminivorans
GCGGAATCGAACCACCGACACGAGGATTTTCAGTCCTCTGCTCTACCGACTGAGCTATCGAGGCAAATACATGGTGGACGATGACGGAATCGAACCGCCGACCCCTTGCATGTCAAGCAAGTACTCTAACCAGCTGAGCTAATCGTCCCTTTTATGGTAGCGGTGGTAGGATTTGAACCTACGACCCTACGGGTATGAACCGTATGCTCTGACCAACTGAGCTACACCGCCAGATGTGGTGCCGAAGGCCGGGGTCGAACCGGCACGAAGTTTCCCTCACAGGTTTTTGAGACCAGCGCGTCTGCCAATTCCGCCACTTCGGCATGTTAAATAAATATTTGTTAAGTTATTTTGGAGGCGGCACCCAGATTCGAACTGGGGGATAAAGGTTTTGCAGACCTCTGCCTTACCACTTGGCTATGCCGCCAT
>NZ_WBXO01000041.1 GCF_008933955.1 Heliorestis acidaminivorans
GTGTCTGAATTGTGTGAGGGACGTACCCTTTTTCCGGAGGAAGAAAAACCGGAGGGGTTTCTTCCTCCGGTCGAGCAGTGTCTTGATGATGGACTGATGGTTCGTTGACAGGGTCATGGCTGATTCCTCCTTATCTACCTTAGAAGTGTTTAAAAGTAGAAAAAGACCTCTCATGAGGTTCATCGTTGTGGATGATCCTTGTGAGAGGTCTCTCATATTTATAATATATTTTTGTTTTTTCTGTTGTTGCGGTTTGGAAGTTTGCTATGCAAAGGAAAAAGACCGAAGAAATTCGGTCTGGACACAGAGGAAGCATCCTCTTTTTTAGTTTTCTGAATATTCATAATTGTGTCTGAATTGTGTGAGGGACGTACCCTTTTTCCGGAGGAAGAAAAACCGGAGGGGTTTCTTCCTCCGGTC
>NZ_WBXO01000027.1 GCF_008933955.1 Heliorestis acidaminivorans
TCTCCTTTGGTATATTGTTTTTAGTTTACATGACCTTAATTTTATTGTCTAGTTCATTGTAGCCTATCCAAATCTTATCGTACAAGTAAAAGGAGGTATGACACAGAAAGCAAGACAAGGTGAATGGGTAGGTGGGATACCACCTTTGGGGTATGATTTGTGTGATAAAAAATTAGTTATTAATGAAGAAGAAAAAAAGATTGTAGACTTTATATTTGAAAAATACCTAGATAAAAATGGATATCTTACAATAGTAGATATGTTAAAAGAAAAAGGGTACAAGAGTAAAACTTATACTACAAAGAAAGGTAAAGTAAGACAAGGTAGAGATTTTAGTGCGAATTCAGTAAAAGAAATACTGAAAAACCCTACATATATTGGGAAAATCAGATGGGGTTATAGAGAAGATTGGGGTAAGAAAGAAGAGAACGGTGGGCGAAAAAGGAAATATTCAGAAAAGCCAATTTTTGTAGAAGGTAAACATAAAGCAATAATAGATGAAGATGATTTTTATAAAGTACAAGATATGATAGAGAATAACCCTCGTTCACATGTAAAAAGGTTTAATGGTAATCACTTGTTGAGTGGTCTTTTGAGATGTCCTGTATGTGAGTATGGTATGAGTTATCAACCTGTTGTTTAATGTAATATAAAAGTGTAACAAAACGCAGTCAAAAAGTGTAACAGTCTGCAATGCAAAAAATCCATTGTAACACCCTTTAATTTAAGTTATCCTTTAGTTTGTCGAAGAACTGAAGGAGGAACAGAAAGGATGTTATCAATGGACGATATTAAGTATATCAGAAGAATGCATGATGTGGAAGGATGTTCTATCCGAGAAATCATGCGCCGCTCCGGTTATTATTGTGAAACCGTTAAGAAATACCTAGATATGGAGGATTTTAATCATCCACCACAACCACCCAAAGAAGTTCCATCCCTGCTAGACCCCCTCAAACCCATCATTGATGAATGGCTTGAGAATGACCTTAAGGCACCACGCAAGCAACGGCATACTGCAAAGCGTGTTTATGACCGACTTAAGGAAGAATATCCAGATCAACTGGAGGTAAAGCTACGTACGGTTCAGTACTATGTATCACAGAAAAAGAAAGAGCTATATACACAAAAATCTAAAGGCTACATTCCATTAGAACACCCTGCAGGGGAAGCACAAGTGGACTTTTGTCAATTTTTCTACTACGATAACGCCAACACATTAAAAGAAGGTCGCAAGCTGACGGTGTCCTTTCCTCAAAGCAATGGAGCATACTGCCAAGTATTCCGTGGTGAGAACCAGGAATGTTTGCTACAAGGGTTACAAAACATTATGAAGCATATGAATAAGGTACCCTATCGAATGGTTTTTGATAATCTATCGGCAGCAGTGGCTCATATCGGTAGTGGTAAAGAGCGTGTCCTAACAGAAGGCTTCAAGCGATTTGTTGAACATTACGGTATTGAACCTGTTTTCTGCAACACCTCTGCAGGCTGGGAAAAGGGTAATGTAGAATGCAAAGTCGGCTATGAGCGCAGAAATATGTTTGTTCCTGTTCCCACAATATTGAACTTTGATGAATTCAATAAAAGACTCTTTGAATGCTGTCAAAGGGATATGCAGCGAGAACACTATCGCAAAGAACAACTGATTGCAGAACTCTTTGAAGCTGATAGAAAAGCGATGCTGCCTATGAATCCAATTGATTTTAAAGTATCCAGATTCCATACAGCAAAGGCTGATAAGTATGGAAAAGTTATGTTTGAAACCAACCGATACTCATCATCGCCAAAGCTGGCACAGGAAGCTGTATATCTTGAAATCACCAGTGATACCATCACCATCATGGATCAAAGGTACAATCCAGTGGTTACCCATCCTAGGCTCTATGAAAAAGATTCGGAATCCATGGATTGGCTTCCATATATATCATTAATGGCAAAACGCCCAACTGCACTGAAGTACACAGGCTTTTATCAAGAACTACCGCAGATATGGCAAAACTATCTGTCAGATTTAGCTCCAGAGGAAAAGAGGGAAGCTCTTTTAACCCTCAATACCATCCTCCAAAAGCATGATATTTCAGCTGCAGCAGATGCACTTGAAGTTGCACT
>NZ_WBXO01000042.1 GCF_008933955.1 Heliorestis acidaminivorans
ATGCGGGTGTAGCTTAATGGTAAAGCTCTAGCCTTCCAAGCTAGCTACGTGGGTTCGATTCCCATCACCCGCTCCATTTGCGCCTGTAGCTCAGCAGGATAGAGCAACCGCCTTCTAAGCGGTCGGTCGGGAGTTCGAATCTCTCCAGGCGCGCCACTTTCAACTTGGAATTCTTATATCAGTAAAAGATAACAACTAATATGGTGGTTGTGGCGAAGTGGTTAACGCACCGGATTGTGGCTCCGGCACTCGTGGGTTCAAGTCCCATCAGCCACCCCATATGGCGGCATAGCCAAGTGGTAAGGCAGAGGTCTGCAAAACCTTTATCCCCCAGTTCGAATCTGGGTGCCGCCTC
>NZ_WBXO01000043.1 GCF_008933955.1 Heliorestis acidaminivorans
GCTGGTAGTCATAGACGCACGGCTAACTTATACAACTGTTTGATTTTGAGGGACTGGAAACAATTACAGGTTGATTGAAAAAGTCAAATCATGTAATATCATACTTCCCCGCTATAACGGGGCGATATGAAACCAAGTCTTTCAATAAAGATTCAATATCATAAAGCAAGGGGCTATAGCTCAGCTGGGAGAGCGCTTGAATGGCATTCAAGAGGTCAGCGGTTCGATCCCGCTTAGCTCCACCAATATAATCAATCAATTGAAAATAATAAAAACCCAAAAAGATCTGGTGACGATGGCGGAGGGGCTACACCTGTTCCCATCCCGAACACAGCAGTTAAGTCCTCC
>NZ_WBXO01000044.1 GCF_008933955.1 Heliorestis acidaminivorans
GCGGAATCGAACCACCGACACGAGGATTTTCAGTCCTCTGCTCTACCGACTGAGCTATCGAGGCAAATACATGGTGGGTGATAACGGAGTTGAACCGCCGACCCTTGCATGTCAAGCAAGTACTCTAACCAGCTGAGCTAATCGCCCATTGATTTGTACCCTGAAAGCTACACAGAGAATTTATATGCGATGTAATAGAGTAGGTTAAGTCCTCGACCGATTCGTACTCGTCAACTACACGCCTCACAGCGCTTCCATCTCGAGCCGATCAACCAGGTCATCTTCCTGGGGTCTTACCTACTTACGTAGTGGGAAGTCTCATCTTT
>NZ_WBXO01000002.1 GCF_008933955.1 Heliorestis acidaminivorans
ACCGCAGAGACGCAGAGTGTACAGAGGACTAATTTATTAATAAATTAGTCCTCTGTACACTCTGCGTCTCTGCGGTTTTTTCCTCTATCCTTCTGTGTTTTCCTAGCACCTTTTAAGTTATTTCTTCCGTGCCATAGCCTTTTTAGCTGAAGCTACGATGTTTTGGGCGGTGAGGCCGTATTTTTCTAGTAGTGCGTCTGGTTTGCCTGATTCGCCGAAGCTGTCTTGGATACCTACGCGCTCTAGTGGTGCTGGATTAGTTTCTGCTAAGACTTCAGCAACAGCAGAGCCTAGTCCTCCGATGATGGAGTGTTCTTCTGCAGTAACAGCACAACCTGTTTTGCCTACTGAAGTACTGATGCCAGTCTGGTCGATTGGTTTAATAGTGTGGATATTAAGCACTTCAGCGCTAATTCCTTCTGCTTGTAAGAGCTCTGCCGCTTCTAAAGCCACAGCGACCATAAGTCCAGTAGCAATGATCGTTACATCAGAGCCTTCACGACAAGTGACGGCTTTGCCAAAGCTAAATTCATAATCTTCATTGTTGAGAACAGGAACAGCTAGTCTACCTAGGCGAAGATAAACAGGGCCATTATAAGAAGCAGACCAGCGCACAGCCGCCGCTGTCTCTACTGCGTCTGCTGGAACGATGACAGTCATATTAGGGATGGAACGCATAAGTGAAATATCTTCTACCGTCTGGTGAGAAGCGCCATCTTCACCTACCGAGATACCGGCATGGGTAGCCGCTACAGTAACATTTAGTTTGGGGTAAGCAATGGTGTTGCGAATTTGCTCAAAGGCTCGTCCCGTAGCAAACATGGCAAAAGTGCTGGCAAAAGGAATCTTGCCTACTGAAGCAAGACCTGCCGCTGTACCCATCATGTTCTGTTCTGCTATACCCATGTCAAAAAAGCGGTCACCATGTTTTTTGGCAAAGTCGATCGTTTTAGTTGACTTGGCAAGGTCTGCGTCTAGTACAACAATATCTTGATTTTCGTCCCCCAGTTGAGCCAGCGTCTGGCCGTAGGCGTCCCGGGTGGCAATTTTTTTCATGCTCTGTAAAACCTCCGTAAGAATACAGTTCCTCCACAAGATATCTGCTTAAGCAATATCTTGCTTGCTTGTGAAAAGTTAAAAAAGCACATCAAATAACATTTATGATTATAGCTTTTGAAGATTATAGCTTTTGAAGATTATAGCTTTTGAATTTTCCTTTTGCTTTTGGCTAACTCAGTTCAGCTATTGCTTTTTCGTATTGCTCTGCATTTGGTGCGTTGCCGTGCCAGCCGACTTGGTCTTCCATGAAGGAGACACCTTTGCCTTTGATTGTTTTGGCAACGATGCAAGTAGGCTTACCTTTAGTTTCTTTTGCGGTAGCAATGGCTGACAATATTTCAGCTATATTGTGTCCATCGATTTCGATGACCTGCCAACCGAAAGCTTGGAACTTTTCTGCAATAGGGTCACAGGACATGACTTCCTCCAAAGTGCCATCGATTTGTAAGCCATTGTAATCAACAAAAGCGGTCACGTTGTCGAGCTTGTAGTGGGACGCCGCCATCGCCGCTTCCCAGATCTGACCTTCTTGCAGTTCGCCATCGCCAAGTAAGGCCCAGACGCGGCTCTCTTTTTGGTCGAGCTTGAGAGCAAGAGACATGCCGATAGCCGTAGAAAGGCCTTGTCCTAAAGAGCCTGTAGACATGTCGACGCCAGGGACTTTCTTCATGTCAGGGTGACCTTGTAGAAAGTGTCCTATTTTGCGTAGGTTTTTAATCTCTTCTAAAGGGAAGAAACCTTTTTCAGCCAAAGCCGCATAGAGAACGGGAGCGGCATGACCTTTGCTGAGCACAAAGCGATCACGGTCGGGCCACTGTGGGTTTTGGGGATCAACTTTAAGTTCAGCGAAAAAAAGAGCCGAAACGATATCAGCCGCTGATAAAGACCCACCGGGGTGTCCACTGCCGGCTGAATGGGTCATGGTGATGATGTGGCGGCGAATCTTTCGAGCTCTGTCTTCAAGACTATCGATTAAGTCTTGAACGACTATACGTTCCTGGTTCATTTTGCAGAATACCTCCTGTCATATATCTCGACAATATTCTGCGCTATTTTGTCGAATACCTGCATGGATAGGTAAAAGTTTTTACGAAAAACCTTAGTTTTTGATATATCCTGCGCACTCTGCGTCTTAGCGGTTTTCCTTCATAAACTAATCTAATGTTTCAAAACTACTTTATTGTTTCAAAACTTCTCTACTGTTTCGAAGCCCAGAGAAGGTAGCTAGAAATGAAAGTTTCTAGATCGCCATCCATTACTCCGTGGACGTTGCCTACTTCAGCATTGGTGCGGTGATCTTTGACCATATTGTAAGGGTGAAAGACGTAAGAGCGGATCTGACTGCCGAAGGCTATATCTTGTTGATCGCCTTTTAATTTGTTATATTCTTCTGCTTGCTTTTGTCTTTCTCTTTCGAAGAGTTTGGCTTGTAGCATTTTCATGGCCATGGCTTTGTTTTGGATTTGCGATCTTTCATTCTGACAAGCTACGATAATACCTGTCGGCAAGTGGGTAATGCGGACGGCTGAGTCCGTTTTGTTGACGTGCTGTCCACCAGCGCCTCCAGCACGATAGGTATCTACTTTCAAATCTTCTGAATTGATTTGGATATCAATATCGTCGCTCACCTCAGGTAGTACTTCTACAGAGGCAAAGGAGGTGTGCCGTCTTCCTGAAGCATCAAAAGGTGACAAGCGCACGAGGCGATGAACACCCATTTCTCCTTTTAGGTAGCCGTAAGCGTTTTCTCCCGTTATAGACAGGGTGGCTGATTTGGTGCCTGCTTCTTCACCGGCTAAGTAGTCTAAGACTTTTACTTTATATCCCTGCGCTTCTGACCAGCGAATGTACATGCGCATAAGCATATCGTTCCAGTCCATCGCTTCTGTCCCACCAGCGCCAGCATGTAAAGAAAGTAGGGCGTTATTGCGATCGTATGGACCGTTGAGCAAAAGGGCCAGATGCCACTGCTCAAGCTCTGCTTTGATAGAAACTATGCCTTTTTCTAGTTCCTCTAAAATTGATTCATCATTTTCCTCAGCGCCTAATTCTTGTAGCACTTGTAAGTCTTCGTAACGGCTGTATAAGTCTTGATAGGATCGTTCTTTCTCTTTGAGGCCGTTGAGCTCTTGCATGATCTTTTGTGCTTCATCGGGATCATCCCAAAAAGTAGGATCTTGGATCATTTGCTCAAGCTCAGCGATGCGTGCTTCTTTCGAAGCTAGGTCAAAGTGAATCCCTCAGTTCATGCAACGGCGCCTTCAGTTCAGCCAATTGCTTTTTTGTTTCTGAAAACAACGGTGTTAAACTCCCTTCGAAAATAACTATGAGCTTATTATTGGTTATGATTAACCTATAATTAACCACAGAGACACAGAGGGCACAGAGGTTTTCATCACTTAACCAGTTAATGGTGTAGGTTAAACAAATCCTCTTGTGTTCCCTGTGCCTCTGTGGTTTTATTATTTATTTGCTATTTACCGCAACAACGTTTGTATTTTTTGCCGCTACCACAGGGGCAGGGTTCGTTGCGACCAATTGAATCAGAAGAACGAACTGGTTGCTTGGGGCCTTCTTCTTCGTAACGATTTTCGGTGGCTTTGGAAAGCACCGTTTCTTGTTGTTCTTCAATTGGCTCTTTGACAACGTTGACGCGATACATATAGCGCAGGAAGCTTTCTTGAATGTTGTTGATCATTTCGTTAAACATGTCGTAAGCTTCGTATTTGTACTCTACTAATGGATCTTTTTGTCCGTAAGCTCGCAAACCAATACCATGGCGCAGTTGGTCCATCGCATCTAAGTGATCCATCCAGTTTTGGTCTACCATTTGTAGCATGATCATGCGCTCTAGATCTCTGATAATTTCAGTACCTAGTTCAGCTTCTCTATCTTCGTAGCGCTCTTTGCCTTTTTCTTGGAAGAGCTCGATGATTTCTTCTTTTTCCATCTCTTTAAGCTCTTCTTTGTCAATAGCACCTTGCTGTAAGAAAACGTCTTCAGCATAGGTTATGAGAGCATCAAGATCCCAGTTCTCTGGGAATTTCTCATCGCCGGCGATGCGGTTAACTTGGTTGGCAACGATGTTATCGATAAAGCTGTGTACTGTTTCTTTGAGATTGCCTCCGTCAAGAACTTGACGGCGCTGATCGTAGATAACTTCCCGTTGTTGGTTCATTACATCGTCATATTGTAAAACGTGCTTACGAATGTCGAAGTTGCGATCTTCTACACGTTTTTGGGCTTTTTCTATGGCTCTGCTGATGACGCCTGACTCAATAGGTATGGAATCATCCATGCCTAAGCGATCCATGAGACCTTGAATGTTATCTGAGCCAAATAGTCGCATAAGATCATCTTCTAAAGAGACATAAAATTTCGTTTCACCAGGGTCGCCTTGACGACCGGAACGACCACGAAGCTGGTTGTCGATACGTCTTGATTCGTGTCGCTCTGTGCCGATGACGTAGAGTCCTCCTACATCGGCAATGTCATCTCCTAAGACGATGTCAGTACCACGACCGGCCATGTTGGTGGCAATAGTGACCATGCCTTTTTGGCCTGCGTTTTTGATAATTTCGGCTTCTTTTTCATGATGTTTGGCGTTTAGGACCTGGTGAGGTACGCCTCGTTTTTTCAGTTTATCTGAGAGAATTTCTGATTTTTCGATTGATACAGTACCGACGAGCATAGGTTGTCCTGTACGATGATGCTCGATAATATCTTCTACGACCGCGTTAAACTTGCCTTCTTCGGTACGATAGACTACGTCAGAGTGATCAAGCCTTTGAATAGCTCTGTTGGTAGGAATGGTGACAACATCCATTTTGTAGATCTGGATAAATTCTTGCTCTTCTGTCTTCGCTGTACCGGTCATGCCCGAAAGCTTCTTGTACATACGGAAGTAGTTTTGTAAGGTGATAGTAGCTAGAGTTTGAGATTCATTCTGAATCTTCAAGCCTTCTTTGGCTTCAATAGCCTGGTGCAAGCCTTCGGAGTAGCGGCGACCAAACATGAGGCGTCCTGTAAATTCATCTACAATGACTACTTCGCCATCTTTGACGACATAATTGCGATCGCGCTTCATTAAGGCATGAGCTTTTAAGCCTTGGTTTACATGGTGAGCCCATTCTAAAGAGTCAGCTAAGTTTTCTATGCCTAGCATGCGTTCTACTTTGGACACGCCTTCTTCTGTAAGGGTAACTACGTGAGCTTTTTCATCTACTTTATAATCATCTTCTCTTTTCAGACGAGGAATGATGCGAGCTACGGCATAATATTTTTCCGTCGGTTTGTCAGCTTGTCCGGAAATGATTAGAGGCGTACGAGCTTCATCGATTAAAATAGAGTCAACTTCGTCGACGATGGCGTAGTGTTGTGGACGTTGTACCATGTTTTCAGGACGAACTACCATGTTGTCTCTAAGGTAGTCGAAACCGAATTCGTTATTTGTTCCGTAGGTAATGTCGGCATTATAAGCCGCTTTGCGCTGTTCAAAAGACAACCCATGGACGATTAGGCCAACTTCAAGACCTAGGAAGCGATGAATTTGCCCCATCCATTCAGCGTCACGACTAGCTAGGTAATCGTTGACAGTAACTACGTGAACGCCTTTACCTGTTAGTGCATTGAGGTAAGAGGGTAATGTAGCAACTAGTGTTTTACCTTCACCAGTACGCATCTCAGCAATTCTGCCTTGGTGTAACACAGTTCCACCGATAAGCTGGACGTCAAAGTGACGCATACCTAGTACTCGACGAGAAGCCTCACGCACAGTGGCGAAGGCTTCTGGCAAGAGATCGTCTAGCGACGCTCCCTTACTGAGGCGCTCACGAAACTCTACAGTTTTGTGCTGTAATTCATTGTCTTGCAGTTTTTGAAAGTCTGGTTCTAAAGCATTGATCTTGTCTACCGTTTTCTGTATTTTTTTGATTTCTTTAGGGTTGTCGTCGAGTAGTTTTTTCAGGAAGCCAAACAAAACAAAGACCCCTTTCTCTTTATCCCGTAGCGGTTTCTCTTCTCGTCATGAATTGCTTTTTCAGCGAAGTTCGATTATCAATTTTTCCGATATTGGTTGTATCTGGTTGTGTCTAGTTGAATCTAGCTGTATCTAGCTGTATCTGGCTTTATCTGGCTTTATCTAGTATTAAGTCTCCTTTAATAGGTCATATCTACTAGTGCTTGTAAGAAAAAATAGATGTGAAATTATTTATATACATTATAGTATTGTAACATCCGCTCTGCGCTGGTGCAATGTGAAGAGAATAAGGGCGATAAAAAAAGGATGCCCCGAAGGCATCCTTTTACTTTATTCTATTAAGTTGTATTAGTAGTCAGACTCAATTAGACCGTAGTTACCGTCTTTGCGGCGATAGACGACGTTAACTTGCTCTGTCTCAGCATTGGTAAAGACGAAGAAAGTATGACCAAGTAGGTTCATTTGCATGACAGCTTCGTCTACAGGCATAGGCTTGAAGGAAAAGCGCTTGGAGCGGACAATTCTAGGTCCGCGATCTTCTTCAACTTCCCGCTCAGGAGCGAGGTTCTCATAGATAAACTCTCTGAACCCATGGTTTTTGAGACGACGGGAAAGACGAGTTTTATATGCATCAATCTGTTTGGTTAACTTCTCAATGACCAGATCTATGGCTGCGTACATGTCAGGATGAGATTCTTCAGCACGCATGACAAGGTCGGAGGCCGGTACGGTTACCTCAACTTTATGCATATCCCCCTCTACAACTAGGGTAACGCGTATTTCTCCTATGTGGTTAAAGTATTTCTCCAGTTTCGATAAGCGCTTGTTGACATAGTCTCGTAGTGCTGGGGTGACTTCGATATTTTTGCCGCGTACTTGAATATTCATCTGGACACCAACTCCTTTATGAGTCTTGGCTTTGACCTTGTTCTTAGTATTCCCGATCACCAGCGGAAATTCCTGCCTCATCTTAGAAGTTGTTAGTTAAAAATTCTATAAAGTTTAAAAATGTTTGCAAAATTCTCTTAGCATACTAAGCAATTTTTGTTCTTTGTAACTATTATTGTCTATTGTGTATTTTTTAGTAACTCTGAATGTTATTAGCGATAATAGTTTTCCCCTTGTGATTAAAAGCTTTATTGCTTAAAAGCTATACTGCTAAAAAGCTTTTAAGCAAAGCTTTTCCCTTTACAGGATTTTGCTGAGAAAAAGTTTGGTTCTTTCTTGTTGGGGATTGCTAAATATTTCGTTAGGTAGGCCTTCTTCTACAATCATGCCTTCGTCCATGAAAATAACTCGATCGCCTACTTCTCTGGCAAAAGCCATCTCATGAGTTACTACGACCATGGTCATGCCTTCGCGAGCTAGATCGCGCATTACGTTAAGGACTTCTCCTACCATTTCAGGGTCTAGAGCTGAAGTTGGTTCGTCAAAAAGCATGATTTTCGGTCTCATGGCTAAAGCGCGGGCAATGGCTACTCGCTGTTGCTGTCCACCTGAGAGTTGTTCGGGGTAAGCTGTTGCTTTTTCGGATAGGCCTACTTTGGCTAACAGTTGCTGAGCTATTGTTGTTGCTTCTTCTCTAGTCATGTTGCGCACTTGCATAGGAGCTAAGGTGATGTTCTCAAGTACAGACATATGGGGAAAGAGATTAAATCGTTGGAAGACCATGCCAACTTCGGAGCGCACTTTGTTTAGCTCTGCTTCGTTGTTACTTAGATAAGTGCCGTCAATGTATATCTGGCCGCCGTCAGGTTTTTCTAGATGGTTGATACAGCGCAATAAGGTGCTTTTGCCGGAGCCTGATGGTCCGATGATGCAGACTACTTCTTGTTCTTTTACTGATAAGTTTACGCCTTTGAGGACGTGGAGTTTGCCGAATTTTTTGTGCAGGTCTTTGATTTTTATGATCATCGCTATTTTTGCCTTTCCTTGCTGTTGTGGCTTTGTGGGCGTTGAGTTATTGGCTTTTTTAGCTTGAACTTTTAGGTTTTTTCTGGCTTTTTCCGGTTATTTTAGGGTTATTGCTCGTGGTTATTACTTATGGTTATTACTTGGGGTTACTGCTAGGGTAGGGGTTGCACTTAGCTGGGGGGTACTCCTAGTTCGGGGGTACTCCTAGGGGTTATTCCTAGGGTTACTCTAATGCAGGACTTGGGGCGCAATTCCCTCCGAACGGACTGTTCCCACGCCGTTACCGTCAGCAAGCTGACGACGGCTGAGGTCGCCAAGTCCTCTCTCCGGAAATTGCGCCCCAAGTCTAGGTAGTTTTTTCTCTTGGACTTTCTTTTTTGTGTGTCTTTCATGGTTTTGCGGTGCTTTCAATTTTGTGGTTTAATTTTTGCTCTTGCTTTTGTAGTTGCTTTCATAGATTAACAGTGATTTTTTATGGATTAACGGTGCGCTTTCATGGTTGGACAGTTATTTTTTATAGCTTAACGGTGTGCTTTCATGGCGATTCTATTCTCGTACCAGGCTAGTAGGCGGCTGAAGGTTAGGACTAGTACGAGGTAGATTGCCGCTACGGGAAGCCAGGCTTCCCAGACTCGGTAGTAGGCGCCGTAGACGATTTTTCCGCTCATGGCTAGTTCGGGGAGGGAGATGACGGATACTAGGGATGAGTCTTTGAGGAGGGCTATAAATTCGTTGCCCATGGGGGGGATGACTCGTCGGAAAGCTTGGGGGAGAATGATATAGCGCATTGCTTTTGGATAGCTCATGCCTAGGGAGCGGGCCGCTTCCATTTGGCCTTTGTCAATCGATTGAATGCCGGCGCGGAAGATTTCGGCTACATAGGCGCCAGAGTTGATACTTAAGGCGATGATGCCAGCTGTCATGGGGTCAAAGGGGCGGCCAAGTAGGCCAGGGAGACCAAAAAAGACGATAAAGATTTGGACTAGTAAGGGTGTGCCTCGAATGACGTCTGTGTAGATAATGGCGAGCCAGCGCAGTGGGGCGAAGGATGATAGGCGCATTAGGGCTATGGCAAGGCCAAGGACTGTACCGATGGCTACGGAGATGGCTGTGATTTTGATGGTAATCCAAGCACCGATTAGGAAAAGATCAGAGTAGCTTAGTACGATATCCCAACGAAAGTCCATGGCTTGGGCTCCTTCCTAGTATGGCAGGATGGGTTTGTTTTTTTAGTTCCTTTTTTAGCTCTTTTTTTAGCTTTTAAAGAAACCGCTTTAATAACTATCAAATCGCTTTAGTAACTGTCGAAAATTGTAGGCTAGTAAATAATTTGTAAGGCTAGATTGTTTTGGGGTGTATTATAGAAGTAGTCGCAAAGTTGTCGCATATTGGGCAAGCAAAGAAGAGGCGTAACAGGCTGAGAACCTGTTACGCCTCTTCTACTTTAGGAAAGCTTTAATTATTGAATTAGTGAGTTGGAATTAGGAAGTTGAGTTGCAATTAGAAAGTTAATTAGCTACCCATGTGGGTGTCTAGGAATTCTGCGATTTTACCTTCTTGTTCTAGCTTTTCTAGAGCTTCGTTGATTTTGGCCAACAGTTCAGGTGATGTTTTACGGACAGCTAGACCAAAGTATTCTGATTCAAAGCTGTCGTCAACGATCACTTTAAGGCCACTGTTCGGGTTGTTGGCAATAAAGCGTTCTGCTACGGGCTTATCAGCAATAACTGCTTCTACTTGTCCGACCAACTGACTGTTAAAAGCGTTGGCAATGGTGTCAAAGCGACTAATGTTTTGGTTTCTTTCACCAAGTAGTTGAGCGGCTACTTCGCTACCGGTAGTACCGTTTTGGACGCCTACTTTTTTGTCAAGCAGGTCTTCGGCACTGGCAATATCGGAATCTGCTTTTACGACGATAGCTTGTACAGACTCATAGTAAGGCTTGGAAAAGTCTACTGTTTCCTGGCGACGCTCAGTGATAGTCATGGCAGATGCGATGACATCGATGTTGCCGTTTTGGAGAGATTGAATGAGGCTATCGAAGGGAATGTTGCGAATTTCTACTTCGATGCCTAGTTCTTCGCCAATAGCGTTGATTAAGTCAATGTCAAAACCGACGATGTTTCCTTGCTCGTCTCTCCATTCAAAGGGACGGTAAGTTGCTTCTGTACCAACTACAATTTTGGTAATTTCACCTTCTGTGCTGGTGGAGCTTGTTTCTGTTTGGTTACAACCTGTTAATACTGCAAATAGGGCAACAATGAGGATACCTATGATGGTGATTTTTTGCCATTTCTTCAAATGCTTTGACCTGCCTTTCGAGTGCTGTAATGATGAATGGTGCAATTGAGTCTTTTGATGTAGGAAAAATGGTGCTAATTAAAAGTGGTTACAGTGGTACATATGAAACTATGAGGCCAGGAAGCATATGAGTCTACTAGTCAATGTCACAACGGCGTAATTATACCTTTTTTGTGCATGTGTTTTCAAGTGCAATTTGTGGTATATGGCTATTTATAAAGGCAGGGTGACAAGTGTATGCTGACTAGGTTTTTTGTGAACTTTTAGCATATTGCGTTATTACCTTTTTTATAGAGCAACGTAGCATTGCCGGCATACGTTGAGCACTTTCATATACTTGTTCTGCTGTGACACGATTGTATTAGAGCTTCTTCTAAGGTAGCTAGTGCACGTTGTAAAACTTCTAGGTGAATAAGGAGTTCTTCTTTTTTCTTTTCCATATGATCACCTCTTTTTATGATCACCTCTTTTTTGCGAATAGCCACTTCTAGAAAGTCTTCTGCTACATTCTTAAAATCAACTAATTCAACTTGAGAAGGTATGGGCATTTCTTCTCATTCTTCTTTTAATTTGTTTAACATACTTGAAGATACTTTCTCATCAGTATAATAACCAATATCATAATCTGAATTTGCACGATAGTTTTGGGAAGCTCTTGAGCCAAATAAAAAAAGATCAGCGTCCTTCCCCTTAAACGCTGAAATTACTTTTTGTCGGATGGCTTCTTTTTCGTGCCAAATTCGTGCCAAATTTTAAAACCATCACTATCTTTAACTCGATAGCCCTTGGCTTTAAAAGGACGCCACTCTTTTCTTCTTCTGATTGGATCTTTTTCTGATAGTACAATATATTTATCCAATATAATTCACTCCAAAGTTATGAAGCTTAAGAAAATGCTGAATATATAGCCACTTTGTTGTGATATATTTCCACCAACTTGTACAGTTATCTATGCTCTTGCTTTCTAGCTTTTTAGCTGTAAATATCTATCAATAATCCTTTGATCTGCCCCACCATATCGAGAATTTGTAAGCTTTTGGCTTGTTTTTTTAGCACTGCGTCGGTGAGATCTAATAGTTTCTGATCAACAGTCGCAACGATTTTGTAGATCTTGGTTTTACCTCTTCTAGTGTGGCCACGTCGTTCTTCTAGTTTTAGGCCGTATTTGATGGCTTCTTCCATGAATTCTTTGACTAGTTTTTTGTAGCGGTTGAGATCTTCGACGGTACGGGATTCGGCGAGGAGTTTGCCTTGGTCTTCTATGTCTTCGACGAGTTTGTTGAGTTTGTCGGCTTGTAGCTCATTGCGGCGAGCGGCCATGACTTCGGAGAAGCTGATTTTTTCAGTGAGGCCTTGTTGTTTGGACTTGGTTTTATCTAGACCGGCGCGGCCGATTTTGTTTACTTCCATGGTGATCACTCTCCTTTTTGTTGTACTTTCTACATATCCGGCGGAAGGAACGAGGGAAAACCGTAAAGACGCAGAGGATTTGAGTATAAGTATCAAGTAAGTTAATTTTTGCAATTTTAATGACTAATGGCTTTATCGATGGTTAGTAATCTTCAATTTTTATATTACCATAGATAAGGAAAAGGGAGATGAGCCTTGGGCTTATCTCCCTTATATTTTTTCGTTTGTGGGGTTGGTTTTGTGGTTACTGGAAGTTTACGCTGTTGTGCTCGCTCTGATGTTAGCTCTTATATTTACTGTAGCAGTTGTAAGATGCCCTGGGGAAGTTGGTTTGCTTGGGCGAGCATGGCTGTGGCAGCTTGGTTGATGATGTTGTTTTTGGTAAGGTTGGTCATCTCTAAAGCCATGTCAGCATCGCGAATGCGTGACTCGGAGGCTGTGAGGTTTTCGGTGAAGACTTTTAGGTTGTTTACTGTATATTCTAGGCGGTTTTGCATAGCGCCAAGTTTGGAGCGTTCAATTGAGATGGTATTGATGGCTCTGTCAATACGGGTAATTGCTTTGGCTGCATTTTCAAAGTCTGTAAAGTCGAGGGCTTTTTCTTTGGTAATCTGACTGACTCCATCGGTAACGTTGTTAACAGTAGAATAGCCTTCTGCTTGACCAAGAACAGTAAGTCCTAAGGCAAAAGAACGAGTATCGCCAATGCTAAGACCCATCGTTTGCCCTTCATTAGCACCAAGTTGTAAGTTAACAGCCGCATCGTGGTTTGAACCAGTGTCCCATTTGCCCATGTTTTGAACTGCAAAACCAAGAACAGTTGAAGCATCGCCTGCTGAACCAGTCAGAATGCGTAATTCACTTCCACTGCCATTTAAGGAGCTAGATATGGTGAAGCGAACTCCATCATAGGAAACGCGAACGTCAGCCGCTTTTGTCGTAGCTTTGTTAATGCTATCTTCTAATTCTCTTGCTAGCCTTTGGTAATCTTCCTGGCTATTATAAGCACCTTCTTTTATAACTGCTGTTACAGGTTCACCGTCTATTACGACTTGTAATTGCGAATTATCACTATTGATATTGAATCCATTAGCTGGGATGGCAAAACTACTTACTTCAGCTACGCGAGGTGCCGTTCCTATCGCCCGCATATTAGCTGTTAGTCCCAAAGTTTCTAATAGATCTGAAGTACTATTTTCTAAGACAGTTAACTCACTTCTGCTTCCTGTCAAACCGCTGGTAAAAATAAGTCTGTCGTTATCCATGGTCACAGATACATTTTGGGAGCCCTTTAGAGAACTGTTGATTTTGGTTTCAATAACGCCGGCCAGATCGTCCTTGGCAATTAGTTTACTATTAGAAAAATCTAGGCTGATTTCTTCGCCATCAATGAAGAGGCTCAAGGTCCCTTGGAGAGATATCTTATCATCAGGAATTATTGAAATAGTCGGTTCATCAGTGCCAAAATTAATGATTGTGCCATCAATAGTAGCTGAAGAATAATCCGTAGTAATATCATCATTATCATTTATTGCATCTAATAAGCTTGAAACCTGAGCACCATGAACTGCTTGGTAAATAATCGCTTTGCCGTCCTCTAGCATTCCTTCTATATCATCTGGATCAGGATCAGGAATTCCTTCTACAACTAAAATCTCTACTTCATCAATTACATATTTTTCTCCTACTTTAAGGTGTGGAATATTAGCATAATACTCATTCGTATCTTCATCCTCAATTACTTCGACTTTATAATTTTTTACGACCCCACCATACAACTGGGCACTTGTCTCCGGCTTGATCTTCGATTCCTGAGCACCATAAAGACCTAAGGCTTCAGTAGCTCCTACGCCTAGCTTGTTATAGATGCGGAATACCTTTCCGTCTCTCGCGTTCATATCGTTGATGATCATAAGGCGGGGGTTGCCACTTAGCTCACCCTGTAATAACACTTTTACCTCATTATCAGCACCATTACGCGCCAATGATTCATTAATAGCCTTCTCGACAGCTCCAGCTAGCTCTGCGTAGCTCTGAAAGCCTCTAGGATCGCCAACATCATCAAGTGGAAAAGGTACATTTACACTAACCATATTGGTATTTCTTTCGCCCTCGACTTCGATATTAAAATAGATATCTGCAATATCATTTATATCGCTAAGATCCTCCATTTGATTGCCCAAAAACTGTGTAACAGGCGCCGCTTCCATATCGCCGTTTAATAATTTTCTTGTATTAAATTCTGTTGTATTTCCAACACGGTTAATCTCCGACAGAAGCTGATTCACTTCTTGCTGAATAGCATCGCGGTCAATTTCCGCATAAGTTCCATTAGCTGCTTGCACAGCTAGCTCACGCATACGTTGAAGCATTTTGTGTACTGAATCTAAAGCACCTTCGGCCGTTTGAATTAAGGAAACACCATCTAAGGTATTGCGTTCAGCAGCATTAAGACCGCGGATCTGGGAACGCATTTTTTCTGATATGGCAAGCCCAGCAGCATCATCGGAAGCTTTGTTGATTCGCATCCCTGAAGAAAGTCTCTCTAAATGTTTCGATACTGTTATTTGGTTTTGTGATAATTGACGATAGGCGTTTAAGGCTTGTATGTTATGGTTAATTCGCATTTATGGGTCACTCCTTGAAGGCTTTTTGAATCCTTTGTCTTATCTTTTAATAAAATTGCTTCTATGCTATCTATCGTGATTTTTTTAAAAACATTTACTTTTGTTTGCTTTGATTTCAAAAGCACTTTCCCCTTTATCTATATTCATTTAAATAAAAAAAAGAAGTTAGTTTTTTATTCCTAACTTCTTTTGAGACTTATATTAAATATTTACACTTGCTTACCTATATTTATCGAAAAAACTTCTTTTCTCATAATACACTGACAAATATTCAAATCAATTAGCCTAGCGAAAAAGCTATTGAGAAAATAAGCTAAATGCGTAGATGTTCAAGTAAGTAGTCTATTTACTGCAACAACTGCAAAATCCCCTGTGGTAATTGATTAGCCTGAGCCAACATGGCTGTAGCGGCTTGGTTGATAATATTATTCTTAGTTAAGTTGGTCATCTCTAAGGCCATATCAGCATCACGGATACGAGATTCAGAAGCTGTAATGTTCTCAGTGAAGGCTTGCAGATTGTTAACCGTATGTTCTAAGCGGTTTTGCATAGCGCCAAGCTTAGCTCTTTCGGTAGCAATTTGGTTAATCGCTCGATCTATACGTGTAATTGCTTTCGAAGCATTTTCAAAGTCTGTAAAGTCTATAGCTTTTTCACGAGTGATCTGGCTCATCCCATCGGTTACATTATTTACCGTTGAAAATCCTTCTGCTTGCCCTAAAACGGTAAGTCCCAGAGCAAAAGCACGGGTATCGCCAATATTAAGCCCCATTGTTTGTCCTTCGTTAGCACCAAGCTGAAGGTTCAAAGCGGCATCATGGTTCGAGCCCGTGTCCCACTTGCCCACTTGAGACCCTTCGACAGCAAAACCTAGTGTAACAGAAGCATCGCCAGCAGAACCTGTTTGAATGCGAATCTCACTACCACTGCCTTGCAGAGTACTCGCAATAGTAAAGCGAGTTCCGTCAAAAGTAACTCGCACATCAGCGGCTTTCGTTGTTGCTTCATTGATGCTATTTTGTAACTCTTGTGCTAAATCACGATAATTTGCTTGACTGCCGTATGTAGCGTTAGTAATAACAGCCGTTACAGGCTCTCCATCGACAATTATTTGTAGTTGATTGTTCATATCATTTATCGTAAATCCACCATCGGGAATAGCAAAGCTCGTTACTTCAGCAGTTCGAGGTGCTGTTCCAACAGCTGACATCCCTTTTGTAAGACCAAGCTGATCTAAGAGATTACCAGAATCATCACCTAGTATGGTTATTTCACTACGGTTTCCGTTGAGTCCACTTGAGAAAACCAAACTATTTCCATCGAGAGTCACTTTCACTTTTTCAGAGCCTTTTAGAGAGCTATTAATCTTTGTCTCAATTACACCTGCTAGGCTATCTCTCGATACTATATCATTGTTATAATCGAGGCTTAACTCTTCTCCATCAATTAATAAGGAAAGTCGTCCATCTAAAGTAACATTACCAGCCAAATCTGTTTGCAATGGACCGCCAAACAATTGTGCATTTGTTTCTGGCTTAATCTTCGACTCTTGAGCACCGTAAAGGCCTAGGGCTTCTGTTGAGCCTACATCCCTTTTGTTATAAATACGAAAAACTTTAGCTTCCCGAGCGTTCATATCGTTGATGATTGACAAGCGAGGATTGCCATTTCGTTCTCCATGAAGAGCTACTTTCACTTCATTATCGGAACCATTGGAGGCAAGTACTTCATTAAGCGATTTCTCAATAGCACCCGCTAGTTCTGCGTAGCTATAAAAACCCCTTGTATTGTTGGCTCCATCGACAGGAAAAGGTACATTAACGCCCACAATATTAGTGTTGCGTTCACCTTCAATTTCAATGTTAAAGAAAATAGAACCTAAATTATTAATGTCAGCAAGATTAGCCATTTCATTACCAAGAAAATGCGCAACTGGCGCTGCTTCCATTTCGCCATTCAAAAGCTTACGCGTATTAAACTCTGTTGTGTTACCTACACGATTAATCTCTGAAAGCAGTTGGTTCGCTTCTTGTTGAATCGCGTCACGATCGATTTCAGCGTAAGTCCCGTTGGCCGCTTGTACAGCCATTTCACGCATACGCTGTAGCATTTTATGGACAGAATCTAAGGCACCTTCGGCAGTTTGGATTAGAGAAATACCATCAAGGGTGTTGCGCTCTGCGGCTCCTAGCCCGCGGATCTGAGAACGCATCTTTTCGGAAATGGCCAAGCCTGCCGCATCGTCAGCTGCACTGTTGATGCGCATGCCCGATGAGAGTCTTTGGAGATGTTTTGATACAGCAAGTTGGTTCTGCGACAATTGACGGTATGCATTCAGTGCTTGTATGTTGTTATTGATTCTCATCAGTAGTATGTTCTCCCTTCAACGCTGTTGTCTTTAATAGTGTGTCAGAAGCCTCGTTGCGGGACTAGGAAAGTCTTGACGGAATCTAGGAGTCTTGAAAAGATGTGCTTTTAGAGTGTCTTGTGCCAAAAAAGCTACTGTTCTTTAGTCATTTTCGTATGAGAGATTTCTTTCATATGCAGTTGTCTTTGAGCGAAGCTGCATGCCTTTATGGCTTGGTCCGTTGGCATTGGCTGTTTTCCAAGCATCAGCGATGATGGTAAGCAATTTGTGTACTTCTTCAATCGCTTTTTTGTCTTTGTTGTAGTTGCCTTGAATCAGCTTTTCAGCCATATAGTTATAGAGGGCATCAAGCTGTTCTGCCATAACTCCGGCTTCGTAATTGATACCCGCTCCAAGTCTGTAGAGAATATCGTTACATTTCTGCAGCAATACATTGGCTAAGCCATAATCTTTTCTATCAAGTGCTTCCATCGCTTTTTCTAACTTCTCAAGAGCTGATTGATATAGTAGGCTGGTCAGTTCATGAGAAGATTTTTTATACAATTGATCTTCTGTTAAGGACTCCATTATAAAATTACACCTCCCGGATTGAACTCTCTTGTTGTGCTGATTGGTTTCAGTTCATTATCACTTTTCATATCTGATTCCATTTCTTCTAACATGAGCAAAATCTCGGCAATGACAAGATAAAGCTGTGGTGGAATATTGTCACCGAGATCCATGTCAATTAAGTTTTCAATCAAAAGAGGATCTTCCTGTAGGGGGATGTTTTTTTCCTTCGCCATATCAATAATTTTTTGAGCTAGATGGCCTTTTCCCTGCGCAATTACAGTAGGTGCATCGTTAGCTTCATCGTACCGAATGGCAGCGGCACTAGGGCCCGTAAGCTCTTTTTTCTTTTTTTGGTTGAACCATTTATAATTCATATTTTGAAGTCATACCCCCCTGTGCTCTGCGACCTTGGAAGTTCTGATCTAACTTTTACAGTCTCCTCCTTCGTCGTCACAGAAGCCTCATTATTCTTATCGTGATTTAATGCAGAAAACTTTACACCTGTCACGTTGTAGCCAATGGCTTGTAAATGGTCTTTATATTTTTTCACAACCGGTTCAGCTTTTTCTGCAAAATTAGGGCTGTCATTTTTGACGACAATTGATAAATTACGATCGTTTGATGCAATAAGGATGCCTGTTTCACCCATGCTTTTGGTATCTAAAAGAAAGTAAAGGCTACAGTTTTCCCAATCTATTTTTAAGCCTTCTTTATGGGCATTGACATACACTTTTACACTTTCTAGCTTTTCACCCATAGGCAAAGGAATGTTAAAAAAGAGGGTTTGCATATTGGAGTTGCCGTCATGTTTGCTAAGTAGCTGTTGTCCTGTAAGGTTTAGAAGGACTTGCTCCATGGGGGCATCAATTTTGCCTTGAGCGCCTTCAGCGCCACGGAGAAGCTGAATCATGACCGCTTTCATATTCTGTTGTAGATTTTCTTGTTGCACTGTCTGGTTTTGTCCCTGTAGGTGAAAGTTATGGGGGCTGTTGTTTGGGCTGTTCGGAGTGCTCAGATTGTTATTGGAACTTTGTGGATTCGATTGCTGTCCTCCTGGGTTGTTGTGGTGGTGAGTAAAAAGCTCACTTTTGCCTGACCCGCTGGCTTTCTCACGTAGAGCCGCTACTTCGCTTTCTCGTGATACCTTTTGGGCTACTTCACTATCATAGTTTAGTCCTAAAGAACGGAAGAGTTCAAAAGTCTGTCGAGCCGAGGCTTCTTGTCTTTGCAAGGAGTTCGCCATAGATAAGACTTGATCGGTCAATCGATGATAAGAAGGCCTGTTGTCTGTTATGAAGTGACTTTCTTTAGTTAAAAAGTGTTGTACCTTTACATCGGCCGGGCGCCAGTTCATCTTATCTAACATGGTTTTGACTTGCTGTAGAATTTCAGCCGCTTTGACGTTATTTCCGTTGGCTAGATATTTACGAGCTTCTGCAAGTTGACTGCTTGCTTGCATCAGCTGTTTTTCCATTTTCATATCAGTGTATAAGGTAAGGTCGCTTTTTAATATTGCTCGATCGAGTCGATCGATGGCTGATTCTAAGGAAGGTCTCACAGCCTGATAGATGTTAGCTCTCGTAGCCTGGGCAACTTGAAGTATGTTATCGAGGTTGCGAGTGATTTCTCGTTTTATATCTCGAAAATCAATAGCCGCTCGATTAAGACGCTCGTTGATCTCTGTAACTATAAGGTCTTTCGTTGTTAGCTTTAGTACTGCTAACATCTCTTGGTTTAGCTGGTATTCTTGATTGGCATTTTGTTGCACCAAGCCAGTTGGGTCGAAAAGTGCTGTTGCCTGATTGGACATTTCTTTGGAATTTTGCTTGCTTTCTTCTGTCTTTGATGAAGCTACTTCTTGTAATGTTGTGTTTATTTCCTGGTTCAGACGCTGTTGTTCTGCTGTAGATGTTGTTCTTTCTATTTTAGGAAGACCTGCTTCTACTTTCTCAAGTTCTTGATTCAGGATCATACTTGCGATCTTATCGCTTCCTAGACGTTGAAATTGTTGAGCTTCCTTGATAGCTTTTTCTATTTGCTCCATACCTGGAGTAGCTCTTTGAGGATTTTGGACAATCTGCCTTAGTTGTTCTAAGGCTTTATTCAGGTTGCCATCTTGTTGAAGTGTACTTTTTATAAGTTTGAGCTTTTGTTGAACTTCAAAGGCTTGTTCTTGCTTGGTGATAAGGGTCTCTGGGCGAGATGTCGAAGTGCTCATTTCTCTAGTAGGGCTAGCGACGTCACGATTCACTGGCACTTCTTGGCGTGGTGCTTCTTGACGTGGCGCTTCTTGGCGTGGCGCTTCTTGATCCCGTTGGAAGACTCTTTCTTGGAGACGCTCTCTAAAGGTTGGATCTAGCTTTTCAGCGGCCTCACTGATGGCTGAGCTTATAGCCGAGCCATGTAAAGCCGTGTGAACAGGGCGCATATGATTTTGTGTTACTTCTAATCCTTTATTTGCTATAGCCTGCACTGTGGCCATTCGTTGCTCTATTGTACCAGGACCTTTTTCGATAAAAGTTTTTAGATCAGCCAAGTTCTCTTTGGTGAGAGGAATGCCGCGCTCTAGCAACATCTGCGTTGCCTGTCGCAATTCGGGAGATGTGAATAAGCCTTGACTATGGTGGCTTGGTGATGCAGTCCTATCTTGTCCTTGTGCTTGTTGAGCTGTCGATGGCGCTGGCGAGTCAGCTACTAAGCGAACTCTATGTAGATCGCCTTTTTGCTCAAGAACTTGCAAGTTCACTCGATCTTGTTCTGGCACTTTCCCTTCAAATTGCACATGAACATTTCGATTGCCAATTTGCACGATTGCTTCCTGTGAAGACAACCTTTCTCGAATAAGGCCACGGTGAGTTTCTCCACTTTTTATATCGGCAGGGACATCACCAGAAGCTTGCTGTCCCCTGTAGTGGCTGTGGTCTATCTTTATCATGCTACTTGCCTCCCGCCCTAACGGTTTCTTATCTATGCTATATCAGTAAAAAAGCCGCTCATAGCGACTTAACAATATTCTTCATGCTCACCTTGTTGAACCAACCCTTTCATAGCCTTGCATACTCTGAGCCATGCTTGCTTGAAGGCATAAAAACATTTCTTATAGACATTATCGACACATCAGTCTAAAAACTTTACTACCAAAAAAACCACAAAAAAAAAGAAGACAACTGTCTTCCCTAGAAGTCACAATTCAATTACACGACATAGTTCAAATACTTTCCCGCTCCACCGTAGTGGGGATGTTGAAATACATTGACGTTAGTAAAATACATATATTGATTCATCTTTTGTTGCATTAGCCAGTTCTGATGATGATGGTAGTCTTCTTTGTTATCTTCTTGCTGTTCAGTAATGGCTTTTTCTATCTCATTATAGTCAACTTCTAGACGATTCCTATCAAGAAGGAGCTCACTTTTTCCTGCTTCCCAGGTTGGCTTGAAAGAAAAAGCCGGCGGCATTTTTTTCGGCTTATCTTGTTGCTCTTCATCAGGCACTGTAAAGTAACGAAGAGGATCAATAATAGGAGCTGTTTTTTGGATAGCAGAGACGGCGTGAACGGGAGGGTCAAAAGCGACTCTTGACAGTCGGTGATCCCAGTAAGGGTTGTTGTAAACACCATAGCCAACACGACTGACCATAATGAAGTCCCCCTCTCCCTGTGATAATGTCTCTCTTTCTATATAGTATACCACATATTAGCAAAAATTTCATTTTCACAAGTTAAGAAAAAGCCACTTCCTATTGCTGTAAACTCTAGTGCAGATCTGCTAGAAGATCTGAAAAAGCATACTAAATAAGGAAGTGGCTTGTCGCGCTTTATTGTTATACTCTATTGCTTTCTTTTGACAAAGTAAAAATCAGCGCTGTCGGTCCATGCGCATTCCAGACATGGGGTAATTGGTACCTTCGTACGCTTTGGAGATATCATTGTGTTGGTGAAGCTTCTGATTAAAACGTCGCGCTTTTTGCATAATCTGGTCATTCAATGCTTTTATATCCCGTAGAAGTTGACGACCTTCTGCAGTCTTTAAGTAAGGTTCTGATGAAGGATTCTGCAGGGACTGCTCTTTTTGTACTTCTTCAATTCGCTTTTGCATTTCTTCTCGCTGGTCTAGCAGTTCTTGAAACATTTCACCGTCCTGACTATCGAGACACTTCATCAGTTCTTGTGTTAGAAAAAAGTAATCTTTCCACAAAGATTGCTCTGAACGAGGAGGGTACGACTCCTTATCGTGCAGAGTCTTATTCATTAACGACACCTCGCTCTTTGCGAGCTAATTTGACAGCTTCAGCCCAAGTATCTCGCATTTCTTCAAGCATGCCACGGGCTTCTTCTAACTGCACTTTATCTTTAGCAATATTTCCTTGAACAAGACGATGTTGAATGTACTCATAAAGAGAGTACAAGCTTTTAGAGATTTCCATATTCATATCTAGTGTAGACATCAATTCTAAAATAATATCTTGAGCACGAATATTGCTATTATGAGCTTCTTGTTTATCTCCTTTGTCGATGGCTTGTAAGCTTTGATTGATAAAGCGAATGGCACCACCGTAAAGCAAAAGAGGCAGTTCTTCTTTAGGTCGCGTCAACACTTGCTGTGTCTGGTAAGTACTTACAGGCTTAGCAGTTGCAATCGGTGCAGTTGATCCCGTTCCAGCCCCATTAGCTACCGTGGATTCGGATTGCACCGATACAGTTGACTTTGGAGTTAGAGGATTGTTGATCTGAATCGGTCTCTTGTTTACGCCATAAGTTCCTGTGGGGGAATTTGTTTTGTATGCACCATAGCTTCCGCTCATCAAAATGGCCTCCTTAAAAAAATGGGTCCCTAAAAAATATGTCATCTAAAAGTTGGCGAATTGTTGCATTAACCAGCTACTTTGACTATTCATCTTATCCATGGCTTTTTCCATGGCTGTAAATTGACGCCAATAGCGATCTTCTGTTCTTTTCATGCGATCTTCAAAAGTAGCTAGTTGTCGTTCAAAATTAGAAAGTCGTCTACCCAAAAAGCTATTCGGATCTGCCGCAGGGCTACTACCTGCATGATCACGTAACTGGTCCGTTGTCTTCTGTGCTGTATCACGAAGTCTGCTAATAACACCTTCTGAACCCATAAAGAGCTTCACAAGGATTTCTGGATCTTCTTCTAAAGCCGCTCTCAACTTCCGCTCACTCTCTGGGTTTTCCTCAAACTCCAAAAAGCCACCTTTGGTCCAATCTCGACTTGTGGTTATACCTATAGAAGCGAGAGACTTGTAATTGCTTTCTAGACCATCAATCGGTTCAGAGATATTTAATCGCATTGTAGATAAGAAGCTGTTCAACATTGAGTCATTACGAAGTAAGCCACTCCTGGCTTTTTCTTCCCACATCTCAACTTCACGATCGCTCATATCACGGCGCTGTTCTTCTGTAAGTGGGTTGAAGTCGCGGTAAAAAGGCTGTCGAGTTAAATCGTTTAGTTTGGTAACAAGTTCGTTGTATGTTTTGACAAATTCTTTAATTGTTTCAACGGCTCCGTCGATGTTGTTGCCGACGGTGATAGTGACGTCTGTATCTAATTCAACTTTCTGCAGGTTATAAGTGACACCGGCAACGGTTATATTGTTGGTTGCACCTTCAAAATCAAATCCGTTTACTTTGATTTTGGCGTTTTCACCGGATTGTTCTTCTGCTATGATTATAGCCGTTGTGCCCGTTCCTGTTGATTTGTGTAAATTCAATGCATTCCATAAATTCGCTTCACTAGCTGACATAGTGGGTTGTTCTTCTCCAGCTTCAAGCTCTTCTTCAGGAATTGGGCTGGGACCAAAGTTAATTGTAGCATTTGAACCCGTACTAGTTGTACGCAAGAAAAATTGATCATAGTTAGCATCGTAACTAGCTCGAACACCAACATTGGCATTATTTATTTTTCTTGCTAGATCGTTAATTGTTTCTTTTGCAGGGTTAATCTTAATTTCCGCTCCATTAATATGAAGAGCCAGATTTCCACCTTCATCTAGTTGCAAATCATTTTCTCGGAAACCTAAATGCGTTATTATACTCGATTTATCAACTATTGTTTTTCCATCAACGTTACTTTCTACACCAATCTTGCTACCACTCGTCAAATTAACTCCACTAGCCAACTGCTCCACACGAACCATATTAGTCACCGTACCTGCATCTGATGTAGCTGTTGCTGTCACAATATCATTATTAGAAGAATTAACCGTCTTCGGGTTCATCTTATTCGTTCTATTAAAGACATCAAAAAGTTTGTTGCGAAAACTAATAATATCATTGCGAACATTGTGATATTCTGCCTTACGCCACTCTGTTCGTGTTTTTTCATGGAAAAGTTTATCGCCTCGCATGCGGTGGGCACGCATCATTTCTTTGATGATGCTTTCCGTATCAAGACCCGATGCAATTCCCCCGAAGCGAATAGTCATAGAACCGCCCCCTTATACCCGTGCGTCAAGAAATATTCCAATCATGTTGCGAATCTTAGAGATGGTATCTAAGAATTCTCGTGGTGGAAACTCTTTAAGTACCGTCTTATCTTTCATATCTACCATCTGAACCATCATCATATCCGTATCTTCATGAATGGCAAACTGCAATGATGTGTTTAATGCCGCCATGGCTTTGTTCATCTTGTCAATAGCGCTATTTAGTTGTTCTGGCTCAAAAGATTGATCTTCTTTGCTTTTCTTAACATCTTTGACATTAGCCATTTCCACATTTTTGTCTGTAGCAGATAACTTTTGTACCCGATTCTCAAAGTTTGGAATGTCTACCTTCTTAATTCCTGAAATATCCATAATTCGCCCTCCTTAGCGTTGAACCTATCCTTGTGACTCTTAACTCTTATATATATTTATATCGGTTCAGACGGAAAAAAAGTTTAGTACTTTTTTGCTAATAGGTCCTTAAAAACAACTTTGGTGGATAAAGAAAATCCCACCACTCTAAAAGAATGACGGGTAATAGGTTTGAAAGAAAAAGGTACTATCTAACACTTCAGTTTTTCAGGCCATTATTTATAATTGTTTCAAAAAACACCCAGTCCCGTTGAGTGTCAATATCAAGAGAGCGTTCTTTCGGCATTTGAAAAGCTAAGGTTTCACTAGTCAAAAAAGACTTCTTGTCTTTTAACCACTTAGCACGAGCAAAGTAAATTGCACCGTTCAGCGCAAATATTGGAGGGGTTTCTTGTCTTTGATTATATAAAGTTTCTGATTGAATAATGGAGTCCATTTTATAGTCCTTGCCGACTCTATACATCCAATAAGGTGATTTATCTACAAGAGCTACGGACACGCAAGCTGAAGCGTTGTTTTGCCAGCATAGTTCGATACAATTGTCTATGTCTTGCTCAGATCGCAAAGGCGAAGTTGGCTGTAATAAGATGATATATTCATATTCAGGAAGCACTTCTAGCGCATGTAATACTGGCATAATCCCTGGTGTATCATCTTGAGCTAACGATTCAGGTCTAACAAAAGGAACGTCACAGCCCCAATTTTTTGCAATAGCAATAATCTCTTCATCTTCAGAAGAAAGCACTAAGCGATCAATATATTTAGATTTTTTGGCAGACTCTATCGTCCAAGCAATTAATGGTTTGCCTCCAACGTATCTTATGTTCTTACGAGGTATACCTTTTGAACCACCACGAGCAGGGATAAGGGCTAATACAGATCCTTTTTTGTTCACCTTACATTCCATACTTTTAAATAGTCTACATTGGCTTTCCAATAATCTTCCATATGCCCTATATCCATCCAGTATTCTTGTATAGGAAAGACCGTTATTTTCTTTTTACGCTCGTGCATGCTATTGAATAACTGTGGCATATCAAAAAAAACATTTTTAGGAATATAGTCAATTACTTCGGGATTTAATAGGTAAACACCTGCATTTATGTAATGGCGCATAACTGGCTTTTCTTGAATACCTAGAAAATTTTCTACTTTGCTGTCTACTACACCATAAGGTATTTGAAATTCATATTCACGAACACAGATGGTTCCTAAGGCGCTGTGATCGTCGTGAAACTTCAGTAGTTCTTCAAAGTTCAGCTGTGTCAATAAATCTCCATTCATAACGAAAAATGGGTTGTTCGGTCTTTCTGGAAAAAGTTTTATGGCTCCTGCCGTCCCTAAAGGCTTTTTCTCTTCAATATATTTAATCTCCACACCCCATCGAGAACCATCACCAAAATGATTTCGTATCATTTCGGCTTTGTAATGAACAGAAATGTAAAATTGGTAAAAACCATAAGAAGCAAAGCGTTCCAAAATCGTTTCAAGAAGTGGTCTTCCTCCCACACTTAATAGCGGCTTGGGGCATTCTTCTGTTAGTGGACGCAAGCGCTTTCCAAAGCCACCTGCCATAAGTAATACCGGATTATCTCTTTTTACTGGAGTTAAAATTGTATCAACTGTTTCTAAACCTATCACTCGTCCTTGTTCATCTATAACTGGAAATTGATAAATGTTGCACTTTTTTACCTTCTCAAGTAGTTTTTTTCTATCTTCCCCTACACTTGCAACAACAGGTTTTTTATTCATAACATTGCTCACCAGAGTATCCATAGGCAGTCCTCTTAGAATTGCTCTTCTTAAATCACCATCCGTCATTGCACCTTGTAAAGTCATATTTTCATCTACTACCAGTGCAATCTTTAAGGCGCCCCGTTCAATTACTTCCAAAGCTTCCATCATTGTAGCTTGAGGATTAAGCAGTGTCCCTTGCCAGCATCTTTTCATCTTGTTGTTGCACCACCTTTTAGCGAATAGTTTTTGCTGGTACTCCCATTACTAAAGAATCATCTTCCACATTTTTCGTAACAACTGCTCCGGCGGCAACGGTACAAGAAGTTCCAATTTTTACAGACTGAATAATTTTTGCGCCTACTCCAATGTGTGTGTTAGCTCCGACTATCACATTGCCTGATATAACGACACCAGGCGCTATATGAACATGTTTAGATATTTTGCAGTCATGTTCTATGATAGCACCCGTATTAATAATGCTATTAGAGCCAATACAAGCATCAGGCTGAATAATTGCGCCGGCCATGATTTGAGCTCCCTCGTCAATTTCGACTCGTTGAGCTATTATTGCTGATGGATGGACTAATGTTGCAAATTGATATCCTTTTGCTTTGAATGTGTCGAAAATAACTTTTCTTTTTAGAGAGCTTTTTATAGAACCAATTGCATTAACAAGTTGAACTTCTTCTGGTGAATAGTTGAATACTTTATCATCTAAACCAATTACGGATATACCCAAAAAATCTTTATTTATTTTTTCCTGATTTGCTTCCGTAATGCCTAAAATAGGCCATTCTAACACTCTGGCAACATTAATAACAACTTTGGCATGTCCACCTGAACCGATAATAATTAATGGTTTTTTCTGCTGTGACACGCTTTTCACCCTTACTATGCTCTAATTAGATCAAAAAAGGGTTTCCTTAAGAGAGAAGTTAAATCTATTCTTTTTAGTATTTCTTTTGTATTTTTAGATACTTCCCCCGTACCATAGGGCGATTTAGTTGACTCTAATGTTTTTTGAAAATCTTTGGAAAGCGCTTTTTCTATAGCTTGCTGGATGCTCTCACTGTTTTCAGCACAATTGATGACTGAGGAGGCACACAATCTACCTTTTTGACGGTCTCCTATGTTAACGGTTGGCTTTTGAAAGTAAGGGACTTCAATCAATCCACTAGATGAATTACCTAGCACGGCATCTACGTATTTTATGGTACTTAGATAACGAATTTGTCCCAAAGAAGTAAAAGCTTTTACTCTATCTTTTCTAGCACTTTCATATTGTTGAATCTTTTTTATTATTACTCTTCCATCTGTATCAGCATTTGGCATAGTGAATATTATTTTAGCTTCTGGAAACTGATCTAGTGCCTTCAAAAGTGATTCTACTGCTTGCTCAGGACCTTTTTTGTTTAAGGTAACTGGATGAAAGGTAACCAAAAATGTAGTTTTGCCAAACTGAAAATCTAATTCTTTTTCTAGCTCATCTTTGCTATGAAGCTTCATTCTTCGAATATTTTCCAAGCCAGGCGTCCCAAAGTTATAGACTTTTTCTGGATGCTCGCCCATTTGGATTACTCTTTGCCTGTATTGTTCAGTAGATGTAAAGTGAAGTTGAGCCATTTTGGTAATAGCATGTCGAATCGACTCATCAATACATCCTTCTGTAGTTTCTCCTCCATGAATATGAGCTACAGGAATACGCGCTACAAGAGCAGACTGAACAGGAGCAAGTATCTCAAACCGGTCACCTAGAACGACAACAATATCTGGTCTTAATCTATCTAAAGCTTCGGCAAAACCTATTAGTCCCAAGCCTATTGATTTAGTAATACCGACTGTAGTATCGCTAGATAAAAGCATTTCTACTTTTGCATCAATGGTAAAGCCATCTTGTTCAATCTTTTGATAAGTTAAGCCAAACTCTGGAGAGAGATGCATACCTGTTACGATAAGCTGGAGTTCTAAGTCAGGATCTTCTTTTATCTCATGTAGTAGCCCATAGAGTAAACCATAATCTGCTCTAGTACCTGTTACTATGCAGATTTTTCTTTTCTCCATATTTAGCATTCTGCCTTTCTAATAAATTAGAAGGGTCTTTTAGATATTGTAAATACTTGTCTTATAGCTATTTAAGTTTCCTATAATCCATTGTGCCGTTTCCGTCAGGCCCTTTTTTAGACCTTCTCTCCCAGCATAGTTAGGTTTCCAATTGAGAAGCTCATATGCTTTACTGTTATCAGCCCAGAGGCGTTCAACTTCGCTTTTTTCTGGACGTAGTCGCTGTTCTTCACTAACGATTTCTACAGAAGTTCCCATAACTTCTGCAATTAATTCTGTAGTTTCTTTTATAGATATTTCATAATTACTTCCTATGTTGATAACCTGACCGAGGGCTTCTTTTGATCTAGCAACGGAAATAAAACCTGCAACAGTATCTTTTACATAGTTAAAGTCACGAGTTGGATGTAAGGCGCCTAACTTTATTGTATTTTGTCCTTTGGCAATCTGTGTGATAATTGTTGGAATTACCGCTCGTGCTGATTGGCGAGGACCGTAGGTGTTGAAGGGGCGTATTATAGCTACAGGTGTCTGAAAAGAATGGTAAAAAGATAAAGCAAGTTGATCAGCCCCAATTTTGGTAGCTGAATAAGGGGATTGCCCTTGCAAGGGATGCTCTTCCTTAATAGGTACACAGCGAGCTGTACCATAAACTTCGCTGGTAGAAGTGTGCACTATTTTTTGCACTCCTAATTCTCTGGCCGCTTGAAGAACATTTAAGGTTCCTTTAATATTTGTATCTACATAAGTACTAGGAGAGTGATAGCTGTAAGGTATGGCAATCAATGCGGCAAGATGCAACACTGTGTCATAGCCCTTCATGGCTTCTTTTACACCATAGGGATCACGTACGTCACCGGGAAAAACATCTATTTCTTTTTTAACTATTTCTTCAGTATGGTCAAGCCAGCCCCATCTATTGTTAGAATTGTAATGAACAAAAGCTCGCACTTGAAAGCCTTGACGAACAAGTTCTTCTGTAAGATGAGAACCGATAAAACCTCCCGCACCTGTTACTAGTACTTTTTGCATCGGTGACTGCTCCATTCCCTAAAGTTAGATATGTGGTAATATAGACAAGATCATATCAGATCGTCTTTTTTATAATCCGTTTGCGCTATTTTTCCGAGCCATTGCCAATATTGCATTGGTGAAATTCCTATACCTGGCCGTTTACATGTTAGATTTTCTTCTGTAAAAACTTCACCTGCGAGAATCGATTGGGAAGCAACGAGACTTTTACGAGCTACATCTCTATTTCTAATTTCAGACGATGTAATAGTTTTAAGAGAAGAACCTATAGCCTTTTCAACTTGACGCACTGCCTTAACAAGTTCATTTAGTTCATCAGGCTCTAAAGATGCTTGATGATCAGGACCTAGCATGTTTTTATCTAAGGTAAAGTGTTTTTCTATAACAGTTGCCCCTCGAGCAACAGCGGCAATGGCAACTGCTATGCCTGTTGAATGATCAGAGTACCCTACAGAGAGATTAAAAGCTGACCTCAAAGTATCCATGGCTTTTAAGTTAATTTGATTAAATGGCGCTGGATATTCTGAAGTGCAGTGTAGGAGAGTAACTTTTTCTCTTAAAAGAGCTTGCCCTTCAGCAGATAGATAGGCTTTTTCTAAGTCATCGAGAGATGGATATTTTCTATCTTTCTTTCCTTCTAAATATCCATAGGCAAGAATGCTTAAAGCTTCTTCAATCTCTCCTATCTTACTCATGCCCGTTGATATGATGATGGGAAGACCTGTTGTAGCACTATTAAGGAGTAAAGGTCCGTGGGTTATTTCTCCTGAAGGTAGCTTTAATAAAGAAACTCCCAAGTCAAAGGCCAGATATTGTAAGCTCTCTATGTCAAAAGGTGTAGACAGAAAGTCTATTTTCTTTTCATGACAATATGCTTTTAGAACTAGATAAGCCTCTCTGTCTAGTTCTAGTTTCTTGAGCATTTCCCACTGGCTTTCTGATTTGTCCGTTCTGTTCATCTGATAACTTGCTTTAGGTGCTTGATAAGTAACTTGTTTTTCCGCTTTGAAAGTTTGAAATTTTACAGCATCAGCACCAGCAGAAACTGCTACATCAACAAGTTGTAAAGCTTTCTCTAAAGAGCCGTTATGATTTACTCCTGCTTCAGCAATGATGTATGTTTTTAAATTACCACCTAACTTTAGCATGGCTCTTACTCCTTAGTTTAAGATAATTTTCTGAATCTATCTTTTAAGAAGGTTATCGAATTTTAAGGTTATCGAAAACTTAATATTTTAAGCTTCTATGAGATTTGCACTGCTAGGGATGTTAATGATTCGCTGAGCAAGGCTTTCTGTAACTTCCAAAGTCATAGCAGGGCACTTTTTATAGATCGGTAGTTGGTGTAAAGGTGTCCACACTGGGCGAGTCATGATACCTGATTTATTAGTTAGGCTAAGTAGCTTCTCTAACTCCTTTGGCCCATTTTCATTCAAAATAAGAGTGTTTAACCAGTAATTGCTTTGGGCGAAAGAAGGTTCTGTAAAAAACCGAAGTCCCCTAAAGTTTTTAAAGGTTTCTTCGTACTTCTGCGCAAGCTCCCTCTTTCTTTTTACTAGGAAAGGCAGGTTTTCTATTTGTGCACAGCCTAAGGCAGCATTAATATTTGGCAGTCTATAGTTGTAACCAACACTATCGTGGTAATAGGCCCAAGGATGTGCCGTCTTCGCTGTTGTTGTCAGATGCTTAGCTAGGATAGCTAGCTCTTGATTATTCGTTAAAATAGCACCGCCACCGCCAGTTGTTATGATTTTGTTGCCGTTAAAACTAATAGCAGCTAGGTCGCTCATAGTACCTGTATGGCGATTTTTATAAAAAGATCCTAAAGATTCGGCGGCATCTTCAATTATTTTTATTCCAAATTGTTGAGAAAGTTCTACTAAAGGATCCATATCAACAGGATGGCCAAAGGTATGCATAGGAATGATCGCCTTAATAATACGACCTGTTTGGCGGTTTCTACAAAAAGACTTTTGATCATTATTTTCAATGGTCGCTATTTCATGCAAGTAAGAACGTAGTTTATTTGCATCAATACCTAAGGTAGCTTCGTCTACATCCACAAAATGAGGTATGGCGCCACAATAAGATATTGCATTAGCTGTGGCAACAAAAGTAAGACTGGGCAACAAGACTTCCTCATCTGGTTGAACCTTGGCCAGTAGAAGACACATATGAAGTGCCGATGTCCCATTAACGGTAGCAACAACATAGGGAGCACCAGTATATTCTGACAGTAAAGATTCAAAGCGCTCAACATAACTTCCCGCTGACGATACCCATCCTGTATCTAAGCAATCTTTTACATAATGCCATTCTTTACCCAAAAACTGCGGTTCCTGAAGCGGTATTGTCTTTATTCTGTTCTTAGACAAAATATTTTCAAGGCTATAAATAATTTTTTGCACATCAATTTTTTCTTCATTTGCTTTATCCATGAACTTCCTCAACTTAGCAATTTTCCGTTAATACAACGTTATTAAACATCACCATCTTGTTTTTTGAAGGGTAGATCGCATTTACTGCATATGGATACCTTTAAGCAATTTCCCTTTTTGTGCATATTCCTTATGTGCATATATTTATTATTTTGCCAAATATTTCGAATGCTATCTTTGTGTAGATTACCAACTACATATTCTTTTTCACTATCAACACAGCAAACAATTACGTCTCCATCGGCAGAAACAAACATTCTTTGCCATAATTGACTACATGAAAAGTCTATTATCTTATCATCCTCTACAATGCTTTCCCCGACAGGTGTTCTGTACTCAACATAGGCAACAACATCAACAATATCTTTGAAAAGATTGACATAGCCTTCATACTCATCTTGATTGTCTTTCATTAAGACCATGGAAACTCTCGTAAGTGGTGACGTTTTGCCCATCTTATTACGGATTTCTACAAATCTTTTTATGTTCTCTAAAGTGCTTTCATAGTCTGCACCGACTCTTATCTCTTCGTACTTTTCTTTGTATGGTGAGTCGAAGGAGAAGAATATTTTGTCCAAACCAGCTTCAATAAGATCTTTTGCGATTTTTTCTGAGAGTAATACAGCGTTTGTATTGAGCATAACGTCTATGATACCTTTATCTTTAGCATACTTGACCATGTTAACAAGCTCTGGATGAATTAATGGTTCACCTAGCCAGTTTAATTTTATGGAATAGACGCCTATTTCTGTTGCTTCATCGATTATTTTTCTATATAAGTCCATGTCCATTGTCGTAATAGGAAAAGAATTCTTTTTGTTACTATCTTGTAATAAGACGGTTCTTGCACACATGGGACATTTTAGATTACAAGCATTAGTAGGCTCGATATCTAGATGCAAGGGCACTTCTTCTAGAATGTGGTTCTTAGGATTATGAGACCATTTTTTTCTGTATTCCCTGTATTTTTTGCACTTTTTTTCTTCCCACATTTTAGCCGAATGGTTAATAGTTTCTTTGTATGTTGGATTTATCGGTACATTTATGCTCATTTTAATTACCCTTTCAGTTTATCCTTTAGAATCCCTAGCTTGATTTTTACATATCTCAATTTAACATTTTACATATCGGGATACGGGGATAGGTAACGGGCCTATTTATTCTTTATAAAGTTCGCAATCTTCTCCAGAAAGATGACTGGTAAGGAATGGTTTTTGGTTAGAGAAGTTTCTTAAGGCTTCATGTTTGCAACCTTTTATGTAAGCTCCACCTTCTGTACAATTCCAAACTTCTACTTTATCAAGTGTACTAATATAGTTTTCAAACCACTGCAAGTAGCTAAATAGACTTCTTGATGTTCTTACTTGACCATTTTGGTAATAGTTTTTCACCAGCTTAAAATCATAATGGTCGGTGATATCACTTTTTCTATAAGCCAGGTTTGAGTGACTCTTATTGTTAGTGTAAGCAAGATCTTGTCCTATCAGTGCAATTCTTTTAGCTCCCATTAATACCATAAGATCTAATAAACAAGTCGCAACAGAGCCTCCTGTTGCGATTAGTGGTTCTTTAAGTTCTTCAGATCTTTTTTCTCCTTCAGGAAAACCTTTTTGCCATACAATATAACGTTTACCTTTGAAATGCCTTACAGCGTTATGATTGGCGGTAGATAAGTAAAACAAGGGAAAGTCCTGCTTTTGTAGTATCAATTGTTCTTTAACCATGTCTTGTGGATCTGATATCATTGCAAAGTGAGGCTTAATATCCTCATTAGCTAAAGAGCTTAAGGCTGTTCCGACTGATCCTATTATTATATCTCTCTTCAAGGAGATTGCTTTCAACGTTAATAATTGCTTATCTAAGGAAGGGCCACTTGACACAAGGACAAAGTCTCTATCTTTAAATCGGTCTATCCAATTGCTAATACCTCTATCTTGTAGTTGCAGGTTATTATGATAGTTTTTTTCTAATAAGCTCTTGTTTCTATCTATGCTACTCTTGTTCATCTTGAATGTTTCTAGTAGCTCTTTGATTTTATACAAACTTTTTGGGATTACATGTAGTGCGGGACCATAAATCAATAATTCTGTATCTTGAAAATTAATATTTGATATAAAGCTTTCTTTAATCTTTTCAATGTTCTCTGATACGTAATAGTTAGGTAAAAAAGCTTTTATATTTGCTTCTTTGCTTAACCCACTCTCTACCAACCATTGACCATATAATTCATTGAAATCCCATATTTCTATATCTATATTCTCATATTGCTTTTGCAAAGCCCTAATATGATACCCTGCACCCATGCCGACGATGATAACTTTCCTAGTACTGCTTTTTAAAATTATTTGCTTAGCCCATCTTTGGGCTTCCTTAAGTGGATCATATCGACTGTGTAAATAAAGAACTTTATTATCTTTTTTTACCCCAATTGTAGGTTCTGTTTTGGTATTAACTAGTTCAAATTTCATAGATTATTCACCAAGAAAAATCTTTTTCAAAAGCTATGACTTTTTTCAACCAATCACTTAACAAGGGGCTAATTTCGTATTCGATTAAATCATTAAGCATTACATAGTCTCCTATTTTGAGACCTTCTTCTATCTCTAACAAGAAAGTGTTTACTTCATCTGTATCTATATTTAGCTCATGACCTAGATTTTGTATTTCTGTAAGAGCTTTTACAACCCATTGTAAGCCTTCAATGTATTGTACTAATATGGCAAAGGCTTCTTGTTGTTTTTCACTTTGTAACTTTTCTACAATTTGATCGGTTGCTGAGATTAACTTAGGAATATATTCAATAATAGTACCCAACGTTTCTTGAACAATTTTCAAAAAAATCACCCCATCTTATAATTAGTTTTGCTCTGTTCAATAATCTCTGTTAACCAACTGTACATTTTTTCTGACTTGCTTTTTAGCTCGCTATATAATTTCAAATTTTTATTATATATTCTCTCATTTGCTTCCTTAAAACTTTCATTCTCTTTCTCTAAGTAATTGTTATTAACAATGAATAAAGCTGGCTGAAGAATATGAGACATTATATTGTTTTCACAACTAGTAGTTATTTTTTTATCTAATTTCGCTAACTTATTAAGGGTAACAGAATTAAATTGAAGATCATTTTTATTTATTGCTTTTAATATATTGACCGCTTTTTCGCAATAGTTAATTAGCTCCCCTAGATTCTTTCTTTCCCTTTCATATATTTCGCAAACTCTCTCCCATTCATCAGCTTGTTCACTATTCTTATAAAACATTGTGCTAATTTCTTCTTCATAGTTCTTTTGACAATATTCGTTCACAAAAGAGGAAAAAGCTATATTCTCCATGCCTTCTATTTGCAAGCCACCTTCTGTTGCATTAAAAAATTCATGCTTATCACCTTGCTCATTTATAAAGCTAATATAGTTTTCAAAAGCTTTTTTCATGGAAAGAAAAACGTAATCAGTAGGAACGTCTTCTCCGTAATAACCCTTTTGTAAAATCAGCTTTCTTCCTCTGCTTTGCAGATATTTATCTGCATTTTGTTGATTTATAATACCTGTAGCGTGAGTTAAGTTATTCGTATAAGCTAAATCTTGTCCTATCACACAAATAGGTCCTGAAGTTATCTGCCTAGCAATATCGAGGCAGATGTTAGCGACAGAAGGCCCTCCAATAACAAAGCCTATAGGCTCTTGAAATACTTTCTCAGTAAGGCCTACAGCGCTGACTTGATCCTCAAAGATAACTTTTTTTCCTCTATGCTGTAAGGGTATGTCTTTATGGGTGATGGAGTGAAAAAATAAAGGTACGTGGTCAATCTTTATATCCCTAAAGTTTCTGTAATTTTCTTCTCCTCCGTCAATTGTAACAATAGCATCTGGCTGAATATGATTTTTTAACAGTGCATTAATTGTTGAACCTGCAGAGATAATAAATGCTTTATTTTTAATTAACTTTAATAAAGGTAATTGTTTTATAAGTGATGGACCACCTGAAGCAATAACAACAGGACAGCTTAATTTATTACTTAAGCTGGCAAGTGGCACAGCGTTATAGTTATAAAAAAGGTTATACAATAAATTACGTTGCCATTGTTCTGCAAAATAAAAAGTAGTATTTATGTTTAATATCTCTATGGCAGTTGAATTTTTAATAGTTTCAATTATATCTTTGCTCATTTCAGGGTAAATTTTGCCGTAATTTGGCGATTCTATGTATTCGATTTTTCCTAAATATTGCTTAACGTAAGGGTGTATTATACGGCTGAAATCTGAAATGTCATCGCCTTTAACAATCATTACTTTTTTATAATCAAGATCCTTTAAGTTAAGTTTAATTGCTTCCTTTAGTAGATTTTCATTTGGTTCTATTATGATTAACATTTCGTTATCTTTTAACAAACCTATCATATACTTGGCGTAATAACCTAGCCCTACCCCGAATAAAACATGAAGATGATTTTTTTTAATCTTATTCTTTACAAACTTCTCTGCTTCTTTTAAAGGATCAAACTTACTATGTAGTAAAAATCCTTGTAATTGTACCGTATAAGCGTCCTGAGCTTTAGATTTTATTAAACTATATTTTGATTTCTCAATTTCATTGTTAATGCTACATTTCAAGATTGACACCTCTTCTGTTGAAAAAAAGGCAACCCGCAGGTTGCCTTTTAATAGTTATAAAGATATTTTTAACGAAGTAGTTGAAGAATAGCTTGCGGTTGCTGATTAGCTTGAGCTAACATTGCTTGAGCCGCTTGAGATATGATGCTAGACTTGGTTTGATTCATAATCTCTTTAGCCATATCAACATCACGAATTCGGGATTCTGCGGCAGACAAGTTTTCTGCACCTGTATTTAAGTTGTTAATTGTATGCTCTAAGCGATTTTGATGAGCTCCAAGCTTTGAGCGTTCTTCTGATACTGTTTCAATCGCTTTATTAATATTGGTAATTGCCGTGTTTGCAGCTCCATTAGATGTCACTGAAATATTAGCTGTAGACAAGGACAATGCAGCGGCATCCATCTTATTGATTACAAGAACAATAGTTTGTCCTGAATTAGCTCCTACTTGGAAATTATAGGTTCCAGCAGTTGCAATTAATTTTTGGGTGTTGAACTCTGTTTCTGTAGCAATTCTTGTGATTTCAGTTTGAAGCTGAGATAACTCGTTAGAAATCGCAGTACGGTCTGCTGTCACGTTAGTGTCGTTTGAAGCTTGTACAGCCAGCTCACGCATGCGTTGAAGGATTGCATGAGTTTCATTCAAGGCACCTTCTGCTGTTTGAATCAAAGAAATACCATCTTGGGCGTTTCTTGAAGCTTGCTCTAAGCCTCTGATTTGGCCTCTCATTTTCTCAGAAATAGAAAGTCCCGCAGCATCGTCACCTGCACGGTTAATTCGTAAGCCAGAAGATAGTTTCTCCATAGAGCTTTGTTGCATACCGTTTGCTACGGTTAATTGACGATGTGTGTTCATTGCTGGAATGTTGTTGTTGATAATCATAGTTTATCTTCCTCCTTGATATATAAGGCCGGCATCCGTGCCGTGCCTGTCTAATATTTTGAAACTGAACTTGAGCCTATCCAGCGAAGCTAACCTAGCGAGGCTGTTCATCTTAGCGGCCGTCTAAGATGTTTCTTCTATTGGATTGCTCACTTATATCATCGGAGGACTTTCTCTAATTGCTGTTTCCCCTCTCTCTCCCTATAGGAGCACCTTAGAGTTTCTGCAAAAAAGTACAAACCCTCACATAGAGAAGTTTGTACTTTCTTTTCACTAGCTAGATATTCAAGTAAAGCTATTGCTCACTTATTCCTCAACCCTTATACAGTAACGCTATAGTTATCGTTTAAAATAAAAAAAGCCAGGTTTACACCTGAGCTTACTAATTGGTTACCAGAGGCAACAAAGATTTCTCTAATTCTTGCTCCCATCTTTGATACATAGGCAGTAAAGAAATCTCCATATACTTCATAACCTGTCTTATTTCCTTTTCACTATAAGCTGTCGTTACATAGTGCAAGCTATCGGCTACGTTTTCACCAATCATCATAATCTTATCGACTATAGATTCTTCTATACCATTTACTAAATCATAGATATGCCAATAGCGAGCTTCCACATCTTTAATAATCTCCATCGCCTCTGTAAAAAGACCCTGCTCTAGCTTAAACTGGCTGAGTATCAAAGCTCCTAGGCCAAACTCAGCTAGCTCTAGAATCATCTTAGCTTTTCCCTGCTCTAATTCCATCTATCTCCCTCAGACATTGTACAGAATACTTTTTCTCTATTGTACATCTTTTCAACACTGAAGGAAGATCTTTCTGCAATTTTCTGAAAAATTTTTAAAGCGAGTGACTATGAATCCATGCTTCCCAACTCTTCAAATCCATGCCTATAGCCTGAACATTAGTTCCTACCAGACCACGACCAGGTAGAATAAGTTCAAAAGCCAGCTCCCTTCCTTCGCGCCCTTTGCGCAAAGCATCAGAAAAAACTTGTGCTTCTTGTAAAAACACTTCTTCACCTTCATCAACAACATAAGCTATGTAAGCAGGACGCAAAGTTTCTGCCGCTTCCAAAAGCTCTTGAGAACTTAGATCACTACCGCCATAGATAACACGAAAGCCTCTTCTCTTCAAAAAAACAGAAAAGATTATGGAAGCCTGTTCATGCTGTTCTCCAGCAGGACAAGCAAGTAGTACCATAGCCTTGTCCATACTCATAGGCAAACCAGAAAGCACTGTAGCCAAGCGAAGATTAATAAAATGATTAGCAAAATTCATCTGACTCTGCGCAAGCTCGGCCTGATTATAACAAGCACGTAATTCGTCCATCAAAGGTACAATAAACTCTAAAGCAACTCGCTCCACACTGAAAAGAGAAAGCGCTTCTTCTAAGGCTAATCCTGCCCCTCTTTCATCATAAGCCTTCAAAGCTGTCAAAGCCCTGAGCCAGAGATCGCTCAAAACATTATTACCTTTCTCTTCAACAGGCGAAGGCAGAGCCGCCGATTGTTGAGCCTCCTGTTGGCGCAACATCTCGACGGCTTGTCCTATAGATACACCACTTTTCACTTGTTGAGAAAGCCAACGAATCATCTGCACATCTTCTTGAGAATAGACACGATAACCATTACGATTGCGCTCTGGACGCACTACCTGATAGCGGTGTTCCCAGATACGTAAAGTGCCTGCTGGCACACCCGTCATCTGTTGCACTGCTTTTATATTATAGATGCTCCGCTTTTTGGTACTCATTGCTATTCACCTCTAGAGTAAGGAACATTCTAGTTTACTTGCTAAGTCTATTAGTATTTCATCTTGAAATGTTTATATAGTATCAATTTATGAAAGCTTGAGTCCATTTCGGAACAAATCATACTTTGCAAGATAGCTTTCCAAAGTATTGACCACTCATATCTATTCTGTCGGTGCTACCCAGGTCCGCTGAGCCATTTCATTATCTAGCAGATACATAGCATTCACATCTTGGCCAATCATTTTGAGCTTTTTAATCACACCCTGGAACATAGCTTCTTCTTCTACCTGCTCGTCAATAAACCAGCGTAGGAAACTAATCGTTGCATGCTCCCGCTCATCCATGGCCAAATCCATCAAGCTATAGATCCGCTTGGTCACATGCTTTTCATGAGCTAAGCTCTTTTCAAAAACATCAAGCACAGAAGCATAATGAATCTCAGGATTTTCAAAACCTGTGATAACCACACGACCGCCCATCTCGTTGATAAAGTCAAAAAACTTCATGGCATGAAACTTCTCTTCTTCCGCTTGTACCTTGAAAAAGTTGGTAAAACCATCGAGATCCTGATCAGCACAATAGGCGGCCATGGCCAGATAGAGCTGAGAGGAAAAGAGTTCATACTTAATCTGTTCATTCAACTGCTCTTGTAACTTTTCTGAAAACATGAAACATCCTCCTTATAAACTCACCTTGCTATTCTATAAAAACATTCTTCTCTCTCTTGTTACATGATCCCTTTTATTCAACCATGCTATGCGAGAAAATTTTTTCATTCTTACCGTGAGAATCTTATTATTTACCCGCTAATAAGTCTTCAAGAGCTTTCGGTGTAGGAATAGAGGTCACAGCTTCTCTATTCGCTCGTTGAATCGCTTCATAAACTTCTCCACGATGGACCGATATACTGCGAGGGGCATCAATACCTAGACGAATCTGCTCACCTTTTGTCTCAAGCACAACCAGTTTGATATTATCGCCAATAAAAATGCTCTCTCCCGCTCGTCGTGTCAGTACCAACATGTTCAGCCCTCACCCCCTGCTTGGGCAATTTTTGCTTCAGCACATGATTTTGTGCTTTGTTCGCTTTTCTTTGCCTGTTGCTTTGGAATTCCTTCAGGAAAAACAGCATGACGAGTTGTATATTCCTTATTTTCCAAAACAACTTGTGCGGCCTTGCGCTCTTTAACGTTAAAAACAACAGGTGCAACCAAGTTCGCCGTCATCTTCTCAAATTTCTCGGGCACTGTTACAATCGCCCACACGTGTGCTGGATTCTCTTCAGAAAGAGCCAAATCTTCCACATCATCATCTCTTAACTTTACCTGATAGCCTTGGAAAAAGACAAAAGGATCGACGAGCATAAAAGTTAGCTCTGCCGTTATCACCGATTGCAAAAAGGCAAAAGGACTGTCCGGTTGGTAAGGCAGAAAGACAAATGCTTTCTCCTCAGGAAAACCGGGCAATCCTTTAGGAAATTGAAACACTTCTTTTTCATCCACTTCGATTTGTCCAAAGCGGGTAGTCTCTATGAGCATTAAAGTACACCTCTGCATCTTTATTATTTATTTAGAAAACATCTACTTTATATAAATACATCTATTTTGCAAATATAACATCCACTTATATAATTTATATAATTTCGCATAAGTATTACAATTGTCTATTTATAACAGATCCTGTCGTCCAAAAACGAATTGAAGGCTTCTGCTCTAAGTAAGCTCGCACTGAACCCCACTGGTGTTGTCCCTGTACTTGACCGGGAGCAAAGTGACCTTCTACTTTCCCATTATTAGCTTGTACTCGAAGTTCCCCTTTGCGATAGCGAATATTCGGACGTTCTAGATAGCCAATATTAATATCTACAGGTGGGTCTTCTGAATTGTTTTTGGCAATAGAAGCAATGGGATTGCCGCCATGCTCAATACGCATTAAGGCGTTACCTTCCTGAGCTCTGCGAGCCGCTCCTTCCAAAGCGGCTTTACGGCCAGCTTGGGCATAATCCTTTAAGGCATCAGTACGATTTTTCAGTCCGAGGGAAGCACGGCTTGGATATTGATCAATCTCTAATTGTCCTTCACTTTGTTGCATTTGCAATCGTGGTTCCGCTATTTTCAACTGCAACTGAGGATGGCGAATAGACAATCTGAATTCCGGCTTCTGGATAGATAAGTTAATTTTGCCATACTGTTGGTTTATATGCAACTGTACCATGGCAACAACCTCCTTCATCACAACCTGAAGCCGGATTCAAGCTAAACTCTTCTAAAAGCTGTATTAACGCAAAAAGTCATTTAAACTAGGCTGAATAATGCGAGCCCCAGCCGACAAAGCGGCTCGGTAAACATTTTCCTGGCTTTGCAGATCAGTGATAACTCGAGCAATATTTACATCTTCAGCATCACTGCGCGCGCTTTGTAAGCTAATATTCAAACTTTCCAAACGGTTGATTGTAAAGTCAAGACGATTTTCTCTAGCACCAAGATTCGCTTGTTCATCAACCATATTATTAATTTGTTCAGTTACCTTCGTAATAAATGGTGAAATCTCTGTCGATTCGTTTTTGGGATCTCGCAAAGTAGCTGTAATATTATCTAGCAACTTAAAAACATTGTTATTCTTATCAGGATAGTCAAATAGCTTAGCGCCTACTGTATTGACGGTTACATAATTGCGATCGCCTAGTTCTAGTTTAATCTCTCCAAGGTTGCCGTTCCAAGCACCATCTTTTTCCGCTGGTTGTACGAGTGTATTAGTTCCCCCAAATATATAGCGCCCTGCAATGGATGTGTTGGATAACTGAAGTAAGTGATCTCGCAATTCTTGAATTTCTTTGGCTATCGCTTCTTTGGCATCCCCATCTAAAGTGTCATTAGAAGCCTGCACCATAAGTTCTCTTACTCTATGAAGTACTTGCACTGAATCGCTTACAGCACCTTCTGTTTGTTCTAGCCATAGTTTAGCTTCGTAGGCATTTTCTGCATACTTTTGCACTTCCACCTGATTAGATCGGTAATACATAGAACGAGCAACAAGCACAGGATTGTCACCCGGTCTATGAATGGCTTTACCCGTCGAAAGCTGGTTCTGGAACTTTTCCATTTGCCGATAGCTTGATTCTAGGTTACGCATAAATGTATTATTCAACATTTGCTGTGTAACACGTGTTACCAATTCAGTTCACCTGCCTTATACGTATCTTAACGTCCCACAAGACCCATGCGGTTTACAATAGTTTCAATCATTTCATCCATTGTTGTAAGCATACGTGCCGCTGAGTTGTAAGCATGTTGAAGTTGAATCATATTGGACATCTCTTCATCTAGTGAAACGCCTGATACAGACATGCGATGATTGTCAACTACAGTAGCTAGTCTTTCCTGAGTCTCCATCATACGCCAAGCCTGTTGAGAATTAACACCAAGCTGAGCTACTGTAGCACGATAATAATCATCAAAAGTAGAAGACTCGGGCAAGCCGGCAATAGATTTATAACGCAGGGAAACCATATTCAAGACGTTGCCATTATCACCAGGTGCTAATTTCACCGCCCCAAACTCCATTGTACCTGGAGCGGCGGCGGCGATGTAATCAAGATCATACAAAATCTTATCGTTTATGACAATGCGGTCCAGCGCTTTGGTATTACCGCTGTTATCTTTACTATCAACAAAGAAATCTACAACACTATACAGACCCTCAGGGTCGAAATAAGCGCCGCCACTGCCTTGATTAGCTGTAATAAACTTCATATCCACGCCTTGCTTATGAGCTTCATTGACTTCATCAATGAAGTTGTAAGCTAAAACTTCCAGCTTACGGCGCATATCAGATATTAAGCCTTCTCGTTTACTAATATTAATGATTGGAGGATTTGGAGGAGAGCTAGCAAGCTCGGCAAGATCAAGACGCATAATCTCTTCGCCTGCAGAATCTACAACTTTTACGATATTGCCAGAACCATCTTCAGCAGAAACTACATCATATGTTTTTCCGTAAGCATTAATAGTGACACCAGCAAAGGAAGAGTGCCCAAGGGCATCATAACCAGAAAACTTCATCGGTGTAGCTGAAGTTTGACCTGCTGAAATAGAGTTCCCGAATAAACTTCCCCCACCTGTACCAGCCGCTTCTGCAAGTACAAAGTCAATTGTATGTTCGATTTTACCTGCTTTGTCGCTTATAAATTCTAATTTTGCAGTTGGAGCATTAGGATCGGTATTGTCAACTATGTAATTAACTTCAACACCTGTTATCTTTTTCATAGCGTTAATTCGCTTCTCAAATTCTGCTAAGTCCAGTATTTTTTGGCCATCTAAGGTTTCAGAAAAATCGTTATCTGTCAAAGTAAATTTATAACCGTTTATTACTATGGCATCGCCAACTTGCGGTAAGTTATTTCCCATAAGTGGAAAGTCCGCTGTACTATTATGACCTTGCGTTGCTAGTACAGGAGTAGTTGGTGAATGATTCGTTAGGGCAGTTAATAAATCAGCTATATTATACTCCCCAGCAGGTGCTAGATGAGTCACATTCAAAACAGCTTCAATATTAGATCGCCACTCAAATTGACCTGTATTAAAAAGAGTAGTACTACTAGGTGGAACTAAAGATCCTCTCGCCTCTAAAGTCCCTTTTAGAGCACCTGACTGGAAGACAACACGCTTATCTGTGCCAGCCCAATAGATTTCATTGAGTGCTTTCTTTTGACTATCTGTTTCAAGCCTCGTCTCTAACTTGTTAACAGTAGCACCGTGGACAAGAGTACCATTGCCAAGGGTGACAACAATCATGCCATCAGGCATTTCGTAAGTATTTATGTCTGACAGCTCCGCCAGCTGGTCAAGCAAAATATCTCGCTTATCCCGCAAATCATTAGCGCTATCATTGGACACTTCAGCACGCTGGATCTGCAGGTTCAGCGAACGAATCTGTTCTGCAATGTCATTAACTTGTGTAACCTTGATCCCAATTTCTCGATCTAGATCGCGTTCTAAGTCATCAAGTCGCTTAGAGATATGGTAAAAAGTCTCCGATACAGCCATACCGCGCTGACGAACAACACTACGATTAGACAAACTTTCAGGGTTCTTAGCAAGATCTTGCCATGATTCCCAGAACTGATCCAAGACAGCTTGTAATCCATCATCAGAAGGCTCATTCAAGATATGTTCAATCTTTTTAAGTGTATCAACTTTGGCCAACCAATAGCCATATTCCTTAAGCTCATTTCGATATTGCAAGTCTAGAAAAGCTTCCCGATAGCGCTTAATCTCATCAACTTGCACACCAGTACCAATTTGGCCTGTCATATTAGGCTTCGTCAACGAAGGCACGGGCATAGGCGTAGCCGTACCAAATACAGCCTTCTGCCGCGTATAACCAGGCGTATTAGCATTAGCAATATTGTGGCCCGTCACTTCTAAGCCCCTTTTCTGAGCTCCTAAAGCGGCAGACATCATATTAATTCCAAAAAAACTTGATATGGGCATTGGTTCACCTCTTTATCCACAAAGGGCTTTGATTTATGTTCTGCAGTTAAACTTTATATTCTTCGGTTAAAAAGGACAGAGCGATCTTTTCTTTCGCTTCCTTCCGCTGAATTCTTTGTAGGATCGTAAGTCGCCTCATCTTCCACATCACTCAACAAATCATAAAAATGCTGACAAAACTCCAGCGACTGCTGAATCAATTGGTGGTTAATCTCATTTTGTCTGTTCAAATCACTAATTTTATCTTGTAACAGTTGTACCGGTTCCATCAAGCGAGGTCTCCATTCTTCCGGCAGATGAGACATAATTTCCGATACTGTCTTACTTTGTGCAGAAGAAAGACCCATGCTTTGAATCAGTTCCTCTGTCACCTTCTGCCGTAGATTCTCCACCTGACCGGACTGATTGATCAAGGTATTTTCAGCTTCTGTAAGCTTCTTGATTTCTTCAATATTAGACTCAATCAGAGCTTTTTCTTTACTCTTAGCCAAAGCTAAAAGCCCCTTAAAGATCTGACCTTGCATATTCATAACACTTAATAAACGTTGAAAAAGGTCCTCTCGGGCATCATTCATTACTACTCCTGAACCCAAGGAGACCTTGCAGTTATCTGTCATTCCCTGACCCACCTTTTGAACTATTTCGACTCAAGGCGATCGATAAGGCTTCGTCCGATCATCTTTTCTGCTATCTTCTCACCGCTTACATTGTACGTACCACTCTCTATCTTCTGCCGCAACTTCTCTACTACCTCTTCACGAATCTCTGGTGTCTCCTGGATCACCTTAGAGGCGGCCTGCAAAAGGCGAGCATCTTCCGAAAGGCTTACTTTGTCCTTGCCCATCTTCTGTACTTTATCAGCTGGGCGAGCTTCAGTCTTCTTCTCCACTCGATCAACGCCGTACATCTTTAAGATGTTCTGGATCTGGTTTGATGATATCTTCATGTCCCTCACACCCCTACCTCACAGGTTGAAAAAACAACGCTGTCGCTTCCCATGAATTCTTATAAGTTACTTATCGTAAAGGTAGTCAAAAAACTTTAATAAAAATTTCTTTTTAACACTTTAACTCAGTATGGAAATAATCAAAAATTCATATCCCCTTAAAAGAACCCAAAAAGAAAAAAGCCAGCATAAGCCAGCTTTTTCTACCACTTTTTGCCCTTCTCTTTTTCCACTGCAAAGACACGCTCACGACGCATCTTATTATACTCTTCTTGTTCCGTAGCTTTCAGTGTCCCTGCCGCTTTTCTTAAGTCGGAAGCCAACTCATCCTGACATCTTAAACAGATATTACCCTTATCAATAGGCTCTTTACAATGATCACAAGGCCAAGTCGCCTTCAAAGTAGAAGTTGCTTCCAAGCGTCCCTCTTTGATATAGCGAACAATTGTATCCTCATCAACACCAGTTTCATTAGCCACATCAATAACATTAGCGCCAGGATTTTTACGCAAATAAGTGCGGACAGCTTCATAATGTTCTTCTTCTTCTCGAATGCAGTGGGGACAAAGATTGCGTGTTCCTGGATGATGGACAAAGATCCGGTCACAGCGAGGACAGTTTTTTACATTCATACATTTTGCCTCCTCACAGGATTCACTTTATTCTATTATATCCTGCCAGAAAGTAGATCGGCAATAGGAATAATAACTGCTCTATACTCCAATTCCGGCAGAAGCTGTTACCACATAAACAGAATCTACTCCACTTTGCCGTAACACCTTAGTTGCTTCAGTAACCGTTGCCCCGGTTGTATACACATCATCGACCAGAATAGCTACCTTAGCTTGCTGTCCAGCCTTATTAAGCAGTACTGCCCCTTGGGCAAGTTCAAACTGCCCCTCTAAGTTACGCAAACGCTCATATCGCCCTAAGTGAGCCTGCGTCTCCGTATCGCCTTTTCGGACTAACACATCAGCTACAGGCAGAGCCGTTTCCTCTGCAATACTCTTAGCCAGTAAGTAAGACTGGTTAAAATTCCGGCTATAAAGTTTATCGGCATGTAAAGGAATAGGAATAAGTACCGCTCCATAAAGATCGCCCCAAGGATTCATTAAAGAACTATTAGGTCCATAGAGCCAGATTTGTTGCGCCATCATCTTTCCTAAAGGCACAGCCACATTGCGTCGACCTTTGTATTTTAGATCATGAATAGCCTGACGCAATAGACCTTCATAAGGTCCAATATTCCAAGCACCTTGAAACAAAGGTTCCTGCTCACTACAGTTTTCGCAGATATGCTCCCTTGGGAGTCGCAGATCCTTAAGCTTTCTTGATTCCAAAAACTCCTTAGGCAACCGCAAATACTTACTACAACGTTGACATTGAACAAGATCTAGTTCCAAAGCTTCTATTTCTTGTATGCAATTACGGCAGAGCCCGGAACGTCCCCAGCTTTTGCCACTTTGCCCTAGTGGGTTCTGACAAAAAGGACAATCCTGCCAGGTAGGAAAAAAAGTTTCTTTCATTTCCGTCCAAATCTGCTGTAACAACGCTCTAACCCTCCTAGCTTCTAATCAAGCCTTATGTTTTAACGGTTAAAGGACTTCAGTTCTGGACTGTTTAGTGAGCTACAATTCTGAACTATTTTTCATGCTAAAGGCCTAATTCGTTCAGTACTTCCATGGAGATAACCTTTCTTACGTGCTTCTTCATTAAGCCATACAATAGAGCGCTCTGCTTCTTTCATCGACGCTGTCAAACGAGTTCCTACAAACCAGACATCTCCATAAGGTCGCTCTGTAGAGCGCCCAGCTCGTCCAGCCATCTGAATAAGGGTGCGCTCATCATAGATGCGTTCATTTTCCGCAAAAAGAACAACTACATTAGCTCGGGGGACTGTAATCCCCCGCTCCATAATAGAAGTAGTAACAAAAAAAGGGAAAAGCTGTTGACTAAAAGCTTGTCTTTTCGCTTCGCGCTGTGGATCTCTAGAATGACTATACTCTACCCAGCTTCCCTTAAAATCGTTAAAAGGCGGACCTTTCGTTGCCTCTTTCAGAGACTCTCCCACTCTCTGGGCCAAAAAAATAGAGGGCACGAAGATAAAAACCTGAGACAAATCGCCTTCTACAGTACGATGTAAAAAGTTCAGTAATTTATCGGGAAAAATTAACTGCTCCCGATTCCAGCGCCATTCTTTTTCCAATATCATTTGAGGTTCTGGCACAGGATAACCGTGATGACGAGCTGGAATAGTTACTAAAGAAAGCTTTTTTTCTTTTACTTTTTTCTTCATCACATGATCCGGAGTAGCCGTCATGAAAACTATAGAGCCTTCTTTTTTCTTAGAGCGCATTACAGCATGATAAAGCATCTCACTACCCTGATAAGGGAAGGCATCAACTTCATCAAGCACAACAAGATCAAAGGCACGGTAAAAACGGATCACCTGATGGGTTGTGGCAATCACTAACTGGGCCTGATCATATTTGCGTGGACTACTTCCATAAAGTGTAACCACGGAAACACCAGGAAAAGCTTTTTGAATCCTCGGTTCTAGCTCTAAGACGACATCGCGACGAGGTACAGCAAAAAGCACTCTTCCCCCTGCTTCTAATAGCTGGGCAATAGCCGCAAAAGAAACCTCCGTCTTGCCAGCTCCACAAGCGGCCCAGACGAGAGCTTCTTTATTTTTTTCTCCATCGAGCCACTTAAGTAGATCGTCGCTTGCCTCTTCTTGTGCTTCCGTAAGAGGAAAAGATAAAAGAGGCCAAGAGCGGTGATTTTTTTTCCTACTTTCTCGAAACTCTTGTCCATGCCACTCTTTCCCTTCCAAAATAGATGAAGCAGATGATGAAGAAGTAGCCGTAGAGGTAGTTGACGAAGTAGTTGAAAAAGTAGCTGACGAAATAGCTGACGAAGTGGCTGAAGACTTAAACCAAGGCTCTACCTTTTCCTGCCACTGCTCTATCCAGCCTTCATCACCAGCAAGCGCATAAAGAGGTCGGCAAAGGCGCGATTCTCCCATACTAAGGCAACCATCGCAGTAATAACACTTTTCTCGACCACAACGAACACAGGAACTGACAGCAATTTGCTTGTTTTGCCCACAACGTAGACAGCGTCCTTTATCTTTTCCTTCCATGATCAAGGAAGGAAAAACTTCTACAGCACCTACTAAAGCGAGTAAATGCATCATGTCTTCTAAGTTGCCCGTTGGATAAGAAAGACGCTCTCGGCGCCAGCGCTCAGTAAGTGCTTTTTCAATCTCTCCCATGTAGAGAATGCGCCCTTCTAGCGTCTCTGCCAGAACTCGTAAATCTACAAGTCCAGTGACCAGCTCGCTTTCTACAGTCTTACTACGAACGGGCCCATAGATATGCAGTGCATAGCGTTGTCGGAACGAATCAGGTAATTCCTGCATACTTTGCAAGATTTGAGCCGCTTGATGAGACCAATAGGTTAGCTCCTCATCAATATTTTTACTTTCGAATCTTCGTGAGCTAATCTTTCCATTACCATTATTATCATTAGCAGTTTTAGAACTTCCAGTCGAATCATCCTCTAAATCAACTAAAGGCAGTCCCCAACTTAAAGTCTGCAAAGTTTTTTTCCAGAGCCGTTCTGCCTGTAGAAGACTCTGATTAAAAAGACTTCTTTTCTGAAGTCCTGACAGTCCTCGCAATTCTTGAAGTACATACAGAGCTACACCTATTGGTAAGGTAGGCGTTAGAGAAACAACTGTTTCATAACCTTCCCTCTGTAAAATAGTCAGATCAAGGCCAGGATCATGGGTGAACCCAAGCCAACTCTTCCCTTTTCCTCGAGCTAGGTAGACAAAGCCTTTCAGACAGACCACGGCATTCTCACCTTTTCCGCGCATATCCTTTATTGCTATTTTCTACCTTTGATTCCATAATCCTTCTGTTTCATGGTAAAAATATTGCATTTTTCTTTTAAAAACATAAAAAAACCCTGTAATCAGACCAGTACTCTGTACAATAGTCTGATTACAGGGGCGTGACTATGACCGTTGTGTTCAATAAAATATAAGCTCTGTTATATTTTAACAAGACCATGCTTAATGGCATAAAGAGCCGCTTGCGTTCGATCTGCCACTTGTAATTTGCGAAAAATATTGGTTATGTGGTTTTTAACGGTCTTTTCACTTATGTATAGGGTCCCTGCAATAGTAGCATTGCTAGCACCCTGGGCAATTAAGTTAAGTACATCTTGCTCTCTGTCTGTTAAATCATCGCCAGGGTGGTTATCCCTTTTTCGCGGCCCTAAAAAGCTACTTTGCTTTTTTTCCGATTCAAGAGACTTATGTTTTTCTTGAGTCACCTCAACAGACTCAGAGGAACTTTGCTTAAATCTGTTAGAACGCATACGAGCCTGTGCTAAGGCTTTGGTTATTACCGTTGATGACAAAACTGATTCTCCCTGAGCTACACAATAAATAGTGCTGTATAGTGTGTTAGGGTTAACGTCTTTGAGCAAATAACCGTCTACACCACTATCGATAACTTTAATAATCTCTTCTTCCTCATCATGAGCCGTCAAAATAATAATCCCAATTTCCGGCATTTCTGTCTTGATAACTTTGCTAGCTTCAATGCCTGTCATACCAGGCATATGAATATCCATCAAAATAACCTGAGGCCTGACCTTGCGAGCTACGTTGACAGCACCTTGACCATCGCCAACTTCATCAACCACTTCCATACGCTCATCAAGCTCTAAAATTTTACGTAAACCCTGCCTCACGAGAGTGTGATCGTCAGCTAGCAGAATCCGAATTTTTTCCTTGTTGTTCATCGTCATCACTTTTCTCCTCCAAAGGAATCCGAATCAACAAGGTAGTACCTTTGCCTTCACTGCTACGAACCTCTACAGTTCCACCTAATAAGGCGGCCCGTTCTTTCATACCTAGAAGACCGAAGTGCTCACCTTGTTTCTTTAATGATTCCTCCACATTAAAGCCCACACCATCATCTCGAATCAACGCTGTTAGGGTTTCTGCAGTCATCTCAACTTGTACTTTCACCGATTTAGCTTTGGCATGCTTGCGTACATTATTAAGCCCTTCTTGAATCATACGAAAAAGAGCAACTTCATAGAGCGTGCTTAAGCGTTTCTCAGCACCTTTAAAATGCCGCTCTACAACTAGATCTTTTTTCTCTGCAAAATCATCAAGATACCTTTCAATAGCACCATACAAACCAACTTCTTCTAAAGCCATAGGGCGAAGGTCATAAATAATCTTACGAACTTCCAGCAAATTGGTCTTTACCAAGCCTTTGAGTTCCTGTAGTTCACTGCGCACTCGATCTGGAGCAAGATCTAGCAATCTCTCACAAAGCTCAGCCTGCATTACAATGCTAGACATCACTTGAGCAGGCCCATCGTGAATCTCTCGAGCCACCCGGCGACGCTCATCTTCTTGCGCTAAAATAACGCGCAAGGCCATCTCTTGCCTCTGCTGTGCTTCTTCAAGCTTACCGCTAATCTCCTTGAGATTGCCACCAATAAAATTAAGTATAACACCCATCTGCGACATAAGTTGCTCAGCCCGCTCAACCATCGCTTGTAAGTGGCGTAGTCTACGTTCTAAGTCGTCTCTTTTTGCTCTCAGCTGTTGTTCCCGCTCTCTTAACACAGCCAGCTTCACTTGAGTTTCCTGAGCTTCTTCATAAGCTTTGCGAATATCTTCTTCTGTATAGCGATCAAGTCCACGGCTCACTTCCATAAGCCGTACACGAGATCTTTTCTCTCGCTTATAAAATTCGTCAACTAACGTAATAACTTGATGGGTCTTTTCTCTAATTTCTTTTAAGTCCTCTTTTACACGATCACATTCGGAGCGGGCATCTTCTGCAATGGAAAATATTTGTTCTTTTGCCTTTTCCATCGCTCCGACGGTCTCTTGGACAACCTTATCTAGAGCACTAAAATCCAATAGACTTCCCTCCCCCCGACTTTATTATTTTCGACAAGAGCCGCTAAGTTCCTGCTTAACTCTACATTTGTCATGGATTAACAACATTTGAGATTAGATGGTTTATCAAGATGGTTTATATCAAGATGCTTTACCTCAAGAGAATTGAAAAAGCTCTCCGGTGTGAATCGGAGAGCGGGGGAACTATGTGAAAAAGATGAGCCTAAAAAACTAGTCTTTATAGACCTAGTGCCTGCTTTACGTCTTGTTGAATTGCTTTTAGCTCCTCTTCGCTGTTAGCTTCTACATAGAGGCGAAAGAGCGGTTCTGTGCCTGATGGACGGACAAGGGCATAGGAACCATCTTCTAGCAAGACTTTGACACCGTCGATAGCTAGGCGCTTGACGACTTTTTGCCCAGCAACTGTAGCAGGGTTGTAACTTTTGAGGGCTTCTAAGATAGTTGCCTTCTCTTCTGGCAAAGTATGCAAATCAAGTCGCTCAGAAACTAGTGTACCATACTCTGCCGATATTTCTGCCAGAATCTCTGTAAGCGGCTTTTGGGCAATAGCTCTTACTTCAACCATCAACAAGCAAGCTAAGATACCGTCTTTTTCTGGTAGATGGCCACGTATGGACAAACCACCCGATTCTTCCCCTCCTAAGAGGCAAGCAGGATCACGTAAAGATTGACCAATATATTTAAAACCTACAGGCGTTTCTTCTACTTCCAAGCCTGCCTTGCTGGCAATGCGATCTAACATATGGGTGGTAGCAACTGTTCTAGCCACTTTTCCACGCTCTTCTTTACGCGTTAAGAGATGATGGAAAAGTAATGTTAAGACCTGATTGGGATTGATATAAGAGCCATCAGCCTCAATAATCCCAAAACGGTCGGCATCACCATCTAAAGCAAGACCAAGGTCTGCACCGGTAGCCAAAAGCTCTTCTTTCAAGGCTGTCAATACAGACGCCGAAGGCTCAGGCATAATACCACCAAAGAGTGGATCACGATAGTCATGAATCGCTTTACCTTCTAAGCCCGCTTCTTTTAAGGAAGCTTCAATATAGCCGATACCAGCACCCCACATAGGATCGACGACTATTTTTAAGCCAGAAGCGCCAATGGCAGAGAAGTCAACTACTTGCTTTAAAGCTTCGATATAGGCATCGTGAGGCTCAATAGAGCGAACTAAACCTTGCTCTTGAGCTTTTGGGACTCGTAAGCGAGGAATAGTAAGACTCTTCTGCTCTCTCATAGCTAGCATTTCGTTAACGAAACTTTCTATGCGATCTGTAATCTCTGGCATAGCAGGCCCTGCATATTCAGGAATAAACTTAATGCCATTATACTCAGGCGGGTTATGACTAGCTGTTAACATAATAGCTCCCGCCGCCTTATAGTGCTGAATTGCAAAAGCAGTCACTGGCGTTGGCAACGTCTTCTTCGACATTAAGACAGCAATGCCATTCCCTGTTAAAACCTCAGCCGATCTCTCTGCAAACTTTTCTGCAAAAAACCGATTGTCGTAACCGATTACAACACCACGATCAGCCAAACCCGCTTCCTGAACATAACGGGCAATAGCTTGCACGACAATTTCTAGGTTGGCAAAAGTAAATTCTTCAGCCATAATAGCCCGCCAACCATCGGTACCAAACTTAATGGTCATGGAAGTCCCCCTATCCTTTGACTAAAAGTAGATTACCCGTTACTTTCCTTCTCTTATACGGTCTAATTTTCCTTCTTGTCCTGTTGTTAACATTAGAAATGCATCGTAGATAGGTAATTGGTTCCATAACAAGATTTCCTTCTTCATCTACAGAGAATCGAACGAGACTCCCTTTCGGGAATGCACTCCATAACTCAATAGGAAGGTCTACTTCACCTTCTGCCGTCATCTGAATCTGTGCCAATGACAAAACGGGAACACCTCCGCCATAAAATTATGTCCTTTCTCAACCAGTGAACTAGGCGGATCACTGACTGGCGATGTAAGCATAACATAGCATCGGACAAGATGTCTTTAAAAAGCCGTCGAAGATCTCTGTCGAAAATAGGTCTATATTGTCGCAAAAGCACTATTACTTTGTCTAAAAAGGTTAGTCTAAAACATTAAAAAGCACCTGAACCAAAGTGGTTACAGATGCTTTCTTAATGGTTTACTTCTTTGTTAATTAACTTAAGAAATTAATTAATAAGACTTTTTTATTTTTCTCTAGCTTCCTACTTAGCGGAAACTAACTAGATCTTGACGAATAAAGCCAGTTCGTCCATCTGTTAGTCGCACCTGATACCACTTCTCTTTATTCACACCATCGTGAACATTTAAGATCGTAAATTCTACGCCCTGATCAAGAGTCGTCACTGGTCTATAGTCAACACCGGGACCGTAACGTAAGAAAACACCTACAGAAGGTTTTACAGCACCTGTTTGACTATTCTGTTCTTCAGCACCACGGGAAGGATTGTTAACTGGTGTGGCTGGCTCAGGCGCTGGAACTACAGTAGGCTCAGTAGAACCGTTAGCTACCGGCATAGGAGGTAAGTCTATTTTCTTCCCTGTACTCTCCTCTACATTTTGGCGCAAAACTTCGACCCTTTGATTGAGGCCCTTGATTTGATTATGTAGATCTGCTGTTTGTTCACCTAGAATACGGTTAAAATAACTTCTTGAAATAAGCGGATCAGCATTACTACCTGGTGTAATGGCACTGGCTATCACCATTTGACCCAAAATAAATCCACTGATTGTGAAAGCCAGTCCAAAAGATGTCAGCTTAATCCACTTACGCATTCTTTTACTTGATTTGTCAGCTGTTTCAGAGAACAAGACTTTCTGCTCTTCTTCTGTTAAGCCTAAATCTAACTCTCTTTCATTGTTCTCTTCTTTTGTTCGAAGATCACTCATTGATTTTTATACCTCCCAGCAATCTGATGGGTTACGTGGTTACCACTTGCGGTTACACGTTTTCCCCAAGCCTATTTCCACCAGATGGCCTATGAATCCAGCCCCAACCTCTCTTTATATAGGCTATGACGTTTCTTTCTCTGTTTTTAAACCAACTTGACTAGCCGCTATCTCCTGAGCACTGCCAGTTCTCCCTAAAATACCGACTCGATCAGCCATCAACAACATGAAGCTAGAAAGCAAGATAAGAATAAAGAGACTTTGTGCTGTCGAAACGGTTGTAAGAACAATAGCTGTAACACCAAGTACAATGTTGATTCCATAAATAATTAGTACAGTTTGAGGGTGAGAAAAACCGAGAGCTAGCAAGCGATGATGGAGATGATCTTTGTCAGCCTGAAAAATAGGTTGGCCTTTTTGATAGCGTCGAAAAATGGCAAATCCTGTGTCCAGAATGGGAATACCTACAATTAAGATGGGAATGATGACGGATATAACGGTAGCAATTTTCACTAGACCCATAATAGAGAGACAACCAAGGGCAAAACCTAGAAACATAGCCCCCGTATCACCCATGAAAATTCGAGCTGGATGAAAATTATACTTCAAAAAACCTACAGAAGATGCGGCTAAAATCAGTGCTAAATAGACAATGAGCACTTGACCTTGTGTCCAAGCTACTATAGCCATTGTCAAAGCGGCAATTGTGGCTATTCCCGAAGCCAGACCATCAAGACCATCAATTAAATTGACAGCATTAGTGACAGCAATGATCCAGAAGATAGTAATAGGAACAGCCAACCAACCTAAATCGAAAGTATGGTAGTTATAAAAAGGATTCGTAACAAAGTCTACCGATATGCCAAAAGGAATTACAGAAGCAGCTGCCACAATCTGGCCAAGCAACTTCACTTTCGGTGGCAGGTCATAAGTATCGTCCACAATCCCGACGAGAACGATAATGGTAGAGCCAACAATCAACCCTAGAATGGGAGGCTGTAAAAAGTCTCCATTCCAAAAGCCCATGGCTAGTACAGTAAGTACAAAACCACCATAAATAGCCAGACCACCTAAACGAGGCATAGTTTGCTGATGAACTTTTCGCCCTGAAGGCTTATCAACAGCACCAATTTGAAAAGCGAGCCAGCGCGCTACGGGGGTCAACGCGAGGGCAACCATGAATGCAGCCGTGGCTGCCAGAGCCATCGACACCTGGAACCCTCCTTAAAGGTACATCATCTCTGAAGAGTACTTTTTCATAAATAACTCCGAAAACTCCATTTTGTACAAGTTCATCTATATTCGTATTGTACTGCATTGACTACTGACCCTTCAATAACTTCCCAAAAGGATTGGCAAATAAATTCCCGAAAAGACCAAAAGATCCCTCTTTTTTTGCGTAAAAAGGCCAAAAATCACTACAAGAGTCCTAAATTTCTCTCTTATCGTTCTACCGCAAAAGTTAGCTCTGCTTCACAGACTAGATCCTCTCCGACATAAGCTTTGCCTGTGGCTTTACCAATATTGCGGCGCAGAGCTTTCATCTCTACCTCTAAACGCAAAATATCACCGGGAAGAACTTGTCTACGGAAGCGTGCCCCATCAATGCCTGCAAAAAAAGCGATTTTTCCTGCATACTCAGGCATTTTCAACAAAGCAACAGCACCCGTTTGAGCCAATGCCTCAACAATCAACACACCAGGCATCACAGGATGACCGGGGAAATGACCTGGAAAAAAAGGTTCATTAATCGTAACATTTTTTATTGCTACGGCACTTTTGCCAACCTCGAGCTCTACAACTTTATCGATAAGCAAAAAAGGAGGTCTATGTGGTAGAATACCCTGAATTTCCTGAGCTGATAGATTCACTTTCTCCCTCATATTCATCAATCTTCCTTTCTGTAAATTTGTTGGAAAAAAGGAACGACGGCACTTCGTGTCGAACTTATTGTCGTCCAAGTGGACATTCTTGTCAAATTATCACAATATCAACATCATAATGTAGGAGGAACAGTGTCGTAATGAAAATCGTTGACGAAAAAGGGCGTCTCTTTGGTTTAGTCAACCCCCTTGATCTAATCATCTTAATTGCTGTCATCGCCCTGGTAGCAGGTCTAGCTACCAAGACTAAGACTATTGTAAGTACTACCGTTACAGAAGTAGAACTTACCGCTTTTTTCAAAAAAGTGGAGCCCGAACTGCTTGGTAATTTGAATACAGAAGATCCTCTCGTTGGAGCTGGTGGTTTTATCGATGATGCCAAAATTGTGGCTATCGACGTAAGACCACATATTGAAACATCTATCACTAACACCGGCGAGCGTATAACAGCAGAAGATCCCTACTACAAAGACGTCCGCGTTACTGTGCGTGGTATCTCCCGGTCAGCTACAGCTGACTTACGCGTAGGCTTGCAGGAAATCAAAGCAGGTCGTGAATACTGGTTAAAAACACAGTTCATTCAACTACAAGGCATTACTGAGTCCGTACAAGTCCTTGACTCTCGTGAAGTAATCGCCGAGGAATGATTTTCCCTTTATAGTTAACTATAACTTAACCTCTAAGCCAAAGTCGTGACCATATCAGACAAACGACTTTCCCAAGAATGGGCTTCCGCCATTTGGACTCGCTCCCTTGCTTTTTCGGGACTATTTTCTGCTAGAGCCTTGTCAATGTGCTGGAGAAACTCTGCTTCATTATAACCGACAGCAATAACTGGCTCAAAAGGAATGACTTCTGGAAGAGCTGTAGAAACAACAGGACAGCCCGCGGCTAGGTATTCATAGATTTTTACTGGGTTTACGCTCATGGTAAGCTCATTAAGCTTAAAAGGCGATAAGGCAACGTCAAAGTGCTGTACGTGACTAGGCAATTCCTGGTAAGGCTTACGCCCCAGCAAAAAGACGTTTTCCATACCTTCTAAAGGAGATAAGTCTGTTTCGGCTGGGCCAATTACGACGAGCGCACAATCTTGGCGGTGTTGAGCTACTTTCGCCATCAACTCTATATCGATCCAGTCACCTAGACCACCGACAAAGCCAATGATACGGTCATAATTTCGAGGCAAGTCTTTCCGTTTCTCTATATCTTTTTTTTCGAGACCTAAAGGTCGACGGAAATGTTCCACATCGGCACCGTTAGGCACAATTTTTACATCTGGTCGCACTTTTTTCATTTTCTCAGCTAACGCTTTAGCTGAAGCGAAAACTGCATGGGATTGCTTGGCCAGATCATTTTCCATGGCCTGCATAACCTTTTGATCGATAAGGCCTGTGAAAGCACCGTGATCATCGACACAATCGTAGATCACTTTTGACCAAGAAAGATTTTTTGCTTCTGTAAGATCACAAGAGCCTGGCAAGTATGTCCATAAGACAGCCTCAGACCAGTTAAGTTCTTGAAAAGCTTGTGACAGAGACTGCGCTAGTATTTGCTGATTAATGCGATTTACAGACCTGTTCATGCCGTGAAATGGAAGAAAAAGAGGCGGTTTGAGCAAATAGATCTGGTCTTTTTCGATAATTTGCAGACCTTTTTTCTCTTGCCAACGGCTTTTCCAGAGCGCTGGATTTTTTAAGGGCGCTATATAAGTAATCGGGGGATCGACATAAAGAATCTTGTGACCTTGCGCGGCTAAACGCACCATTAACTGCTGGGCTCGGGCCCACATCCCCTGCCATTCTGCCGCCGCGATACAAACTATATTCAATAAACTTCATCCTTTGTTAATCTGCTTTGTCTAATCTGCTTTGAAAATTACTTTATCTTGAATTCCTTAGAATTCTTCATTTGTGAGGTGACTCTTCTGAATACCATTCAAACGCTTCAGCTGATAATTGTCAACAGCTTCTTTGTCAGAATGTTGCTCTACCTCTATCGGGGACTCCTCCAGCTAGAAAAGCTGTGGCTCGCGGGACGGTTTCATCATTTTTTGGAGCAATCTGCCAAAGTCTCCTCACAAGGTGTCGTAGGGCGTTATTTTGGCTCAGATCCGCTGGAGCGCTTGCACCGTCAAAGATCATCGTCCTTTATCCTAGGACTTTGGAGTAAAGTTACTAAGCCACTAGAACAGCTTCGATTAAAGTTTATCGCTTTTTTAGAAGAACTATCAAGAGGCAGTCTCTTTGCTACCATAGTCAGGCATATGGCTTGCCCCGAAGGATGGCAACTAGGGGGACTCGCTCGCGCTGGTCTAGCTTTTATAGCTGGCTTAACAGTAGGCTTACTGCTTTTAGGTGCATTAACCATAAAAAAAGCCCTCGCCTTTGCTTTGGTAGTGGCATTATTTCTTTTCTGGCGTAACAGTACAGTAACAATTCTGCGCATCTGGCGTCAATCAGTACCTGCTCAAGTGGCTGACTTTTTCGTGCCTGCTCAAGTAGCAAGTCCATCGCCAGATTCTCAAAAAGACTATCCTGAAGAGTCAAGTTCTCACGAATCCAGACGAGACCGCTATGACGTTGTAGCGCCACCATTAGAAGGCCTAAGCGCCTACACCATGTATGGCCTACTTCTGCTCTTTGGCGCACTTATCGGCTTTTTATGGGTACGCATGAATAGCCCTTATGTACTTGCCCTACCTTTTATCTTACTAATAGTGCAATTACTCTTTTTCCGACCTCTTTTGGGACTCTGGGCACTAGCCCTTTATGGTCCTTTCGACTGGTTCTTACGGCAGTATGTAGACCGCTTTGGACTTCCCAATTGGTGGGATGAAGCACTCTTACTTCTCATGGCCAGTGCCATCGGTGCTCACTGGCTTAGTCAAAGAGATTTTCGCTGGAAGATACATCCTACTTTTTATGCCTTGACAGCTTTCATTGCCGTCATGCTCTTTATCTTCTTAATTGACTATACCTACCCCCGAATTCACGTTCCCATTGATGGTTTGCGCGTTATTGTGCAACATATGCTCTGGTTCTACCTAGCTGTACAACTGCTAAGACATTCGAAAGATTCACTGAACTTACTTGTCGGATTTACCTTAGCTACCACGATTATTGCCCTTTATGGCGTATATCAGTACATCACAGGAGCACCCATGCCTTCTACCTGGGTAGACCAAGCAGAAGTAGGCATTCGGACCCGAGCTTACTCCATCATCGGCAGTCCTAACGTTTTAGGAAGCCTACTCGTCCTCTCCACCCCCCTAGCATTAGCTCTAGCTTACCGTGGCACACCGACACAACGGCTTTTCTATCTAGGCTGTGCCGCCATCATGGGACTTTGCATGGTCGTAACCTTCTCCCGCGGTGCTTGGCTTGGACTAGCCCTAGCCATCGTCCTCTTTGGAGCAATCTACGATCGCCGTCTCATAGCAGGCCTATTGATCGGAGCAATCTTACTACCTATCGCCTTACCCTCCGTAGCCGACCGAGTCAGCTATCTCCTAAGCCCCGATTACTTCAGCAAATCAGCCCAAGGCGGTCGTATTGACCGCTGGAACATGGCATTAGAAAAAGTACAAGAAAAACCACTAACCGGCATCGGACTTGGCCAATTCGGTGGTGCCGCCGCCGATCATAACAAAGACTTCCTCAGCCACCCCACACTCTACACCGATAACTACTACCTAAAAACAGCAGCAGAAACAGGCCTCATCGGCTTCTTCTCCTTCATCTTCCTCATGATCGCCGTCATGCGCATGGCCTTCGGCGTAGCCGCCCATGCCCCACCCCACCTCAAAGCCCTAGCAACAGGAGTAGCCTGCGGCCTTACAGGAGTAGTCTTCCATAACGCAGTAGAAAACGTCTTTGAAGTACCCATGATGGTCGTACTCTTCTGGCTCTTCACAGCAATCGCCTGGAAGTTCCGTGGCGGGGAAAGCCCTATGGACGTAAGGATGGACCATAGATAAACTTACAATTTCATTAAGTAGACCATTGTCTGGACCGGGGAATAAGTAAAGCCACTTACCATAGAGCATTAAATGCTCTTGGTAGGTGGCTTTTTTAATGTGGCTTTTTAACGTGGTTTTTTAACGTGACTTGTAGTTCTAAAGACTTAATTACTTTTCTAAGACTACCACTACCATGCGGACAAAGTACTCTTTAGCACCATTGATTTTGCTAAGAGGAGCAAGAAAATCACGCAAAGGTGCTTCACGGTAGTAGGCAACTTTTAAGTATGGTGTGGCTTTTAGGATCTTTTGAAAACGCTCTATAGTCATACCATTAACGTAACTTAAGTACTCTCGCCCCTGAGCGTCTTTGCTAAAACGAAAAGCAATGCGTTTCTCACTATCAGGATAGACACGTACTAAGTCTTTATAAGCATCAATCATAGTCTGCTCAGAAAAAAGACTATGCACCCAAGGAATAGCAATAGCATCCGAAAGATGAGCACCGTAAGGATGATAATAAGGAGGGAAATTAACGAAAAGACGACCACCTTTTTTCAAAACCCGATGGGCTTCCCGCAAAGCTCCCTCAGGATCACCAACGTGCTCCATAAAATCATTAGCAATAATAACATCAAAAGTCTCATCAGCAAAAGGCATCGCCGTCGCATCAGCCGCCACAAAATCAACAGAATCCAGAAGGCCCTCTTGCTCCGCTAAAGCCCGTGCTTCCGCAATAAAATCAGGCAAAAGATCAAGGCCCACAACTTTTTTCACACCACGCGTTGCATAATAACAAGTCTTCCCACCAGGCCCACAACCCATATCCAGCACAACCCGATCCTCAAAAAGCTCCCGCTCCGAAACAGCCTGCAAAAAATAACGCAACGTCTCCCCGCCACGCTCCATCTGCCACTGAGCCGTACTCTTCGTACCATCTTGAGCCATATTAAGAGGATGAGCTGGTTGTGGGAACAAAGTATTCAAAAACTTGAGCATAGAAACTGCTAAGGCCACGACACTAACCTGCCTTTATCATCAAAAGTACGAGAACAACAAGAACTCACCCAGAAACAACCCCAAAAACACAAAGCCCTTAGACCAAAGCCCCTAGACCGGGGGAAGATATTTCTGGAGAGAGGGCTTGGCGACCTCAGCTGTCGACAGCTTGCTGTCGAAACAGCGTGGGAGACGCCCGTTCGGAAGAAATGGCTTCCACCGGTCCAGGCATAATGTATCTCCAGAAAGCACTCCATTTTATGAACTTACTGACAAGAGGCACTCTTAAGAACGCAACTTCCCAGCAACAGCAACAACCTTTTCCCGCGCCAGATCAATAGCCATATTGACCTCCTCAATGCGCATCAACCAAACCAACAAGGCATAAACGGCAAAGCCAACACCAATAGCACCTGCTAGCTGGATAATCTCACCAAGTCCACGCTGATAACCCATAGCATGATAAAGATAATCGTTGACGAAATAAACAACAATACCCATCACAGCAGAAGCCAAAGCCACTTTAGCAAAGACAACTATTTGGCCTGACAAATTCCAACCGCCAGTGCGCTTCCACAAAATCCACCCGAGGATAATCATATTAATAGCCGTAGAAATAGAAGTTGCCAAAGCAAGACCGCCATGACCCATAGGACCAATAAGTAGTAAGTTTAAGACAATATGCAATGCCACTGACAAAGCGCCAATTTTCACAGGCGTCTTCGTATCTTGTAGCGCATAAAAAACGCGAGTATAAAGGTCACGCATAGCCGCTGGCAAAATACCTAGAGCATACCAGAACAGAGCAATAGCCGTAACAATCGTATTTTCCGGTGTAAAAGCACCACGCTCAAAAATCACACGAATAGTAGGCACAGCTAGGACCATCATGCCTACAGTCATAGGAATTAACAAAAGAGTATAGTAATTAGTCCCACGACCAAAAGCTCTCTGCATACCTGCAAAATCACCGCGGGCTACCAAAGCCGACAAAGCCGGGAAGATAGGTACAGCAATAGCCTGTACAAAAATACCCATCGGCAACTGCATCACTTGATTAGCAAAGTTCAAAGCGGCAATACTACCCGCTTCAAGGCCCGAAGCGAGAATACGGTCAATTAAAATATTCACCTGACCGATGCCCACACCAATAATAACAGGCACAATCAGCAAGCCCACCTGGCGAACTAGAGGATCTTGAAGATCCATAGTCATCTTATAACGAAAACCATAGCGCGACAGCATAGGCACCTGAATAGCTAATTGCAAAAAGAGGCCACCTAGAATCCCTATCGCAAGAGCGTAAACACCCATAGTAGGCGAAAGAAAAATAATAGCCAAAATTACAGAAATAGAAGCCACCAGAGGACCTAGCGCAGGAACTAAGAAATGATCATAGGAATTAAGCATCCCCATTGTAATGCCTGCAACAGAAACAAAAATCAAAGTAGGGAACATAATCCGCATCAGATCAACAGTCAAGTCAAGACGTTCACCAGAAAAGCCAGGCGCAATCAACTTGACTACCACTGGTGCAAAAAGCATCCCCAGAATCACCAAAACGGTAAAAGCAATAAAAACAACATTAAAAACTGTAGATCCAAGACGCCAAGCTCGTTCTCTTTCATCAGCCACCAGCAATTTAGTGAAGGCAGGAATAAAAGCGGCCATAAAAGCACCTGTCATGGTAACACCAAAAATATTCGGTAGCGTATAAGCTACTACATAAGCATCTACAAGCTCAACAGGAAAATAGCGAGCTGTGAGCATTTCACGAATAAAACCGAAAAAACGCCCTGCCAGGGTCACCACCATAATGAGGGCCGCGGCTTGGGCGATACGATTCGCTTTGAGCATCTTACACTCCTAGATCCACTTGCTCTTCTTTACTTTATCTTTGAGCGCGTTTTTACTTTTTTCTACTATTTGCTTGTCCTCATCCATCATATGCTCATAAAGCGCTTCCGTCCGTTCCGCCATTTTTTTGACGGTAAAACGCTCATGTATTGTTTTCAAGGCTGTCTGACTGAGGCGCTTCATCTTTTCACGATCTTCCAGGAGGTTAACAATGCCTGCCGCTAAAGCCAGCGGATCGCCTGCGGTAATAAGGACACCATCTTTGCCATCAGTAATCACCTCAGGGATACCACCAACACGGCTAGCCACGACAGGGCATCCACTAAGCATACTTTCCATTACTGTCAGACATAGACCTTCCGACAATGAAGGCAAAGCTAAAATATCAATAGCTCTATAAACAGGTGAAACGTCATCACGAAAACCAGCAAAAATAAAATAAGGCGACAAACCTTCTGCAATGACCATTTCCTCTATTTCAGGACGGTGAAAACCATCGCCGACAAGTAGAAAACGTACATCGCGATGTAATTTAACAATCTCTTTAGCCGCTTTTACTAGTACAGCATGACCTTTTACAGGATGAAAACGACCAACCATGCCAACTAGCGGTGTACACTCATTCAAGCCATAGTGCTTTCGCAATTGTTGAGCTATCTGATCCCGTTGAACAGGATTAGGCAATTGATCAATGCTGAAAGAATTGACACAGTAGGCTAAGGAAACGGCATTAGCATCCTCTTTACCATTACTTCCTACATCTTGGTCATCTTTTTTCTTATCGATACAATTAGAAGGACAATAGCTCTTCTCATCTAAAGGCTCTACCAGAGCAGTAGTGAACTTTTCCAGTTCCACTCCATTATGAATAACTGTAACTTTTTCTCGAGGAATACCCTGCTCGACAAGTGAAGTTTTAATAAATTCCGATATAGCTATATAACGATCAGTCAATCCACTCGTAGCGCATTCTAACCAGTAGTTTAGCTTTCGAGCTACTTGATCTGGATAATCGTGCTCTAAAACACTGTGCACCGTCGTTATAATCTTTCTAGAACCAACAAGCGCCGCCGCCAAGCGACCAATCATATTAGCTCGAACCCCATGGGTATGCACAATCTGAGGATCGACCTTTTTAATAACCTGAGCTACTTTCCAGAGGCTAAATATGTCAAACTTGCTCCGCATAGGTACAGCAACAGCAGACACCCCTTGTTGTTGTGCCCACTGTAAAAGCGGGGCCGGAAAAAGACAGCACAAATGCACCTCGATTTTACCAGGTGAAAGATGTCTGGCTAAGTCCAGGATATGAATCTCGGCGCCGCCGATTTCCCCTCCGCCAATTATATGCAATACTCGGATAGGCCTGGACATGGACTCTCCCCCATTGCCAGAATCATACTCATTATAGCGATAAATGGACGTTAAGACAAGCTATACCTCTGTTGGAGTAGGACTTTTTACCTGTAAAGACCAACGACTGAGGTCTGGTTTTTTCTTTTTAATCATTTCTTGAGGGTAGACAAATGTCCACATGCGAGCCTTACCTGGTGAGACCAGAAAGTTTTGCAACTGAAACTGCGCCCTAGCCACTTCCTCTTCCTGTGCATCAAAAAGCACGAGAGGTAATTGCTCTATTTTCAAAGTTTTTTCACTGCCATTGCGAATCACCACAGCAACGAGCAGTTTTTCCCCTTCCATCTGGGCCTGTAGCGGTGTAAAGCCAATCTCGCCTGGTTTCACCAAGGGCATCTTCAACAGTATATTCTGCAGATAAGCAAGTCGCTCAGCCGGATAATCTTCTGGAATACCTTCTAACTCAAAATCTTTCCGACCTGTACTGACTTCTTCCATATCAAAAGCAATAGCCCAATCATCTTGTTGAACCTGCTCTACAGACACATTTTCCCGAGCAAAAGACAACTCCCACATCACTTTACCACCCGGTGGAATCTTGCCAAGTGCAGTAAGATCAAAAGATTGTTTAGCTAGAATACGATCTTCTTTGTCCTTTAAAATCAGGGGAATCTGCTCCAAAATTACAGGCTGTTTCATATTGTTGTGAAAAACTACACCAACCTGAATCTCATCATCAAAATTTAATAAAAAAGAACCTGTAACGGTAACTTCACCTTGCACGCTTTACGCCTGCCTTTCTCCTACTTGTAGACCCTAATAATTATACTTGATTTTTTACCATGGCCTTAGTATTCTTCGGATACCATCTAAATCCTGCAATTAAGCTAAGATCTATCAATCTTTGAAAATTCCTTAACATATGCCCCAAAAACAAGCCATAAAAGGAGGAAGGACCATGACCATTCTCAAAAACGACTGGGCAACACTTTTAGAAGAAGAGTTTCAAAAACCTTATTATATACAGTTACGCCAATTCCTAAAAAAAGAATACGATACAAGCACAGTTTATCCAGACATGTATGATATTTTTAACGCCCTTCATTATACACCTTATGAAGAAACGAAAGTAGTCATTCTTGGCCAAGACCCTTATCACGGCCCTGGACAAGCCCATGGCCTTAGTTTTTCTGTACAACCTGGCGTCCCACTTCCACCGTCACTACAAAACATCTACAAAGAATTGCAAAGTGATATGGGCTGTCCTGTACCCCCACAGGGTACTCTTACTAGGTGGGCTCAACAAGGTGTACTTTTGCTCAATGCCGTCTTAACAGTCCGAGCCGGTATGGCTAATTCGCATCAAGGTAAGGGCTGGGAAGTATTCACTGATCAAATAATTCGTAAATTGAACGCTCGCGAAAAACCGCTCGTCTTTATCCTCTGGGGCAAAAACGCTAGAGAAAAAGAAGCCCTAATCACTGCACCACAGCACTTAATCATTCAATCGGCCCATCCTAGCCCCCTTTCAGCATACCGCGGCTTTTTCGGCAGTCGTCCCTTTTCAAGAACTAATGCTTTTTTGCGCAGTCAGGGCATGACAGAAGTTTCATGGATTTAACAAACTTCTTTTCCAAAATTTTTTCACTTTTCTACCCATACCCCCCTACCGTATCACTTGTTGTTGTGTTATAATCACGATAGTTAATTTTCAGGGAGGTTAGGGGTATGCACAGTAAGTACAAGGATTACGCTTTTATCATTACACTTTCTTATCTTACCTTGGGACTATTTTATCCTCTTTTTGGCTATGTGATGGCCCTTTGTATGCTCACAGCCATTGGGATATCACTATTTGCTGGCCGTAAATGGTGTGGCACTCTTTGTCCGAGAGGTTTTCTATATGATAAGTTTCTTGGCCAAAACAAGAAAAAGTCCATTCCCGCTTGGCTGAAAACAAAGCAAGCTCGCTATGGTTTTTTCGCTATCTTTATGGGTGTCTTTATGTGGCGTCTCTACTTGACAGGCGGCGATGTTTACGCCATCGGATCTGTATTCATCACCATGGGCATTATCTCAGGTCTTATCGGCTTTGGCCTTGGTATGCTATACAAAACAAGAAGCTGGTGCGCTATCTGCCCCATGGGTACTATGGCATCTTGGTTTGCTAGCTTAAGAGCCAAACCAGCCGCTCTAACTCTGGCGGCCGATTGCAAAACTTGCCGAGTCTGTGAGAAAAGTTGCCCCATGGATGTGCCTATCGTAAGCTACAAAAGTACAGAACCTGCACCTGTAGCAGATCATAATTGTATCAAATGTAAAGTTTGCGTAAGCACTTGCCCTCGTGGCGCTATAGCTTGATTTACTTGATTAATAGCTTGATTTAATAGAATCTAAATAAAAATTTTTTTCTTACCACATTTTGTCTTCATTAGGTCCTCTTCTTTTTGTATAATAACGATGGATAATTAAACCATTCGTATTATTTCAATTAGGAGGGGACTTTCTGTGCGTAAAAAGCTAACCACAGCGGCTCTAACTGGTGCATTTACCCTTTCCATCGCTTTTAGTGCAACAGCCGCCGACAGCCAACAGGCATCTTTTGCTATTGGCGCTAATGAGTTTAAAGTAAATGGACAAGCCATCTCTATGGAACAAGGTGTTGTTGTAGAAAATGACCGTACTTTCGTTCCACTTCGTTACCTCTTACCTGCTCTTGGCCTCAACCAGGACAATGTAGCTCTTGACGCAGAAGCTCAAACTGCTACTCTAACAGCAGGCGACAAAATTGTTGTACTTACAGCTGACAGCACCGATCTACTCGTTAACGGTGAAGCTACTGCTATGGATGTTGCACCTCAGTTCACCGAGAATTGTGTATTAACACCCCTGCGCTTTGTATCCGAAGCTTTCGGCTTTACCGTTAGCTGGAATCAAGAAGAACAGGCTATCGTTATTACAAAAGAGTGTACTGAAGAAGCTGTAGAAGAAGTAGTTGAAGAAGCTACTGAAGAAGTAGTTGAAGAAGTTGCTGAAGAAGTAGCCGAAGAAGCTACTGAAGAAGTAACCGAAGAAGCTACTGAAGAAGTAACGAAGAAGACTGAAGAAGTAACTGAAGAAGTAACCGAAGAAGCTACTGAAGAAGTAACTGAAGAAGCTACTGAAGAAGTAACTGAAGAAACTGCTGAAGAAGTAACTGAAGAAGTAACTGAAGAAACTGCTGAAGTTACTGAAGAGTAAGAAATACTCTCTATAAATAAACTCATAAAAAGAAGCCTTCCGAGATCCCTTGCAAGGGAAACGGAAGGCTTCTTTTTTTCTAGCAAATCTTCTAGTAACTCTTCTAATAAATCTTCTAGTAACTTTCTAGTAAATCTCCGAGCAATTCTTCAAGCAATGCTTTTAGCAAACCTTTGATCAAAATCTGCTATCAAAGTTGTTCCATATGCTTACCCTGACTCCAGAAAAATTTGCTTAAGGAAAGCAAAGCACCTAGAACTGTAGCCAGAAGCAAAGGCGTAATAGTACTGATCAGATTGCTAAATGTCCATGTAGTCGTAATCCCCATAGCACCAAGATCAGCTACCACCGTAGCACCCCAGAAACCGAGTACCATACCGCCTAAAGCTCCAATAAGCGACATTAAAGCAATTTCGCCAACCATGATAGTTATTAAAGCACGACGAGGAAAACCAATTGCTCCGTAGATAGCCATTTCTTTTTTGCGCTCTTGAACAGAAAGATTAGTAAAGGCTGTTACCAGAGCTACAATAGCCAACGTAGTTAAAACTAACAAGTAGAGGCGAAACAAAGCCATCTGCTCCACTAGTTCTTGACGACCTTCTTCAGCATCACGAATAGGCACAATAGTAGCTTCCGTAATAAGCTCAGTCAATTCAGCTATCACAGTTTGCATAGCTTGACTATCACGAGCCTGCGCTTCAATACGCGTCAAAGCTCCCCTGCCTTCTGCTGAATCATCAGCACCGAAAGACTGTACCCAAAGCAAATCGCCTCGTTCTACAAAGCGCTCCACTTCTATCAAAGCGTCATTAGGCAAATCACGACCGCGATAGGAAAGATCGGCTTGAATAGGAAAGCCCCCATAACGCAAAACCATCTGACCACTTCCTGGCGTAATGGCTAGGCGATTTTCCTGCGAAGCCAGACCTTGTTGCAACTGTCCTTCGGCGCTTTCTGTTAATGCATTCAAGCCACCATAAAAAGCAGTAGCTAAAAGCATAATCAAGATAAAAAAGATAGACCTTCCCGGGCTTCTGAGAACTCCTTTAAGAATTAAGTCAAACAAATTCAAGAAACTTCACCGGGCCTTGTAAGAGACCCCGAACCTTCCACAATAGCACCATCTTGTAAGCGAATCACTCGATGGGCTAGCGGCTCATAAGCAGGATTATGCGTAACCATCACGATAGTATGACCTTGCTTATTTAAGTCTGTCAAAAGAGCCATAACACGATTGCCATTAGCTACATCAAGAGCACCTGTAGGCTCATCAGCTAAAAGCAAGGGCGGCTCATTAACGATAGCCCGCGCAATAGCCACCCGCTCCTGTTCACCACCAGAAAGCTGTGCAGGAAGACGATGGCCTTTTTCCTCAAGACCTACTTTGGCTAAAGCTAACCTAGCTTTCTCTTTTTGCTCTTTTTTCGATATAGAAGTCATAACCAACGGTAACATTACATTTTCCAAAGCTGTTAAATAAGGCATCAAATGAAACTGCTGAAAAACAAAGCCTACATACTCGCGGCGAAAACGAGCACGCTCTTCTTCACCAAGATTAGTAACATCAATGCCATCTATTTGCACTATACCTGAAGAAGCTTTTGTTAAAACACCTAAGATAGAAAGCAACGTCGATTTACCAGAACCAGAAGGACCTACAAGAGCAACAAATTCTCCTTCGGAAATGGACATATTAACTTTTTTCAAAGCTTCATAAGCCCGTTCACCACTATCGTAAACATGGCAAATATCTTTAGCAATAATTAAACTCATCGTCTTTTATTCACCTCCTATTGAGAACCAAGCAGACGAGCTGGATCTTTTTTGGCAGTCTGAGAAAAAATCGGATAACCTGCCGCCATCCCCACTAAGGAAGCCGCCAACACTGTGAGTAAACCTTCCAAAGGATAGAAAAAAGTAACAGGCGACATTACACCAGGTGCCAGATAAGGCCAGAGAACTAAGGACAAACCTAAAGCAGTGCTGTAGCCAAGTAAGCCAGCTAACAAACCAGCCAAGCCAATTTGAGCGCTTAACAACAAAGTCACCGTCTTACGACCAAAACCGATTGCTTGAAGTAAGGCAATTTCCCACTGTCGCTCCCGCGCTTGTGCCGCCGCTGTAAGGCCGACGAGCATAATACCAGCCATAGCTACAACAAAACCTGTTAAAGCACTAAAAACGGTAAAGCGACCAATAATCATTTGTCGCATCTCTGCCGCTTCTCGCACAGCCTCCACTTGATAGCCAGGCAATACTTCTTCTATCTGACTCACAATAACCTCAATAGGACAGGTAGCGCAGAGAGCCGCGATTTCAATCATAGAAAGTTGCTCAGGGCGCTCTAAGAGATGAGCGGCTAAAGCAATATCGATCAGAGCCATATTATCTTCTTCCGTACCAAGCGGATCTAAGATAGCTTGTACCCTAAAGTGATACCCCGCAATCTCCACTTGCTCACCAATTGCCCAACCTCGATCTTCAGCAAGGGAGCGACCAAGCACTAAGCTTTGCAATTGCTGGCCCGTCACTTGCTCTCCCAGCACTTGCTCTTCAGGCACTTGCCATTTTGCACGTTCTTCTTCTAGATTCTTAGCAGACATATGGTTATAGCGATGAGGCGGCACATCACCGCGGAAAGAAGAAGGCCACTCACCTTCCACAGACCACCAACGCTTCAACCGAATTTCTTCATCAAAAGCAATACCCATAATTGTCAGATGCCCCTCTGGCGCATCTAAGATACCGAGCACCTTAGGGCTAACAACAGCAATGTTTTTGCTTTCATGAATAGAAAAAATCGACTCTACCACATCAAGAGGCATATCATACTGACCAGGCGGTGGTGCAATAATCATATTAGCACCAACTAGATCAAAAGCATCAGCTAAAGCCGTTTCCATAGAACGACTAATCATCCAAGGTGAAAGAGTTCCTGCTACAGCGATGGTAATACCGATTAGAAAGAGCAAGAAACGACCCCACTGACGCTCAATGCTCTTTCGGAAAAAGTAAAAAAGGCTCATCCGTTATATTCCCTTACACGCCAGCTCTTCGCCGCTGACTCATCAATAATTAACTTATCCCCTTCTACCACATAAGGCAGTTCATCGGGAGGATAAGCCATACAAGCACCAGACTTTCCTCTTAAAGTATTCAGATCCCATCGCGTAGTGCAGGTATTACAAACTAACTCCGTACCAGAAAGGCTAAAGCGATTACCATTACAAGGCTCACAAACACTAACAGCCGCTATGATGCGTCCATTAGGAGCTACGAAAGCAGTCAGTGGCAAATCCCGACTTTCCTGTGCATGCTCAAAGTAAACAATCTTGTTATCAATCACTTCTTGTAAAGACAAGACAATACCACCATCTTCCGTACTATAGTCCACATCTGCCATAGCTACCCTGATACCAGCATAAGAAGGCTTTTCACTAATCCAATAATCTCCACCATGAGCCGAAACAGGACTGTCCGAAGAAGGGGAGAATAGAAAGAAGCCGGCAACTAGAATAACTACAGCCACAGCAAGACCAGACCAAAGCATGGTCTTATTTTTTGTTGCTTTTTGTGTGTCCGCGGAGAACTGTTGACGCTTTTTTTCTCTTGACATGCCCTAATCTACCTCTCTTTTTTATAAAAAAAAGTCCTGCCCTTAGCTTTTTCTAAATGCAGGACTGTCACAAATTCTATCATGAAAATGTGAAAAAAATATGAGCATCGTCAAATTTCAATGAAAAAATTACTGGTACACCTTCCTGCCCTTGCCTATGTAGCAACTCCTTGTTGTAACAACTTCTGTAATGCCTTGTGTAACTACTTGATGTGCCAACTACTGTAACGCCTTGTTGTAACTCCTTGATGTGACTACTTGTTGCAACTACTTTACTGATTAATAAAGTTTTGCGTAAAGTAGCGTACATTTTTTCCGCTATCACTTTGACCATAAACTACACCTACACCAAGGCCATTATAAGTAGGGCTAAGTAAATTTTCACGATGACCAGCGCTGTTCATCCAACCAAAATGGGCATCAATAGCATCGGCCTGCCCCATAGCTAGATTCTCGCCACCGTGCCAGTAAGGTACACCAGAGCTCTTGAGCCGATCAGCAAGAGCTCCCGTATAAGGCGACGTATGGCTAAAAAAGCGATGCACAGCCATATCTCGAGAATGAGCCCGTGCCAAGTCAGCCATAGGCTCATGCCAGCGCAAAATAATAGAGCCTGCCGGTACACCTCTTTGCCTTGATAGTATTGACGTGGGCTCAATAAATTGACTTCTTGCCATATTAGTAAGATCTAGAACCTGCCGCTCATAAGCTTGAGCTACTGCTACAGAGCTTGTAACTCTATTGCCCTGAGACCAATTGCGAAAAACACTTTGATTATAAGTCGATATCTCGTAGCCATAACGTTGACTATCAAAAAGCGCTTGCACATCCATCAAAAAAATAGCAGACACTCGATTATTCCAATGGCGATCTATATAGAAAATCACAGCTTCATCGCCATCGATAAGCAAAGGACGTGTTTGCACATCTTCCTGAGTCAAGTTAAAGCGAATGTGACCACCAGGAATCGAAAAAGAAACTTGCCTTTTGATAGATACTTTTCTAGACAACTCCGTATATGTAGTTCCCACAGCAATATTACCAACAGCTAAATCTCTAGCAGGGCTAAAAAGGGCACGCACTTGGCCATCGCCAACACCTACCATAATTAACCTTTCAGGATTACTATTATAAACCCACCACTGATAGCCATACTCGCCAGGATCAACACGATTAGGCTCACCAAGAGTCTGTACAACTTTATGAGCAGAATCACCAATCTTTAGACCCCATAAAACCCAACCATCTCTAGCCTCAGCAGAAATTCCAGCTAACGATGGTGATGGCGAAGTTGGTTCAGGCCCCGTAATTAAAACAGTACGACTTGCATCAACCCACTCCACCTGATTACCTGTAACTTCACTTACAAAGGCTAACGGTACATAAGTTGAACCATTATGTAATAAAGGTGGCACTTGAACTGTTTTCGCTTCGCCATTTACTTGTACATAAGTTACAGAAGGCCACATCAAAACATGGCGCTCCCCTTTTATCATCTCAATAGTGCGACTTGCACCATGCCACTCAAATTGAGCACCTAAGGCTTCCCCTACAGCACGCAAGGGAATAAGCAAACGGTTCTGAGCAATGATTAAGGGACGAGCAAAAATAACTTCCTTACCTTCTGCAAGTACAGTAACATCCTGAACTAAAACATAATCACCATAAGCTTCTGCATTCCCCTGTCCCTGTTGATTGTCATAGAAGTTGGTCAACAGAAAAAAAGCCAAAAACATTAGTAAAAGAGTAGAAAAACACTGCCTTGCCTTTCTCCAACTCATACCTATTCACTCCTACCTTAGCAATATAGGAAATATCTAACCCATTATAAAAATTCGTTCATTTCATAAATTTTATCATACTTTACAATCCTGCTTATTGATACTTTTTGTAACTAAAGTAATGTTAAGCCACTCCATTAGAACAAAGGATAAAAAACAAAAGAAGCTCTGGCAAGTACTTAATTAAAAGCAGTTTTCAGAGCTTCTTTGTCGTAGTTTATGATGGCAGAGATACTGTGTTAATGAGTTGCTTTTTTACTGCCTTACTGTAGTTTACTATGAGGATCCATAGGACGATCGCCCGCTCGATCGTATTGACCATCCGTTATATGAGTCATGCCACGGACTAGGCTATCGTCCTCTAAAGTGCTGTAGAGATGGTAGCCCAGATCTTCTCGATCGCGCAGTACTTCTTCCAGCACTTCTACTGTTCCAAAGTCTTTTAGCTGATGGGCTCGATCAATTGTAGTTCTGAGCATAGCTTGCATTTTTAGTTCATGTTCTAAATCGTTACGGAGAAAATCTCGAATGCTATAGCGGCCTTCTACTTCATGCTTGATATAGGAAAGCTCATGCTGAGTAATAGGGTGAGCCGTAGGTACGCCACCAAGACGTGCTACCCTTTCTCCTACCATATCTATATGCTTTTGCGTTTTATCAATATGCTCATCAAGCAAGTGATGAAGACTGTGGAAAGCTTCAGCACCTTCGGTGAGCCAGTGATGCTTATTATATTGATGTAAAGCTACAGTCAATGCGCACTGATGATCGTCAAGCATCAAAGCCATTTCTAGACGAGTCTCATAGGGAAGACCAATGCCACTACCAATTTGCTTTACTGTCCGTGGCTGTTGGCGGAAAATCATGGAGTGATTAGTGCTGTGGCCAGGCATAGCACTGTTAAAGCCTGATTTATCGAGGTTAAAGCGACCTTGAAAATTGCCCATGTTAGTCATCAATTTTTGCAAGTCCTGTGGCGTATTTCCCATAGGCTGATAAATGCCAGCACCATGATAAGCTTGACGATACTGTTGATTCTGCTGACTTTGGTTTTGATGATTCTGGTGATTTTGATAGTTTTGATTGTTGTTGCCATGATCTCTATGCATCCCAATCGTTCCTCCTGTAGAAAATCTTGTTTTATTTTACTCGCTCTAGTATGCCTCAACTTGCAAAAGCTCATATAATTTGTAAGAATATCGAGGAGCGGTAATTATAACCAAGTTCAGCTTCCTATATAGGATAATTATACAGAAGGAGATCCGATCTACTTATGAAGCAGAATAAGCATTCTAAGCCCCAAAGCGATCTTGTAATTAAACCTCAAGAATACAAAACAGTTTTGTTTGATCAGGATGGTACGCTCATCGATTCTATAGAACTAATTCATAAGAGCTATCGACAAGTTTTTGATTATTTAGAACTCCCCTGGAAAGAGGGAGAAGTAATGAAGCATCTCGGTCGTTCTCTCGTAGAAATCAGTGAGCTTTATGCGAAAGATTCTGTACAAGCCGCTCAGTTTCGAGAGCTCTACAGTTACTTTTATCGGCAAGACCATGACGAGTATACGAAAGCTTTTCCCGAAGCAACGGCCTTTTTGCAGAATCTGCAAGCTAAAGGCTTTGTATTAGGTGTGGTGACAGGCAAAAGGCACGACCCAGCCAGAGAATCACTAGAGTACACTGGTTTATGGCCTTACATGAAAAATCTTGTAGGAGCAGATGAAGTTGAGCAAAGTAAGCCAGCACCTTATAGTTTACTTAAAGCATTAGATCAGCTTGATAGCAAAGCCAGCGAAAGCCTGTACATCGGCGATGGAGCTTTTGATATGACAGCCGCTAAAAGCGCCGGTATGCTAGCTATTGCTGTAACCTGGGGCATAGGGTCAGAAGAGGAACTTAGAGAAGCTGGAGCAGACATAATCGTAAAATCTTGGAAAGAACTAAATAATCTCTTTGAGTTAAATTAGTAAAGTAAAAGAGGAAAGCTTGTCTATTCATTCAAAAAGCGTCTAAGAGCATGTAAGATAGAGAACTTGCTTTTAGACGCTTTCATAAGTTTTAAGAAGACTGTGCCTGCGAAGGCTTCGCTTCTCTGTCTACAAATAATTTTTTGCGGACTCTGTGCCAGATAAGTTTGATCAACAGGTGAGCCATTAAGACACCTAATAGGACACCGGCTGTATCAACGACCACATCTTCTACTAGACCGGAGCGGGTTCTTTCAAAAGTCTGAATCAATTCATCACTTATAGCTACGGCCATCCCTACTGCTATAGGTGCACTAACTTTTCCTGCTGTAAGGCGGCCGATAGTAAACCGCAAAAGAAAGCCTAAGATAAGATAAACCGTAAAATGACCTATTTTCCTAACGATCAACTCTACTTCTACTTTTTCAACAGGCTTTTTGTACATTTTGCCAAAAAGTGCTTTTGCCCGATGCTCCGTAAGGCCTACTTTTTCAGCTTGCCGCAAAGCCCACTGCGTTGTTTCTAGCTGATAAACTTTATCGAAAAAGCGTTCTCTGTCGCCTGAGACTACACGGAAACCAGATTGCGTACTAGTGTAAACTAATGTAACCAACCATAGAAAAAGAAGAATCCAGGACATAATTGTAACTATGTTGAGAAATTTTTTTTCACTAACCGGGGGCGTGGCGTTTTTCAAAAAGCTCCTCCTTTTAGATTAGGGCTATTTACTTCCATATTATATGTTTATGGATAAGGTTTTTGCACCAGAAAAGAAAAATCACGAAGCAAGAGAGAAGAAAGAACAATAAAATTAACAATAATAGTAACAATAAGAGCCCTCTTATCCTTTATTAGTATACCAAAAAAAGCCTCTCAGGACTGCTTTATTAAGCAAACCTGAAGGCTTTTTTGTTGAAGCTAAAGGTTTTTTGCTGAAACTTAAGGCTTCTTTGCTAACCTGAAGGATTTTTTGTTAAAACTAAAGACTTTTACTAGTGCTTTTACTTGCCATAATCTCCGGCTACCACAATGCTCTCCGCTGGATTATCATGATCTACTTTGGAACTGTTCAGCCAATCAAAAAATTCATCTGCCGATAATTCATTAGCTTTCCAGACATCCTTATCGAGAAATGCATCCGTATCTTCGCCGACTACAACAGTAAGAGCACGCTCACCATTAGCTTTAAGAAGAGTAATAGCGACTACATCAATAAGAAAATCAGTGCGATAGGCGGCAAAGACAAAGTCTCGTGTAAACTGTCGTACTTGCTCTTTGCTATCATTTTCTCCCTCTAATTGCACGATCGCAACAACGCCAAGCTTTCCATTTCCTTTAACACCTTCACTAACAGCACCTTTGGCTTCTGGTGGTAAGTGCGATTCTAAGTATGGTTTCAATTGAGCCATCTCTTGAGGCACATCAAGAGGTGTTATGACACTACCTTGCGCCACTGGAGAAGAACAACCGGCGATCAAGAATGCCGTAAACATAATTAAAGCTATAACTAGAAGCGAAACTTTAGACCTAAGCATCTGAGCGCCCATTTTTATACCTTCCCCTTTTGTGATTATTGAACTTCAGTTGTAATGATTAATTGAAATTTAATCGAGTATGAAAAAGTAATGAAAAACAATATTCATTATAACGCAAAAAGAGGTAGTTGAGATCTTGCATTTTATGTCAGTAATAATTAGCCAGCATTTAGAGAGGCAAAGAAAAAAGCAGGCCTCTCTTATAACAAAAGAGTAAGCCTGCTTTAATAGTTTTATTAATAACTACTATAACAGCATTAACTTTTCTAATTCCAAGGGCTCGATATATTGACCATCTTTGTAAGCGCGCATATTGCCGCCAGAGATTTCATCGATTAAGACGATTTGCCCGCCTTCAACTCTACCGAATTCGAACTTGATATCATAAAGGTCAATACCTTTTTTCGCAAGTTCTTCTTTGACAACGCCGCCAATTTCTTGTGTTAGATTTTTCAACACTTGGTATTCCTCTTTAGTAAGAAGACCAAGCATAGCTAATGCGTCTTCACTAATAGGAGGATCTTGTCGGCCATCATCTTTTATTGTAACTTCTACGAAAGCGTCAAGCTCTGCGCCTTCTTCAACATAAAGGCCGTAGCGACGCAAGAAGCTTCCTACAGCGCGGTAACGGCAAATTACTTCTAGACCCTTACCGAAAACAGTAGCAGGCTTAACAGTCATAGTAGCTTCTTCAATGTTAGCATCAACGTAATGAGTAGGAATATCTTTTTCCTTCAACACTTCAAAAAAGAGCTTAGTCAAGCGGAGGCCAGCTCGACCAGCGCCTTCAATAGTAAGGCCTACGGTGTTAGCACCAGGATCGAAAACGCCGTTTTCTCCTGTTACATCATCTTTGAAGGCTAGTAAGTAGTTGCCATCTTCTAGTTCATAGACGTTTTTGGTTTTACCTGTGTAGACAAGCTTCATTGATTGTCTCGTTCCTTTCCTATATAGAATTTGTGTATATGATTTACGAACTACTTCATTATGCACTATTTTTATAGATAGCCCAAGATAATATCTGCAAAAATAATGAAAGAATAGCACAGAGGGACGGATTCGAGACCACTGTGCATTGTGCTCCCTAACGAACTGTATAAATCTTTACAGGCTGAACCATGCCACGGACAGCCACATCACCAAGTTCCACAATCTTCAAGTCTTCAAGAGCAGGCAACTGCATATAACGCAACGTCCGCTCGCTGAAGATAATCTGCGTTCCTTTTTCCTTATTCATACTTTCTAAGCGAGCGGACAAGTTCACATCTTCACCGATTACTGTATACTCCATCCGCTCAGGACTGCCGATGTTACCAGATAAGACAGGACCACTATTTAAACCAATACCAATACCAAAAGGCTTCTCTCCTCGAGCTTCCCAAGTTCTGTTCAACTCTTCAAGAGCCCTGCACATTTCCAAGGAAGCCCGCAAAGCACGCTCAGCATGATCTTCTTGAGGAATAGGCGCTCCAAAGACGGCCATCATACCGTCACCAAGATATTTATCCAAAGTACCACCGTGCTTAAAGACGATAGAAGTCATAACTGTAAAGTACTCATTAAGCCGAGAGACAACTTCTTCCGGCGTTTTACCTTCACTATAGCTAGTAAAGCCTCGAATATCAGAGAAAAAGACCGTAACAATTTGCCTTTGGCCACCTAGAGCAACTTTATCAGGATTTTTTAAGAGCTCATCAACAACCTTATCAGAAACATAACGACCAAAGAGCCCTTGCACCTTTTTTCTTTCCTGCTCCACGAAAAAGTGGTTATAAGCTGTTGCCGCCAAGTAGACAAGCAAAGCAGTCATAGCAGGAGCTACAAAATCAACCCAGAGATTCATTTGTGACCAGAGGACTCCCGTAAAGAAATACCAGAGCAGAGCCAAAAAGATTAGAAAAAGCAGTCCCTGCCAGGGGCGGCGACCACTACTTACAACATAAGCACTAAAGCCTAAGAAGACTAACGACATTAGATTGACCCATAAAGGTGCTTTGAAGAAATAGCCTTGATTAAGATAAGCATCAAGAGCTGTGGCATGAAGCTCTACGCCTGGTGTAGGCAAAGCACCTTTTAGCGCCATATTACTTTGCGTATAAGGCGTATTAAATTCATCCTTAAACAAGGGAGAAACAGGGCCAACTAAGACCCACTTGTCAGCAAAATATTCGGGAGGGTAATCGCCATTTAGCACTTGATAATAAGGAATAGTCTCATAAGTCTCCGCCGGACCTCGGAAGTGAATCAAAGGACCTTGCCCATGAAAAGGTGGTAAAGCCAGACTTCCCGCCACAATTAAACCATCTTCCTGCCAATCTAGCTCAGAAGGATCAAGACCTTCGCCAGCCATTGCTGTTGCTAAGGCCAGTGATGGTAAAGGATAACCATCAAACAAAGTCATAGGCAAGGCTCGACGCACTATATTATCTTCCTCCGTAGGGAAGTTGGCGAAGCCGATACTGAAAGTTTCCATGAGCAATGGATCAACAGGCAAGCGGAGCACTTGATTAATATAGTCCCCCTCTTGCTCTAAAGACAAGTGCGCGGCCAAGACAACACGACCATGCCGTCCAATAGCCTCAGCCAAAGCCTGATCTTCTTCTTCTTGAGAGTCACTAGCAAAAGAAATATCTATACAGACTACCTTGGCTTGCTCTAGCCTATCTAGTAACTCTCCATGAATACTACGGGCCCAAGGCCAGCGACCTACTTGATGCAAAGACTCATCATCAACACCAATTATCACAATCGATTCTGGTGGCGCTTCTGCACCTTTTTGCTGAAAGCGGCTATCATAAACTTTCGCTTCTAATAGCGACCAGAGGCCTAAAGTAGCACTAAAAAGCATCAAAAGTGTAACCAAAGCGGCCAAAGCCTGGCCTCCATGAAATTTACCTTTCAATAAATCCATCCTCCTAAAGTAAATGGCAGAGAAATGCTAATGCCAGACAAATGCTTTTATTTCTTTCTATTAGACAACAATATATTCCTGCTCTTTCTATTTCTAACTTGAAAAAAACAAGGGCAAAGAAGAGGAAAAAAGGAGAAAAAAGAGAAAAGGTTCTATTAACTTTGCCTTTGAAGTAAGTAAATTGCGAATAATAATTGGCCTTTTTCATGAAAGGATTGATCCTAATTGGATGCAGAAAAAAATAGGCGAAAACCAATAGAAGTCACCTTTTGGGGTGTTCGTGGATCATTACCAGTGGCCAACCCTTCTGTAGAGAACTTTGGAGGCAACACAGCTTGCGTACAAGTGCAAATCGAAAAGGAGCAATACATCTTTGATGCTGGTTCAGGCATCTATCCACTAGGCTTAAAGCTCCTCAGCACAGAAGAAGAAAAGACGTCAAAAATCCACCTTTTTCTCAGTCACGTCCACTGGGATCACCTCATGGGTTTTCCATATTTTCAGCCATTCTATAATGCATCCTCGCAGATCGCCATCTACGGCGAAAGAAAACAAGATAAGTCTATTCGCCAGCTTTTAGAAGGCCTGATGACAGCACCTTACTTTCCAGTACCACTCCACAAACTACCTGCCCAGTTAGACTTTATTGATATAGGAAAAGAAGAAAAAATAGACTTACCTAATCAAGTAACCGTAGAAACGCTAGCCCTTCATCACCCCAATGGTTGCCTAGCTTATCGCCTTACCGTAGGAAACTGCATAATCTGCTATGGCACTGATCATGAACAGGGGACTTACATAGATCAAGAGTTAATCGCCTTTGCAGAAGGTGCTGACTTGCTTATCCTAGATGGCCAGTACGAAGAAGCAGAGTACAGAGGCTCAGGAGACAAGAAGAATAAAAAAGGCTGGGGCCATTCTACGTGGAAATCAGCTGTAAAGATCGGTCAAAAAGCCCAAGTAAAGCGTCTAGCGCTATTTCATCATGATCAATTGCGAAGTGACGGTGACTTAGAAGAGATCGAAAAAGAAGCCCAAGAACAGTTCCCCCAAGCTTTTTGCGCACGAGAAGGGATGACGATTCGGCTATGAAAACGCTAAAAAGTTACTCACCAGAAACTTTAGAGCAAGTAAAAGATTTACTCCATATAGGCATCGCCTTATCATCAGAAAAAAATCACGACCATCTCTTAGAACTGATCGTAACAGAAGCGCGTCGTATTACCGCTGCTGATGCCGGAACTTTGTATCTCTGTCGTGATGAATGCCTACAGTTCAAAATCATTCAAAATGAAACAATGCAAGTCTTTCAAGGTGGTAACGGAGAAGAAGTAACACTTCCTCCTGTTCCCTTGAAAAAAGAAAACGTCTCCGCCTATGTAGCACTTACCCGTCAAATCGTCAACATACCAGATGTCTACAATGCTGAAGGCTTTGATTTTTCAGGCCCTAAACGGTACGACCAGATGACAGGCTATCGAACAGGCTCTATGCTCGTGTTGCCTTTGGAAAATCACGATAATGAAGTTATCGGTGTCCTACAGCTCATTAATGCCAAAGACTCTGCTGGCCAAGTCATCCCTTTTGCCAGCCACTATGAAAAAGTAGTCGCCTCTCTAGCTTCTCAAGCGGCGATTTCTCTAACGAAAGAACAACTTATCGCTGATGTAGAAAAGCTTTTTCAAGCTTTCGTGGAAGTTATGGCCACAGCCATTGACGCCTTAAGCCCCTATAATGCCCATCATACCCGTCGAGTTGCCGAACTGTCCGAATTTTTAGCTCATGCTATTAATGAAGAACAAGAAGGCCCTTACAGTAACCACTATTTTGATGAAGAACATATCAAGCAGATCGCCATGTCAGCCTGGTTTCACGATATTGGCAAAGTAGCCATTCCTTTATCAGTCATGGATAAGCCGACTCGTTTAGGCGACCAATTAGAACAAGTACTTATGCGTCTAGACTATATTAAAACCTGCGAAGAAAGGTCCTACTTAAGAGCAAAGCTTGCTGAGCTTTCGGAAGGAAATAGTTGGGCTAATCAAGCAACTAATATTTCATCTAATACATCTAATAATCCATCTTCTAATAGCTCTTATGTGGAAGGTCTTGACCCTGATAGTTGGTGGGCACAACGCTCTCAGGAAATTGAAAGTGCCCGAGAACTAATTCTCAAAGCTAACAACCCTGCAACTTTTGTAGACTCAGCACTGCAAGCAGAACTACAAGCACTAGCTCAACACAGCTACAGCAACGAAGACGGCAGTGCCTCGCCCTGGCTTACCGAAGCAGAGCTTACAGCCCTCATGGTGTCGCGTGGAACGCTGACAGAAGAAGAACGCAACATCATGCAAAGCCACGTAGAAGTGACGAACCGACTCTTAGAAAAAGTCCCCTTCACCAAAAAACTAGCCAACGTCCCTCGCTGGGCTTCACTGCACCACGAACACCTCGACGGCAAAGGCTATCCTCATGGACTAGCAGGAGAAGAAATACCAGTAGAAGCACGCATCCTAGCCATCGTCGACGTCTACGACGCCCTAACAGCCGACGACCGCCCCTACAAAAAAGCCATGCCCAAAGAAAGAGCCCTCGCCATCTTAACCTCCATGACCAACGAAGGAAAGCTAGACAAAGAGCTTCTTGACATATTCAAAAAACACATCTAAAGCCAGGGGGACGCTTCGCTTGGCATCAAGAAGCCAGGGGGACGTTTCGTTTGGCATAAAGAAAGCCACATGCCGAGAGGCATGCCAAGAGGGCGTCAGACAGCGCGATAATTAGCCTAACTTTTTGACTTCATCGCTCCCATTTCAGCTTAATTCTGCTTCAATATCATAAATAAAACGAAGAGAACTAGTGTCTATATAAGCACCAGTTCTCTTTTTGCTCTTAACATTTGTAACATTTCTTCAACCCCAAGCATATGCACAGCCCTTTTGAAGTTATAGGCTAAAAAAGATGCCTGTATCCCTCAAAAAGTATTTCATAATTCCAAAAAATGATATAATTTGACTATCTGCTATCGAAAAGGGTGGGATTATGGGAAATGTAAAACTGCACAGAAGAACCGTCCCTCCGTGCTCCCCCTGTTCCCTTAGGGAACTCATCTTGCAATACCTTAAAAAGTCCAAGAAAAAAAGAGTACTTACATCAGATCTAGAAGCTCTAGTACCTGGTATGACAAAATACGACGAATTCGCACAGAGCATCTTGCAGTTAGTAACCGATAAAATCCTTGACCCTGTCTCTGCTCAAGGCACTAATCAGCGCTCTCCCGAATTGCACAATGCTTATTCTATCAAGAAGCAACACCTAGGCAAGTCTTATCATGAAGAGATCCGCACCTTACAACTACAACTTCACCCAGCCCTACAATTAGACGGCTACTTCTCTCTACCCGAAACAACGTGGCGCAAAGAGAAGCCCTGGCTTCACAAAATAGACAGTTACCTGAAAGAACAGGGCTTTCCAAAGGAAGAAACTTCACCAGCAGAACGCTCTTTTGCCCTCCTAGGTGACGAGAAATGGATCAGCCAAGGCGGTGGCAAAAGCTTCCTCGAACGCCTTCAACTATATGAGGCCTTCAAAATAGCCGGCCAAGCCGATCCCCTCATGTTCTCAATCAATCCGCGAAAGCTTACTAGCCAGAAACACCTCCACTTAATTGTAGAGAACAAAGGGACATACAGCGCTTTAGCACCCTTCTTAACAGCAACAGTCTTTACAACCTTGATCTACGGTGCCGGCAAAGCTATCCTCTCTTCCATCTCTCACCTAGAAAGTCAGCTAAACTTACCATCTCCTGAGTACCAACACCATCTGTACTACTTTGGCGACCTTGATTACGAAGGAATATATATCTGGTATCTACTCCAACAACGACGCCCAGCACAACCAGCTCTAAACTTTTACGAAGCCCTTTTAGACGAAGAAGCAACAAAAGGCAAAGAAGCACAGCGGCGAGAAGAAAAAGCAGTACAAGCTTTTCTGGAACACTTCCCTGAAAAGAAAGGAAAAAATACTTCGACCTTGCTTCAAAAAGGCTACTATCTACCACAAGAAGCATTATCTACCAAAAAACTGCACCAACTCTGGATGAATCCTTTCTGGGAGCGTTTGTAGCAACCAAAAATATTCATATAGTAAAAAGTAAAAAGGAGTAAGCATGGACGAACTTACCCATGATGCCTTACGTGGCTACGGCGAACGCTATAAAAGGCTAGCTATCTTCATGCCTCTTTTTCAATTAAAAAGCAAGCGCAAAGGCCCTTTTGGCGAATCAACTGAAGATAGTTCATTAGACTGGTTTGGTCTTGGCCTACTCACCTTGCTCTTCTTTTTTGAAAGCATGCTGAGAAGAAGATCCAAGCAAGGCGCTAAAGAATTGGCCCAATACCTTTTTCAAGTAACTAACTCCAAAACACAAGCACCTTTAGAAAGTTATCACGACATAGCCCACAACATCATCGAAAGCTTTCGCGACTCTCGCGGCCTAAGCCACGAAGAGCGTTTTTTCAATTGGGAAAAAGGCCTAGAGGAAAACTATCGCTTTACCATTCTAAAAGCGGAGAAATACGACAAAAAAGCAAACCGCCAATACTTCACTTTAGCACCAGCAGGACTAGAGCTCGTTTTTGCCACCAAAGAATTTTTCAGTGAATTTCGCATTTCCATCAATCAGCTACTAGTGCGCAAACGCTTAGAAAAAGGCGAATTTGCCAACGCTCTTCATGAAATTAACGAAATGCGCGTCTCCGTCGAAGCCTTACGCGAAGAAATCGAAAGAGTGAGCAAAGAAGTAAAACGTAACATCATCTCCGAAGAAATATATAAAAAATACGAAGAAACACTTCAAGACACTTACGATCGGCTAGAGCGAGAAGATGAAGAATTTCAAGAACTTTACGCTTTTGCCCTCGACACTAAGAAAAAAATAGAGTTACATAACCAAAGCGAAAAAGATGAACAAGCTTATAAGCAAATTAATAAAGTCACCCTAGAATTAAGCGACGTCCACAGCCTCCACCGCCTCCTCCTACGGGAGCTTCTCCAACTGAAAAGCACAACTCTCGAATCAGCGCGACAAGCACTCTATAGCATGGGCATGCAGTACTTTAATTTTGACCAAGACATTAACGGCCGTATCGTTTCTTCTCCCCTACCCCCCCTAGCAACGAAAGGGCTACTAGCGCCTTTTTTGAGACCTCATCAACAACAAAACTGGTCTCTTTTTTCGCTTTTTGCCGAACAACGGCTCTACAAATCGGGTGAAGAAGCAGAGCCGCAAGTCTACCCCGAAGCAGATCCGGATGCAGAAAAAGCACAAAAAGAGCATCTCAAAAGACAAGCCCACAACTTCAAGCTTATAATGGAACAAATTCTCGCTGTCATAGGTAATAAAAGTAGCTTTGAGTTAAAAGAACTCATCAATCATCTACCAACAGCCCTGCTAGAGCACCGCTCTTTTTACGACTTCTGGCTCTTACTTCACCAACGCTCCCCCTTGACAGCACAGCAAGACAAAGAAGAACACCTTTTTGATAGTGCCCTCGCCCTAATAGAAGGCGAAGAAATTATTGTCACCGAATGCCCCGAAAAACTGCAAGTAACAGAACGTTACAGCATCCAGAATATGCGCCTAGAACGAAGGAGAATTAACTTATGAACTATCGCTCCTACTCGTCGCAGGATGTCCTTCAAGCCTTTCGTCTTTATGCTCGCTTAGCTGAAGATTCCGTCTTGTCGGGCGAAGCAATCCATAGCTACATTCACAATGAAGAAGTACAAAGTCTACTAGAACAATTTGCTCAAGAAGTAGACTGCGTCGTCCTCCGCGCCGGTGAAGAACTACACTTAGTCCCTCAAAGCAAAGTCTCTTCTTTTCATTTGAAAAATGAAAGTATTCGCAAATACTTAGGCGCACAAGCGACTAACATTGACCTCTATATGATGTACTTTTCCATCCTCGTCTTTATCGGACAATTTTACAACAACTTTCAAAGCACCGCCGTACAACGAGACTTTCTCACCACAGAAGCTTGGCTTCAGCAAATCAACGAACGAATAGAAACACTGAGACAACAAGGAGAAGCAGAACTGCTCCGCTACGGACAAGAAATGCAGTACAACTGGCTACCAATTATAGAAAAGTGGGATGCCATCAACGACATCAAAGAAAGCGCCCTGAAGCAAAAAGGTAAAACCATCAGCCACTTCAGCTTTCTCGACAAAGTCCTACAATTTATGATTGATGAAAAAATCGTAAAACAAATCGGCGAAGAGGAATACGAACTAACAGAAAAAAGCCAAGTCATTGTACAAAAATACTTTATGGACTTAGATCATAACCGCAACATACTAAAGTTTATGTTCCAATACGATGGCAAAAAAACAGACCCTCCAGAGCAGGAAGGAGCAACCAATGCCTTCAATCGCTAAAATTCGCTTTGCTAACGTAATCTACGAAAATGGTCAAAAAAGATATAACGACGAAATATTCCATTTTGATGGACATACAGGTGCTATCGTTTTAGAAAACGGCGGCGGCAAAACAGTTTTTATCCAAACAGCTCTACAAGCTCTTTTGCCCCATGCTGATCTAGGTAACCGCAAAATCCGTAACACCTTAGCACTAACGAATTCAGCCCATATAGCCATCGAATGGATACTCAACGACCGCCCTCGCCAGTACGGACTAACGGCAGTCACTTTATTTATGAGTAATAATCGCTTGAGTTCCCACAAGTTCACCTACCGGTATGGCCCTAATGACAATCATGCTTTAGATTTGTTACCTTTTACCATTAAGACATCGACAGGACGGCGGCCGGCTACAGCGGCGGAGATGAAAGATTACTACCAAGAGCGTTCTAACCAAGTGATGAATGCTCACTATTTTGACAGCATTACAGAATACCAACAGCACCTTGAAGAAGAGTTCAAACTAAGTAACTACGAATGGGAATCTATGGCTTTAATCAATAGTGGCGAAGGTGACGTAGAAGCCTTTTTCAAACAATGCTCAACAACTAACGATCTCGTCAACAAACTTCTCATTCCAACGGTACAGCGAACCTTGCAAGGAAGCGACGAAACTGTCGATTTTGCTCAACTTTTTGAAGAAAAACGCATGCACTTTAAGAAACACAAGCAGTTTAGCGAACAAATCGCCGAAAGTCAGAAAGTAGAGCAAGCCATTATTGACATGATGTCCTACTTTGCCGCCCTAGATGAAGCAACGAAAAAAACAGACAAGTTAAAAATACAAGCCAAAAGCTTCTACCATTCTGCCCAAGCTCATTTGCAAAGCCTAGAAAAAGATAGAGAAAGTCTGAAAGGGCAATTTCTAGCCTGGCAAGAAGCTTTCAACTTACATAAAGAGCACGAAGCATCGCTCAAAGTAGCCAAGCTACAAGCTAAGGAAGAAGAAGCCCAAAAAGAATACGACAAGAAAAAAGCTCTATACAATCAAGCCAAAGATGATTTTGACCATTTGAAAAAAGAAGTAAGCCACTTAGAGTATTTGCGAGACAAATCAGCTTTAGAGACCAAAGAAGCACAGCTCGCTAGAGAAGCAGAAAAACTGAGTAACTTAGAAACAAAAAAAGAAGCTGAAGAAATCAAAGTACAACTATCTCAAGTCGAAGGCCAACTGCGCACTTATTATGAAGAAAAAATTCAAGCTTTTAACAAGACCATAGAACTTCTAGCTCAAGAGCTTCACCAATACAAAGCAGAAGAAAGAGAAGCCAAGAAACAAAAAGAACTATGGCAAAAGAAAATACATAATGAAGAGCTTCGGGGAGCTCGTCTAGAGGAGCAGATCAAAGCCCAAGAAAAAGTAATGGATACTATAGCGCGACGGATCTTGGAAAATCCAGCCAAGCAAAAAGTCTCCACAGAACTGCCCCATTGGCGACAAAAAACAATCGAAATCCAAGAAGAACTCATAGAAGTGCAAAAAGCCAAGCAAATCAGGCTCGATGAGAAGCCGAAAAAGCACCAGCATCTGAGCTCTTTACGTAATGAACAGATAAAGGTCCAACAAGATCTTACAGAAAAAAATATCTGGCTTAACCATGCTCAAAGGGAAGAAAAGGAACTAATCCATCTCCTCAGCTCTTTTCCTGGCTTAAGAACAGTCCAAAGCTTATACCTAGACCAAGCAAAAGCAGAAGCTATCTTAGAAAACGAACGACAACAACGGAGAAAAGCTTTGGAAAAAGCCCAACAAGAAGAACGCTTAGCCTTGCGCCTCTATGATATGTACCAAGAAAGCCACACTTTTGCGGCCGAACCTGCTCTCGTTCAATTGGTAGATCGATTAGATGGCACTGCCGAATTAGGGACAACTTTTTTAAGACGCCTGATGGAGCAAAAGCAAGAACAAGCCGAAGACCTCCTAAAGCGCTTTCCCTTTTGGCCTCACGTCATCATCGCACAACGGCAAAATTTAGAAAACATCAAAGGGCGCTTGCAAAAACAGCGCGACCTGTTCAGCGCTCCTTTGCTAATTTTCACACCTGAAGAAGCCCGACAAATTGCAGAAATGACAACACAAGAGCTAGTAGGCACAGCATTATTGCCACCTTTTTGGTCTTCAGCCATTACAGAGCAAGGCTTTACAGCGTGGCAAGCAAAACTGAGCGAAGAAGCTCAACAAGTTCAGCAAAAGCGAGAAGAAAAAGAGACTAGTTTCTATGAATTAAATAAAGTCATCGAAAAAATGCATCTCTTTTTAGAGCGCTATCCTGCCTCTACTTATAACAGCTATCGTCAAGAAGCCCTACACTTACAAGAAAGAACTAAAGAACTTCAGCAGGAAATCGAAAAGCTAGAAAAGTCTTTAGAAGAAATTGAAAAAGACCTAAAAAATCTCGATATTCAGGAAAAGAACTTACAATTTCAGCAGAATCACTTAACTAACAAGATCGAATTAGCTCTACAGTGGCAAGAAAGCGAAAAAACACTCCTAGCATTACAGCAACAGTTCCAGAGCTCTCAAGCAGAACTTAGAGAGCTAATCTTACAGGAAGCAGAAATAGATAAGTCATTATTCAAGTTGAAGCTCCACATCGAAAAAGTTGAAAAAGAACGACAAGCATACCAAGAACAACGCTCTAAAATTGAAGGTGAAGAACTTTATCAAATCGTAAAAAAACAGCCCCTCTTAAGAGCTCGTGAAGAAGAGCAAATCTTGCGCTCCCAACGACACCATCTCCTTGAAGAGCTTTACAAAGTAGACTATGCAAAAACATCTATCGAAAAGCGCATCGCAGAGCTAACTAATGAGATTAAGGACTATAAAAATCGCTTACTTGCCTATAAAGTAACTATGCCTAGAGAAGCTCGCTTCCCTTACGATGGCGTCTTACTTTTGAAAAAGTACAAAGAAGAATTAGAAGCCCTTGAACCTCTAGTAGAGCGGGCCAATCAGCAAAAAGAAACAGCTGGCCATACTTTAGCAAGCGCAAAAGGTCAAGTCCTGCAAGCCCTTAAGGATTATGAGCAGGAATACAGCAAAGAGGTCCATCTTTTTACAGCGCCTTTAGATGAAGTTGCACAAAGTCTGACTAGAGAAGCAAAAGCTTTGCGCAAAGAAAAAGCTCACTTAGATGAATCAACATCACAAAACCATCAAGCTTGTGAGACCATAGAAAAGCTAATCCTCGAGTTAGAAACGCGCAACGGCAAGTTCGATTTTTTAATAGACACAGTTCCTGACAAAGCTCTGACAGCTGAGGACCAAAGAGATTTTCCCTATCAGCCTGATAAATTAATTAAGCAAGTCTTAAGGCAATTAGAAAAAGAGCATCAACAGCTACAGCTACAAAAAGAGAAAGTAAAGCAAATTCGCAACGAATTTGAGCTCTTTTGCAACAGAGAAATAAAAAAATCAGAGAAGATGCGACAAAACGCTTTGCGAATCATAGAGGAAAAGCAAAGCTATAGCGATATGATGGAATGGGCAGGGCAGATGAAAAAGCAGATAGCTTTGGCCATCAAAGTTGCCGAGAATCAGCTCAAAGAATTCAATGAAGATGTAAAGCATTTTGTCAACCAATTACACATTTACCTCGTCACACTATGTGATGAAATCGCGGAAATAGGCAAATACACATCGGTCAAAGTAGAGGACACTTATAAAGCCATCTACACCATTCAACCGCCTACCTGGGAAGAAACAGAAGGCAAAAGAAAACTCTATCAACAATTAGACATGATGACAGAGCGCCTAGCGACAGAAGAATTTATCAACGAAGAAGGCCTAGAAGATACAGGCAAAGTGCGCCGAGCCATAGAAAAGTGGCTTAACCCGTCCCACTTGTTTAGACAAATCACTTCAAAAACCTTCCAAGTAAAAGTTCGCAAAGTCTCCAATGACAAAAAGATTAACCCCTACCCAGTTGACTGGTCTACCTCTAACTCCTGGTCAGGTGGAGAACGATGGAGCAAAAACATGGCCCTTTTCTTTGGCATCCAAAGTTACCTAGCCGATAAGAAAGGCCAGAAAAGAAAAGATCGCGTCGTTCTTCTCGACAACCCTTTCGGACAAGCCTCCAGCGACCATGTCTTAGAGCCTGTTTTCTATATCTCTGAAAAACTAGGCTATCAGATCATCGCACTAACAGCGCTAGCAGAAGGAAAATTCCTGCGAGACTACTTCCCCATCATCTACAGCTGTCGACTGCGCCCAAGCCTGAATGAACAGACAGCAATTATGACAACAGAAAAATCAATCCGCCATGCCTACTTCCAAGACCACGCCCCAGACTCTTTGCAGAGATTAGGTACTAAAGCTGAAGAGCAGATTGAGTTGTTGCTGTGAAAAAAGGGGGTTTACGATTCGAGATCAGAGGGACGGTTCTTCTGTGTCGTTTTGCGACACGAAAGAACCGTCCCTCCGTGTTTGATTCCTCTGATTCCTTTGTGGCTACTAAGGCGAAGTCACATTAATATCACCTTTATCAAAAGCTATAACAGTCCAGTAATCAGTAACAATATCTTCTAAGATATTTACATATACTTGGAATGAACCTTCATCGCCCCAGTCCTTTACAGGTATATCTGTAACATCAAAAGTGTGAAATCCACTCTTTTCACTTGTTTTAAAGGAGCCAAACATTCTATAAGTGTTTAGATTAGTCGTATTAAAACCTACATTGAGCGAGGCTCTCTCCATTCCTTCAAAAGAATATGCTATTTCTACTTGGAAACTAGTGTTCTCCCCGGCAGTAGCAACATCAGGCGTTACACTAATAATATTGATGCTTCCTCTTGCTGTATTACTATCACCGATTCCGCCACTACCACTGTCATTAGTTTCTTCACCACCACTGTCACCAGTTTCTTCACTACCACTGTCGCCAGTACCTATCACAATTCGAATGGGCTCAATAGTGATATAGGTATTGCTAAATCTCAGATTATTTAATTCATCGAATGAAGAGGCATATCTATTATTTCCTATGAATAGAGCCTCTAGATTATAAGGTCTGTTCCGATCTAACTGGTGCGTATTTATTAATTCTTCAGTAATAACAAGCTTAGCCTCACCAGAAGAAGTCGTAGTAGCCTTACCTATTTCTACCCAAGATTGATCTGGCTGTTCCAACATAAAGATTACTTCTTGACCAGTTAGTGGTGCGTAATCATAACGTGATGATTCATGATAATATAACCATGCCGATATGCTATTAGAGCCAAGGATGTAATTATTTATATAAAGATCTACAGTCCCATTATTAACATGGAAGTTATTTCTAACATACATATCGTTATTTAATCCAACCTCAATTGTAGGTTCCATGAAATTATTACCAGGTCTTACAGGTTCCAAATTAACGTAATATCGGCCAGGTTGTTCTGGAATAGGAATGGAAAAGTTACCTTCTAGATCGCTATATATAGTAAACCGTTCATAAGGTTCAGAAGTATTATCATCTCTAATAGCATATCTAATTTCCCCATTCACTACGGGACTTTCACCTTGTGCATCTTTTACTTGCCAAGTAAAGTAAAGAGCCAAAGGCGCTCCAGCTTCACTCGCATGCACAATCTCGCTGTCAGTTTGCTTAATATAATTGTAACCAACGTAAAGAGGTCGATATGTCACAGCTTCTGTTACATCGACACCTTCATAGCTGTTGTCACCGCTGTAGATATAATGAACATAGAATATGTTTGAACTAAGGTTTGCTACACTAGCCAAATCTAATTCATAGGAGAAGCGGCCTTCATTACTAGTAGTTAAAGTTTCGGAAAATCTTTCTGATGAGTTTTGCTCTCCTTGCTTGGGCCACCTATCAACTGTAATCGAAACGTCACTATTGCGAATGGCCTGCCATGAAGATCCGTTGTAATACTCTAATATACCTGAAAGTTGAAATTTATCAGAAGGATTAGATGTAATGCTTCCATATAGGAATTCTTCATTTTCTATACGGAAACGACTGTTGCCGACAATAGAGAGGTATTCTCTTTCCTCTACAAATTCTCCAACATAGCTTCTTGGAGTAAAAACTAACTCGTATTCGCCAATGGGAAGCGAAGGAAGCTCCCATTGTGCTTTACCATCCTGATCGGTAGTTAAAGTAGCACTAACAGCTTTGTTCACATTGCCCACTACTTCAAATACAGGATTTTCCGTGTAACGGTGATAAAGACCTACATAGACATCCTGATAAGGTGCATAGCCACTAACGGCCTCACGCTCATAATTATAATCTTGATAAGTAGTTTCAACTGTTGCTATTACCTTTTCTGTGTACACAGCTTCAGACACAGAAAGATTTGCATTTATATCAACTTTGTAATAGGGACGATAATTATGAGGCCACTGAAAGTCTACACTTCTACTAGCTTCACTGAAATAGTAATTTCCGTCACCTTCAAAAGTGGCCTGTACACGGTAACTTTCCGATAGGTCTAGTTGTGGACGTATAGTCCAACTCACACGACCTAAAGAATCGGTCCTCAAAGTAGTCTCATCTAGGACAGTACTGTTGTAACCTTGTACAAATTCAAGGTGCAAGCTTTTGTTGGCTAAAGGTCGGTTCGTCGAGTCATATAAGGTAGCCTTTACTGTAAAAGGCTCATTAAAACGATAGCTATTATCTGGTCCGGGGTTGACAGGATTAACACCATTATCTACAGGATTAGTTGGGTTATTTGTGTTAGGTGGGTTAGAACGACCACCTCCACTTCTAGGTGTAGTTGGTGTTATCTGTAAATCATTATCTTTTTGCTCCTGTGCCAAAACAGCTACATTTTCAGCATAAGAATCAATAATTTTTTGTACTATTTCTCGATAAGCATCTTGAAAAACTTCTTGCTTAATATCTTGCTCCGGCTCAATAGCTCTTGTATCAGGCATATTGTCTATGATTGCTTCTAAGCGAGTATCTAACCAGCTACGCACACCATCCCAAGCTAATAATGTTTCATCAGAAAAAGGAGCTGGTGCAAGGGGAGACTGGGCTTCTTGTTTATTAACTTCCTGTTCAGAATAAATAACGTCAACTCCACGGTTCGATGAAAGCAAGACTTCCCCATATAGAACGCTAACTGTTCCAGAATCTACTGAATCAATAGCTGTTTGCCACCAAGTTCCTTGAACAGCGGCTACACTCCAAGGCGTATCTACTTGAACTCGCGTCCTCTTCTGCTTAAGCTTTTGCCACCAAGATGCTTTGTTGTTTTCATCTCCAGAACGCAATCTATCTTGAGCTGAAGTTACTTCATCAAGCACTTGCGAACCTATGTTTTCTGCAATTAACGTAAGCTCAATTTCTTGACCTGCAAAATCACCAACTAATTCCACTGAGCTTTTAGCCACAGCATCTGCAGAAACTGTTTGAGAGAGAACAGCGTGAAAAGGTTTTTCTTGAGCCATTTTTTCTTGAGTCAACTTAGCTAAATCACTAGAACCTAGGCTAGGATAAAGTTGCTCAAGGAAGTAATAAGAAGCAATAACACCGAATACAGAGCCCTGTGGAACTTCAATATGTAACCATTCTACAGCCGTCCCAGGCTCTCCATTTTGCTTAATATAAGAACGCCCTTTGCCTTCTTTAAGGACAAGTACACTACCAGGCAATAATAATAGGCCAGATCCATCATCAAAATTGATCTCACCACGGCCATCCATATGTATAGTATCGCCAAAGCGCAAGGTTGCTTTTCCAGATGTCTCTTGGCTTACCCCATTTGCTCTAACAATTTTTGCTGTCCCCTCTGTCACTTCCAGAGTAAGTGCAAGTGGAGCAGTAGATACGGTTGGTCCTTTTGTCATTACCATAGATAAAGCGCGACTCAACTCTATGCGACTAAAAGGCTTTTCGGGCTCTAAGCCTTCATCTTTATGGGGCTTACGCAAAAGTCCTGCTTCTAAAGCAATGGCTAGATCCTTTTTAGCCCAATGTTCTGGGGAGATATCATTATATAGTAGACTAGGAAGATCTTCATCTTCTATATAGCTTTCTTCTTCCAATCTAAGGATCAGAGCCAGCGCCTGCGCACGAGTTAGCGGATCGTCAGGACGAAAAGTACCGTCTTCAAACCCTTGGAGTAAACCATGCTCATAAGCCGTTGCAATAGCTGAATAAGCCCAATGGTCAGCGTAAAGATCAGAAAAAGGAAGGCTTGCAGAAGATATGAGAGGTAAACCTGCTGATCTTGCAATAATATGGGCGGCTTGAGCTCTTGTAAAACCTTCCTCAGGTCGAAAAGTCCCATCTGGGAAACCATTTAACAGGCCACGATGGTAAAGATAGTTAACAAAAAGACTATAACGCTCATCTTCTGTCAGATCACTAAAGAGAGATGTGCTATTCTTTACATCATTAGAAGCTGGTAATAATAATTCATTGTTTTCTTCTGCCGCAACTGCTCCAATAGGTACAAACAAAGTAAAAATCAATACAAAAACAAGAAAAAAAGAAATGCTCTTCCTAGCCCTATTTCGTTTCATCGAACAATAAGACATTCTCGTTAAACTCTTCCTTTCTATTATCTCGCCTACTTCAGGTGCACGAAGCCCGAGGTCATTAGTTTAATCGGGGATTAAATTTTTTAGTATCTCAACTGAGCACAATGTATATATCTACAAAAACGCACCCCTCCCTTAGTAAAATACAACACCATCATAGAGATCCATAGAGATCCAATATGTTACTCACTAATGGATTATACGACAAGCTAAAAGAATTTAATGTCAAAAGATGTCGAAAGTAGTTGTTTTTTCATTTTTTCGCTAAAGCTTATCCTTCTTTGGCATAATCATAAATAATCCAAAAAAAGGGGGTTTACGATTCTAGTAATACAAGAGATAATATAAGAAAAGACAAAGACAATATAATTAGAACTTCACTTTAAGGTGGTGTTTCTGTGTCATTGGTAACTTTACATAAAAATATTTCCTCAGAATCAACTTCTACAACGTCTACTACTTCTTCTGCTTCTTCTAATTCCTATACTACTTCCGCTACTATGCACTCATCTGCTACATCTACAGATGTAGGTACTAATAATTCACCAAGCTTCTCACAAGTACTAAACGAAAAAACGATAGAACAAGGAAAACAAGGCCACATGCACCAAGCTACAGCACCAGCAGATCCCTGGAAGCGCGAAAACTGGAGTGCCGATAACGCTTATCGCCAGAGCCTCCTTAACCCTCAACTTCTCCCCGATACAGGTCATGAGCGCTACAAATTAACAGCACCTTCAGACAAAGGTTCTCGTAGTACAGACGTTCATGCGAGTGAATTTAAAGCATTATCTTGCGGAAATATCATGCGTTATGACTACGGAGCTGGTGGAGAACTAGTTTGGCAAACTTTTATCCCTAACAATGAATGGCAGAAGACTCAAAACGTAAATACTGATGCTACTATAGGCACTGTTTACACAAGACAAGATTCTGCCTATGGCTTTACTACACGTTATGATCGCACTAGTCAAGGCAACGGCTCACCTGAAAACTTCCAGCCTGAAGCCAATCGTGTTGCACTTGATAAAATGATGGCTCAAGCCCAAGTTTATCAGGACGCTTTTGCCAAGATTCGTAACTACTATGCATCCAATCTCCAGCAAAGTCTTTTGAAAGATCTGCCTTAATCTGTCATAATCAGCGTAACCTACTTTACCTCTCTATATTAAGTTCATAATTAAAAAAAGCGGAGGCATCAACAGGGTCAATCCCATGTTGATGCCTCCCTTTATCATTTTCCCTTTCGAAGATGGGCTTGCCCTGTTCCTCCATCCCAGCTTACTTCGTAGCCCAGCCTCTCTGCAACAGCTCGAAGAGGGACCATTAAACGGCCTGATTCACTTAATACTAAAGGAGCTTCCATAGTATCTACAACAAGACCATTTTGTCGCAAACTACTATCACCTACAGTAAGTTGTATAAAAGTAAGACCAGAAAAAATAGTCAATGTCTCACTGTTGCCATCCCAAAGAATATCTTCATCGGACAAGCCTATTCCTTCTAAGAGAAATCGCAAAGGTAGATAGAGATGTTCACCTTCTATATAAGGAACTACGTCCATTTCTCTTTGCTCATCCTCTACCCAGTAAGTCTCTTCACCTACCGTAAAATGAAGCACTTCAGGTCGACTATATGTAGGAAAGAGATATTCTTTCTCCGACTGTCTGTCTCCTAAGTAAGGAGAAAAGGCCCACTTATCAGGTAATTGTGCCGAAGCAATAACGACTTCTTCTACTGTATCATTGGCAAAACCAGTTGTCTCATTAAGAGCAGTACCTTTTATCTTAACAACTACATCACCAGAAGGAACAGAACGACTAACTCGTAGATTTATATTGGAAATGAGAATTCTTGTAGGACTACTCGATGAAGATACTATTGTTGCAGAAGCATAATGAAAACCAGTCCTATCGTAACGAGTAGTAACAGAGCCTGCAGAAATCAGAGCATCACCTTCAACAATTTTGAAGCTCGGTATCTCCTCAAAAGATATACCTAAAGGTAAGTAAAGACGAAGTTCATTGTGACTTTCACGAGCCATTAACGATTCCGGTACTACTTCTGTAAGTGTGATATCACGAGCTTGCTGTTGATTGTGACCAATATAGACAACAGGTATATCTCCATAGGAAGAAGCAAAGTCACTAGTTACTACTTTTGCTTCTTCCGCCCAGATAGGTTGTATGAGAATAGGTTGTATGAACATAGAAGAAAAAAGAAAGAAACAAGAAATTGCTACTACAAAAGAACCTTTTCCATAAAAAAACACCTAAAACACCATCCTTATTAAAGAGATGCCCGTGACAGGTCTATCCTGCACGGGCATGGTCATTGATGCTACTAACTTTTTTTATGATTTACTCAGGGTAAATACGCAATTGTGTCTTATCTTCTCCATAGAAAAGATAAAGCTCAAATTGATCTTTTGGTACATTCTCTACTGCAAGTATACGATTACGCTTAGGGCCAAGGTAACCAACGACAGCTCCCAGACCATCTTCAGTTAGACCGATAGAATCATCATCGGTAGTTAATTTGATGGAAGGATCATTACTGAGAACAACAATTGCTACATCAGAAATAACATCATCGGTAGCATTAATAATTTCAAAAGGAGTACTTTTTGTTTCAGCATTGTAACCGCCTACAGTCACTTTAAAAGGTTCTACCGTATAAGATTCCTGCTTCGACAAGGTATTAATTTGTTCTGCAGGAATAGTAACGGTGGCAACTTCATTTTGGGAAGACTTACCACAGCCGGCTAGCAAAGAAACAGTAATGGTGGCGACAACAAGCATTCCAGCCATTTTGCCTGCTTTGCTTTTCATCATCTCTAATGTCATTCCTTTCCTCACTACAAAAAAACTATAAAATAATGCTTTTTTCGTGCACAGCCTCTATTGTACTAAACCTTTTCGCACTGTGCAAAGGTTACATTTTCCTTTTCTATTCAATATGCACTGTACCAGAAGTAGCATCATAATTCACCTTAGCACCTAGTCCTTCGGCAACAAAACGAAGAGGGATTAACAAACGACCACTTTGAGCATCGATTTGAGCTGGTACATCAATTTGACGACTTTCACCGTTTACAGAAACGGTAGTAGAACCGACTGCTAATTGCACAACACGACTCTCTTTCACCGCTGTTGCTTGACGACTTTGCTCATCCCAGCTTAGTTCAGCTCCCAATAGCTCAAATATAAAACGCATAGGAACGAGCACTCGATTTTGCTCTAAGCGCATTTGCCCATAAGCAGGATCAATTTTCACAGCCTGCCCTTGATAAGTTAAAGCAATTCCACTACCTACAGTTACCTTTTGCGTCGCCTTACTTTTAGCTCCACTAGCTTCTTCTACAATCAAAGAAAGCTCATAGATTCCAGGCTGTTCAAAAGTATAGCGTACTTGCGATCCATCTCCAATCTTTTGCCCATCTACATACCAAGCATAAGAGGTAAGTCCATCTTTTTCTTTGGCACTATCGGTAGAAGAACGACCATCAAGGGTTACAGCCAGAGGCGCTGGCCCTTCTGCTGGTCGCAAAGCCATATGAGCTTGTGGTAATTTAACTCGATCAAGCAAAGAAACTACATCTGGATCAAGCCTTTTCGCATATTTGAACTTTTGTTCAGCTTGCGTAGCTTCACCTTGTTTTTGCAGTATAAAGCCAAGTCCCATATGAGCACGTGGATCGCTTTGATTTTGTACCATTGCTAAATCGTAGTAACGTCTTGCTTCACTCATACGATTTTGCAAAAAGTTTACATCACCTAAACCTACAAGGCCATCAACACTGTTAGAGTCTAGCTGATGAACTCTCCAAAAAGTATCTCTAGCTTCTTCATAGCGCCCCTCATCACGTTGCACTTGAGCTAACCCTAAGAGCGCACTTTTGTAGTTACTTTTTGCCTGTAAAGCTTTGAGGTAATATTCTTCTGCGCGATAAGTATGTCTCTTTTCATAATAAACATGGCCAAGAGCTGTTAAGAACTCAGCATTTTGAGGCTTTCTAGCTATAGCTTGCTCTAAAGGCTCAATCGCTTCATCATAACGCTTTTGATCAAAATATAGTAAGGCAAGAGCATATTTATAAAAAGCTTCATCAGACACTTCTAAGCCTGCTTTTGTTAATTCTTCTAACTGCGCAGAGTTCTGAGGTACTAAAGTTAGCGCCTTTTGCAAAGCTTTTTCTGCATCACTCCAGGCTTTTTGTTTACCGTAGATATAGGCAATTTCTAGAAGCGGCTCAGGCCATTGAGGCTTTAACTCTGAACCTTTTTGGAAAAATTGTAAGGCTAGAGAATTTTCTTTATTACCTGCAAGAGATCGACCTAGCTTCAAGTATGACATAGCTCTGTCTTCAGGTGCAGTCTTAGCAACAGCCTCCATATAGTATCGAGCGGCGTCAACGTATTTTTTCTGTTTCTCATAAAGCTTTCCTAAGAGCATAGCCGCTTCAGGATCATTCGGATTCATAGTCTGAGCTTGATGAAACTCCCAGAAAGCAAGATCGTATTCATTTCGGTCAAGAAAAATTAACCCTAACCCTTTGCGGATCTCAGGTACGTTCAAGCCATGGCGCAAAGCATATTTGTAAAGCTCATCAGCATCGTCAAGGCGTTGCTCTTGTCGATAATATTGGCCAAGAACAAGATAAGGTTCTACTCCATAAGGATTTTGCAGAATGCTTTTACGCAAAATGGTTTCAGCTTTGCTTCCTTCTTCTTTGTCTATCAAGACTTGCCCGTAACCAGCATGGGCACGAGGTCCACCACCATAAGCAACAGCTTTACTATAAGTATCAAGAGACTCTTCAAAGCGTTCTGTTTTGTATTGCAGATATCCTAAAGTTTCGTAATAAAGTGCTTCTCTAGGAGCAAGTGAAATAGCCTGACGCAAAGACTTTTCAGCTTCTTCATAACGCTTTAAACCTAACAAAGCCTGCCCCAATCCGTGATGAGCACAAGGGGCATTCTTATCACTTTTTAAGGCATCACGAAAAGCCCGTTCAGCTTGTTCGTAACGCTTTTGCTTGATCTGGCTATCTCCAAGATAACAGTGAGCCCGTGCTTCTCTATTTTCTGAAGCATAAGCATTACTAGCAGTTAAAGGACAAAGAGTGGCAGTTAGAAAAAGTGACATGGATAGGCAAAGAGATACTAAGGTGTGTGGTTTCATTTTTTTCACGAAAAATACCACCTTTCTTCATTAGTGGAAGATATTCTGCATAGACAGAATAGTTCCTGCTTATGAAGAAGGCGGAACTTTTTCAAAAAAAAGAGTCCTCCAGTGCAAAGCGCACTGAAAGGACTCTTTCTTCATAAACGGTATTAGTAATTTAAAGTAATTTTTCGGAGAGTTAATGTGCTATACAAATCATTTCCCCAGTATTCTTCGACTACGATTGTGTATTCCCCGGCAGTCAGCTTTGTTCTAATAAAGGAGTAGACACCATTATAATCATCGTTGTAAGCAATCAGTTCACCTTGAGCATTATATAGATAGAGCTCCGTATCACATTCTTCCAAGTAGAAAGATGTTTCAATTTCGTAAATGCCATCTTCAAGTATCGTAATCGGTACAGTGTATTGCGAATCAGATCCATCAAAATGCCAGGTGCCTAAATCTACTCTAGTGACCGACTCAGGGATTAGGATGTGAATGTCTGTAACCAGAGCTTGACCTGGATGAATGGTAGCTTCTTTTTCTTCGAAGATATACTCAAGTTGATAGGGGTCAAAATAGGTCATCTGTGCAGTGTAGTTACCTGGTTTTAGTGAGTGGAAGATATGATGGCCTTCCCCACCTGTTAAACCATAAGTGACCATGTTGTCATCCTGATCGAAAACAGTAAGAACGGCTGTGCCATGCAAGTGCTCATTCAGGTTTGTGCGAATGGTCCAGCTTCCATATTCGTTCGGTTGAATCTCTTCTAGCATCGCTTTTAAGTCGATAACGCCGTAACCCAGTTCCTCTGTGAAGCCTTCGCCTTGAGCAGTCTTCTCCAGCTGATTCTTCACTTGCAGAGGCGTCAAATCAGGATACTTCGATAAGAGCAATGCTACTGCTCCAGCCACATAGGGAGATGCCATGGATGTACCATTCATATAGGCGTATCCGGAATTGCTGATAGTGGAATAGATGGCTACCCCTGGTGCGGCCACCGATGTCCATGACCCAGTTGTTGAAAAATCGCCCTTCCCATTGGTCGGCGTGGATGCCGCTACAGAAATTACGCCGTTATAGGTACTAGGATAACTAGCCACCCGTTTGTAGTCGTTGCCGTTGGACGTGACGAAAACAACACCTTGTTGCAAAGCATAATCGATGGCATCTTTGAAGGCAAAGTTGTATCCTCGACCACCGATGCTCATATTGATAACGGCTCGGTATTCTGGATTAGTCTCAACATAATTTGTAACGTAGCTGGTCCCCTCAATCAAGTAGGAAGTCCATATTTCACCAATACTATTCATCACTCGGACGGGCATAATGGGTGAGTCCCAAGCAACCCCGGCAATTTGACCATCCCTGCCGTCATCAGCGGCGATACCAGCTACATGTGTACCATGTCCATTGTAGTCAACGTCTGAAAGATTTTCACCGGTAGCATCATAAGCACCGATAAAAGTCTTTTTCGCAAACTCAGGATGGTCTATTTGCACGCCCGTATCGATAATCGCTAAAATCACCTTGTCTGACCCTGTTGTTTCTTGCCAAGCTTCTTCAGCACGGATATTATCAAGTCCCCATAGTTTTTCTCTTTGCACAGTGGAACCTGTATGGCTAGAGCTGACTTCTAGCGATTTTGTTGTGAGCTTATTGTCGGGTTCAACCACATGAGGTTGAGGTATTTCCAAGCGATAGTCTGGTTGGGCCATGATCACATTGGGATCTTTGAGCAGTCTGTGAACAAAGGATTCAACCGTCTTTCCTGCCGGCACTTTTACCTTTGCCCAACCAATAACATCCCACTTCTTCACAACAGAACTTCCATATCCCTGCATTATTTTATCTATATGTGTCAAATCGTGGGTTTTGACCAACAGGTGTTCCTTATCATATTCAGTTCCAAAATCAAGATATGCAGGTTGAGCGTCACTTGGATTTTCTTCATTGGTAAACTTTGTAGTAAAAATGTTTTCACCCTCAAGGGATCCATAACTAAGTCCACCATAGGTAGACATTGCATAAGAATATCCATCTGATCCATGTTTGTACAGGACAAAGGCGTATCCATCAGTGATATCCCATGAGTAGACATTACCAGGTTCTAAGGCATAAGACAAAGGCAATTGATATTCAAAAGCGTCTATGACATCAGAATAATGGTGTCTCCATTGAGTCAAATTATAAATCTCAAAATAGGAACTGTAGCTAATAGAACCATACTGCTCGAATACTTCAAAGTTGTCGCTGGAGGAATCAATATGCCAGGAGAATTTGGGCCTTAGCTCTACATCTTTCTCTCCATTTGCTGGACTCTCTAAGATCACATTCATGGCCGGTAAGGGGATCACAAAACGAGTTAATGAACCACTTTCGTTGTCACCAAAGCTGTTGTACGGGACCACTTTATAATAAGTTTTCTTACCTATTTCCAGTTGGCTACTGTAATCGTCATATCTACTTTGCCACACTGTACCGATTTGTGTAAAGTTAACACCATCAAAACTGCGATATACCTTATATCCTTTTGCGCCGGTGACGCTTGCCCATACTATTACATTATAGACAGATAGGTCATTAGGTATGGAACGCAGATCCAAGATGGTACCTTGTTCAGTCCTCAATACTTCTTTTTCTTTATTCGAATTCACCTGTGCTTCATCGTCAGGGAGGGAATAGAAACCGATATTGACACCTCGAGTGTATGAAATAGCGTTAAGAACTGTCATATTATTGGGAAGGGTCATATCATTTACGCCGTTATTTATATTGATGGGAATTACATATAAAACAGAGTTTTCATTTCTATCATAAGCCAGTACTTTCAAATAGGTCGCTCCGTCAGGATATAGGGACGTATTAATGGTGATTGTGCCTTCTGAGCTTCCAGTGTTAAATCCTTCTCGGGGGAATCGTTGCTCTCCGCCTAAGTAGACATAATAGACGAATGTATCGGCTTTTTCAGAGGAGTTCGGGCCGCTGTAAACTGACAGTTGTACCGTCACTTCTCCTGAAAGGATATCACCTGGCTCTACACCGCTTAGTTGAATATAGGGTGGAGTGCTATTCCATGAAGGATTGAATTCATCACGAAGAGGCACTTCATAGAAGTAATTCAGTTGGCCTATTCCATAGACATAGTCATAGACGCTGTCGGCAACTGTTCTATTATTGCCGTATAGGCCAGATAGGCTTTTCCAACTAGCACCTTGAATTCTGGCAGAGGAAAAACCTTCTTTACGGACAAGAATATCACCCGGTTGCTCGAAGATGTTCTTGGGGTAAATCAGTGTAGCTTCTGGGAGACCGGGGCCTCCACGAGCGTGAGTAACAAAACCTTCGATGATTTTATCCTGATCAGTGCTTTCAATCTTGAAGTAGCCTTGAGTGTCGGTGAATACTTTTGGTTCAGTGGTAAAGCTCCATAAGGGGCTTGAACTTTCTGCACCTTTTTCATCTTTGGCAACGACTTTCCAGTAATAAGTGGTTAAGCTTTTCAATTTACCCATAGGGGTAAAAGTGGTTTCCTCTGATCCAGTTCGGACCTGGACAGAATGGTCAAGTTGATCCACCAAACCCTGTTCTGTGCCCAAATAGAGGTCATAAGTAAGTTTGTCGCCATTGGGGTCAATGCAGTTCCAGCTTAGAGTAGGTGTTACACTGACTTCATCTTCCCCATTAGCTGGAGTGGGGTTGGAAGGTCTTTCAGGTGGGTTGTTAGGAATTACCACTGTTGTAAAAGATAACTTCACTGGAGATGCTTGAATGTTTCGGCTGTCATCTTCTGCGACAACATAGATGTCATATTCAGTTGCCGGCTCTAAGCTTGTGACCGAGATGGTTACTTCTACGTTGGCTGTCATTGCGGCAGAGCCTTTCAAGTTTGTAGGCAAGGAGACGCCCGAACCATCCGTTCCTGCTTTGACTTGTGCCGCTGTGGGAGTAGCCGACTCTTTAGCTAAAACAATGTAATAGACGGTGCCAGACTCATTGATTTTGACGAGTATACTGGCTGAGTTAGAGCTTACAGATCCTGCTTTCGGATAAGATGAGGCAAATTCAGGGGGAGTCCTATCAGTGGTGTCACTATCATCACCACTTCCATCGCCACCGCCGCTTTCACCGTTTCCATCGCTTCCGCCGCTTCCACCACTACCGCCGCTTCCGCCACTTCCGCCACTTCCGCCACTTCCGCCGCTTCCACTGCTTCCACTGCTTCCGCCGCCTCCTGCACCGGCTGACCCAGTAGGTCCGATGGAGACAGTGACACCTTCAGAGAGTTGTCTACCTTGTGGCTCTTTGTCGAGTATGACGCCGTTTACCTTGATATCAGCACTCTGAATACCCTCAGCGCCATTGACTTCGGCAGGTGAGTTAAAAGTAATCTTGCTCACCTTGGAGCCTTCATTGAAGTTCAATTTTAGATCAGATAAGTTTTCATTGACAGTTATTGTCTGGATGGTTGTCTCTCCTTGAGTAGTGACAACCACGTCACTTGCGGCGATCTCAATATTATCAAATTCACCGCTGAGGATGACTTCATTGCCTTCTGCTTCCTCAGAGATGACTATGTCAACAGGATTGCCATCATCACCAAGCACGCCTTTAGCAACGATGCGAACTTTGCCGTCTACCTTTTCAATGATGATTTTTTTGTAATTGCCACCATCAATGATAATGCTGTCTGGTCCACCGCCACGAATGTAAGTGTTTCCTTCTACAGTTACTTGGTTGAGGGTGACAGTTCCCTGTCCCACTTGCTCTGCTATTGTTAAGTCACCTTTTACGGTTGTGTTTTGTAGGATCACGCCATCTGCTTTGATGACAACGTCACCTTCGATAATCTTGTTTCCTGCTTCTGGGCCATATGTACCTGCTTGATCATATTCAGTGATTACTGGCTTGTTGGTGTCTGGGACTGTTTCCAACACTTGATCGAGTGCAACGAGAGCTTCTGCTCTTTTGATCGGATTATTCGCTTTGAATGAGCTATCGGGGTATCCTTTCATATACCCAGCATCAACTATAGCGAAGATGAATCCTCTGCTCCAATCGGAGAATTGTTCAGCGTCTGTTAAGTGAACTGAGGTTTTATCTTTGGGGTTAAGCTTTTTGAGCTTTGCAATGATGACTGCCACTTCTTGACGAGAGATCGGTTCATCCGGTTTCATTGTCCCATCAGGATATCCTAATATGTAACCTGCTGTTTTTGCTTTTGCAATGACAGGCTCATACCAGCTACCTGCTGGAACGTCTTTGAATGATATGGAATGTTGTTCCTGCTGTTCTGTAAAACCAAAAGCATTGTTGGTCAAGGCCATGAATTCAGCCCGCGTAATGGGATGATCGGGTCGGAATGTGCCGTCTGGGTAGCCACTTGCTAGTCCCTGTTCAAGCCATTTTTGAACAGTTTCTTTGGCCCAATGGGTGGATAAATCGCCTGCTGTCGCTGGTGTCGCCGCTATTGCACTGAAGGGCATGAGAGTGATAAGCATAGCGAAGATGAGCAATAGCGCCAGAACTTTGTGGGCCTTTCGTCTGTGCAAGGCCATAGGTGATCCCTCCTTTTTTCTTCCAATTTTATACTGGCAACTTAATTTTACCACTAAATTTTTATAATTGAAGTGGTTTTAGAAAAATTTTTCACTAGTTTGGATTTTGATTGTCTCGAATGATTAATCCAGGATTATCTTTGTTCGAAGCACGATACCTCGCTCGGCTAGTTTCCTAAAACCCCATTTTATGCCCCATGATCTGAGTTAGATAAAAAGAGCAAAAAAGTAGAGATACTTATTCTGCCATACAAAAATCAGGATATGGATAAAAAAATGGTCCTGAGGATTTTTCAGAATATTCACCATTGTGTTTGAGTTTTCGCGGGGTCAGACCCCATTTTGGGACAGGACCTTGATTGCCCCATGTTACAATGGCTATCATTTTAAAATGACTTCTGATAATGCCGCCGATTTTGTTGTTGATGTAGTAAATCATAAGTACAACTTCGGGGAAATTGTAGAGATGATTGAAAAGCATTCGAGACCTCAAGAAAATGAAAGCCTTTGACCAGCAACTATGTGAACTGGTCTTTGCTAACTTTGAAAAATTAGCAGTACAAAACCCTAACCGCGCCAAATAGTTATTTGACACGGTTAGGGTTTTTTGCTTGTTGCTAAGTTTTCAGAATATTCATGATTGTGTCTGAGTTTTTGCGGGGTCATTGCACGCCTAAGATGGTCGTTTACCTGATGTGGCAAGCGAAGCGTCCCCCCGGCCTTCCCTTTGACGCTTACTCTTAAGCACCCATAGTCTTTCCACTTTGTCTTTCCCGCCGAGCATTTGAAATAAATTCAATAGCAAAAGCGCCGAAAACACCAACCATTGCGCCTACCACAGCTCCTAAAGCTACATTAAGCTTATTGTTAGGCTTAACAGGGCTTATCGTTAAGGTAGGCTCCCGCAAAAGTGTTGTAGGATTAATATTATTATCAGACATAGCAAGTTCTAAATCCATCACTTGCCGCTCATAGGTTGAACGAACTTCAGAAAGCTTTGCTTTTTCTAGTACTAAAAGAGCCGCTAAAGCACCATCCCGATCAGGTAAAGAACTAATACGTTCTTCATAAGATATAATTCGAGCATCAAGACGCTCAAACTGCTCATTAAGTGAGGTAAGACGCAGTTCTGTGTACTCTTTTTCTTCATCAAACTTTAAGGTATGTTCTTCTTTAATCTTATCAATCACATTATTAAGTACTGCCTGTGCTTCTTCACTACTATAGCCTTCAGCCGTAAAAACAATTAGATTTTTTATGTTTCGATCCTGCTCAATATTACGAAGTCGAGGCATTGGTCTAGAGCCCTCACTAGAATCGCCTACGCGGTACTCCTCTTTTAACCGTTGCACCAAAATAGCAGGATCTTCAATCGTCTGCCCTCTCACTGTTTGACCTACCTGCAAAACAGCACGACTCTCGTAAACTGGAGTAATGGAGAAAGTGTAGAGAATCGATAGAAGAAGAACAGTAATAAAAGAGCCTATGATAATTAACTTACGCTTTACAAGAGTATCCCATAGCTCAATTAAGCTAATCTCATCATCATGGTGAGCCAATTGATACTGAGGCGGCACAGGCACTTCCGTATATGTAGGACGCTTTTCCTCTGATGACACGATATCACTCTTTCTGTCTACGATTGTAGTTAATAGTTACTTCATATTAGTTCGTTAACAATGAAAGAAAATAAGTGGATAAAAAGACTAGAAAAAAACCCTAGCCTTTGAAATTATCGCATATAATGCTTAATAGTGCAACAAGCTCACGGCAAGCTTGTTTGTTTTCCATCTTCACATCCAGACTCGACGGCTTCCTCGATTACGTATTGAAGAGTAGGCTTGTCCACAATGGGCAACATTTCTTTCGGTTAAGCTTTGGTATCCGGTAAAAACCTCGCTGTTCGTACTGATCTTGTTCATGATGTCGTTTCATTGGGTAGAAGATATCTTTCAAGGTCTGGTTATCAAAGCGCTTCTCCTGTAAATTTCTCATTCGTCTAGATCTTATAAACCGCATCGGGCGTCCATTTTTTATTGCCTCTGGCTGTTAAGATGCCGTCTCGCATTAAGCCTTTGGCAATCAAGGCTGTTCCTTTGGCCGGCGAGACATTCGGAGTAGATTCCTCGGATGACGGCCGCTTCCTCTTCGTTGATGACAAGGTTGCCATTTTCATCGGTGTCGTAGCCTAGAAAGTAGGTTGTTGGGATATGGGCGTTGCCTCGTTGGAATCTCTTCATTATGGACCATTTTGTGCCCCCATGATCCGAGTTAGATAAAAAATCCAGATATAGTATCGAGCTGGCGCGCCAAATCACTAGATGTAGTGTTGTTTTGGTGTTTTTTTGATCAAACGATTACTTTTATCAATATGTTTCGTAGATTAAAAGAGCAAAAAAGCTCCCCACCGGCTAGGTGACGAGTTCTTCATTAGAGGAATTTTGTTTCGATATTTTGAGAGCACAAAAGATCCTTCCAAAAATAAAAAGACCCACCTTAGTGGCTTAATGACCTTAGTGGGTTCAGTTCACGCAAGATATCTTAGGCTAGGTATCTTGCCTGTTTTTTGCATTTTTCATTTTTTCGATAAGCTTTTTCGTTTCCATTTCTTGCTTATCAGATATTTTTAAAGGAGCAACATAAACACCATCGTCCACTGCTCTTTCCAACTTGATTATTTCATCCCGAGAAAATTTTTTGGGTTTCATACGATCACTCCTCAAAATAAGTACAAACCAACCTCTTCGACGCCCCTACTTTCCATAGCTTGTCCAATATGCAGGGAAGTTCTATAACCTTTGGTCACTTCAAGAAGTGTCCAAGACACTAGAGGTCGCCGTGGGAGCCTTGAAAAACATGTGGTTTTCGGTTTAACCTTTTGAAAAACCGATTTGGTTTATGTGTCTCTTCCTCTACCCCTTCTTCTTTCGTTTAGGGAAGCATGTTTTTTGCCAAACTAAACTTAAGAGCATAGAAGGGGTTTTTGAATTGGAAGGAATCAACTTTTTTAAAGGCTTAATTATTGGTACGCTAATCAGCGTACCTTTATGGGCGCTGATCGTGTTTTTTGTTTATCTGGTGATTTCACCATAAATCCAGCCTTTACATTTCCCAGAGTTGCTATAAGGTCTAGTCATAAGATATGTACCAATGTTTGTCGCCACTCGATATGCGGCTAATAAATGGTCGAGTTCAAATGAGTACGAGGAACAAAAGCTCATATGAGTTTTTAGCGAGAAGGTGCCTGCACCATCTCGTATTTTTGTTTTAAAGACCATTTCGTTCTGGAGCATGCGTTTTTCCAGGGGCGGTAAAAACATGGTTAATTAACTATCGCAATTCATATTCCTATTAAGTTCAATCTCTTTCAACCAAAGCTTCTAGATACATATCTTCCTTTTGCTTAATCTCGGTGATCCTGTATCTACCGGTGTCGCAAACCAAAACCATGTTCTCCTTAACCTCAACTCCAGGTATTTGTCGGAGCTGAAAAGATGTTCTCCCCTCTTCTGATAAAGCATGCAGCTCCTCTCGATACGCCCCCATGCTGGCTACAATGTGATCGGTTACTCCCTGGCCGCTTTTGAGCGGGGCCAATTCAATCACATCGATGAATGTTTTCACTCTTCCAATACCCATCTTGGACACTCCCTTCCTAATTTAAAGCAAAAGAAAAACCCTGTGCTGACTTTACATCGGCACAGGGCTGAACAGATTCTTGAGAGAGAGACTTGGTGACAGTTGTTTTCTTTCCTTCTTGCCGGCCATCATCATTCTCCCCTCCCGAACCCATTCATTTTGGTAGTAAGAGTATCGCTCTAGAGCAGGTCTATATCAAGAGAAATCCGAGGGATACTTGCGTATTTGCGTGTCCAACGAAAAGCCCCCATGGCTCTTATGGATGTCTTAACCTGTTTAAAAAGAAAAAACTCACCATTTACGGCGAGTCGAAAATTTATACCAAGGAAATACCCTTTTCTTGTCGAAAAATAAAACAAAGATTGGCGTCCCACGGAACGAGTCTCTTTGTTCAGACAGTTCTCGCAATCCACGGAATGAGAGATTTCTGTCCTTCAGGTGAATTTTACTACTTTTCTTTACGTTTGTCAATCTGGGCTCTGAAATAGGAGGTATGGTCAAATGGTAGAAAGCAAAATGCTTGTTTTTTTCGATGAAAGTGGTAAGCGCAAGGATAAACCTACTTTGATGGGTGGCTTTCTTATTCCACACGCTATCTATAATAACAAAGCTTTTCAGGATTACAATGAAAAATTACGTAGTAATGAATTGAAACTACATTGGAATAAATATAGCGGCAATGCCTACGACAGAGAAAGAATTGTCCGTCTTTTTTCTATTGTAATGAATTACTCGAATCTTTTTAGATTCAACGTAATCAACTACCACCTACCTACTGAAGTCAGACCTACAAGCTCAATTCAAATGATTCCAAAAATGGTCTATAGTAAATTACCAGAAAGAATTCTCTATGGTTTATTAAGAAATTTTGGCCATGAAAATTACCTTAACGTAGATGTTATTGTTGAAAAAGCTTCAGAATATGAAAAAACCGAGCTCTCCAAAAGTATTGTTGAACAGTTAAATATACAGTCTTTATACAGAGGAGAACGCTTTTGGATCAAAAAGTGTGAATTGGTTTCAAAAGGACAAGAAATAGGTTTAGAACTAACTGACTTGATATTAGGAGTTATTCGTACAATTATTCAAAACAAAAATTCACTCATGTCTAAAAGCGTTGAAGCTAAAAATTTGCTTGCAGTAGAGCTCTTATCAAATGATTCTTTTTACAATTTTCTTTCTAATATACAATATTATGAATGGACGGCAACAAAAGAACTTAGGGAAATTGATTTTGGACACTTTATAATGCTCTTTTTGTCGCAACATCAAGTAAACTTTGAATCTCTTCCAGCAACTCGATAATAACGCAACAAAAAGTCCACCAAGTAGCTATCTAAATCCTAGACGCTAACTTAGTGGGCTTTCTCTATTGATTCACTTTTTCTTAAGAACCCTTTCCTTCCTCTGCCCTTTCACCTTCAACTTATAGGATCGCTTCTCTTCAAGATAACACTCCCACTTGACTCCTGTGCTTAGTGTATAGACAATCCGGCCGTCGGGATGAACAACGCCACTTTCAACAAGGCGCTCGAAGATATCTCCTCGGAAGTCCACTCGGTGCTTGAGTGGATCAAACTCATCCAAGCCCTCTAATTCTTTCATGAGCCACTTTGATTCAGCTCGATACTTTTCAGCCTTTTCTTTTCACTCTTCATACTCATCTAGCTGATTTTTGCATTTTACGATATGGTCTGTTAACGCTTCGACCTTTTTGGTATCTTGGCCTGCTTTGTTTAGCTCCTCGTCTACGGCCTCATATAGTTCCTGGTTGAGTTGCTCCATCTTTGCTTCGATCGCTTTCACTTCAGCAAGCTCTTCACTTGTTAAGTCTGTCTTGGTTGCTACAGCTTCTGCCTCTATCTGAAATCGTTCATTTGCTCTCATTTCCAGCAATGCGGTCATAAAGTTATGCTCTAGATACTCTTGGCGAAAGCTCTGCGCACTGCACTTGGCGGAGTAGTTTTTCCCTCTACTGACAATGCATCTCCAGTAGTGCTTTGCACCTTTCTTCGGATCTTGGTAGTTGTACTGCAAATGATGACTCAGGATTCCTCCGCATTGACCGCACCTAAATATTTTATGAAAGTTTTGTGGCTCCCTTCTTTCTTCTGGCATGATCTTTATTTTTATTTTTTTGGATTCTCTCAGTTCTTGAGTGGCATCCCAAACTTCTTGTGTGATAATGGCTGGATGATGGTCTTCGATGTAATACTGGGGAAGCTCCCCTTTGTTAACCAATCTTTTTTGCGTGATTGCATCTTGCGAATAGGTCTTTTGGTATAAGTAACAGCCTTTATAAAAGATAGACTGCAAGATGCAATCGACACTGTTTTGATGCCAGTAGTTATTTCCGCTGGCCGATTCGATCTTCTCTTCGCTTAACTCTCGGGCAATTGTTCTGCTGCTCTTGCTGTTTAGGTAAGATTGAAAGATTCTTCTAACCACGGCGGCTTGTTCAGGGTTGATAACCCATTTTTTCTCTTCATCAAGGTCGTATCCATAAGGGACTCGGCTCACATTGACAATGCCTTGTTCGGCTAGCTTTTGCTTTGCCCATTGGCTACTGCTCCCTAAGCTGACCGCTTCTTCTTGGGCCATACTGCTAAGAATTGTTAGCATCAATTCACTGTCTTCATCGGCTGTGTTGATGTTTTCCCGTTCAAAGTGTATATGTACCGGCGGGTCCAGTGACTTTAGCATTCTTACCCAAGAAAGGGCGTCGACCGTATTTCTGCTGAACCTTGATATGGATTTGGTCAAAATGAGATCTATTTTTCCTTCTTTGCACTTTTGCATGAGCCGATTAAACTCTGTTCTGTTTTTGCTTTGTGTCTGATTATCAAATCGCTTCTTAAAGGCTTCTTTAAGTTCTGATTCATAGAGCCTGTAAGAAGAGAGCATATTTCCATGCCAAGTTTACTTTTTCTGCAGCGCCAACAAGGGGTGGCGTAGTCCGTTAAGAACTGATAATTACATCCGCATAACCCGCAGAGGATGCGACTGGATAAGGAGCGAAACTCTGCTTTTTTCATATTCTTTTTGTACTCTGTCGCTTGGATACGCTTTTGCACTTCTTCAAAGGTGGCCAGGTCAATAATGGCTTGATGGTTGTTCTCAATGTAATAGCTCTGTCTCTCTGTTGCTTTGCCTTTGTTTAGAAGATCATTGGACTTAAATGTGGCAAGTCGATTTCCCGTATAGGTCACATTGGTTAGAATTTTTTTGACCGTTGTTCCGTCCCAAACAGCGCTTCCTCTTGAGCTGATCACTTTTTGTAGCATCAAATATTGGGCGATTTCATTGTAGTTTTTTCCTTCTAGGTATAATTGATAGACTTTTTTAACGTACATTGCTTCTTCTTCGTCAACGGTGATGTGGGGCTTTTTTTGATAGTGGTGAACATGATACCCGAGAATCCGCTCAAACTTAGGCACGCCTCGTAAGGTTCTTTGCTCATAGCCCCAACTGACGTTTTTTCCTAAGGTTTCTACTTCGTTTTGAGCAAGGGCGGCATAGGTAGCCAGTAAAAATTCGTTGTACTCTTTTGAAGTGTCGAGGTTTTCTTTTTGAAAATACAAACCCACATTGAGCTTTTGTAATTCTTTCACCACTTCCATAAGCTCTTTTACGTTCCGTGAAAATCTGGATATACTTTTGGTGACAATGTAATCAATTTTTCCTTCTCGACAATGGCGCAACAAGCGGGTCATGCCTAAGCGGTTGTCCATTTTGGTTCCAGAGACACCTTCATCGTAATAAATTGAAACGAGCTTAAAATGTGGCTTCTTTTGAACAAACCTTGTGAAGTAGTCAATTTGAATTTCTAAGGACTGCAATTGCACGCTGATTTTTTTGCTTGTTCTAGCGTAAGCGGCGACTCGGATGACCTTTTGCTCTGTTCCTAGTAGGCTTGCTTTTTCCTGGGCTAATGGTTTCCAGAGAACTTCCTTCCACTCATGGTTTTTTAGAATGTCCTCGGACAAAGAAAAACCCCCTCCTCTTCTATTCAAGATTGGCGATCTTTCCTCACCTGTTGGTACTGGGGAGGTACGTTATCTATCACTCAATCTTGCTAGAAGTTCAAGGGGGTTCTTTATTTTATTTTTTCCGGTTAGCTATAAAGCTTCGGGTAATGCCGCATTTGAATTCAATGGTCACTTTCAGGTCTTTGTTGATGGTGCCTTTTTGCACGACCTGTCGGAAGATTTCTTCTTGGAAGGCTGGTTCTTCTTGTTCTTGTTCTTGTTCTTCTTCGAAGCTTTCTCGTTCTTCGAAGCTATTTAAATAGGAAAGTAATGTTTCCAAGTGCCGCTCCATATCTTTGCTTGTTTGTCGCCTCTCATCGAGTTCATCGTACTCGGCTTGTAGTAGCTCTTGTTCGTAGTATAGATGGTTGATCGAAGCTTCATAGATGTTGGCAAGAGAAGAGTTGCTTTGTTCTGTTAGCTTTTGTATTTGCTCATTGATTTGCTTAATCTGTGCTTCAAGACTTAATTGGCGCTCTTTTTCTGTTGGGCTGAGATCGTGTTCATCAATGACTTGCTGAGCATCCTGGAGCAATTCAGCCTTTCCTGCTTTTAAGTCGCTTAGCAAGGTCATAAACTCACTTTCCAGAGCAGATTCCCAGACGTACCTTGCTTTGCAGTCCTCTTTGTATTTTTGGGGGTGCGTTTTCGTTCGGCAGTGCCAGGCGGTGAAGAGGTACTTCTCTCCATTTTTCTGTGAGCTCATTCGCCTTCTTACGATGGGGTGGCCGCACTCGGCGCAGTAGAGTATGTTGGAAAAGCATGACCTGTTGGAGTAGTTTTGTGCATATTTTCCATCGGGGTTTCTGAGCATGTCGTTTCTTCGTTTTAGCTCCTGCTGAACGGCGTTCCAATCTTCTTCTGAAATGATGGCGGGGTGATGTTCTTTAATGAAATATTGTTGTTCCCTTCCGTCATTCCGGATTCGTTTGTGGGATAAGTAATCGATGGTTATTGTTTTGTTAGTTAAGGCCGAGCCCCATGATCCGATTTAGATAAAAAATCTAGATATAGTATCGAGCTGGGTTTTAGGTTGCTAGATGTAGTAGTGTTCTGGCCTTTTTTCCGCGAGAAATAATTTTGCATGAGTATGCTTCGTAGATAAAAAAATAAAAGCCCACCACCGGTTAAGGTGATGAGCTTCGTTAGAGGAACTTATTTTTGGGAGCACAAAAGAGCCTCCCTGAAAACGAAAAGACCCACCCTGGTCCTCATGACCTTAGTGGGTTCAGTTCACGCAAGATATCTTAGGTTAGGTATCTTGCCTGTTTTTTGCATTTTTCATTTTTTCGATAAGCTTTTTCGTTTCCATTTCTTGCTTAGCAGATATTTTTGAAGGAGCAACATAAACACCATCGTCCACTGCTTTTTCAAATTTGAGTATCTCATCCCGAGAAAGTTTTTTGGGTTTCATACGCTCACTCCCGCAAACCAAGTTCAGACCAAACTTTTAGATGCCTCTGTTTCTAAAACCATTTTAAGCTTCATACGGGTAAGTACAAAACTCCAGTAATTCTTTAGTCCATCATTTTTTCATCAGCTTGGTCACTAGCTTGATCACTGGCTTAGTCACCAACTTGATCACTAATATAGAGGTTCTAGGTTAAACGGTTTCCATTTCCTTTTCGTTCATGGCTTCCAAGAAATCATCTACTGACTTAACTAATGTAGGTGATTTTAAAGCCCGTTGTGTTCGTTTGAATGTTGCTAAATCTCTTGAGCCATAAACACCGATACTTAATTTTGGATTTTCTTTTTTAATTCGTTGCAGGGCTTGTTTTGCTTCTTCACTTGTAGGCAATTCAAGAATAACTTTTGCCTTTGTATCACGGTGCGTAGAACAAATATAAATTTTGCTCATCAGAGACACCTTTCCCATTAAATGTGCTTTTCTCCTTAGCGATACATCTCTAGTTTTTTAAGATCTATGATAAAGCCAGCATCTAGTAAAACATCAAGCCCTAATAAGCCATCGATACCTTCATAATCCATACCACTAAAATCTAGCTTACGATCTTTTAACTGCAAAGAGCCTATATGAATTGAGTCAACTTGCTTCGTATATGCATGTTCTTTACCACCAATGCCGTAGTATGTGACAATATGATCTCCGCTTTCTACTCGTAAATCGATATCATCGACTGCATTTTGAGAAATAAGTGTTTTAGCGGCTCCTGTATCGATAACCATATTATCAATTACTTTAGACCTACCTTGATAAACAAGCTTTATTGACACAAACAATAAACCGTCACGATACTTAATCTGCATAACTTACTTTTCCTCTCAAGCCAATGGCGCCACGAACCTTTAGGACAATTTCCTCATGGCTGGTGTGATACACGAGATATTCGCCTTTTGACTGTAACAATTCACGAGTTGCATTGGCATCTGGAACCATACCGACTACAGCCATATCCTCTATGATTTCCTGAGTACCTTCTAACCGAGACTTTAATACTTGTAATTTTACAAATTGATTGGGATACAATGAACGCACTTCTTGCCACTTCAACGCTCTCACCTCAATTAATTTAAGCTTGATGTATAGTGTATATTCCTTTGGTTATTTTTTCTATGGAAAACATCTGAAATCCTTCTGTTTGATAGGTTTTTCTGAAGTTGCCTCCCTCTTGGCATATTAAAACAGTGTTTCTTTCCCCGCTACCGTTCTTACAGGACCGAGTCATCTTAATTTTTCTCTGACACATCGAGTACCTAATAACCTTAATACTATTATACAGAAAAAACCCACCAAATAGCCATCTAAACCCTAGAGGCTAACTCGGTGGTTTTTTTCCTTCCCCTCACTTCTTATTCCTATCCTTACTTCTCGGCATTCTCTGATCAGCGCCATAGGCCGTCCACTTTATCCCCAAGCTAAGATCGTAAACAATGCGGCCGTCTGCATAGACTTCCCCGCGTTGAATAAGTCGCCGGAATATATCATCTCGAAATTTTGACTTCTTTGTGATTCTTTTGAGCTGGCTCAGCTCTGCCAGTAACCAATCTAGCTCCTTTTGCATTTCTTTCGCTTTTTCAATTCTTTCGTTATATCCTTCTAGCTCTTTTTCAAGGGTGATGATTTTATCTGTCCTTTCCTGTATCTCAGGGCTTTGGGTATCTATATCGCCTAGTTCTTCAACGATTCTGTACAACGCATCGTAATTTTCTTTTTGGTCATTCTGCAGTTTATCCATCTGCTTTTGCTCTTCTTCATTGAGCTGTATTTCTTTTATGGCTCCTTTTGCTTCAAGGCTTAGCTGTGGGTTTTCTTTCATTTCCTTTAGCATAATCATAAAGGTTTGTTTTAGTATCTCTTCTCGGTAACTTCTTACTTCACACTTTATCGTAAATACGTCTCCCGACGCTGCGGCACATCTCCAGTAATGGTACTTCTTTCGTTTACCATCTATCATTTTTGGACTCGAAAGGTAGTGCCACATTAGGCTTCCACAGTGAGCGCAGTAAAGAATATTAGAGAATTCACTTTTATGCCTCGTTTCTTTTTTCTCATGATTTCTTCGCCGTTCCATCTCCTGCTGAACCGCTTCATATACTTCCTGTTCAATGATGGGTGTATGATGATTTTCGATAATGTATTGCGGCAGTTCTCCTTCATTTCTTTTACGCTTTGATGAAAGGTAATCAGTAACGAATGTTTTTTGAAATGTGACATGTCCCACATTTTTCTCTGAACGCAAAATATCCTTTATGGTTGTCACGTTCCATGCTTTCTTGCCACCGGGGCTCAATATGCCATCTTCTGTTAAACCTTTGGCGATATCTCTATAGCTTTGGCCTTTTAGGTATTCATCGACAATCCTTCTAATCACTTTCGCTTGTTCTTCGTTGATGATCCAGTTCCCATTTTCATCAGAGTCGAATCCATAAAAGAGATAGGCTGGTACTGTCACGATCCCTCGCTCGGCTAACTTCCTGAAGCCCCATTTTACGTTCTCCGAAATATTTCTAGCTTCTTCTTGCGCCAAGGTGCTTAATATGGTTAGCATTATTTCACTTTTTTCATCTTCTGTGTTGATGTTCTCTTTTTCAAACAAGATATGCACAGGCTTGGGAAGTCCTTTGAGCATGCGAATATGTTCAAGTGCGTCTAGGGTATTACGAGAAAATCTAGAAATCGATTTGGTTATGATTAGGTCTATTTTTCCGGCTACGCAGTCGGCTATCATTTTGTTAAAGTTTGTTCTTTTTTCTGTTGATGTCCCCGTTATTGCTTCGTCTGCATAAACGCCGGCAAATTCATACTGAGGATTCTTGTGAATTGTGTGGGTGTAATAGGCTATCTGAAACCGATAGCTTGCTAGTTGGTCTTCTTCGCCTGAGGATACCCGCACATAACAGCAAACACGCTTTTTGCTTTTGCTGCTTTGCGGTTCATTTAGGATTTCAATACTTTTTGGCCTGGAGTGCTCTTCGATTGGAGTCACTTCGGTGTTGATGGTGTGATTATTGTTAGAGTGATTATTAATAGGAACGGCTTTGATAGAAAGGGGATCGTTATTGTCGATCCCCTCAGGTTTCATGGCCTCTGCATTGGCTGATATCAACATCTTCATATCCTCCGATGGTTTCCTTTTCCGACCTTTCCCGCAGTATTTGCTTTCTTTAAGTTTACTTTCTGTTCCGTCAAACCAGGTTATCAGAAAGTCAAAGGAAGGATAGACCTCTATGCGTAGGATGAAAGCTCGCATAAACTCAAAGGTTAAATCTTCATCGGTTAATGCTTTCTCTAAGCTCGTAAGCGCCTGATCTCGATACTTTTTATCTTCCTCTACTTGCTCCCAGAAAACTTCTTTTTTCAGAATCTCATGTTCCAGCCTTCGCTTTTCTTTGGTTGCACTATCATTAGGAGGTCCATACCGTTCTCTTTCTCTGGCTGCTTCCAGTTCATAGAATAAGCTTAGGCGGTGATATTCAAAGTTTGCATCGTTGGTTCGCTTTAGCTCTCTTTTCATTTTATCTGGGTCTGAAAAGTCATAACGCTCTCGCATCGCTCTTTGCATGATTTCTTTTATCTCATGTTCTCGAATGGGAATCGCATCACATTTTTCTGGATGTGATTTGATTTGCTTGCATATCCATGATTGACTTTTCTTATCATTGGTTCGGTAACATCTACAATGGCATAAGCCACAAAATATCCTTCCTGCTAATGGCCGAGGTGCTTCTCTTTCCGGCGCTTTGCTTTTTTGCTTTACAATGCGCTTTTGAACTTCATCAAACATTTGCTGGCTAATAATTGGTGGGTGGTGGTTCTCGATTAAATATTGAGTGCGCTCACCTGTATTTCTTTTCTTGTAATCGCTGAGGTAGTTTGGCTTAAAGAAACGCCTAAATAGTACGTTTCCCGTGTAGCGATAATTGGTCACTATAATCTTCACTGTAGCATAGGCCCATTCATTAGACCCTCTGGCTGTTTGATATCCTCTCTCCATCATCACTCGGGAAATGTTAGTTAAGGACACTCCTGCATGAGCCAAGGCAAATATTTCTCTTACAATGGCCGCTTCTTCTTCGTTAATGGTTATCTTTGATTCTTGACGATTGCGCTCAACGTTGTAGCCGAGAATTCTTATGAATGCTGGCTTTCCTTGGGCAGCTCGCTTTTCCTTGGACCAGATTTCATTTTCTGATATATTCCTTAGTTCTTCCTGGGCCACCGCTGCCAGAGTGGATAGCAAAAAAGAACTATTCGAAGATAAGGTATGGATGTTCTCTTTTTCAAAGTAGATGTCTATGCCTTTTTCTTTGAGGTCGTTGACTACCTCTAAAAAGTCTTGCGTATTTCTGGCAAATCTTGAAACGCTTTTGGTGATGATTAAGTCAATGCGCCCTTCAGCACAGTGCCGTAGCATGCGTAAAAAGCCCGTTCTTTTTTTCTTGCCTTTGCCTGATATGCCTTTATCGATATAAAGGCCGGCCATTCTCCAGTCCGATCGTTCTTCGATGTACCTTGTATAGTACTGTACTTGGTTTTCTAAGGAGTTTAGCAATTCTTCTTCCTTGGAGCTCACCCGGCAGTAACAGGCGACTCGGGTTTTTTTCAAAGTAAATACCCCCTTTCTTCAATTTGAGTGTCCTATCTATCACTCATAACCAACTGCTTTGCAAGTGGTTTTTGAAGAAAGGGGGTATTCGTTTTAGCAGGGTATCCGTGAACAGGGATATTCTCTTAACCTGAGGTGTTCACTTGTTTTAGGGTACTGTTTTTTAATCTTACTTGCTCTGGGCTTCAACCTTTCTGCTGATGCCGCACTTAAATTCAAATACAACTTCTCGGTCTTTGCTGAGAATTCCGCTATTGGCTGTTTGTTGAAAGATATCGGCTCTAAAGGTTCGAGCATTTTCCAGCTCATCTAGTAGTTTCAACAGCTCTTCTAATTGCTTTTTCAGGTGCTTGCTTTCCTCTTGCTTTTCATATAGATCTTCTAGTTCAGCTTGTAATGCTTCTTGTTCGTAATATAAATGCCGGATGTTTGCTTCATACACATCTGCAATCGTGGAGTTTCGGTTTTCGGTCAATTCATGGATGCGGTTATTAATTGTGTCTAGCTGTTCCTCTACGATAATGAGTCGTGCCTTTTCCATATCGCTTAGGTCGTACTCTGCTATGATTTCGTTGACTTCGCTAGTGACTTGATCCTTCTCTTCTTTTAAGTCGTAAAGCACTTTCATAAACGCCTCTTCAAGTGAACTTTCCTGAATGTATCTTGCTTTGCAATCAGCAACGTAAATTTTCGGGTGTATCCTCGTGCGGCATTGCCAGGCTGTGAAATGATATTTCTCTCCATTTTTCTGTGAGCAAATCCTTCTCCTGACCACTGGGTGGCCGCACTCGCCGCAGTAAAGTTTATTAGAAAAGTAGGACCGGTTTGAATAGTTTTGCGCGTACTTCCCATCAGGATCGCGAAGCATTTTATTTCTTCGCTTCAACTCCTGCTGAACCGCCTCCCATTCTTCTTCTGAAATAATGGCTGGGTGATGATTTTTGATGAAATATTGTTGCTCCCTGCCATCATTTCGAATTCTTTTGTGGGATAAGTAATCGACGGTTATTGTCTTCGAGGTAACCGTATTTCCACAATGCTTTTCATTTTTGAGTATCTTCTGCACCGCATCGGCTGTCCATTTTTTATTGCCCCTGGCTGTTAAGATGCCGTCTCGCATTAAGCCTTTGGCGATCAATGACGCTCCTTTTCCAGCGAGGTATTCTGAAAATATTCTTCTGACTACGGCGGCTTCTTTTTCGTTGATGACAATGTTGCCCTTTTCATCGGTGTCGTAGCCTAGGAAGTATGTTGTTGGAACGTGGGCTATGCCTCGTTAAAAACGCTTCATGATGCCCCAGCGAGTATTCTCGCTTATGCTCCTAGACTCTTCTTGGGCCATGGAGGAGAGAATCGTAAGGAACAGCTCACTCTTGGCGTCTAAGGTGTCGATGTTTTCTTTCTCAAAGTAAATTCCAATTCCTACGCTCTTAAGCTCGCGGATATAGCGCAAACACCCCTTGATGATCCAAGGATAAAATCACTATATCTAGTGTCAGGATTTGCTCTAAGACACTATATATAGTGCCAATCTTGCCCTTTTTTGCCCGGAATATGGTTGTGCATGAGTATGCTGTATAGATCAAAAAAGCCCACCAGTCTTTGCGACCGTGGTGGGTAAGCTCAGTAAGATAATTTTATTGTTAGGCATCTTGCCTGTTCCTTTTGCGCTTTTTATTTTCTGGAATTCCCTGGCTCTCTAGGCGTCCTTGTGAATGTAACTAAAAGTTTCATCGCCCAGTGTTATTTATTGTTTTCTTCTTTTCTTTGCGTTGTATTGTTATTTTTAGTATCATATAATTAAGAAAGGCCATACTATGTACTGTCTGAAAGGAGGCCGTCACATGAAAAAACTATCAACCGCTAAACTTGCTGAAACAGTAAAAGTAAAACGCGAGGAAAAAGGGTTGACGCAGGAAGAGCTCAGTCAACTTACCGGCATCAACCGAGTTATGATTGGCCGTATAGAACGGGAAAAATTCATTCCTTCTATTTCTCAATTTGAAGCTTTAGCTAATGTTTTAGATTTTGAAATCACTGACATGTTTCTTGAAAAAAAGGAATCAAACTCATTTATTGCTTTAAGAAGCGAAACGCTTAGTGAAGGGGAAAAAGAGGGCGTTGATCGATTATTCAAAATGATGTTAACTCTTAGACAACAAATCCTGTTAAGGAGAAAATACGAAAATGAATAACGGGATTGTGCTTGAAGAACTACAAATAGAAAATATTCGCAATTTAGCGAGTGCTAAACGCCTATCTTTAGGCTTTGCAGGAGAAACGCCAATTGCTAATGACATTTTTACAATAATCGAAAACCTCGACATAAGACTACTGGAGTACCCTATTAAATCAGAGAACAACAACCCAGCTTTTTCTGCTGCACTTATGTATTCTGAAGAAGGTGGAGAAGAACTTGTTTTTATCGGATTAAATACGTCTGATTATTTCGATAAACAAGTTTTTGCTCTTGCTCATGAACTTTATCATTTTTACACCAAGACCGGCTCTCACCTGAGCCGATTAGAAGATGAAGAGCATAACTTAACCGAGGCACAAGCCAACCGGTTTGCTGCTGAATTTCTTTTGCCTGAAAACATATTGAAAAGCATTGTTCTTAGAGAATTCAAAAGCAAATCACTTCAAGAAGTGCAAACTAAGACCATACTGCGTTTCATCGCCAGACTACAGTGTACATGGTGGCTACCATATCGCTCTTTAGTCAAAAGGCTTAAGGAGATCGAAGCCATTTCAAGTGAACAGTATTCTGAACTTTACAAAGTTGATGAACGTGATCTAAAGGGTGAGTATGGACGATTAGGAAAAGCCATTAACAAGGATATATTTCTAAAGCTCAATACGATTACTGATAATATCGGTATATCTCCTAAGGATATCGAAGTGATCATTCGTAACTTCGAGGACCGCATTATAGATGAACATAATTTTGCTGACGCATTAAGTTTGTTCCATAAAACGCCTGATGACTTCGGATATGAATTTACAATTTCTCCTGACGATATAGCTGAGTTTGATGATTTCTTCAAAGAGGAGCGTGACGATGAAAGTTAACGTAGCCTCCTCGAATTCTGGCTTAGAAAGTATTATCAAGCATCCTGATCAAATCATTACAATGGATGCTAATTTCCTCATTCCGCCTGATAGAAGCAAATACGCAAATTATCGTTTTGACTTTCCTAAGTTTAAAGAAGTATGGCTAGATCCGATATTCGAAGCATTTCCTAACTTAGCCATACACGAGGCTGTTTATGATGAGTTAGTTTTGCCACCCCTTCAGTCTTATATTGATGGCCTTATTAACAGTACTCCACAACGCTTAGCCGTGCATCAAGATGAAGCTTTGACTGACGAGGAAAAAGTGCTCCGAGATTCGATTGAAGAAAAAATCTATCCTTTGACCAAGTACGAACCATTACTAGATAATAAAGAAGACCGTGGTGAAGTAAAATCTCTAGCGTACATTGCTGTAAAAGATTTGCCGTACTTTGCTGCTCATGATTCAAATGCGATTCAATTGGTTGAAAAAGCTGAACAGTGGAACACTGGGCTAGACAATGTACAAGCTATTAAAATGTATGAGCTTATTTATTTCTTGCAAAAGATAGATATTGGCGATAAAAAATCTTTAAGAATGTTGTACAAGTATCAGTACCATCTAACAGAATATGAAAAAAAGCATAACCCCGAATGGGGCCAATTTGTTGATAGAATGGATACCCTCTATTCCTCTTATAAATAAAAATTAGCCACCCCACCTAGCATAATGACCGTAGTGGGAGCCCTGAAAAACATGTTGTTTTTGGTTTAACCTTGTGAAAAACCGATTTGGCTTTCGTAGATCACCATACCAACCCCTCTCTTTGTTTGGTTTAGAAAAGCATATTTTTTGCCAAACTAAACTTAAGAGCATAGAAGGGGTTTTTGAATTGGAAGGAATCAACTTTTTCAAAGGCTTAATTATTGGTACGCTAATCAGCTTGCCTTTATGGGCGTTGATCGTGTTCTTCGTTTCTCTGGTGATTTCACCATAAATCCAGCCTTGACATTTCCCCAGAGTTGCTATAAGGTCTAGTCAAAAGATATGTATCAACTGCTTGTCGCTACTCTCGACATACGGCTAATACGCGGTCGAGTTCAAATGATCTTAAACCAAGGTAAACTTACTGCCTCTACATGCAGTACTGGGGTGTAATATATGAATTGCGGTGTAAGCTTCGGCTTGCACTTAAGGGGACTAGATGCGTCTAGTCCTCTTTTAATTTTTATCTCACCATTGCAGGGTGGTACCCATCGAAGCCCAGGTCCCCAGTTCACTTCGGTAGTCTGTTTTGTGACCAAGTGCTTTGTCTTGTTTTTATCCTTGAATTGCGTTGCTAATCTCTGTAACGTACAATTTAAGTTAAGAAGGTCTCAAACTGCGTGCTACTTTGGAATACGATTTTTTGAGGGGTTGAAAGAAAAGGAGGAGAAAGAGAAGTGAAAACTGTAATCAGAGAGACGAAAAACAGAAACTTAATCCGTAAAGGGTCTCTGCGCGGGAAACAATTTCGTGCAGCTTTAACTAAGGAATCAAAAGAGAGAAGAATTCAGCGCCGCTTACGAGCTGCCTATAGTTTGCTCGGTATGTGGGGAGATAAAGACACCTCTTTCTTTGACAAAGATGGACGCAGATAACTCGATGAAGGATCTACTTAAGAAGGACAAAAAATATGCCCACAACCAGTTAAGGTCATGGGCGTGCTTCTTATGTTCTTCGGTAGAAGTAACGAAACGAATAGTAGCCAATAGAACCAAGTACTCAATCCTTTTCAACCAAAGCCTCTAAGTACATATCATCCTTTCTCTTCACCCTGGTGATCTTGTATCTGCCGGTGTCGCAGACCAAAACCATGTTCTCCTTAATCTCGACTTCAGGTATTTGCCGTAGGTGAAAAGCCGTTCTCGCCTCTTCTGTTAAAGTGCGCGGTTCCACTCGATACGCTCCCATGCTCGCTACAATGTGATCGGTTACTCCCTGGCCGCTTTTGAGCAATTCGATCACATCGATGAATGTTTTCACTCTTCCAATACTCATCTGGAACACTTCCCTCCTATTTAAATAAAAGAAAAACCCTGTGCAGACTGGCACAGGGCTGAACAGATTCTTGAGAGAGGCTTGGTGTCAATTGTTTCCTTTCCTTCTTGCTGGCCATCACCATTTTCCCCCTCCCCAATCCATTCATTTTGGTAGTAAGAGTATTGCTCTAGAGCAGACTTATATCAAGGGAAATCTGAGGGAGTTCTCGTGCTAAAAATTAACGCTTCCCTCATCCCCAACCCCTTCTACAGAATAATAAATCATCATCCTGCGGTTACGCTTTTCCGGGAACTTCCTCTTCACCCTGCCTTGCTCTAAAAGCACGTTCAACACCGTTTCTCTAAAATGCGATTCTGATATAAACAGCATTCCATTCATAAACTTAAAGAGCGCTGAAAAAGGCTTTGGCTCTTGGCAAAACTCTAAGAGCGCTTTTACTTCCGGGCCTTCTAAAAAGGCTTCTTTCTTCGCCCTGCGCTCGGCTGCTTTTTGCTCTGAGATGAGTTTCTTGTAATCTTCATTCTTAAAATCAATCGACCACTCAAGACCCAGCTTAAGCTTGTAGACAATCTTGCCATCGCTGAAGATTTTTCCACTCTCCACAATCCTGGTGAAGATGTCCTCGCGAAAAGGAACTTCTTGGTCTTTCCGAAGTACCTCGAGGCTTTCAATGGCTTTGTCGTCTATCTTTCGTAGCTGTTTCCAAAGACAATTCAGCTCTTGCTTGTATCGTTGTGCTTGCCTTTTCCGGTCTGAATAGCTCTTGCGTTCATTATGTAGCTTCACAAGTTCCTCTGTTAGTTCATCGACTTTTTGAGAGTCTTGTCCGTCTTTATTGAGTTCTTCATTCACAGCCTCGTAAAGCTGCTGGTTGAAAAACTCAATTCTTTCCTGAAGCTCTTCCTCTAAACACAGTTCCTCTTGATTCAAATCGGTCTTTTTTATCAGCTCATCCATTGCCTTCTTAAATGTCTTGTCCCTCTTGATAGAAAGCAGCGTTTTCATGAAGTTAAGCTCTATAAACTTTTGCTGAAATCTTCCCGCCTTACAACGGTTGACCACATAAAGCTTATTAGCCAAGTTGCAGATCCAACTGTGCATTTCGTAGGTTTTTTCAACATATCGTCTATGGCCGATCAGGCTCCCGCAGTCACCACAGGTAAAGGCATCAAGAAAAGCGGTGTTTTTAGGGTTTTCCTTTGGGTATTTCTTTCGATTTCTATTTTTGAATTTTGCTGACCGCTCTTCCAGTATGGATTGAACCTTTTCCCAATCACTACTGGAAACAATCGCTTCATGGTGGTCCTCAATAAAGTACTGTGGAAACTCTCCATTGTTAGGGACAATTTTTGCTTCAATGCTATCGGCTGTAAAGGTTCGTTGGTAAACATAATTGCCTCGATAAGCTTCATTTTCTAATATTGCTTTGATTCTCGATGTATACCATTTCACTTTCCCTTTGGGGCTTTTGATGCCTTCTTCGGTCAATTCTTTGACAATCAGGTTATAGCTTTTTCCGGCCAAGGTGTCTTGAAAAATCCTCCTGACGATCTTGGCTTCTTCTTCGTCAATGACCCACCTTTTGTTCTTGTCAAACTTGTAGCCATAACAGATGGTCCCCGTTTTTACAATGCCCCGCGCTGCATACTTTCTTTTTCCCCAGGCAATTGACTCGCCTAAACCAATGCTTTCTTCTTGCGCGATGCTGCCAAAAATAGAGATCATCATTTCACTGGTAGAGTCTTTGGTATGGATGTTCTCTTTTTCAAAGTACACATAAACAGGGTGCTGTAAAGAGCGCAGCATTCTAATCGTTTCTAAACAATCCAGCGTATTTCTGCTAAATCTTGAAATGGATTTGGTAAGAATCAAATCGATGTTCCCGGCTTTGCATTCTTCTAACAGCTTCAACAATTCTGTTCTGTTTTTCAGAGACTTTCCGGAGATCCCTTCGTCTGCAAAAATGCCGGCAAATTCGTAGGTTGGATCTTTTAGAATCAGATAGGTGTAATAGGCGACTTGGGTTTTTAAGCTTGTCTTCTGATCTAGCTGGTCTGTTGATACCCTGCAATAGGCGGCCGTGCGAAGTCTGGGCTTGCCTAGTGCTTGAAAGGGATTCATAAGCTCTACGTTTTTCGCTGTCTGAATCGCTTGCATGGTAAGAGCGCTTTGACTCGGCTCAATCTTAATAACCTCTCTGTTTGTATCCATATCTACTGGAGCCTCCTTGGGAAGGGTTATGCTGGCGCTTGCAAGAATCATTTTTTCCTGTTCTTTTACCAGCTTCGGTCTTAGCTCCGCCTTGCCATAGGGCGTGCAGTCGCCGATCATGGTTTGCTGATCATCAACCCAATAGACTCGATAATCATCGGTAGAGTAGATTGTCATTTCAATTACCCAAGATCGCAAATGTTCGATCGTAACCTTTTCCAGCCATTCATCGACGCTGTTGATTTTTTGCAACCATTCAATCGTTGCGTTACGATACTTTCGATCGTCTTCCAGTTTGGCCGCTTTTTCTTCAAAGGCAAAGTAGGCTTTTTCCATCTTCTCGATGTCTTGATGGTGATCTAGCAATATCTGCTCCTGTTTGGCGAGCTCTATTTCTGTAATATATTTAAGCCGGAGAAATTCAAAGTGATCATCTTGATTGATCCTCTCTATCTCCTGGGCTAGTCTTTGGAGCAGGCCAGGCTGTTGAAAATCATATTTTTCTTCCATGGCCTTTAGCATCATCTTACGTAAGGGCTCTTCTTTTAGTGTTTTGACGTGGCATACACCTACATCGCTGGGGTTGCATTTCCAATAGTTCACGCCTCTTGTGGGATAGTTTGAAAGTGTATAACCGCAATGACCGCACTTCATTCTCCCCGATAAAGCTTTTTTCTTTTTTTGCTTTACCGCTTTCTCTTTCGGTTTTATTTCTTCCAGTCGCTTCTGGGCCAACTCGAAAACTTCTGGGCTGATAATGGGCTGGTGGCAGTTTTCGATGAGAATTTGGTCTCTTGCTCCTTGGCTTGTTTTGTTGGTAAAGATATCTTTGGTTCTTACGCGCGTTAGCTTGTTTCCCGTATAGGTCACATTGGTCAGTATGTTTTTAACAGTGCTTCCTCTCCATAAATCCTTGCCGGCAGACGTTTTAACGCCTTCTTGGATCAACTGGCGTGCAATTTCGGAAAGGGAGAGTCCCTTTATAAACATGTTGAAAATGCTTCTAACAGCCTCTGCTTCTTTCTCATTGATTTGAAGGTGCGATTCTTCATTGCTTTTAACGACATCGTAACCGAGCATGCGAGAGTACTTGGGTTTTCCTTTCATGAACTGTTTTTCAAAGCCCCACCTCGTTAGCTCAGACATGCTCTCGATCTCTTTTTGGGCCAAAGCAGAATAGGTGCTAAGTAGAAATTTATTGTACTCAATCGATGTGTCGATGTTTTCCCTTTCGAAGAAGATGCCAATGTTCCACTCTTTTAGCTCTTTCACAATTCTTAAAAGCTCTTCTGTGTTTCTCGAAAACCTCGATACGTTTTTGGTCAGTATAAAGTCAATTTTCCCCTCTTCACAATGCCGCAAGAGTCGTTGAAAGCCTCTTCTGTTTTTGTAGTTCGCGGCGCTGGCACCAGCGTCAAAATAGATGCCGACAAACTTCCAGTTTGCTTTGTTTTTTATAAAAAGGGTGTAGTGATCGATCTGGTTCTTTAAGGATGTTATGGACTCATCTTTGCTGCTCACCCGGCAATAAGCGGCCACTTTGATGCCCTGTCTTTCGCTTTCCAGTGCGCTTTGCTTGATTTCATGGATGGGCTCCCAAAGGGTTTGTATCCACATTCTCTTTTCGTTTTGGTCCAATAAAAAAAATCTCCTTTCTACTTGAGCGACAGCTTTGAGGCATGTCATTAGTCGCTCATTTCTAGAGAAAATGCAAGTCTTTCTCTAGTTTGAAAGGAGATTTTTATTGGTTTTTTATTACGGTCTGCCTACTGGTTTTTTGCGGACAATGCCGCATTTGAATTCAAAGGTGACTTTTTTGTCTCTATCGAGAATACCTCGCTCTACTGTTTTGATGAATATTTCATCGCTAAAGCGCTTGGGTAGCTGGTCAAGGTATTCTAAAAGTACCTCCAATTGTTTCTGGAAGTATAAGCTTCCCTCTTTTTTATCTTTGAGTGCATCATATTCTTGTTTGAGGATTTCTTGCTCGAAAATCAGGTGCCGTAAGGTGGCATCGTAAAGGGCGTCTGCACTGCCCATTTCTCTCGCGGCTAGATCGCTAATTCTATTTGTTACCGCTTCAAGTTGCTTTTCAAGCTCTTCAAATCTTGCTTGCTCCTTTTCCGATAACCTTTTATCTGCTATGGCCTGCTCTGCATCTGCTATAACTTCATCCCTGTTGTTGCGCATTTCACGTAGAAGCTCTGTGAAACAATCTTCCAAATCAATCTCCCAAACGTACCTTCCATTGCAGCCTTTATAGTCTGGGTCTCTCCCTACCGGTACTCGACATTGCCAGGCTGAGAAAAGATACTTCTCGCCATTTGTTTGGGATGTTAATCTGCGTCTGACCACAGGCCTGCCGCAATGGCCGCAGAAAAGTTTATTGGAAAAAGAGGCTTTTCCGCTATAGTTCATTCGATACTTGCCATCGGGATCTTTGCGCATGTTATATCGGCGTTTGATCTCCTGTTGAACGGCCTGGAATTCTTCTTCCGATATAATGGCCGGGTGGTGGTCCTTAATGTAGTATTGAGGCAAAATATCTCGGTTGGGGACGCGCTTGTGGTTCAGGAAGTCTATGGTGACTGACTTCTGGCAGAGTACGGCGCCATAGTACTTCTCCTGTTTTAAGATTTTTAGAATGGCGTTTCCCGTCCATGTTGCATTGCCTCTGGCGGTAAGAATGCCATCTTGCATCAGCCCTTTTGCGATTATCGTTGCGCCTTTGCCTTCTAAGTACTCTCGAAAGATTCTTCTGACTACAGCTGCTTGCTCTTCATTGATGACGATGTTCCCTTGTTCATCCGTATCGTATCCTAAGAAGTAGGTGGTTGGGCAATGGGCTTTCCCTTGTTGGAATCTTTTCTGCACGGCCCATTTTGTACCCCATGATCCGATTTAGATAAAAAATCTAGATATAGTATCGAGCTAGATTTTGGGCTACTAGATATAGTGGTGATCTGGCCCTTTTTTCGTGAAACGATTACTTTTATCAATATGCTTCGTAGATAAAAAAAGATCAAAAAAAGCACATCACCAATAATTAGTGATGTGCTCGTTCGAGTATGAAAAACCTGGGCCGGTTGGTCACCAGAGTATTAGCATTATTCGATATAAACGTATTTAAGATTTGTCAAGAGAAAACTTTATCTCTTCATGAATCCTAGTTGTTCTTGTAAACGTTTAAGTTGAAACTACTGCGCTGCCATCAAAGACAATTCTAAAAAGTTTTTCAAGACAAAAGCCCCGCCAGGACACTGCCCGCGAGGTTCGCTAAGACAGGACATCATCCCTCTTAGCAAGCGTAATTATACAGAATTCCGTTCAAGATGTCAATAGTTAATGTCATTTATTTTTTGTTCTCTAACGATTTTTAACCCAATAACATCTAATGGCTCCAAGCTTTCTTGATTTTCAAGGGTAATTTTTGTCCGCTCCATTTCGCGTTTCCAAAGATTACGTGAAACTATTGTGGCAATAAAATCAATGATCTCGCTTCCTGCATGCGTAACCTCTTTGCCAGTTGACACTTCTTCTTTGCCCACAAATCGTATTTCATCATACAGCTCATTAATAATCTCTGGGCGAAAATGTTTTGTTCCAATTGTAATAGCATGATGATAAGCTTCTTTCAGATCTTGTCTTTCTCCTAATCCGACATCGCCATCATATCTTAATTTAGTTGAATACCATTTGTTTTTATTTTCAATTCCAACTTGATTTTGTTCTTTCAATTTAATAAGGTATGGTACCATTAAATCTAAATGTTCTTTAAATGCAATGTATGGTGGTTGATATGAACGATTCTTAAGCCAAGCTCCTTGCTTTCGAATAATATGTTCCTTATTGACGTTAATTCCAGTTATATGTATGAAGAATTCCATTTCTTCCAAGGTGTTAATAATGTCCTTAAAAAAATGATATACTTTCAGTCGATCAACATTATCAGTATTTTTTTCCTTGAAAATGTTTATCCATTCTGGTTTATAAGGTTTCCTTGGATTAATTTGAAGTAAGTATTTCACATCTGTAAAGTGTATGTTTAATCCGTCAGGAACATTGTACTCTTTTCGCAATTCTGCCCATTTTACCTCAATTTCATTTATGTACTTTTCTCTTAAAGCAGTAATACTTGCGATTGTATAATATTCCTCTTTAGTGTTAAAATCTACCAAGCGCGACTCGTCTAGATATGTTATACAAATATTTTCACGATTTCGCATAGAATCTTCTCCCAATAGTTCTTTTTCCTAATGTATGGGCATAATATAAAAGACATGCAAAATGGGTTTTTCCTGATTTTGCAGACCCCTTACAGGCATTGTCCCGGTAAGGGGGTTTAATATGATGTATAACTTTATCTATATACCAGGAATTTTTCCAAATATACACAGGCTAACCAGCTGGTATAGGTTGTTTTAATAGATTTTATCCTTTTTCGATATAAAACCTTAGATTCCTCTTTTTGGTTAAAACCACTTGTTGTTTTTTGGATTATTTTGTTGATAATAATTTGCTTACAATCTAAATACTATTACTTTGAAGTAAATAGGAGGTGCAATTTTTTGAGTAAAATTAGTGAAAAGTTTGACCTGGCCACACTCAATGAAATCGAAAGAGAGCTTGAAGAGATACACTCAATCGCAATCACTTGTTATCGTGATAACCCCCAGCTTTTTGATACTATAGACCATTTAGCAAGAGTTGCAGGAATGTTTTGCTCAGCCATCTCTCAAGAGATGGAAGGTCATATAGAGACAGGTGATCCTCAAGGATATATTCAAGGAAAGCTTTCTATTCCTATTTCACATATGAAGAGATATAAGGAAACGCATTCTACTTCTTAAACTATACTGTTATATTACTTCTTTGTGACCGAGCATTTCACCTTCATATATGCACTTCTCTATTTTTTTATTTACATCTCAGTGATAGTCGGTTACCTCGAACTTTCTTGTAGAATATTGCAAAGAACCCACCTTGGTATCTATGACCTTGGTGGGTTTTGTTTATTATAATTCAAATGGCTTATCTAGAAGAGCTCTTAATCGGCTTTCAATCATTTCAATTTGACGTGTATCTCTATAATTGGAACAACTCGATTTTCTGCTCATCAATGCCCATCATGGCAGCGAATTTTCTTATTCTATCTTTGTCTCCATCACTGTACCAACTGATTTTCCAACGCAGCTTCCTAGGATCTTCGTTGCACTCGATTATTTTCCTGAAGTAGGGATGATCAACTGGGGATAAGGAATGACCAATCACAACAATCTCTTCTATGTTTTTTAGTGTATCAAAGAATGGTCTATTATCGATTATGATTTCGTCAGTTTTCTTGGCTGAATCAGTGAAATAACCTTCAATCGTCCTAGATGCATGATCTGCAGCATAGTATCTGATCGGATTCCTCCAATTCCCCTTGCTTTCATCCTTCTGGAAATAAGTAAGGTAAGTCAAGCTATCATTTCTATATTTTCCGCCTTTTCGTCCCCTACGATAATGACTAAATCGCTTATCACTTTTATTTCTTTCAAACCAATCCTTAAAATCCTTATCCGGATTACGGCCATGGCCTAATATCAGATTATTTTTGGTATCTCTTCTATCACCGTGTATGTATAAGATATTAGTTGCTGGCACTCCATACAGCGATTCAAGAAACTCGGTGTAATTGAAGTTAATAAGTATTACATCTGGATTGAGCATTGCATCACATACCTTGTTCTTCCCAGATTGAGGCTGCAACGTCTTGATCCATTGCTTAAAACGTTTAGGTAAATTCTCTGTCAGGTCAGGAACTACCTGGGTCCCTGTTTCAATAGCTGCAAAGTAATCGGCGTAAGAAAAGTCATCATCATCCTCATCAAACGTATCCATGAAGGTATCTAGCATTGTATCTACTGACTCCATGACCATCTCACGCGATAGAAATGCTAGGTTATTTTCAAAATCGCCCCAAAAGTTCTCACACTCAAAATAAGTATCCATTTCAAAGCTTAAGGACTTGTCACGTCTTTTGATAAAATCCCGGAACTCATAATAGCTGGATTTGACGCCATGGGACAAGTCAAACCCATTTCCTATAATGTATAATGTTTTAGGTTGTTGAATTGCCATGGTCGTCAAGCCTCCTCTGGCTTTTACACATATAACTTGATTGCCTGATATTTCGGGTATTCAAGAAATTGTTTATAGTTGATTTGTCAATGATGACTCATATTCACTTAAAGAGATCCCTTCTGGTAGCTTCCATAACCTCTGGCCACTAGAAGAACTACCTAAGACAATGGATGCTGCGGTGGAAGCACTGGAAAAAAGATGGTCTTTAGAAAACACAATTTCATCATTAACTTCAATGAGAACTTTTTCGTTAATGAGTTTTTCTCTCAGATTTTTCATCCACGGTGGCAAAGATTGAGCGACATTTCTGGTTATTTTCGAGCCTTTGAATACAACAAAACCTTCTGCTGTAGGTCGGCCTTCTGCATCAGCGCCACGCCGGCCTTTAATATAAAAGATTACTGACTTATTGTTCTTGCCACTCTCATCGCCGCCATTTACCGTTCGCTTGACAGCTGTTGATTTCTTCAGCTCATCAAAAACTTTGTATCCTAACGTGCTGACTAGTAACTTTATGTTATCAAGAAACTCTTCCAGCTCAGCAATGTCAGCTTCGGATAATGTGCCACCTATCGGTGTAAAATCATTTAGAACCTGATATCTCATGGCATGTCCAGCTGATTCGATCATTTTCTGCTCTAAATATCGAATATGTGCTTTGTTAAGGTTGTCATCTTTGCTTATTATGATGAGCGACTCGTTCCAGAAATCTTTCTTCAAATGTTGCTTCAGTCTAACTAGAATATTTTCTGATTCACCGATGTAGACGGCTTCTTTATCAATTGCTTCGTCTTTACCAAATAAGAGATATACTCCAGAACTATTCAATTCATTTCTATCGCTAGAATCTTTTACCATTGTTCTTGGAATTTTATAGGCTTTCCCAGTCCAGTTAGACAACTCACATGTTAACCTTCCATTTGGATCGCCATCTATCAGAAGCATGGTGATTTTTTTGCCATAGATTTTCATATTTCTATCCCCTATCATGGTGATAAAGTACCATACCCTTAAACCTGCGCTGCAAAGACTTAAAGCAACGTTCTAATTCGAAAAAAGAAAACCTTTAAGATAATTTTCAACAAAATATTACAGTTCCCTCTTTGGGCTGGGGCTTTTCCTTTTCTATTATTGTGTTTTTTTCTGACCTAACAATTTGGTTTTTGTAGCTCGTCAAACCAACCCCTCTCTTTGTTTAGTTTAAGCAAGCTTGTTTTTTGCCAAACTAAAATCAAGAGTATATAAGGGGTTTTAAGTGTGGATAGAATGGATGAAGGTCTTAATTTTTTCAAAGGATTAATAGTTGGTACGGTAATCAGCGTTCCTCTATGGGCATTAATCGTATTCGTTTACCAAACGATTTCAAAATAAATCCATCCTTTACGTTAAGATGAATTTCCTTGTTACCGTATTTCAGGGCTGAGTCATCTTGATGTCGGGATGTCTCTCTGCCACGTTAAGTGCCAAATAAATTAATATTCTACAGAAAAAAACGCCCCACCAAGTAGGCACATTAGAACCGACTCGGTAGGGTGCTATTTCGTCTTCGTACGCCTCTAACTCACTTTTTACCTGGTCCGATAATTTGCCATCGGTTCAATCATCTGTTTATCGAACCTCACCTTAGTTTTAAGATGGGGTTTTATTTGGATTGCCAAAAAAAATAGAAACGATTCAATCCTTTTCAGCTAAAGCTTCTAAGTACATATCATCCTTTCTCTTCACCCTGGTGATTCTGTATCTGCCGGTGTCGCAGACCAAAACCATGTTCTCCTTAACTTCAAGTCCCGGTATTTGCCGGAGCTGAAAAACCGTTCTCGCCTCTTCTGTTAAAACATGCAGTTCCTCTCGATACGCCTCCATGCTTGCTACAATATGATCATTACTCCCTGGCCACTTTTGAGTAGCGCCAATTCAATCACATCGATGAATGTTTTCAATCTTCCAATACCCACCTTGGACACTTCCTTCTTTTTTAGGCAAAAGAAAAACCCTGTGCAGACTGGCACAGGCTGAACAGATTCTTGAGAGAGACTTGGTGACAGTTGTTTTCTTTCCTTCTTGCTGATCATCACCATTCTCCCCTCCCCAACCCATTTTATTTTGCCAGTAGGAGTATCGCTCTAGAGCAGGCCTATATCAATAGAATTCGAGGGGTTCTCGTGCTAACGACATATAAAACCCCGGACCCGCAGGCCAACGGAGTATGATCATTATTTGTTTACGCGTGTAGGGCAAACTTAAATTAGTGACTTGTTAATCAAGATTTTCTCTGGGACGCAGCCTCATTAAAAAAGTTACAACAACAGACTTCCCCAAGTTAACCACAGGCCTGCCAAATTCCTCCTGCCCCCACTACAACACATTGTATCGGAATCTTTGCCTGATAACTGCCGCTAAAATAGGAGCTCTAAGTGTTACGGAATCCTCATCTTGTTTTCAAGTTGGGGATTTTTTGATTCTTACTGTTTTAGCAGGTTGTTTTTTAGCGGTATCGTCAATGAAAAGCTTAAATGGACAATCTTTAATAATTGGTGAACAAGCATAAAAATAGCATGAAAGAAAAAAGGAGGGTCAAAGAATTGTACCATAAACCTTTAATTGTCCATCGCAACGGAAAGGTGTTCTTGATTCAAGACCATGATCCCTATGGTCACTTAGCCCAAAAGCTAACAGACTTTGCAGACATGATAAAAATACCAGAAGGGGTATCTACATTTGAGTTATCCTCTTACGCATTGTGGTCAGCAGCAGCAAAAGGATATAACGCCAAAAACCTATGTTCATTCCTAAAAGATAATGCATGTAACACATTAGATAGTACATTAGAATCCATGATTCTTCAAAATATGAGGCAATATAACAGTCTAAAGTTATTTCGGCACGGAAAATATTTAGCATTACAAGCAGTAAGGCCAGAAATAATTTTAGAAATTTTAAAAGATAAACCATTAGAAAAGAAAGTGGTTAAAAAGATTAATGATTGCACCCTTTTATTTAATGCTTCTGAAAAAGTAGAACTAAAAAAACAGCTATTTAAAAAAGAGTTTTTCGCCATTGATTCAACTAATGAAATGGGTAAGGAACTAGATATTAATTTACTGAACATAACAAGAAGGGGTCAAGAATTTAAGCTAAGAGATTATCAGATACAAGCAGCCCGTGCATTCTTAGATAATAAAGATAAAGCTGGGGGCGGTGGAATAGTTATCATGCCACCTAGGTCGGGAAAAACCTTTGTAGGCTTTGAGATTATTGGTAACTTAAAATTGAATACGTTGATAATTACAGAGAATCACTCAAGTGCAACAAGTTGGAAAGAGGAAGTGTTAGATAAGACTGATTTAGCTGAAGAAAGTATTCTCCTTTATAACAGCAATCAGCAAGGCTTAGAACCGATAACAATTACTACATATCCATACCTTAGTGCAAATAGTGAAGCATTTGAGCATTTAGCCGCGCAGGAGTGGGGCCTAATTATATACGACGACGCTCATAAACTACCTGCTAAAAAAAACATGGCAACGGCAGATATCCCCTCTAAATATAAACTAGCGCTGGCGGCAACCCTTGCCCGCAGTGACGAACAAGGAACATTAGTATATGCACTAATTGGTCCAAAATGGTATGAAATACTACCTCAAACATTGAGAGGACTGGGGTACTTAAGCAATATAGATTGTGCTGAAGTAAAGGTGCCTCTATCTGAAAAAGCAAAAGAAGAATATACCTATATTGAAATGAATGGAAATGATCATAAAGCATTACGAAAGGTAGCTGCAGAAAATGATAAGAAAAAAGAGGCTCTTGTTCATCTAATTAAACCGCAGAAAAGAACTGCTATTGCCTCATATTATAAAGAGCTCGCCAAACAAATAGGGCAAGATTATCAGATTGATTATGTAACTGGTGAAATTAATCCGAAAATAAGGCTGAATTTGGTTGAAAAATTTAATACAGAAGAGATTAATTGTTTAGTTTTTACATTAGTTGGTGAGCAATTTAACCTACAAAATTTAGATGTATTAATCGCCATCTCCTACCAGGGAGGCTCTGCTAGAGAAGAATACTTAAGGTTAGGAAAGTTAATGGAGGTAAATAAGAAAGGGACTAATGGCTGGTTTTTTTCGATAATTTCAACTGAAACCCTTGAAGAAAGTGATTATAAAGGTAGACGTAGAAGCCTTATTAATTATGGCTATAGGTTTAAAATACTGGAGTTAAAAGATTTAGAGGAAGGAGAAATAATCTCTTGAAATTAATGGAACTCCTAGATGAGATGGATATTGAAGAAGTAAAAAAACTGGCTCTCGAGCTAGGTGGAATAAGTATTTTCAAAGATACAGTTAAGGTTTATTTAGAAAAAAAGATATTTGAAAAGTTAACTAACTTACATTTCTTGGTTGTTACAATAGAAAAAATGGATGAATCATGTATTATAACACTGACTCAGCTGGTTTTCTTTGACGATTGTAAAAATAAGAATCATTTAGAGCCTCTCCGAAAAAAAGGGTTAGTCTTTAGAGATATGCAAGTCCCTGATGAAATCAAAGAACTTGCTAGAGAGTACTTACAGTCTAAAATCAGAAAAACTTTCAGTAAACAATTGGAAGTAAAGCAAACACCTTTTTTAAATTTAATTTTATTAGTTGGTCTAATAAAACGAAATGAAATCGCCATCAAGAGACTGAAAAATAACAAATTAAACATTAAGTTGAAGGTAGAAAACAAAAATGTATATTACCATCTTGAAAAGGAGCTAATACCATTATTAATTAGCTTTTTAGAGTTTCAAGGATTAGTTTATTGGGAAGAAAATTCACTGCTAGCTGACCGTGCTGCACTAATTAAATGGATTAATAATGACAATTTTACGAAACTTGAGTTATTGTATAACTGGTTGAAGCCCGGACATGAAAAGTTATTTAAGTTGATATCTATTTTATCTCAAATACAAGATGATCTAGAAAGTTGGATCGATCTAAAGGTTTTTGTTGAGAGCGATATCCCCCATACAGTGGAAGCCATTGAAAAATTCAACCTTATTAGATTTTTAAAAATGAATAAGCGCGGCTATGTAAAACTTACTCCCGAAGGATGGTTTTACATAAAAGGAATCTACCCTTCTCATTGGTATAGCAAAAGCATCCTAATTTCAGCCGACTTTGAAGTGTATATTCCTCATGACTTTGACCCAAACCTCATTTCCCTTTTGGATAAATATGGCCAACTAAAAGATAATGATTATTTTTTAGTGTACGATATAGACCCCATTAATTTGAATAGAAATCAAGACCGTAAAAATTATAAGTCATTCATTAATGAACTAGAAGATAAAAGCAGTGCAATGCCTCAAGTAGTAAGTTATGAGTTGAATAATTTTTACAACTCCCTATCTTGATCCGCATATCAGACACTTTTTTGACACCTTTTTCTATCTGGTCAACATGGTGTCTTCGGTCACAGGGCCTTGAAGAAATTCTTGATGAGAGACTTTGGCGACAGTAATTCCTAATTCCATTCTCTTCTTGCCGGGCATCTGGCCATCATTATTTACCTCCCTAGTCTTTAAGATTAACGCTTTAGAGAGGGCTAATATTTAGGAAGTTCGAGGTCGGTTCTCATGCTAACGAAATAAAAAGCCCACCAAGTAGCTATCTAAATCTTAGACGCTAACTTAGTGGGCTTTCTCTATTAATTCATTTTTTCTTAGGAACCCTTTCCTTTCTCTGCCCTTTCACCTTCAACTTATAGGATCGCTTCTCTTCAAGATAGCACTCCCACTCGACTCCTGTGCTTAGTGTATAGACAATCCGGCCGTCGGGATGAACAACGCCACTTTCTACAAGGCGCTCGAAGATATCTGCTCGAAAGTCCACTCGGTGCTTGAGCGGATCAAACTCCTCCAAGTCCTCTAATTCTTTCATGAGCCACTTTAGTTCATCTCGATACTTTTCGGCCTTTTCTTTTCGCTCTTCATACTCATCTAGCTGCTCTTTGCATTTTACGATCTGTGCGGTCAACGCTTCGACCTTTTTGGTGTCTTGGCCTGCTTTGTTTAGCTCCTCATCTACTGCTTCATATAGTTCTTGGTTGAGTTGCTCCATCTTTGCTTTAATCGCTTTCACTTCAGCAAGCTCTTCACTCGTTAAATCGGTCTTCGCTGCTACAGCTTCTGCCTCTATCTGAAATCGTTCATTTGCTTTCATCTCCAGCAATGCGGTCATAAAATTATGCTCTAGATACTCTTGGCGAAAGCTCGGAACATTGCACTTGGCGAAGTTGTTTTTCCCTCTAGCGACAAGGCATCTCCAATAATGCTTTGCACCTTTCTTCGGGTCTTGGTGATTGTACTGCGTGTGAGGGCTCAGCTTTCCTCCGCATTGACTGCACCTAAATATTTTATGAAAGTTTTGGGGCTCCCTTCTTTCTTTTGGCGTGATCTTTACTTTTGCTTTTCTAACTTCTCTCAGTTCTTGCGCGGCATCCCAATCATCTGGTGGGATAATGGCTGGATGGTGGTCTTCGATGTAATACTGGGGAAGCTCCCCTTTGTTGACCAATCTTTTTTGTGTGATTGCATCTTGTGAATAGGTCTTTTGGTATAAGTAACAGCCTTTATAAAAGATAGACTGCAAGATGCAATCGACACTGTTTTGGTGCCAGTAGTTATTTCCGCTGGCCGATTCAATCTTCTCTTCGCTTAACTCTCGGGCAATTGTTCTGCTACTCTTTTCGTTTAGGTAAGATCGAAAGATTCTTCTAACTACGTCGGCTTGTTCAGGGTTGATGACCCAGTTTTTCTCTTCATCAAGGTCGTATCCATAAGGGACTCGACTCACATTGACAATGCCTTGTTCGGCTAACTTTTGCTTTGCCCATTGGCTACTGCTGCCTAAGCTGACCGCTTCTTCTTGGGCCATACTGCTAAGAATTGTTAGCATCAATTCACTGTCTTCATCGGCTGTGTTGATGTTCTCTCGTTCAAAGTGGATATGTACCGGCGGGTCCAGTGACTTTAGCATTCTTGCATAGGAAAGTGCGTCCACTGTATTTCTAGAAAACCTTGAGATGGATTTGGTTAGTATGAGGTCGATTTTTCCTTCTTTGCATTTTTGCATGAGCCGATTAAACTCTGTTCTGTTTTTGGTTTTTGTTCCCGACAGCCCTTTGTCGGCAAAGATCCCGGCAAAGCTCATATCAGGGTTTTTCAAGATCAGATAAGTGTAGTAGGCAACTTGCGATTCTAGACTGATTTGTTGGGGGTCTTTTTCCGTTGACACCCTGCAATAGCTGGCTGTTCTCAGTTTTGGTTTTTCTAGCTGCTTTCTTTGAACAGCCTGCTCCACTTTGATGATGTTCTCTTTTTTTATTTGGCGTGTTAGATAACCCTTTGCTGGTGTGTTTATCTTTGCTTTATTGGTTGAAGTAAGCGCATCTCTGTGGACATGAGTATCATTTTGAGCAAGAGTATCCCCTTGGATGAATGTATTATCTTGGGCTATCACATCACTCTGGATGAGCGCATCATCTTTTATAATCACATTATCCTGCACAGGTGCATCGCTCTGGCTAAAAGTATCGCCTTGGATGAGTGTATCATCTTTGGGTATCACATCACTCTGAATACGCCCATCGCCTTGGTCAATCAAAACAACCTGCACAATTGCTTCGCTCTGGGCTAACACTTCATTCTGGCTAACTTCTTTCCCCTGGACTATCACATCTTCCCCCTTCCTTGATTGCTCCTTGGCGTGATTTAGATTCCTCCATGTTTTAGGTGGCTCAGGTGTATCGCCTTCTCCTACCTGTGTTTCTTGCTGGTCATACCATTGAACGAGAAACAAATCTTTTGAATAAATCGTCATGCTAACGATCCATGCTCGTAAGCGATCGATGGTAGCTTGTTCAAAAAAGTCATCGAGAGAAGAAATGCTTTTCATCCAAGCGATGGATTCTTCCCGATAAGGCCTGTCCTTTTCTATCTTTTTGAGGTGACTTTCAAAGGTAAAAAGCTCCTCTTCTAGCTCTTTCTTTTTGTCCTGGATTACAGGCAATTCACATTCGGGCGCCTTTTTTTCCATCTCTCTGATCAAACGGAGCCGGCTGAAGTAGAGCAAGCGGCGCTGTTCGTACTGATCTTGTTCATGATGTCGTTTCATTGGGTAGAAGATGTCTTTCAAGGTCTGGGTATCAAAACGCTTCTTAAAGGCTTCTTTCATCATCTCAAGTAGTTCTGATTCATAGAGCCTGTAAGAAGAGCATATTTCCATGCCATATTTACCTTTTCTACAGCGCCAACAAGGGGTAGCATAGTCCCTTAAGAACTGATAGTTACATCCGCATAACCCGCAGAGGATGCGACTGGATAAGGAGCGAAACTCTGCTTTTTTCATATTCTTTTGGTACTCTGTCGCTTGGATACGCTTCTGTACTTCCTCAAAGGTGGCCAGGTCAATAATGGCTTGATGGTTATTCTCAATGTAATAGCTCTGTCTCTCTGTTGCTTTGCCTTTGTTTAGAAGATCATTGGACTTAAATGTGGCAACTCGATTTCCCGTATAGGTCACATTGGTTAGAATTTTTTTGACCGTTGTTCCGTCCCAAACAGCGCTTCCTCTTGAGCTGATCACTTTTTGTAACATCTAATATTGGGCGATTTCATTGTAGTTTTTTCCTTCTAGATATAATTGATAGACTTTTTTAACGTACATTGCTTCTTCTTCGTCAACGGTGATGTGGGGCTTTTTTTGATAGTGGGAAACATGGTAACCGAGAATCCGCTCAAACTTAGGCACGCCTCGTAAGGTTCTTTGCTCATAGCCCCAGCTGACGTTTTGGCCTAATGTTTCTACTTCGTTTTGAGCAAGGGCCGCATAGGTGGCCAGTAAAAATTCGTTATACTCTTTTGAAGTGTCGAGGTTTTCTTTTTGAAAATACAAACCCACATTGAGTTTTTGTAATTCTTTCACCACTTCCATAAGCTCTTTTACGTTTCTTGAAAATCTGGATATGCTTTTGGTGACAATGTAATCAATCTTTCCTTCTCGACAATGGCGTAACAAGCGGTTCAGGCCTAAGCGGTTGTCCATTTTGGTGCCAGAAACACCTTCATCGTAATAAATCGAAACGAGCTTAAAATGTGGCTGCATTTGAACAAATCGAGTGAAGTAATCAATTTGAATTTCTAAGGACTGCAATTGCACGCTGATTTTTTTGCTTGTTCTAGCGTAAGCGGCAACTCGGATGATCTTTTGCTCTGATCCTAGTAGGCTTGCTTTTTCCTGGGCTAAGGGTTTCCAGAGAACTTCCTTCCACTCATGGTTTTTTAGAATGTCCTCGGACAAAGAAAAACCCCCTCCTCTTCTATTCAAGATTGGCGATCTTCCCTCACCTGTTGGTACTGGGGAGGTACGTTATCTATCACTCAATCTTGCTAGAAGTTCAAGGGGGTTCTTGGTTTTATTTTTTCCGGTTAGCTATAAAGCTTCGGGTAATGCCGCATTTGAATTCAAGGGTCACTTTCAGGTCTTTATTGATGGTGCCTTTCTGCACGACCTGTCGGAAGATTTCTTCTTGAAAGGCTGGGCCTTCTTCTTCTTCTTCGAAGCTTTCTTGTTCTTCGAAGCTTTCTCGTTCATCGAGGCTATTTAAATAGGAAAGTAATGTTTCCAAATGCCGCTCCATATCTTTGCTTGTTTGTCGCCTCTCATCGAGTTCATCGTACTCGGCTTGTAGTAGCTCTTGTTCGTAGTATAAATGGTTGATTGAAGCTTCATAGATGTTGGCAAGAGAAGAGTTGCTTTGTTCTGTGAGCTTTTGTATCTGCTCATTGATTTGCTTAATCTGTGCTGCAAGATTTAATTGGCGCTCTTTTTCTGTTGGGCTGAGGTCGTGTTCATCAATGACTTGCTGAGCATCTTGGAGCAATTCAGCCTTTCCTGCTTTTAAGTCGCTTAGCAAATTCATGAACTCACTTTCCAGAGCAGATTCCCAGACGTACCTTGCTTTGCAGTCCTCTTTGTATTTTTGGGGGTGCGTTTTCGTTCGGCAGTGCCAAGCGGTGAAAAGGTACTTCTCTCCATTTTTCTGTGAGCTCATTCGCCTTCGCACGATGGGGTGGCCGCACTCGGCGCAATAGAGGATGTTGGAAAAGCATGATCTGTTGGAATAGTTTTGTGCGTATTTTCCGTCGGGGTTTCTGAGCATGTCGTTTCTTCGTTTTAGCTCCTGCTGAACGGCGTTCCAATCTTCTTCTGAAATGATGGCGGGGTGATGTTCTTTAATGAAATATTGTTGTTCTCTGCCGTCATTTCGGATTCGTTTGTGGGATAAGTAATCGATGGTTATTGTTTTGTTAGTCAAGGCCGAGCCTGTAAATTTTTCATTCGTCAAGATCTTATAGACCGCATCGGGTGTCCATTTTTTATTGCCTCTGGCTGTTAAAATGCCGTCTTTCATTAAGCCTTTGGCGATCAAGGCTGTTCCTTTGCCGGCGAGGCATTCGGAGTAGATTCTTCGGATAACGGCTGCTTCTTCTTCGTTGATGACAAGGTTGCCATTTTCATCGGTGTCGTAGCCTAGGAAGTATGTTGTTGGGATATGGGCGTTGCCTCGTTGGAATCTCTTCATTATGGACCATTTTGTGTTGAGACTTATGCTTCTGGACTCTTCCTGTGCCATGGAGGAGAGGATGGTGAGAAACAGTTCGCTTTTTGTGTCTAAGGTGTCGATGTTCTCTTTTTCGAAGTAAATGCCTATCCCCAATGCCTTAAGCTCTCTTATGAATTTGAGGCAGTCGAGAGTGTTTCTTGCGAATCGACTGATGGATTTGGTGAGAATGTAGTCTATTTTTCCTTCATAGCAGTCTTTGATCAAGTTTTGAAAACCTAAGCGATTCTTGATCGATGTTCCTGATATACCATCATCGGCGTAAATTTTGACGAGCTTCCAGTTGGGATTGCTTTTGATAAAGTCGGTATAGTAGGCAACTTGAAGATCGTAACTTCCTGCTTGAGATGGATCGTTTGTTGAAATCCTGGCATAGGCGGCAACTCGCTTCTTTGCCCCATCATCATTTGCTTCATTTCGTCCTGTTCTAACTTTTGCAGGTATTACCCTAACCTTTGGAGAGCGCTTTTCACTCAATCGGTATCATCTCCTTCTTTAAGTCAACTTTGACTACCTCCCCCGTTATCCAAGTGAAGGCAAATAAAAAAGGTGATAGCGCTTTCACACGTATCACCCAGGCTCTTACATATTCAATTCCACTGAATTCATCAATTAATCTGTCGTATGTTACATCGGGAAAGGACATCTTTTCAAGCTTTTCAAGTGCATCTTTTCTAAATGCGCTGTCCGCTTCGATGAGATTCCACTGTTCTTCTTTTTCCTTTAATTCTAGCTCAGTTGCAGCCCTTTTTGCTCTTAAACCCTCTAGCAGTTCATCTTGTCCCTCTAGGATTGCCTTACTTTCTTCAAAAAGGATTTTTTCGACTTTGATTTGGAGTTGGTTGTACTCGGCATCTCCTTTCATCTCAGTGTTTTTAATATCTTTTTTCATCTTAAGAATGGTTTTTCTAACCTCTTCCTCATCTTGTTCCGTTGGCTCATATTTTCTTTTTAGTGCTACTACCATGGCATTGACAACGTTTTCTTCTCTGATTCCGCTCATTGAACAAAGTTGGTTGCTCTTGATTCTTTTTCCGCATCTCCAAGTCACTACACCTCTGCAAACAAACCGTTGCAAGTTTCCACCGCATGTTCCGCAAACAATTCTGCTAGATAGAGGGTAGCTACTCTTACTCCCCCCTTTGTTCCGCTTGTTTCTTTGATTTAGCTTCACCTGAGCCTGCTCGAAGATTTCTTTATCCACAATTGGTTCATGATGGTCGCTAATTAGGTAGATATTTCTTTCTCCCTTGTTTTTTCTGCTCTTGTGGCTGATGTGATCTCTGGTATATGTTTTCTGGCCAATAACCTCTCCAATATACTGGGTATTTCGGAGTATCTCTCTTATGGCAGTCCCTGACCATTCCTTATTCCCATGGCTAGTCTCGTATCCTTTTCGCATGAAAAGTCTTGCAATCTCTGGTGGCGTACGCCCTTCTATACACAGTTCAAATGCTTCTCTCACAATGTTGGCTTCTTTTTGATGGATCACCCATTTTTCATCTTTGTCTCTTACATACCCAAGTAGCCGACGGAAGCTGGGCTCTCCTCTCTCTAACCGTTTGAGATTTGACCATTTTATATTTTGGGAAATGCTGTGGCTTTCTTCTTCTGCAACAGCAGCCATCATCGTCAAGATGAATTCACTTTGCATATTCTCAGTGTCAATGTCTTCTTTTTCGAAGATCACTCTCACGCCATTTTCTTTAAGCATTCGTACTGTATCGAGTGTGTCTAGAACATTTCTGGCAAAGCGAGAAACAGATTTGCAAAGGATCAAGTCGATTTTTCCTTCTAAAGCATGCCGCATTAATCGGTTAAAACCCGATCGGCCTGTCGTCATTGTGCCGCTTTTCCCCTGATCGGAGTAGATACCCACCATTTGATAATAAGGATTTGAACGAATATGTCTTGTGTAGTAATTGGTTTGAGTTTCTAATGAATCTTCTTGTTCCGTAGAAAGGGTACTCACTCTTACATAGGCCGCCACTCTTACAGGCTTGGGTTGCAACCCCATGCTTTGTTGCCTTAATGGGTAACTTGAAGCGATCCTACTCGTCGCTCCTTCCCCAATCATCGGCTCACTATCCTGGCCAAATAAGGTGACTCTCATTAGAATTCCTCCTTCCTTGCGTTTCTTTCTGTTTGTTAAAGTAATAGTCTGTAGATAATTCAATCAGTGAGAGAAAAAATATATGTCCTTGAAAGCCCTTGTTTCAAAGTTATTAGGGTTTTTGAGTCATCGTATATATCACTCAAAAGCAATCTAATAGCAAGACCATACTTAGATAAAACCGCTATTTATATAGAAGAAAAAAGGAGCCAATGCCAAAACATCAGCTCCGAATATACCCCGCAAACCCCGCCGCTTCTAACTGCTTCAATAGCGCCTCAGCATTTTCTCTTTTCGTAAAAGCGCCCACCTGTACGCGGTAGTATTTGTTTCCTTCCGGCGCAGCCTTCGTTGCCGGCGGTTCTCGTTCTTCTATCTCCTTGGCCGTAGGCACAATGATGATCAGGGCGCCTTTATCAATCCACGTCATGATGCCGGCTGATTCTGCTTCTGTCTTTTTGTTTATCTTTTTGCCTAAGAGCACGCATTCTTTGCCGCCTCGGACAACAGGCTTTCCTCGAGAAAGGATCTGCGTTACTTTGTGGTAGCTTCCTTGGATCACCCAATCGGGAATAGCTGGTCCGCCGGGGTAATAGTGCCTTGTACCAGGCTTTATAGCTACGACGGTGCCGACTGTTATGCCGAGCGGTCTTTCTGCTTGCTCCTCATCTAACGCTTTTTTTACTGCAGCGCGATAACTGTCCATCGATTCTTTATGTTGGGCAAACCAATGCAAAGGGTCGGCATGATTGCTGGCGATACCGCTCTTGAAGCCTTCAACATGGCCGATCACATCTTCTTCGCTAAGACCATACTTTCTGCAAAGCCACGCTGTCAGGTCTACTGCATTTTGCCAAGCCTTTCTAAAGTAGGCTTCTTGCTTGGCCACATCATAATCGACCATGGTACTGCCGCTGGCGTCGGCGTAGCGAAAGCCTCCAGGTTCGCAGATCTCAATTCCAATGTGACTGTTATTGGCTTCTCCACCGGCATGCCAACCACGATGGTCCCAGGGGAGGTACTGCCAGATTTCCTGATCATCTACAAAAGCATGGACACAAACTTGGCGGTTCGTTTCGCCGGCTTGATAGGATTTGTTCCAGAGGTTAAACCAAGCGGCGGCCTTTACACCAGGCGTGGCTGTGGAGTGAATCATAATGCCTTTGGGGCTGATTTTTCGACCGGCTCGGAAGCAATCGTTGTTGGTCATATATTTGCTGTTAAGTATCGTTCCGATTTTCAGGCCTAGGTTCATCTCTTTCCTCCTCTTTGTCCTTGAGCTGTTCCATCGAATCTCTGAGCTTGGCGGGAATAGGCAGTCCCAGTTTGCCAGCGTTTTCTATGATGCTAATCCCTTCATTGGAGAGATAAAAAAAGATGACGGCTGTGCGAATCACAGAGCCCTCACCGATAATCTGGCTATCAATAATCTGAGCAACACCAACGAGGATAAAGATAACGACCTTTTTGAAGATACCTTTAGAGCCAATATGACTGGAAATCTCTTTGGTAACGTAAGCAACCATAAGGCCGGTGATGTAATCTAGCACGATGAACATAATCAAGGCGTACAAAAAGCCATCATAACTGCCAAGAAACCAGCCGAGGAAAGCACCGATGGCTGCAAAAGCCATTTTCAGATATCCCAAAAAATCTCCATTTACCAAGGTAAAGCACCTCCTTCTCTTTCACTCCTGGTAATCTGTTCTTGTTTCTTTTAGCTTCTTTTAAGTTCTTCTATTTCTTCTATATAAAAAGATGCCTCTGACAGTCTTGTCATCAGGCATCTAGAAAGTCTGTATAGGTATTGGGTATTGGGTATTGGGTATTGGGCATTAGGTATTGGTTTGCATACTATAGCTAGCGATTTCAACAAGTCCCTATTTTTGTAGCTTTTATCTGTCTAATGATCCTTTTCTGTTAGAGTGAGCTTGCTGCATAATATCCTCTATTTAATAGGAAGCAAAATAAACATATCCACCATTTACAGTAATATAAAAACCATTGCCTGGTACATAGATTGCGCCTCGAAAAGCATGGTCAGCAGCGGTGGTAAAGCCTGTTTGCTCCCAGCTCTCCCATTCAAGGCCATCGGCGGATAGGTAGATCCTGTTCTCGCTAAAGAGCAGGTATCTTCCCCACTGTTCCATCCAGATGATGTTTTCCGGATTGGGCGCACGATTGTCATCTAAAGAACCGACAAAAGATAGGTTCGTTTCCGTCACTTCCGTTGCGTTATCATTGAGCACACAAAGTTGAATCTGATGGCTGTTAAAACCAACGGACCAATAACGTCGCCCAAAGAGCTTATTGTGAACAGAACGAATCAAAGCGTAGCGGATGCTCTGATCATCTTCTTCAATCGTTTTATTCCATGTACCAGGACTGGCTGAACTGGCTGTTGCAATCTCGCGCCGATTGTCCACCACACCTACAAATCGATCTTTATGGGCTGTAAGAGAGTTAAAGACAGGAACAGAAAAGCCATCGGCACCGACCAAGGTCCACTCCGTTCTTTCTGTTAGCGAATCAAAACTGTAATAAAGAGGCGAGCGGGCAAACCACCAGCCTACAATGCCGCTATTTCGATTCATATCATAAGCGCCTGTGATCATCTCACTTTGCGCATTGAGGCAGTAACCGGCGTTATGCCAGGTGATTCCGTTGAAAGAAGCGATGATGTTACCAAAACCAGTGATCTTGGCTAGAAAAACGCCATCACCGGCCCATAGAATTTCCGGTACGCCATGGCTCCACCAGGATACACCGACGACAGTCCACCGTTTTGTCGAGTGGTTAAAGTAGGACATATAGGGCGTTCGGGCATGGTAGACACATATCTGGGCTTGGCCATTGTTGTGTACGGAAATTCTATTTTCACTTTGATGGCGACTATAGCCAAAGTCATTGTAGTATTTCTTTTGCCATTGCAAGACTGGCTTGGGAGGAAGAAGCGTGCCTCGACCGCCAAAAGCTGTCCAAAGAACCAAGGGGTTGTTGAAGTTGCTGCGATAGGTCATGACGTCTCCCCCTCCACTTTTTCAATGCCTGTAATGCGGCCGGTGCTATCGGTTGAATAATTGTAAGTCGCCACAGTGCCATCCACATAAGTGACTTCAAAAGTCTCATTCTCGACGAGCAAGGTTGATACTTCTTTTAACAAAAACTCTGTAAAAATCTCTTCCAAGGTGATGCTTGTAATCTGTCCACTGCCGTCGGTGCTGTAGCTGTACTTGGCACTAAATTGACGAACATCGCCTTTTTCTACTGCATAGGTCACGTAAAAAAATTGGCTATCCATGGTTAGGCTTTTAACGATGGTTGATGATTTGCCCAGCTGTTCAATCTGTTCTTGGATGCCCCCTACAGAATGATTCACTGCCTCAAAGGAATGATCGACTCGCTCAAAAGAATAATCGACTTTTTCAAAAGTGTGATGGACATTCTCTCTGAACTCTTCAATGTATTGATCCAAGGTGTAAAGAGGCTCGCCCAGCTCGACTTTGCTGTTTTGGGCGCTCAGCAAATCTTTCTCCAGGGCGATCACTTTGATCGTAAAATTCAAGCCTAAGAGCTTGTGCTTGACTGTGACGGTGTCTCCTACTTTGACTTGTAAGAGCGATTGGTAATTTTCATATTCTGCTGTTTGAGCAAGTTGAATGAAATCGATTTGATAGTTGACGCTAAAGGTGCTGTGCTTGGCTAGATAGTCTAGCGCTTCTTGCCGTAGTGTCTCTTCATCTTCCGCGTCGAGAAATTCTACTTTCTTGATCAGTGGGAAGTCAGGAAAGTCATCGGGGTCAATTGACGTAGTGCTGTAACTTGGCGTAGTGGTGTCACTTGGCATAGTATCGCCACTAGGCGTGCTACTGTCACTTGAAGCAGTGCTGCCACTTGATGTAGCAGTTACATATTTTTCAGGCAAAGTTAAGCCCCTAGCACCAACTGGATAGATAACGGTAACCACTTCATCGGCACTGATTTTTTCTGTGATGCCGAGAACGTTTTTACCGTACTGCACTGTCACGCCCTTGTTGTTAGGCTGGGGCTTTTTGATGGTGATGGAAAAGTTATCTCGATAAAGCTCGCCACGCCAGCGGTTGACGATAAGGAAAAAAGCTTCTGCCCCATTTTTTTGGATTACATACTGCGTTTGCTTGTCACTAATATCACTATCAATTTGATACAAATCAGAAAGGCCTGTCTCTTGCAGCACCATATTCATCGCTTCTAGGCAAGTTTTATCAACGGCTCTTTTGTCTTCAATAAAAAAATGGGCCAGATCATAAAAGATATGGCGCCCTTTGGCATAAAGAAGATTTCTCCGGCTGTCTTTTTCTACGTGGTACAGGCGAAAGAGCTGGCCCTCTGCTTTGATAATGTTAAAAGGTTGTAAGTAGGCTGCTTTTTTCAAGTGCAGAGGATAGGCGAGATTCAATTCATAGAGGCCATTTAGCTTTTCCATGATGGTGCAGCTTTCGCATTCTTGTAACACAGCTAAGCCGTTTCTAGAAAAGTTGCTTTCCTTTTTGTCATAGACAAGGATCATTAGAGCCACCGCCAGTTTGGAAGAAGCTCTATTTTTTGAACGTTGCCTGTCCAAGTAATGTGGTTGTCGCCTCGCTTCAGAATCGGAAAATTGCCGGCCATCTGGTTGTTGCTGTTTTGGAGCGCATCGTCATAGCAATCTTTGAGTTCTGAGTTGACGATGATTTTGCCATCTACATCAAAAAGTTCGATTCTCTCGCCGTTGATGGTCACTGTCACATTGCCTTGGCCAAAAATGGTCAACACCGGCTCGCTCTCTACGGTACCGGGATTGTAAACATATTGACCACTTGCTGTAATTGTAATCATATTGTTTACAAGTGCGTATTTGAAAGGGCGGCAATGAAAGAGTATGGGAAAGGTAGAAGCGTATCGATAGACTTGCGTGAAGTCGATGGCATTGACTACTTGGGCTCGATATTTTTTGTCATCTTGAAAAGAAAAGATAAGATCACTCTCGCCGGCTGCAAAAAGCCAGCCTTTGATGGCGTCGAGGCGGCTGACGAGATTCTTTCTTGCTAGCAAAGCGCATTCAACCAAGATGGTAATGTCCTCGTAGGTCTTTTCATCATAGCGCACAGCAGAGTGGCGCCCTGGAATGTCCATGAAGTGCACTCTTCTTTTTGGCGATGGCAAAGTCGGTCTTTTTACAATGACCAAGCCAAAGTCTTTATAACTTTCTTTGCCGTCAAAAGTAAAACTCAACATTACCGCCGCCCCCTTCCTAGCGCAATTCTCTGGCGATAAAATTCCAGTTCATAAGCCAGTCGCTCAATGTCTTGGCTTGAGTTGTTGATAAACTGCTCAATCGTTATGTTAAAGCCAGAACCACTGGATGAAGATGAACCTTGATCAAGCATTTGCTTTGTTTGCTGGTCATTGTAGATTTTCGCTCCTCGTGGCAGTTGCACCAGTTCTGGCCCCAGCTCTCCCACCATGGTCCAACCGCCTTGGAAAAAGCTCGTACCGCTATAGTTGCGAGCTACTGCGCCTGATTGCGCCCCACCGGAAAATACTTGCCTGACTCGTTCCGTAACGCTGAACACTTTCTCTCGCACCGTCGTGGCATTCCACTGACGAATGCTCTCGACGCCATCGTGAATGGAACTTCTAATGCGCGTAAAAGCATGGCTTACATGATTGGCAATGGCAGAGAATGATCCGCTTGTTAAGCGATCCATCATAGAGAGGGCTTCTCTCCAGAGGCTTTGATAAATTTGGGTATAGGTTAGCAAGACGCCTCGAATCCCGCCACCGTTGGCTTCAATCGTTCCTTGGATCTGGCTCCAAGCTGTTGTGGTGCTGTTTTGCAGCCCATTCCACAACTCTGTCATTCTCGTTCTGACGCTCTCCCAGGTTGAAGCTATGGTACTACTGATATGGCCAAAGGTCTGTGCCGTAAAATTGCGCATCATCTCCCAGCGCAAAGCAATGGCTTCACCGAGAGCAGCAGCTTTTTCTTGAATGGTATCCCAGTTCTTCCAAAGGGCGATGCCAACGGCGGTGATAGCTATAAAAGCAGCGATGGCGATCCCAATAGGGCCTGTTAATGCTGTAAAAGCAGCGGCCAAGAAGCCTTTAATAGCCACTAAAGCACTGGCAGCGGCAGAAGCGCCTGCGATGGCCGTTGTTTTTCCCGCTAAGGCAAGAGAGATTTTACTAAAAGCACTGATAACCGCACCAGCAGAGGCGACGATTTTACCGCCGATAACCAAAGCCGGCCCTAAAGCAGCCACTAGAAGAGCGATTTTGACGATGATCTCTTGGGTGGCCGGGCTTAAGTTTGCAAACCAGGCTACCACTTTTTGCAACAGCGAAACGAGTCGCATCAGATGGGGCAGTAAGATTTCAAAAATCTCAATGGCCACCCCTTCTAGTTGAGACTTGAGAATGGTCAATTGTCCTTGCAAGTTGTCTTGCATAATCTCTGCCATTTCGGCAGCAGCGCCATTGTAGTTTCTTGTGGCGTCGGTCAGTTTTTGATAGTCCTCTTCGGTAGCATTGATGATCGCGAGCATACCGCTCATCGCTTCTTGACCAAAAATGGTGGCCGCGTATTGAGCTTGCTGTTCTTGAGAGAGGTTGCCAAAAGAGGATCGGAGCTGATCCATTACTCCTTTAAAAGGAAGCAACTCGCCATGGGCATCGGTCATAGACACACCAAGCTCTCGAAGTAGCGCTCCGGCAGCGGCTGTTGGTTTGCCCAAACGAGTGATAGCACCGCGCAAAGATGTACCCGATTGACTTCCTTTAATCCCCGCATTGGCCATCAACCCCAAAGCCAAGGCTGCGTCTTCAGCGGAGTAGCCTAAAGAACCAAAGATCGGAGCTACATATTTGAAAGACTCACCCAACATACCTACATTGGTGTTGGCGTTACTGGAAGCACTGGCTAGCAAGTCGGCAAATTCGCCGGCTTCGCTCGCTTGCATGCCAAAGGCGGTGAGGGCATCGGTTAATATGTCAGATACAGAAGCGAGGCTTTCTCCACTGGCGGCGGCGAGCATCATGACACCATCGAGTCCTTCTAGCATTTGGTTCGTGTCCCAACCGGCCATGGCCATGTAGTTTAGCGCTTCTGCCGATTGACTGGCGCTAAATTTGGTGCTAGAGCCCATCTCTTTTGCTTTGTTGCTCAGCTTTTCCAGATCTTCACCGGTGGCACCGGAGATGGCTTGCACTTTGCTCATCTCAGCTTGAAAGTCGGAGCCGATCTTAATTGCGGCAGCGCCAATGCCGGCAAGGGGTAAGGTGACTTTGGTGGTCAGGCCTTGCCCCACACTTTCCATCTTCTTGCCGACATCTTCCATGGACTTACCTACAGGCTCTAAGCTTTTGCCGAGTTTGTGCCACTGGGACGATTGAATCTCGATTTCTCGATTGACTTTTGCTACGTCTTGCTCTAACTGCACGAGTTTCGCTTTAGCGTTGTTGAGCTTAATCTCTAACTCCGCTGTCGCTTTGGCGTCTTTGCCTTTTGTTTCAACGGCTTTTCTATGGGCTTGTTCTAAAACAGACACTCTTTGTTTTTGGATTTCTTTTTGCTTTGTCAAAGACTGTGATTGTAGGCGCAGTCTATCGAGAGCACTACCGTGGTTGCCCATTTGTGCACTGGCCAGCTTAAACTCGGCTTGCACTCTGCGCATTTCTCGGTTTAGCAAGCTAATGCCGTTTTGAAAGCCCATGGAGTCTAAGCCGATTCGTACCGTTAAGCTACCGATGTCGGACATCTCACCACCTCCTTGAGGCATAAAAAATACACCTTTTGGAAGGTGCTAGAGAATTTCATCGATATAGCTTTGGGGCTTTTCCATTTTGCGTTTTAAGAGTTGGAGATAGTAGAAGATGTCCATCTCGTCGATTTCAGGTAATGTCCAGCCTTGCTCTAAGAGAGATAGATAAAATTGATCCATAAAATCCCGGGGGTCCATGGGCGCCCCTTTTAGATCTTTTTTGGATCACCTTGCGTCACTGTCCCCATTTCACCGACTACTTCTTGGATGCATCCCATCAAAGTAGGAATCAGTTCTTTTGAAGGCAGGCCATCATAAACATCGTCGATGGTAAATTGGTTGCCAAAAAGCTGAACGAGATAGTCAACCAAAATGTCTAACTCATCGGCTGTGATCTCTTCAAAGTTGAGGCTTTTGGACAGTTCAATCGTTCGCCGGACCATGCGGGCGCTGATAAAGTCGGCTATAAAGGTTCGGTTCTTGCCGTCGATTTTTAATTCTATCTTCACAGATGAGCCCACCTCTCTTTTCTAATGTGACTTTTCAAAATCATGAAAGTGCCTCTACAAAAACACTCTTAATAACCACTGCCCTCTTCTGACATATCGCCCGGCACTTTATCAAACCAGGTGTCTGCGCCAGTAAAGTCGTCGTTATCTTCATCGGCTGTATGTTTCCACTGTCCATCATGGGCGCGAGGCATAAAAGTGAGCTTGAGCTTCGGTGTTTTATGGTCGATACTATCGGCTTTGGTGGAGTAGTCCTCAGCCATGGGCTCGGCAGTTCCTTTTAAGAGCCAGAGATAGCGGTAGGCGCCGTTGGACTTTAGACTCTTAAAGCCAAGGGCCAGATAAGGGGCCAGGTCAGTTGCTTTTTCGATTAAGACGCCATTTTCAATGCTGTGGCCGCCTATTTTGGCGCGAGCTTGTAAGGGTAGATCGGCTGTTTCAATTTCTACGTCAATTTTGCCTAAAGCAGAGACTGACTCCCAGAGTTGATCGTCTGCATAAAGCTCTTGGCTGTTGACGGTTGGATTGATGGTAGCATTGATGGCGCCAATTAAAGGCTCCGGTGCTTCATAAGTGAGATTGCCCTGACTATCTTCTATTAAAAGGGCAAAGTGTAGATCCTTCAGTCCTACTTGGGCCATGTTGATGCCTCCTTTACTTTTAGATAACGCATCACTTTGTGATAGATTTTTAAGTCCTTTTCATAGAGGTCCGTGAAGCTGATCTTTTGAAAGCCTGCCTTCTCCATCTGGTTGTGAACTTCTTGCACCAAGACTGTATAGTCGCCTCTGCTCCAAATATCGATTTGAACATAATGGCCTGTAGCAACTTCTCGATCATCGGCATGTTGTTCTGCTTTGTCTAAGTAGGTGAAAAAAGTGATGTAGGTGTCGGCTTTGCCGCTGTAGGTTTGAAATGAGACAGGTACAGAGAGGCCTGACAGAGCGAATAGTATTTCTTGGTTGATCGTCATAACCCCAGCCCTTTTCTCATTTCAGAAGCGATGGTTTGAGCGGCCTCTTTTTTAGACTTTTCATAGCCCCTCGACATAAAAGGATTGGCCGACATTTTTACAGTGCCAAACTCGACGAATCGGCCGTACCATCCTTCTTTGCCGGGGTCGACTTTTACAAACTTTTCTGTGCCTTCTGTTCTTACATTGGAGCGTCTGATGCTTCTTTTTAAGGTGCCTGTTCTTGTAGGCGCTTCTTCTTGGATGGCACTTTGAACTTTATCGCCTGCTTTTCTTAATGCGCTGTTTTCGATGCGGCTACCTTTTTGGCCTAACTTTTCTAGCTCTCGTAACAGTTCATTGACACCTTCAAGCTCTACCCTGGTCATCTTGTATCACCTCTCGGGCTTTGATCTCCATGTACTTGTTCTCGTAGTTGATATTGTCTAGGGCTGTGATGTTGTAGACTTTTCCACGAAAGAGAATGCGCATGGAGCTATCGATATCTTTTTGATAGCGAATCGTAAACTTGACTGTTTTTTCGGCTTGCACAGCAGCGGCGGCAAAAAACTCACGACCTCGCAGGTTCGAAACAGAAGCCCAAAGGGTGCAGACATCTTGCCACGATTCAACTTCAAAGCCGTTGGCTGTTTTGGATAGGATCTTTTTCTGTAAAGTGATGCGCTCTTTTAGTTGACCGATCAAAAGCTACCACCTCAAGACTTTATAGGGGTAAAGCAGAGCCGATACGGAAAAGGGGATCTCACTGCCATGAGCGTAATTGTCGCGCATCACTTCTCGGTTTTCATAAAAGTGACCGCAAAGTAGGAGAATGGCTTGTTTGATGCTAAGAGGCACTTTTTTATAACCTACCACCGCTTCGATGCGCAAAGAGCCGGGCAAAAAAGAAAGGTCTGTCGGCCAGGGTTTTCGCGGTGCAATTAGCGGTGGCTCTAAAAGCAAGGCGCTGTTGTAGTCACTGGCCGGCAGTTCTTTGGTTACATCATTTCTATCCTGGTAGGTGATTTTTACAATCTCTTGCACAGGGTAAAGAGGTAATTGAATCGACCCATGAGGAAAGTGGTGATCGATGAAAAGGACGTGCCGCTCGATGAGGCTTCGTCTGGTGAAGTTTTCGCAAAAGTCAATGGCCGAGGCGATCAGGCTTTCTATATAGGCATCTTCTAAATCCGACTCAACTCTCAAGTGTATCTTAACTTCATCTAAAGTAAGAATCGCTTGTTGATGCTCCTGAAGGGTTATTACGTCCATGGCCTCACCTTTTTTCTTCAATCCTTTAGGCTGACTTTTGCTGCAGAGCTACCATGGCTTCAGGCAGGATCAGTTTGCCATCTAAGCGCTGCCAAGCTAAGAAACCGACTTGGCCGTTGGCGGCATAGAGTTCGTTTAAGCGCTTGAAGGTGCGGCCTTGGCGATCGGCGATCCAATAGTAGCTGAAATCTCCAAAGAGGATCGTTTTTTGTCCGGCGCCGCCTTCGGGCATGTACTGGGATGTGACGACAGGGCGGTTTAAGATGGTGTCTGGCGTGCCGGCTGTTACTGAGGGCTGCCATAAGAACTGGCCTTGTCCGTCTTTGAGCTTGCGGATCTTTTTGATGGTGCTGTCATTGAGAACGAAGGTGGCTTTTTTGCGATAAGGAGCAGGCAAGCTGTGGTAGAGATCGATAATCTCATCCATGGTGATGGCTGTGGCGCTGGCTGCATTGACACCAATGGGGGCGCCGCCGATGTTATGCAAGAGTCCCGTTGGTTTGTTCTGGCCATCGCCTAAAAGGAAGGCTTCTTCTTCGGCCGCTCCGATTCGGCGGGCAAACTCGCCGGCAATGTAGTTTTCTAGGTCAAAAAAGGCGTCATGTAAAAGTTCATCCGAAACTTTGAGCATCGTACCGACTTTGTAGGCAGAAAGGCTCACTTGGCTGAAAGTGTCGTCACTTTCTGTAAAAGGCCCTGCTTCATCCATCCAAGCGGCCGTACCCTGGCTGGCTACGACAGGGATTTTTCTGTCACCATGGCTGGTGCTGATGACATGGCAGAGCTGGCGCAGTACGTTTGCTTCTTCTAGAGCGGAAATTAACTGGCGCTCATATTCATCAGGAACGAGATAGCCGCCTTCTGAATCTTGACCGATCTGTAGCGCATTTTGCACCGAAGGGTTTACTTTGTTGCGCATGGCGCCCCAAAAGGCTTCTTTGTAGTTTTCTGTGGCGCGGCCTGTTTTTTCTGCTCCTCTTTGTTCAGGGCGATGGGATAAAGTTTGTGAAGTAGCGGTGGCTAGTTCGCGGTCCAGTCGTTCTTGGCGCTCGAGGCGCTCGATTTCTTTGCCGAGGTCGACCACTTCTTGTTCCATCTTTTCGTAGGTGGCGTTGTCTTCGGGAGAAATGAGGCCATTTTCTTGGCGGCGCTCGTCTAAAAACTTCTTGGTTTGATCCCAGACTTTGGCTCGTTTTTCTCTTAGCTCTTGCATTCGACTCATTGTTTTACCTCCAGTTTTTGATCAGTTCCAGCCGCTTGTGCAGCTGAGCGACGGGGATGGTTCTGTCAGAGGTGACTCTATCAAGAGCCTCATGCTTCTGCTTCTCTGAATCAGATTTTTTTCGTCTAGCCGTCGGCAACTTGTTGATTAAGGCGTTGGTGACGGTGAGCTTGTCAAAGATAAAAGCGCCAGATGCTTCACCAGTCGACTCGTCTGTATAGAGCAATCGGTCGGCAAACTTTAATTCGATGGCTTTGTGGGCGCTCATCCATGTTTCGGCATTCATCATGTGAGAGATCTTGGTTCGAGAAAGTCCTGTCTTCAGTTGATAGGCATTGATGATGCTTTCTTTGACTTCGTTTAACAAGTTGATGCCGGCTTCAAGATCAGATACTTCACCGGCGATGAACATGGCAGGATTGTGGATCATCAAAACAGATAAGGGTGAAAGGCAGACTTCGTCACCGGCCATGGCGATGACGGAAGCGGCACTGGCAGCCAAGCCATCGACGTGGACGCTTACTCGTCCCGGGTATTCTTTGAGCATGTTGTAGATTTGAGCGGCTGCAAAGCAGTCGCCACCGGGCGAGTGGATCTTTACGATGATGTCATCGGAAGGATCACCTCCTTCGTATAGTTCAGCCTTAAATTGCTTGGGCGTGATGTCATCGTCGAACCAAGAGGTTTCAGCGATGTAGCCTTCCATGTGCAAGGTTCGTATCGGTTTTTCACTGGCTTCGTTGGTTGCCCAGCGCCAAAATTTGTCCATCTCGTAGCCTCCTTTTTTGGGCATAAAAAAAAGACGTTGTGATAAACGTCTGGGGGAAAGCTTTTTATAAAGTTAGTTTTTTGGTGTTTTGTCCTGCTTTTCTTCACACATTTCTCTTCTGACTTCTTTGACCAAGGCTACCACATCTTCTTCAGACTCAAGACCAAGCCTTTTTGCTTCACCTTCAAAGGCGTCTTGCACTTGCAGAAGTGCCATCATCGTTGAGTTGGCAATCAGTATAACTCCGTCTTTCTCTATGAAAGCGACTTTATCCCCTTCTTTGAGATTAAGCTTCTTTCTGACACTCATCGGTATGGTTACTTGACCTTTAGCCATCACTTTCGCGATTTCCATTTGCAAGCATCTCCTATTCACCCTGCTTCTTAGCTTCTAGTATGCTCTATAGGTCGAATAAGCTCAACCACTATTTCCCTACCAATCACTCAACCTCGTTTGAACATAAAAAGGGAGTAAAACATATAGTTCTACTCCCCCCATAAATGGAATATTTGGATTCAGGCATTACCCTTGCCTTCCTATGGTGACGTAAGTATTATTCGGTTGCCCTTTCGGCAGTTGGATATTCAATGCGCCTTTCGCTTTAGCGATTATACCATTTTTTCACTTATATAAAAAGAGAAGTCTGCTAAAAACCCAAGTGAAACCGTTGGGAAGTTCATGGTGTTTTTTCTCCTACGGCATCGTTTCCCTCTACCCCACTCTCCTGCAAGGCCTTCTTGGCATAGGCCCCGGCCATCTTCAAAGGCAGCATATTGCCGTTGGTCAGATAAAGATCGCCGCCTTCTTCCGCAGGAATGGGATCTAAGTTCTCCATGCGCCGCACATCGTTGACAGAAAAGAAGCCGTTTTGAATGCCGATGGCGTAGCCGTCCATGCGGGATTTGTAATCGCCACGCATAAGAGCAGAGGCGTTGAAGGAGACGAAGCATTGACCTTTTTCTTCTACTTTGAAAAGCTTGCGGTTCATGGCTTGTTCGATTCGGACGAGCCAGGGTCTAACGGTATGAACGACAAAGCTGATCGATTGGTTTTCGATGTTGCTAAAAGAGCTTTTGCTTAAGTCTGCAACCATGTGGGGTGGGACCTGAAAGATGCGGCAGATCTCTTCAATTTGAAACTTGCGAGTCTCTAAAAACTGGGCATCGGAGTTGGGCATGCTGATGGGTTGGTATTGAAGACCTTCTTCTAAGACAGCCACTTTGTTGCTGTTGCCACTGCCTCCATAGGCGGCTTGCCAGGCATCTCTTACTTTGCTAGGGTCTTTGATCGTTCCGGCGGTCGATAAAATCCCGCTCGGTCTAGCGTTGTTAGCAAAGAACTTGCCGCCATATTCTTCGGCCGCAAGACTTAAGCCAATGGCGTTTTTGGCTAGGGCAATGGGTGAGTAGCCCATGACTCCATCAAAGCCGAGTCCTGGAATGTGCAGTATATCATCGGAGCGAAGGTAATAAGTCTGGCCCTCTTTGTTGTAGCTGTAATAGAGCTTGCCTTTACTATCTCGGTCCACAGTCATTTTATCGGGCAGTAAAGGATAGAGAGCCAAAACATCGCCGCGACCGTTGCGTATGATCTGCAAATAGGCGTTGCCCCAGAGAAGCAGATGGGTCATTATCGTTTCTCGGAGGGTAAAGGAGGTCATCTCTTCGTTTGGTTCGTCATGAAGAAGGCGATACAAGGGATGGTCGACCATTTTTTCTTTACCGTCGCCTACATAGCGATAAGTGTGCAGAGGCAAGGATGCGACAGTTTCAGCAATGATGCGGACACAAGCAAAGACGGCTGTTGTTTGCATGGAACTGCGCTCATTGACCACTTTGCCGGCTATGCTTTGGCCCATGAAGAATCTAGGCGCACTGCTGACGGTATCTTGCGGTTTGTCGCGGGCTTTGAAGAGGTTCTTGAGAAAGCTGAACATCGCTTTGCTATCACTCCAAAATGATCATATCTCGTTCGTCATAGATCGAGTCACTTGCTTCTGATGAGTGTACCGTCGCTCGAGCTAGTCCCATAATCAAAGCGACGATCCCGTCGATTTTCTCGGTCGACTTTTCTTTGTCTACTTTGATGTTGCCGGCTGGGTCGGTTTTGACGACGATGTTATCGGCCATCCAGCGCAAAACGGGATTGCCGCCGTGGGCGATTTGTTTGCTTAAGACAAGGCGCATCAGTTCTTTTGTCGGTGGGGACATATCTTTGAAGCCTTGACCAAAAGGCACGACGGTAAAGCCCATGGCTTCTAGGTTCTGGCTCATCTGCGTGGCGCCCCAGCGGTCGTAGACGATTTCTTTGATGTTGTATTTTTCGCCTAGCTTTTCGATGTATTTTTCGATAAAGCCGTAGTGAACTACATTGCCTTCAGTTAAGTTCAAGAGGCCTTGGCTGTTCCAGACAGAGTAAGGGACGCCATCGCGTTTGACTCTTTGGGGGAGCGTTTCTTCAGGAAGCCAGAAAAAAGGCAGCACCTGGTATTTGTCTTCTTCATCGAGCGGTGGAAAGACGAGGACAAAAGCGGTAATGTCGCTGGTCGACGATAAGTCCAAGCCGCCGTAACAGGCGCGACCTTGCAAAGCTTCTGGATCAACAGCAAAGTTGCAAGCGTCCCATTTGTCCATGGGCATCCATTTGATCTCTTGCTTGAGCCACATATTGAGGCGCAGTTGCTTAAATAGTGCCAAGTCGGCGGGGTCATCTTTGACTTGCTGGTAATGTTCGCGGACCCGCTCGATTTGAATAGTGTGGCCCAGGCTCGGATTGGCTTTGTACCAGTTCGCTTCATCTTCGATGTCGGCATCTTCTTCTAAGCCATAGATGATCGATAAAAAAGTGGGGTCAATTCTTTTGCCATCTAGAATGTCTTTGGCTTTGCAGTGCATTTCCCAACCATAGCCGGAGAGTTTGTTGCCGGCTGTTGTTAAGTATAGAAAAAGAGGTTGGCTGCGGGCATCACCGGAACCAGTGGTGAGCATTTTGGCCAGATCCTCGTTGGGGTAGGTCCAGATTTCATCTAAGATGACACAAGAAGCGTTGATGCCTGATTTAGATTTGACGTCAGAGCTTAAGACTTGAAAAAAACTGCCTGTTTTGGGGTAGACGATGCGCTTGGTGGAGCGAACGAGGTTGGTCACTCTCGATAAAGTCCTGTTGCCTTCGACGAAATTAACGCTTGTGTTGAAGATGATGCTGGCTTGTTGGCGATCACAGGCGGCTACATAAACTTCGGCATTGGACTCGCCATCGGCTAAGAGCATGTACAGCGCAATGGCCGCTCCCAGTTCGGACTTGCCGTTTTTCTTGCCGATCTCTACATAGGCTGTACGGTATTGGCGAGTGCCGTCTTCTCGCAGCGTGCCAAACAAGCGTTTGACCAAGTCAAGCTCCCACGGCAGAAGGATAAAAGGCTTTCCTGCCCATTTTCCTTTGGTCAGTCGCAGTTGCTGGATAAAATTGATGGCGTGATTGGCATGGGCTTCGCTATAGGGCATAGCCTCCTCTCCTTTCTGCCTCATTTACTCTGATGACTTAACAAAATCGTCGGCTTTAGGGATGGAAGCCAAGAGTTCTGCCATCTCATCGCCTTCAATGGTGCCACCGCGGTTTTCAATGTTTAAGCGGCTTCTGGCCGATGGACTGAGGCCCAATTCGGAGCAAAAGTTGCGCATCTGTTTTAGGTTCTGCTGGGCAATCGACACCTGGGGAATCTGCTGGATGTAGCCGGAGCTGGTTTTGAGAATTGAGCCGTGCTTGGAGATAAATTCTTCTGCTTCTTTCCAGCGAGCGTAGGCTTGGCAGTAGCCGGCAAAAACGGCCAGATCGATTTGGGTCAGCAAACCCATGGCTTCTAGTTCTTTGGCCAGTCTACGCCATTCTTTCTTGGCTTCAGGCTCGAGCCATGACGGGCATTTGGGCGCCTTTTTCGGCGGCTTCGGTTCGTTTTTGTTGAGCGGTCGTTTGCCTGGATTGCCTTCTAGTTCTTTAAGGGCCGTTGGTTTAGGGGGCCGTCCTCTACCTGCCATAACTTTCACCTCCTCCAAGGGTTGGCGAGATTGGGCCATGAAAAAAGGAACTCTCCTTTTGGGAAAGCTCCTTGGCTTGATAGTGGCTGGTTTTTACTTTTTGCTCTCGAGGGTTTAAGGCTATGTGGCAGTGTGGTGTTGGGCTCTATGGGCTTTGCTGCTTAGTTGAGTTGATTGCTTTGCTTGTGCTTTACTCGCTCTTTCCATCTCCTGTTGCTTCTGGAGCTGCTGCATCTAGTGCTTCTGCTGCTTGCTCTTTTTCTTCTAAGACCCCATCGAGCAGGCCTTCAATCTTACTTGGCGAGGTTGGCTTTCTAAAGGCACCGTTTCCTGCTAACTTTTCCGTAAGCACTTTGCGGCTTTTCTTGTAGTCGCTGCCGTTCATGCCGATGCGAATGAGCCAGGTTCTAAAAGCGTATTTGGGGTTCTCTTCTTGCACTTGCTTGAAAGAGGCGCGTTTTTGTTTTAGTGCTTGTTGGTGAACCAGGGCGATGAGGTCTTGAAAAGCGGCGATTCTCTCGGGCGTTAAGCTATCTGTGACCAGCTTGATGGCGTAAGTCTTTTCTGCAAAGTCGAAGTCTAAAGCTGGGTAGCGGTCTTTTCCTAGTTCTTTCAGGGCTCTTTCTAAATCTTCTAGGGTCTTGATTTCGTATTGGCTCAAGTCTTCGGCAAACGTTGCATCCATGAGCGGCTCGGTCACTTCAAAGGCTTTTCTGATTAAGTGCTCTTTGCTGTAAAGCATGTTGATTAGGTTTCTCAGGCTTGTCCCGCTATGGTCGGCGAAGGGAATCTTTACTTCCATGCAGTCGAAGGGTAACAGGTTCGGGTTTTCCATGGGGCTTTGACTCGACTCTTGCTGTTCAGCTCCTTGGTCGGGCTCATCTTCGGGCGCAGGCGGGTTCAGAATCTCCTCGATGGTTATCACTTCCCCTGTAGCTTTTGTGATCGTCCCTTCTCGGTCGATCCGGTAGCTTTCTTCTTCGGTGACAATCTCGTAAGCAAAAGTTGGGGCGCTGAGATACTTTGGTTTGACACCTAAGTAGTCACCTAGTTTTTGGACCAGCTCTTTTCTGCTCATCGGCATGACCTCCTGTGTTTTGGTAGTACATATATCACTCAAAGCACAGGAAATAGCAAGCCAATTCTAGCGATAAGATGCATGTTTTTAGGTGAGTTCTAGAGCTGTGTAGCGAGGGAATTCATAGCCTTCGCTGTTCACTAGAACTTTTGTTCCAGTTTTGGCGTTGATCACGCGGATGCAGCGAACCTCTCCTTGTGGGGTTACGCCTCCGCTTTCTGGGCTGATCCAGTCTTGGTCGGCAAAGAAGTCACTGGCAAAAGCGCGAAATTCCTCATCTTGAAGGACCACTTCTTTGGTGACTTTGTAGGATTGTCCTTTTTGTCTTACCTCGAGGGCTCCCTCCGTGGCTTCTCTCAACTCTCTCAGGTTGCTGAACTTTCTCCCAAAAAGTGCTCTCATGGGCTTCACTCCACTTCTACATAGTCCATCAGGATTGGCTGAAGGTAGTAGCATATTGCCATAGGTTTTCATCGATAGCAACTTCATGGGTTTTCAAAAATTTGAGTTAAGAGATATAGCTAAAAAGACTCAGCAAAAAGCTAAGCCAGCAATGCATCTTCTTTCGCTTTCGGCTTTGGTAAATCAGCAAAAGCGGTCTTTACGCCATCGCGCAGGACAAAGACTTCTTCATCAGTGCCCACTTGCTCGATAAATCTTTTCACAATGACAGTGGCGTACTTGGGGTCTAACTCTAGAGTGAAACAAATTCTATCGATCTGTTCGCAAGCAATGAGCGTCGAACCACTGCCGCCAAAAGGGTCGAGGACGATGGCGTTGACTTGGGAGGAGTTTTTGATGGGATAGCATAGGAGCGGGACTGGCTTCATGGTAGGATGATCGCTGTTTTTCTTTGGTTTGTCGTAGTTCCAGACCGTTGTTTCTGAGCGGCCTGTGTACCAGCGGTGCTTGCCGCCTTTTTTCCAACCAAAGAGGATAGGTTCGTGTATCCAGTTGTAGGGGCTGCGGCCGAGGACCAAGGAGTTTTTCTTCCAGATACAGACGCCGCTTAAGTGAAAGCCTGCTTCAATGAAAGCTTTTCTAAAGTTCAGTCCTTCTGTGTCGGCATGAAAGACGTAGGCCGAGGCGCCGGGGGCCATGTTTTCGGCCATGTTGGTAAAGGCAGAGAAGAGAAATTGATAGAAGGCTTCATTATCTTGCTTGTCGTTTTGAATCTTCAAGCCACTGGCGCTTTCAAAGTCCACGTTGTAGGGTGGATCGGTTAGGAGCAAGTTGGCTTTTTTGCCGTCCATCAAAAGTCGCAAATCTTCTGCTTTGGTGGCGTCGCCGCAGAACAAGCGGTGGTGGCCTAAGAGCCAAAGATCGCCGCGTTGGACAAAGGTCCCTTCTTCTAAGGCTTTGTTCACATCGTAGTCGTCTTCTTTCGCTTCTTTGTCGTGTACCTGGTTGAAGAGATCGTCAATCTCGGCGGCATCAAAACCTGTCAAAGTTACATCAAAGTCTTGTTCGTCTAGCTCTTTAAGTAAGTCGGCCAGGGCTTCATACTCCCAGTCGCCTGTTACTTTGTTTAAGGCTACGTTGAGGGCTTTTTCTCGTTCTGGTAATAAGTTGACGACAACACATTCTACTTCTTCATAGCCTTCGGCAACTAAAACTTTGTAGCGCTGGTGGCCGCCGACGATGTGCCCTGTCGTTTCGTTCCAGATGATAGGCTCAACATAGCCAAACTCGCTGATAGAGCGCTTGAGCTTTTCATAAGCTGGGTCGCCGGGCTTGAGGTCTTGGCGGGGGTTGTACTTGGCCGGCTTTATATCATTAACCGGCACTTTGCGGATCGTCATGGCGTCCATCAAAGGTTTGCCTCCTTTATGTGTTCTTTTGATTCAATCGTTTTTAGTGAGTCCTTTTGGGCAATCGTCTAGGGTAGTTCTTTTGCTTATACCCCTTTGGGAACTTCTGTTGAATGAATCATTTTAGGCAACAAAAAAAGCTCGAGCGGTGATGCTTCGAGCGAAAAGAGTTTAGAACGAGTGCAGAAAAAAGCGTAAAAAGGCTAAAAAATGTGCCTTTTTCACTATGAATCCATAGAGCAATCGCTACCACTTTGGAATTCCCTAAAATTCTGTAGACCTTGATTTTCTAAGGTTTTTGGCTCAATCACCCAAACTTTCTATAGAGCCAAGAAGCCCTTAGATACCCCCCTTACGATTTTCGCGAATTCTAACAGACGACCAAGGCGCGTTTGGGGCCGGAGCCTTCTGGTAAGACAATAACCCCCTAGGGGTACTGCTTTGTGAATGCTGTTGGAGCAGGTTGTCCGTTCAGGGGTTGTCCGTTCAGGGGTTGTCCGTTCAGGGGTTGTCCGTTCAGGGGCTGTTCCTTCAAGGGTTCTTGCCTAGAGTTCTTGGTGCGCTTGTTCCCTAGAGGTTCTTAACGGGGTTGCCAAAGCCGCCGTCTTCTTGGGCTGTCTTTTTGCTGTGACATTTCTTGCATAAGCTCTGCCAGTTGTTCTGGTCCCAGAAGAGTTTGATGTCACCATTGTGCGGGATGATGTGATCGACTTCGGTGGCTTCAGTAACTCGACCGGCTTGCAGGCAGTGGGCGCAAAGGGGATGGGCTCGTAAGAAGGCTTTGCTCTTTTTGTGCCACCGGTAGGTGTAGAGCTTGCTGTTTTTCTGATTATGCTCTTTGGTTATTTGTCTTTTATGGCTATCGCAATAGCGGTCATGGGTTAGTTCGTTGCATCCTGCATAGCTGCAGATGTGTTTTGGTTTCCAGGGCATGATGGATCACCTTTTCTTGTTTACAGGCATAGAAAAAGCCCTCAAGCGTTTTTGCTTCAAGGGCTGGTCTTTCAAGAATGCTGCGTTTCCTAAGAATCGGGGCGATCTAGCTTAGGCTTATCCTACAGCATATGGTGTTCTTGTGCTTTTTCTTATGCCTGGTCAGTTTATAGATTAGCAGATTTTCGAGTCGCTTACAGTCGCTTTTAGTCGCTTCTTTTCAAAAGGGCTTCAATTTCTTTTAAGGCTCTGCCGTGGACTCGAAAGACCCAACTGCGGTCGTAGCCTAAAGTCATAGCGATCTCGTCCCAGGTCTTGCCGCTGATGTAACGCAGTTCTAGAAGAAGGCGGTAGTTCAAATCGCTGACCTCGTTGATTGTAATCAGGATCTCTCGTTTCAGATCGACGAAGCGGTCGATGTCACGGTTGATCTCTTCTCCCAGATCAACCACTTTGATGATGGCTTGTTCCATCGTAGAGTTGATGCTTTTGCCACCGGATACTTTTTCTTGACCGATGCTTCTGCTTACTTTCGTTGTTAAACTCTTTAAGTACTCTAATTGTTCTAGCTTGCTGTTGATCATTTGATCGAGCCAAAGGGCTTGAGATAAGTATTCTTTGGCATTCACCTAGCTCGCCTCCTCTCCTTCTAACAACTCCATGCGGCCGTCGTAGTAGAGTTCGATGATTCGCTCTCGAGTCAATTCATCAAGAGAGTTTATTCGCTCAAGGGCTTTTTGTCTGTCTTGCTCAAATTGTTTCTTCGTTTTATAAAAAGCGCATTCAGGGTCTTGGCATTTTCTCACGTTGAGGATTTGGCATTTGCCTTTGTAGTAGCCAAAGCAATTGGACTCGTCCATCTTAACGATGACCTCCTCTCGGTTTGCAGGAACTGGTGAAGTAACGAATCGGTATGTTTTGTCTCTTTGCTTCTTCGATTTCTACGGCCATGCCGGAAGATATGTGTCTACCGAAAACCCAAAGTTCATGACATTTGCTAAGCAAGACCATGCCCATCTCAATGCCTAGCTGGCGTTCATTCGGGTCATCTTCAAAGAGAAATTGCGGGTACATGAGATGAGGAATAATAGGGACGACTCTTTTGGTGACAGCAAAGCGGCCGTAACGTTTGGCTCGTTCGGTGTTGCCTTCAATGTCGCCAGCGAAGGGACTGCAGATAAAAACAACTTTTCTCTTTTGCTCTCTTTCCACATTGTTCAGGGCTTCAAAAGCGGTAGGGTCTTTATAGCCTTCACTGTTGTAGAGACTGTTGGTCATCTCAATTCTCCTCCTTTTGTTGATCGATCGTCGCTTTGACCGCTTCCATAAGGGCTCGTTGACTGGTGTCTTTTGTTTCTAAAGCTTTCATGACGCGTTCGTCGATGGTATCTTTGGCAAGGATATGATGGATCACGACTGTTTGCTTTTGTCCTTGTCGATGCAATCGGGCGTTGGCTTGTTGATATAGCTCTAAGCTCCAGGTAAGGCCAAACCATACCAAAGTGCAGCCACCTGCTTGCAAGTTAAGTCCGTGTCCAGCGGATGCAGGATGAATTACAGCTAATGGAATTTCCCCATCATTCCACCGCTTAATGGAACCGGCGCTATCTAATTTCTCCGCCGGAAACCGTTTTAAGATTCGCTCCAGATCATGTTTGAACCAGTAAGCTACTAATACCGGTTTGCCGTTAGCTGCTTCGATTAAATCTTCCAAGGCATCCAGCTTACGGTCGTGTATTTGCACCACACCGCCATCTTCGTCATAGACAGCACCGTTGGCCATTTGCAGCAATTTACCTGACAGGGTTGCAGCATTAACGGCATCAATCTCCCGGCCCTTTAGCGGTAGTACCAATTCCTGTTGTAGTGTCTGGTAGTTCTCCATCTCGTTCTCCGATAACTTAACGTGTATTTCATTCAGCACCAGTTCCGGTAGTTTCAAGTAGTCGGTGTTCTTCATGCTGACGGTGATGTCGGAGATGAGCCGGTAAGTGGCTTCCTCTGCTCCCGGTTTGGGCTTGTACGAAAATATCACTTGCCGGTTTCGTTTATCCGGTACGAAATAATCCTCTCTGTATCTGCCAATAAAACGTCCCAATCTCTGCCCCATATCTAGGAGACGGAACTGGGCCCATAAGTCCATCAGACCGTTAGCCGATGGTGTTCCCGTAAGTCCAACAAATCTTTTTATTACAGGTCTCACTTTTATAAGGCTTTTGAACCTTTTTGTCTGGTGAGATTTAAAGGAACTCAGCTCATCGATAACAACCATGTCGTAGTCAAAAGGAAGTCCGCTTTTATTAACTAACCAGTCCACGTTTTCCCGATTGATAATATAGATGTCAGCTTTTTGCAGTAGCGCCGCTTTCCTTTGGGCTTCGCTTCCAATGGCCACCGAATAAATCAGTCCCTGCAGGTGATTCCATTTCTCAATTTCTGCTGGCCATGTATCCCTGGCTACCCTAAGAGGGGCAATAACTAAGACTTTACAAACCAAGAAGCTATCCAGGGCCAAGTCAAAGATTGCCGAGAGGGTGATCACTGTCTTACCTCAACCCAAGCCCATATCGAGAAATATCGCCGCCACTGGCTTCTCAAGAAGATAGTCAATGACATACTGCTGATAATCATGCGGTATGAACTTCATCTGGCATCACCCCCTGTAATCTCTGAGATTATCTTCTGTATCTGCTTCCCGTCATCCAAAACATAAACCTTAAAGCCCAGCTGCCGTAACATCCTGTGCCGTTTTATCTGTAAAGGTCGGGGTTTCATCCCGTGCCTCTTAACCTCAACAAAAGCCATTTTGCCTCCCGGGAATAACACCAAGCGGTCAGGCATCCCGCTTAGACCTGGACTAATAAACTTCGGCGCTATTCCTCCCTCTGCTTTAACTACCTTAATTAGCTTTTGTTCAGTATATTTTTCAAGCATGTCCGCCTCCTTAGCATCGGGGATAAGTGGGTGTGCAGGTCGTGCAAGTCATATATATAACTTTATATATAGTCTATTTTTTTTAAGCTCTAAGAGAGGTTTAAGAAACGACCTTCACGACCTGCACACTTAAGGATAAATAGACTACTCCAGAAATTCCGACTTCAGCCTTAAACCCTTTACAATCACACCTTTTCGGGTTTTTTGTCTTGTAAACTCTGCTAATTCCAGGGCAGTGTAAAAATCTGCTGTGCTTCTTGTGTACTCCCCAGTTCTTATGCAAAAGGCACGATATTCATCATAAACCTCTCCAGATTTTTCTACATAGCTTTCATCTAGCTCGCAACATTCCTCAAGAAAATGGGCCAGCCAGTCATTATTTTCCTTATAAGCGACAATGGCCTCTTTGACTTTTTGGGGAGGTTCTATCTTGTAATTTTCCTTTATTACTTTTTTCGCACCCTCGATTATCCAGCTAAGTATCGCCCCGCCCGCCTGCTCGAAAAGGTAATCACCGTAGTTTTTAACATCTTGTTTGCCTTCAATCTTGGCTGCAAACGGGATGACGATTAACCTTCTCCATGTACCTTGATCAATGGCTCCCACCTTTGGTAGGTGATTGGTATAAAGCACCAACGTATGGCTTGGAATATAGCTGAAAGGATCTTTATATTTCTTTTCCGCATAGATTTCGTCAGTGGAGCAGAGCTGTTTAACATTAGAGGTGTTAAGGCGCATGCCTTCTTCCATTTCCGCTGCAATCAGTAGCCTTTTTCCCTTTGCTTCAGCCAGCTCCGGTTTTACATTTCTCCTACAGCCAACGGTCAGTATGTCTGCAGAAATGTTGCCGCTATAGGTGCCAAGCACCCTGGAGACTACGTTCCAGAAGGTAGATTTACCATTGCGGCCTTCTCCATAGGCAATAATTAAAGCCTCCACGTAAACCTTACCAATGGCAGCAAGTCCTACTACTCTTTGCACATAATCAATTAAAGCTTTATCTTTTAAGAAGAAGGTATTTAGTGCGTCCACCCATTTATCTAAACCTAATGCCTCGGGTTCAACCGCTGTTTCTTTGGTAATAAAGTGCTTAGGATCATGCTCCACCTTGGTGCCAAATCTTAAATCATAGGTAGCTTTTGGCGTGTTTAATAAAAACTCATCTGTATCAAGATCTCCTTGCCTAATTTCCAGCATGGGTCGGGCTTCTTTTAGTGATGCTGCGATATACTTTGTGTCCCGGCGTTTAATGGCATAATTTCTATACTTGTTAGCAGCCTCGTACATATTAAAGGCATGGGACTGTTGTTTATTAAAAGCAGTTGCTGCCTTTTTCGCCCCCATCGTTGCCAATAGTACAGCTGCTCCGTTTTTCACCATTTCATCCATTGCCTTTTTCATTTCTGCTTCAGCTTCTTCCAATTGTCTGGTGGTAAGTTCCTGAGCTATTGCCTGTGCTTTTGGCTTCGATTCCTCCCAAAAGCTGCCGTTATAGACAATGAAATCTGTGGACGGAGAGTACCTGAGTTTTTCCCCATACTCCCTTGCTAAAACAACGGCTTGCCCCACATCCGAAAAATCAGCCGGTTTTAATAAACTATCTGAGTTGTAGACCTCCGGTGGAATATACCCGGCTTGTGCAGCTACCTTTTTCCCAAAGTTGACTGCACTATTCCAGATAATTTTTAATTCACTTTCCTCCAAAGGTGGATTGCATTTTTCCGCTTGTTTTAGAAACCGAGAATAGGCTTCTTCGGTATTGCCAAAGCGCTTAATAACTCTCCCGGCATAATGGGACATGGTGCTATTACGTCTTCCCTCGGGGATTTCTTCTTGGCTTTCGTCCCAGTCAGCAAAACTGGCTTCAGCTAAGAATTCTTTAACATTCCTATCCCCTTTAGAAATCTCAACATCTCCATGATCGGAGCCAAAAATTAACCTAGCACTGTCAAGAGCGTTTGTATCAAAGAAGGGAAAACTTGATGCAACCTCTTGTTTTAAGGTAGCGTATTCTACTTGGTCATTAATTGTTGGAATCATAAAATACACATGAAACCTGGGCCTCGGGGACTTGTTACCTTTTTGCTTCATATGGTTTCTGCTATAGGATATGGCATAGGAAACCCCGGAGAAGGCTGTGGCAACATCAGCAGCAAAAACCCAGTCTTGGGGATCATCTGAGTGGTCATTATCACAATCAAGCACAATATTGTCGGCCTTTATAAAATTGGTATTGCTTCGATAATTGTCCTTATACTCGGCACTGACATGGTCAAACTTGATGGCTTCAAGAAAAGAACCCCTATCCTTAATTACCGCCTTTTTAGGGTATGTGCAGTTTGAAAGGTTTCCCGTACAGTCCGCCGTGTAAAGGGTAAATTCAATCACTCCAAAGCCTCCTCACCTTTAACATAGAATTTCTACCTCCTCGAATTTGATTTTGGCCTTCACTATCCTCAGGACAGAAGGCACAGTTTTGAGTACCTCCTGTCAATCTTTCTGATAAAAATTACATTCAAAACCGTCGGCTTGCAGTAAGAGTCCCTTTGCCCAGGGTGGGATTAGGCTCATCTGTTCACATACAGCTTCAACTGACATTTGCTTATCGGCTTCGATGACAACTTCATCGTGGATATGTAGCACGATAGGGTAATGCCGAAGGTTCTGCATGGCATAACAGAGGATATCCCGACTGACTGCTTGAACGATGTTTTCAACAAATTTTGGCCCGTATGACTCCAGTCGTTCCCACTTTTTGGCTCCACCGACACCCTCATAGGTGATGAAATCGGAACCGAAGCGGTTAGTACCAATGCGGGGCTTCACGTAGGCAAGCCGTCTGCCAGAAGGCAATATGATAAAGAGCATTCCGCTCCGATAAGAAAAGCGGATACCGTGTGTTTCTGTGGTGGTGCGCTCCTTGACCGCTTTCATGGCGGCACGGTCAACATCCCACCAAAAACGTACAATGTTTGGATTGGCAGCCCGCCATGAGGTAACGAGGGGTTTAAGTTCATCTTCAGTGATTCCCATTTCCAAAGCGCCCATTGCTTTTAGAGCGCCCACTGAGCCACCGTATCCTAAGGCCAGTTCGGCTATTTTGCCTTTTTGCCGGAGGTGACCATTGACCCCATTCTTTGCTACCGGAACCCGGAACATTTGAGAAGCGGAAGCACAGTAGATATCCCCTCCGGATGCAAAAACCTCGTTACGCCATGGCTCCTTAGCCAGCCAGGCAATAACCCTGGCCTCGATGGACGAAAAGTCAGCTACGATGAATTTGCAGCCTTCCTTGGGAACAAATGCCGTGCGTATAAGTTCTGACAGCACCTCCGGTACGGAATCGTAGAGCATGTCCAATGCTGCGAAATTACCGGTTCGCACTAGGCTTCTCGCCTGCGCCAAGTCAGGCATATCATTCCTCGGTAAATTTTGCGGCTGTAGAAGCCTGCCTGCCCATCGACCGGTTCGATTGGCTCCGTAAAATTGAAATATTCCACGGGTGCGGTTATCTGAGCAAACCACACTTTCCATAGCCTGATACTTTTTTACTGATGATTTAGCCAACTGCTGACGAAGTGACAGCACTTCATCAAGGGGTTTAGGTGCCGTCTCCAATAATTCCGCCACAGCTTTTTTGCCGAGGGTATCTGTCTCAAGTCCTTGGTCAGCCAGCCATTCTTTTAACTGCTGTACTGAATTTGGATTATCAAGGGCAGTGAGTTCTTCCAGCCTCCCTAGCAGTTCAGAGCGGGAGCACTCATCGGCTTTGATGGCACCTTGGACAAGGGTCATATCTAAAGCCACACCCCGGTCGTTTATCTCTTGGTCGAGGTGAAATTCATTCCATATGCTCTCTGGCACAGGAAATTTGGCTAACTTCTCCTGTACAGCCATTTCGGTTTCCACATCCCGGCGATTGTAGATTTTGAACCTTTCCCATTTGTCAGGTGCATGGATAGGTAAATTTCTCGTACGTCCGTCATTGGCGATGGTTGGTTTACATGGGGTGCAAAAGTAGCGAATAAGGTCTTTGCCTTCTGTCAGCTTTTGTTTCTCTAACCCCAATACCACACCTACACCTTCAAGGGAGAGGGGGAGTCCCATATAGGCCGACCAGACCATGGTGCAGCGCCAAGGCCTTGGGTCTAAGTATTGGCCTGTGGGCATACCCAACCACTTAGACAGACAAATCCGCTCGAATTGACTATTAAAGGCCCACTTTGTAACGTTAGGGTCGGTTAGTGCATTGATTATTTCTTCTGGCAACTTATCACCGGATGCAAGGTCAACTACCTGCACTTCGCCGTCGTCAAGGGAGTAGCTAAAGAGCAGGATTTCAAAGTTTGGAGATTCCGTGTAGCGGTAGACCCCACTTTTAGTGAGGTCTACATTGCTATACGTTTCGATATCGATATTGAGCGTTCTCACGAGAGGAAGTCCTCGTCATCAACAGTAGCAAAGTCGTCTTCCGGTCTACTCTTGCCACCTAGAGGTTCGCCGTCACGAATTTTCTGCAGGTTGTTTAACCCGCAGGCAATTCCTTTGTTGCCGTTGGAATTAAAGGCGTAGAAGTTAATGCTTGCTCTGCCATAGACACCGCTGTAAACCTCTGATCGCTCAAGGATAGGCTGGCGATCGGCATCCACGATGCCTGGTGCAGTTGAGGAATTGGCATTAATAAAATAGGCATTGGCATAAGCGGGATCGTCAGGCCTTTCGGTATCGCCGTCACGAAGAGGGGTTTTGATAGCGGAAAGGGGTGGCACGGTTCTACCGTTACCTTTCAGTTTGGCTTCGCCCTCATGATAGGCAGCTTCAATGGCAGCCTTGATCTTGGCTACTGTTTGGGTGTCAGACTTAGGAACGATAAGAGATACTGAAAACTTTGGGGCACCGCCGTTAATTGACTTGGCCTCCCAGATGTTGGCGTAAGACCAGCGAGTGTTAGGGCCGGTAATAACTTTCATAGGGTTTTTAGACATATGATTTTCCTCCTTAAAATTCACTAAAGTCTTCTTTGGCTGTATTGATAGCCGGGCGTTTATCGCTCTCCGGCGCAAGAGTCGGTTTGCCTTGGGGCTTTTGGACAAGCCCACCGAGTAGTTCAGCAAATCTGGTTTTGCCCAGAGCTTTCTCCATGGCGGTGATACCCATAACCTTGCGTTCATAGGGGTCATAACCTGCCGCTTGCACCGCCTGGACCACCGCATCTTCATTGATGTACTTGCGAGTACTTCTACCTGCGACAAGCTTCCAGCCGCTCCACTCTTTACCGCCTAAGGCAGCTTGCAGAGCATAATCTTTGATGTCATTTGCCCACGATATGAGGGAATCTATTTTGCTGAGTATGTCTTCCACCTCATCGTCTTCCAACAAGGGGGGAAGCTTGAAGTCATAGCGGGCGAGTTCCATGTTAAAATCGGCTCTGGTCCGGCACTCATGCTTTGCTTTACAAAACTGGCACCACTCTCCACACTGGAATTCCCCGTTCCCGGCAAAGGCCAGTTCAGCGGCGGGTTTTAGCACTTCCTCAGCCCACTGGTACAAAGATTCCTTAAACACTGTGTGGGTAGAAACATTGTCCCGGCGGGGCTGGTAAACAGTCATGGAAACACTATGGATGTCGTAGATGCCGTCGAATAATTCCAGCGCTCCCAGTGCGTACAACTTCATCTGCGGATTGCCCTCGGCTTGTACCAGAACCCCTTGGCCGTGTTTGTAGTCCACAACATGGAGAATCCCGTCACCGATAACAATGCAGTCGCCTGTACCAAAGCCACCTTCAACGTATCTTGAGTAGTCAAGCTGCTGTTCAATAAGTACAACCGGGTCGGTGCAGGTTTGCTTTGCCGCTTCGACCAGTTCTAAGATGTAAGCAGCATAGCCGTCTGCACATTCCTCCATCTCTTCGCTGTAGTAGTTAAGGTCAGGGGTAGGGTCTTTGGCATCTATGCCCAGGGCTTTTTTTAATTTGTACTCGCAGAGTAAGTGAGCAGCTGAACCCTCGGCAGCATAGTCGCTGCCTCTATCCGCGTAGCTTTCGCAGAGCCTCACCGATGGCGGGCAGTTTAACCACCTGTGGGAGGAGGATGCCGAGAGTAACGCATGCTTACCCATTGCCAAGCACCTCTGCTTCCGCAAGCAGTGCAGGGTACTTGGCCGGATCAATTTCCGACAGCTTGGCAGCACCGTGCTTTTCTAAAAGTGCCCGAACCTCGGCGGTATGACCGTTGCGGGATTTCTCTGCCAGAACTGCTCTAACCGCTTCAAGGGTGAGAGGCTTTTCTGTCGGTGCAGGAGTTTCCGTCTTTTGCTGGTCCGATGCCTGGGTACCACCGCTACCACTAAAAATGTCTGCAAGGGTGTCTGCTGCGCTAATAAGTGATTGGGCAGCATTCCTAAGTTCTGTTACCACCAGGGGTAGTTCACTCGTCTTGCCCATCCGGTTTCCCTCCTTTCTCCATAAGTGCGTCCTGCTGCTGAAGCGTTAATAGCTTTTTAGCCAGACGCCGGGACACGACACTGATGGCAGTCAAAATACCGGCTAGTTCTTCATCTAGTTCCTGATCTCGGAAGTTCGTGTCTTTGTCATTTGTTTGTGGCTGCATATCGTTACCTCCGTTTCCGAGGGAGATTGTTTTCCCCTCACCATCCACAGGACAGTTGCAGTAGTTTTGAGTACCAAAGGATGAGAATTCTTTTTACGGAAACTGCCCTCTAATATCCACAGGACATTAAAGGGCAGTTTGAGTACTTATTTATTGGAAATCTTTCAACTGCTGGCGTAATTGGTCAAAAATCTTGGGTTTTCGCTTATTCACACCTTTTTGGGAAAGTCCAACTTTAGCGGCAATTTCCCTCTCTGACAGGCCCTCGCCATACAGTTCAGCGATTCTGCGGTTTTTTGGGTCCAGCTCGTTAAGGGCGGTTGCCAGCTCTTCAAAGAGCAGCTTGTCCGCTATCAGTTCAGCAACATCGATGGAATCGGTCACTTCGAAGCCGTCCTCAATAAACTTGTCCAAACTGAGGACACTGCCTGTCCTATCTCTATCGCACTTGCTGCAATCTTTTGTGCAACGGTTTCCTTTCTCATCTCGGCACCTTTTTTCACGCTCTTTGCGCTTGCGCTCTGTCCAAACTGGCCGCTTGTAAGCACGGTAAACCTCTTCTGTAACTGGGATTTCCTGACCGTCAATTGTCAAGAAATACTCTTTTGTTGACTGCTGATTGTCATTGATTAGCATAAAATTAGCCCCTTTCTCCAGCGAGAAAAGGGCATAATAATCAGCCAAAAAACTCGCCGTTTTTTTTAACGGGAGCCTTTCGGCTGTTTAACTTTAACGAAGGAGCTTGTCCTCCGCTTCTAAATCTAGTTTAGGGGATAAAAAGATTGCCGTGGAGGACACCTCATGCCCTGTTGTCAAAGCAGCTATTTAACAAAAAAAGAGCCATACACAAAACCTAAATAGGCTTCATGTATGGCTCTCATATAAAAAAACGGACATCCCGTGCCCGCTTTTCTAAAAATTTACCTTATAATGGTTCAGCTCCTTGTTGTAGTAAGAAGGTTCGAATTTCTTCTACCGTTTTTGCGGGAGGGAGACCGTTTGCTTACCTCCCGCAAGGAAGACGTTCTCTCCCCTGGTTGCCCTATGTCTGGTCGTTTATCCAGCTCAGTGTCGCTCAGTTAAAAAGTATAGCTTTCTGGATAAAGTGCCCATTTTCCTGAGCCTTTTATCTGTTTTCGTTGCAGTGCTATGTCTATTTTGTCCGCACAATCAGGTGCGTCTGAGAATCTTCAGTTTAGGAAATTCATTGCCTGCAATTTAGCAAAATAAGAATATTGCGAAAATTCCAGACCTATGGAGAACTAGTTTCCATAGGGGAGCCCCTAGTATTAAGGAATCCTGTATTAAGCACTCACCATCAAAGCCAGCTTCTCTCCCCTAGTCTTTTTTTCAACCACAATCGCATACTGATCAGTGCCGAACTTTTGTATAGCCCTCACCTGCATTGGCGCTTTGTGCTTGTTTATAGAAGTTACCTGGTTAGACGAATACGAGGTTGGATTGATATGATTTTCCCCATGAAGGTATTGTTTGTCCATTGGTTACAGGCCTCATGTGTTATCGATATTACCATTAATTTTTCTAAACTCTAACTCTTCGAATTCTTCTAATGCTTTTCTTGATGAATCTAGATATTTATCTAAAATTTCAAGCATGTCATCTAATGATTCCTTTGATTCTTGACATATATCTTGGAATTCCTCATGAACACTATCCATAGCCTTCTGAACATAACCTTCTAAATACTCGTCATAGGCTTCTGCACTATATTCATCTTGAATTATCTGAATTGCTCGTTCCGAAGAATCAAAACAAGCTAATTCGTATACTTCTTCATTAGAAGATACATCTTCAAATTGATTCTCTAAAGTTCTCAAAGCCTCATAATAATCGTTTAAGTCATCTAGGATGTATTCTTCCTCGGTCAAGTGATCTGATGCATCACAAATCGTACCCATAAGTTCTGAACATTTATCTAGCTCTACAATAATGTTATCTATTGTTTTTTGGTTTAATCTTTCTTCTGTGTCATTATAGAAGTATCCTTTTCCATCTAAATCATCATAATAAGAGTAAATTTGATCAAACAATTCTCCTCTAAGAGCAAACAAGTTTGATAAATGCATTTTTATTTCCAGTAACAATGGAAGATAATCATATTCAAAATATGGTGTTGATGACTTCTCTAGTTCTTTTGTGATTTCTTCTTTCAAGAATGTTATAAAATCTATATCTCGACTAATAATACCGAATTCAATGTTATATACGCTTTCCTCAGAATAATTTGCTGAGCCAACATATGCTAGATTATTTGTCATTATGATTTTTCCATGGTTGTCAAAATTAAAGAAAACACTAACTTTCTCCCCAATACTGTCGGGTTTCAGTTTAGTCAGATAAACATTTATCTTCTTCCTGGCTGTATTCTTATAAGCATCTCCATAATATGTGTCCCATCTCGAAGGGATATTCGTAAATATACTTATTTCTGCATCTGAAGACGCTTCAGACAATTTTTGGATGAGCAGCAACTGTTTCTCTGAGATATTGTAAGTAACAATAATAATTTCTTCAGCATTTTTAAAATCATCTAAGACTTCCTGATACCCTAACTCATCCTTAGAATAAATGAACTTCGCATCAGACAAAAAATATTCTTTCTTCAATGAATCCCCTCCATTCACTATACGTTTTCACATTTATTAACAAGTCATCACACCAACTCATCCATGAACGTCAGAATCCACGCATTTTAATTGAAAGCACAATGTAAAAACCCGTTTTTCAATCAGTTAGAACTTTATACATCTAACTAATTCCCAGATTATGGACTCAGGGGTTTTTGCGCGATTTACGTCGAATCTCGTCTATCATAGTGATAGGAAGGTGGAGAGGTTCTATGGATTTTTTTACAGAAGATCGATTGGGCACAGCCTTAGATGCCATTTCAGAAATCAATCAGCGGGAAGTTTCTTCCCGTATAGCTTTGAATGACTTAGGCATATTCGCTTGGCTCTAAAGATACATCTTCGATAACAGAAGAAGATTTTTCTGGATCTTTTACTGCGTCTGTCAGCCATATGTTCCATTTCTTACCAGACGATAGCGAGGTATGAAAAGTATAGGGAGCTATTGATGAGATTGTGATCATGAGAGTCTTATTTTCGTCCATTTTTAAGGATGTAATTATACCTTGGGTATGTTTCTTTTCTGTCATTAAGGAATCAACTCTCCAGATGGTCGGGTTGTTAGCTTTATTCCATACTCCTTTTCTATAGAAAAATCTTTATACATCCTGTCTAACCTCCGTCTTCTCTGTCTGCTAAGGTGAAATGGATGTGAATTCCCAATAATGATTTTTTTATCTTCAAAAATGATTGACTCAGCAAGTAACTTTTTACATTTTGTTTTATCAGTAAAGTACGTACTTTTATCAAATGCATAATCAAACGCATCTTCAGTAAATGTACTAGACTCTTTAATAGTTTCAATAATATCCATTAAGTCTATAAGGCCTTCATGAGGATAAATCAATCTTCCTTGGTCCATTCTTTCATATATTTCTTTTGATAACTTTTCCGAATGGCGGAATCTTAATTTTTCGAAGGTGCTATCTTCCTGAAGAGGAAATTCATCCGTCATTTTTATGCCATACCCATGCTGCATATGGCACCTCATAAATGGCTGAAAGCCAATTGGCAAAACATCATTAATTAAATTTTTTGCATCCTCATTGCTTGAGTGTTGACCAGCATTATTAAACATACTTTGTGTACTAACTTGCCATTGCGGTATATGAAAAATCATCCCGTACTTCGTGCCTTCAGTTTTCTCGGTCATTTCTTTTGTTAAGGGTTTCCAGCTTTTTTCCTCTCCGTCATAATAGCAGGTTGCAAAAAATAAGGCTACATTAAAATCATTTGTAATATCCAGCCAATTTGTCTCCAATCCGTAATGCTGTGCCAAAGCTTCAAATAAAACATCACTATAACGTGTTGCCCAGTTTTTTACAAAATCAAATTCAAATAAAAACATCCCAAACTCTGCGATCCGCATATCTGCAACAAGCTTATAAAGTTCTTTATCAATCTCTCTATTATACTGATTAAGCGTTCTAATTAATGATGGAACACTCTTTGAAAATATTTGATTTTCTCCACGGTAATAGTTATTTCTTTCTGCCTGTCGAATAACCACACCATGTGGGTACTGCATGATGAAACCCGATGTTTTCGGGTCCCTATAAAGAACTTCTTTATAAAATTCAAAGCGTAAATTACTTGGATTATCAGAATAAAAGTTTTTTCCGGCATAACTATCTCTAGTTACTGCCTCGCACTCTTTTGCATCTTTTTCATTCTCATGGAGAAGTGCTTTAATATCTTCATATGTGATATCAATGATTCTATTGTCTAGTTTATCAGTGTATCTTCTTGAAATATATTCACTCATATACTCACTCCAAGTATCAGATTGAGCAGCCATCAGGATCCACTTTCAAATCCACGGCCTGTGTTTTCCTAAAACTGAATGACGTATTTGTTCATCAAACTCTTAATCTTGCTTCCCTCCAACAAACGATCATCTGGACCTATTTTACTTGGAGGAATGTTCCTTAACGCCTCTTCCATAGGACTCAAGCCTTGAGAAACTCAGATGCCTTCTTCATTATACTTCCTTCTACAACTGTCCTCGTTCCATCTGCAACTTGAAGATCGCCAACCATCATTTCTGATGAACACCTTTTCAATTCATATAAGTCGCTAGTGCTTTCAATCTGTTGAATTGTATTGCCAAGTATTTCTCCTGATATATCTAATTTCACATCGTAAATTATTCCATTAACCAACTGATCCTCTTGCCAGTCTCCTTCTTTACCCTTTTTGCCATTGAGTAAATATTCAACGCCTTGCCCAGACCGCTTGCCGGCATTAAAGCATCCTTCGTATTCTAGAAATCCTTCTTCATGGAATATTTTGGCCTTACCTTCTACAATGCCATTTTCATCAAATAAAGCGTCGCAGATTATGTTTTCTGATTCATCATAAACTTTGTAACGATTATCCGGCAAAATTTCAAATACTTTCTTTCCTTTAGAACTGTATTTAACTCCGTTGGTGAAAGTTCTTTTGTTGCTCACATCAAGTAAATTAAAGATTTGAATTGCTTCTTTCGACATGATATCATCGAAGTTGCTTAAACTTTTCATGTAAAAATAGTACATAGGGTAAACAGGTACAGTTATTAATCGGAGCAACTTGTCCACTGATCTTTTTGCATCCCAAGGGTCTCCGTTTTTCTCGTGGTCAGCAATATCTTTGAGCGTTTCCATTATCTTGTTGAAATAAAGAAATTCTTCTTCAGAAAGCAAATGGCCAATGGCCGCTATCATGCCTATGTGATTATCAGTAATTCGAATAAAGTCAAAAGTTTCCCAATCATTGACGTATTTGCTTTTAACGGCTCTATGAATGCCATTCTCTAATAGGACAAACAAAGTTCGCTTTACTCGTTTGATTTCTTCAATTTCAGCACGTTTTTCATTATTGCGCTCTAAACGGTAGATAAAATAAGCTAGTATTATTGTTGCTTCTATCGTTAACACTGCCAAATATAATCCAATATATGTACTTGATGTCATCGTTCCGGAAAAATCCAAGGGTATACTTAGAGGATGATGCGGCAAAGCACTCGCAATCAATTGGAGCGAGTGCAGTGTTATGGGGAGCAGTATTGAGGGGAGAAAAATTGTCCCGATTATAGTTAGAATGACCCACCTCTTTTTCAATATGTGTATCCCTCTTTCATGGCTTGTTGCTCTGTTGGTCATTCTTGTAGGAAAATGTAAGCTTTATCAGGTTTGTCATCAGTTGAAAGGGTCTCCGCCAGTTAGGGTGGTGAAAATCCATTCGATGGTAATCTTAGTTACTGATTGGTAATTGCATCGCAATCAAAAACCGGAATCTGTAGAAGGTTTATTCTTAAATGTCAAACATGGGGTCGGTTATCTTCATATAAATAAATAAGACCAATGTTGCAAGTTTTTCGTTACACATATTAATATCCACAAGTCCATGCGCAAATATATTTCTTAAGTTATACCCAGATTGGTCAACAAGTATGAATTGAATAAATTTATGGAAGTCTACGTCAATAGCCTCTTTGATATCAGGTCGCTCTAAAAATGAATTGAGAGTTTCTTCATGTTGTGCATTACCTTTTTTAATGGTTGTTGTCGCATATCCGGCTTTCGTAAACACTTTCCTTATGCAAGCTTCAAGCTGAGGAAGTAATATATGTAAACTACTAACATAATCACCTTTAAAATATCTATTGATACCTATTTCGACAATATCATAATTCGAATCTTCGATCATCCCCCAATTTCTCAATACAGATAAAATATCTGATGCTTGTAAGTCTTTATCATTTTTGAGTATATTGAATATTGGCATTAAATAAAATTCAAGAATAATCGTCATGTTAATTGAGTAATTCTGATTAACATAAAAGAGAAATTCATCTTTATCGTCGGTCGTTTGAAGTATCTTTTTTCCTTCATTTACAATGGTTGGCTGTATTAACTTCCTATGCAATAAGTTGTTTTGATTTTTAGTCATTTTAATTATCTCACACAAGGATGGTATCATTGACACATCCATCTTTAAAGTTTCAATAATTATTTCTTTAGGGTATTCTTTATATTTGGAAATTCTTTCTTCTAAAGCCGTGAATAAACATTCTGGAATTTCGGTCTTTATTATATGCGTTTCAAATTCACCTTTTTCCACTGCCTCGTTATAAGCTTGTCTTATATTTACTTTCATTTCTAAAACCTTATCTTTATTTCCGATGTTCGCATAATGTTCCAATGCTTTTTCTAAAAAGTGAGCTTCTACAATGCTAGATTTATCAATTCTATTTTGTTGATATTTAGATTCTTCCTCAAAAGATAGTCCGATTTTGTTTAAATAATAGTTTACTTCTTCTTCGCTAGATTTCATATATTTGTGCCATCTTAATATCTCATTACAAAATAAACGCACGTAATGGTAATCCTTGTTTTCCCAATAGAACCCTATTGTTTCAGATAATTTCATATTTAATTCAGCGATATCTTTTTCAGTTAACAACGAATTTGTTTTCTTAGAACTTGCGATTTGATAAAAAAATCTTGAGGGTTCTAGAACCCATCTTTTATCACTTTCAAAAGTATTATCGACAATCTTTTTTAGATTATTTATTATAGTGGTAATCTGTTTTTTTAATCCTAACCGTATGGATACCTCAATAGACCTAGCTACACAGTCGTAACACGATAAATAGTTGCTTCTTAATAAATATTTTTCTGCTAATTCAATTAACAGAATTACTAGTTTCTGACCGATTATAAATTTATCTTTTTTGTAGATTTCACCTCGATAATCAAATAATATGTCAGCATATCTACTTTTCAGAAATAAGTTATTTGAGTTATCTAACCGCGTTTTATAATAATCTAATTGTTCTTTAGTAAATAAATCGATATTGAAAGCTTGGATTTCAAATCTTCTTGTATACGGTTCTTGTCCATAAGGTTTTTGAGGATATAGACGCATAGCTTCAATTTCAAACTGCATATATTTTGCAATTTCAATTTTATTCAATTGAAGAGCCAACTCTTTCACACCAGAGAAATAAGTAGATGCTGTGCCTAAGTGTTCGAAATAATCCATGTTCTCAATATGATTTATACTTTCTAACAAACGAGTGTCATCTTCCACAAAACCACTCCCTCAATAAATTTTCTTCCCAACTAGAGTGCGCTTAATAAACTTCCTCACCACCCTTCAAATGACAAAACCAGCCTAAAACAGACTGTTAGGCACAGCCTCGGCTGGTTAATTGCGACAATGTTTTCACTTGCACAGCTTTATAATAGCACATTTCCAATCATTGGCCTATCGAAAAATGCCATATCTTTGGTATTTTCTTGGCAACCGGTGTTTATCAACATAGGGCAACCAAGAAAAGAACTCTGCAAATCTTTTATTTTAGGTATCAATAATTAAGAATACTCTGAAAATTCTACACCTCAGTTCTTCCTAAAGCCCATCAGGAGCCCCCTGTGCAGAGGACTCCCTGAATTCTTATCTTGACCAAACAACCTTTCACAAACTGGACAATAGGTCGATTTATTTGACGCTTCCATTCCAAGGAAGAACAGATAAAGACTTTTGCACAAAACAACGCAGTCCGTCTTGAAAAACCTAAGCACTCACCGTCAAAGCCACTTTCTCTCCCCGAGTCTCCTCTTCAACAGTCTTCACCAAGTAATTCAAAAAGTCTTCTCGTAAGTCATCTCTTGAAAGAGCAAAATCCACCGTTGCTGCAAGAAGCCTTGCTTGTCGCCTACATCGTACCTGCGTCCTTCGAAGATATAGGCATACATGGCTTCTTGCTGGGCCAGTGCTTTTAAGGCATCGGTGAGCTGAATCTCTCCGCCTTTACCAGGCTCTGTTCTTTCTAAGATTTCAAAGATAGCTGGGGTGATGACATAGCGACCGAGGATGGCGATGTTCGAAGGCGCTTCATTGATAGAAGGCTTTTCTACTAAGCCTTTGACTTTGTAGACGCGATCTTCGATATGCTTGACATCGACGATGCCGTACTTGCTTACATCTTCTTGGGCGATCTCTTGCACGCCTAAGATGGTCGTTTTGTATTGGTCGTACATTTCCACCATTTGTTGCAGACAAGGTTTTTCATTGACGACAATGTCATCTCCAAGCAAAACGGCAAAAGGTTCATTGCCGATAAAGCTTTTGGCACAGAGAATCGCGTGGCCTAGGCCTTTTGGTTCTTTTTGACGAATGTAATGAATGTTGACCATGTCTGATATGTTACGAACCGTTTCTAGTAGCTCTTGCTTACCCTTGGCTTCAAGCTCTAGTTCCAGTTCGACGGATTTGTCAAAGTGATCTTCGATGCTTTTTTTGTTTCTGCCCGTGATGATCAAGATCTCTTCACATCCCGACATAACAGCTTCCTCGATGATGTATTGAAGAGTAGGCTTGTCCACTATGGGCAGCATTTCTTTTGGTTGCGCTTTGGTGGCTGGTAAAAACCTTGTTCCCAGGCCAGCGGCTGGGATGATTGCTTTGCGTACTTTCATTTGTGATCCTCCGTGAGACTTTATTTAGAAAAACCGTCTGGATTGTTCTTGTGCCAATTCCAGGCGTCTTTAATAATCTTCTCTAAAGATCCGTATCTAGGCTCCCACCCTAATACCTTTCTTGCTTTATCTGATGAAGCAACCAATACGGCTGGATCTCCTGCTCGTCTTTCTTTTAATTCATCAGGTATAGGATGTCCTGTTACTTTCCTAGCAACATCAATAACCTCTTTTACAGAGTAACCATTGCCATTCCCTAGATTGAATATATCGCTAGAGCCATCTTTTCTTAAATACTCTAAGGCTAAATAATGGGCAGAAGCTAAATCCATTACATGAATGTAATCTCTGATACAAGTACCATCTTCTGTAGGGTAGTCGTCACCAAAAATAAATATCTTATCTCTCTTTCCAAGTGGTACTTTCAATATAAGTGGAATTAGGTGTGTTTCTGGATCATGATCTTCACCGATCGTTCCGCTTTCGTGGGCACCAGCAGCGTTAAAGTATCTAAGTGAAACATATTTGATTCCATAAGCCTGTTCAAACCATTTCATCATTTTTTCCATGGCTAATTTTGTTTCGCCGTATGTATTGGTTGGGTTGGTTTCATCATCTTCTAATATAGGAATGTTCTTAGGTTCGCCATAGGTGGCTGCGGTTGATGAAAATACTATCTTGTTAACATTGTTATCTTTCATGACGTCTAAAAGACACATGGTTCCATAGACGTTGTTATGATAGTATTCATAGGGGTTTTTCATGCTTTCGCCAACTAAGGAGTTAGCGGCAAAGTGAATCACCGCCTCTATATCATGTTTCTTAAAGACTTTATCCAGAGCTTCTTTGTCTCTAAGATCGATTTGATAAAAATGCTCTACATCTACTGCATTGCGATGTCCACTTTGCAGGTTATCAACTACGACTACTTCTTGGTTTTGTTCTAAAAAGAATCTCACAGTATGTGAGCCAATGTATCCTGCTCCACCGGTTATTAAAATAGACATATCAGACAATCATCCTAACAATTCAAGCTTTAGAATTATTGATGGTCTAGAGAAATATTAAATCTGTTTATTTCACCCCATAATACTCCACATACCAATCAGCAAACTTCTGAAGACCTTCCTCAATTGAAGTCTGCGGCTTAAATCCTACGGCTTTGTGTAACAGATCGGTTGAAGCATAGGTGGCTGATACATCGCCTGGTTTGATGGGTTCGTAGGCTTTATTGAATTCTATCTTACGTCCTGTAGCATTGCTTAAGGCTTTTTCTAGTGTTTCAATGAAGACCATCAGCTTCTCTGGGTTGTTGTTGCCGATGTTATAGACCTTATGAGGTACAGAGTCTGTTGGTGCTTTGCTGATCAGTCGTTCGATACCTATTACGATATCATCTATATAAGTAAAGTCGCGGTAGAGGTCATTGTCAAAGTCGCCGTTGTTGAAGATCTGAATGGGCTTTCCGGCGAAGTATTTGTTGGTGAAGCTGAAGTAGGCCATGTCGGGTCGGCCCAGGGGGCCGTAGACGGTGAAGAAGCGTAGACCTGTGGCTGGGATTTTGTATAGGTGGCTGTAGGTGTGGGCCATGAGTTCGTTGGATTTTTTGGTTGATGCGTAGAGTGATACGGGGTTGTCTACAAAGTCTGTCTCTTCAAAAGGCACTTTTTTATTGGCTCCGTAGACAGAGCTGGAGGAGGCGTAGACGAGGTGTTCTACGGGGTGATGGCGGCAGGCTTCTAAGATGTTGAAAAAGCCGATGATGTTGCTTTGGATATAGGCATCAGGATTCTCAAGAGAATAGCGGACACCGGCTTGGGCGGCTAGGTTTACGACGACTTGAGGTTTGTGCCTTTCAAAAAGGTGGGTGATGGTGGCTTTGTCAGCAATGTCGGCTTTGATGAAGGTGAAGTTCTTATAGGGGTTGAGTTGCTCTAAGCGTGCTTCTTTGAGGGTTACATCATAATAATCATTCATATTATCAAGGCCGATTACTTGGCAGCCCTGATCTAGGAGTTTTTTCGATAGGAAATATCCGATGAACCCTGCTGCTCCGGTGATGAGATATCTTTTGCTCGGCTCAAGAAGCTTGTATGTCAAGGTTCTTCGACTCCTTTTGGCTTTCTCTTTGGACAGCTTCTCTTCCTATAGAATGATACTCTACGCCTGCTTCTTTCATTGCTTCGATGGCGTAAATGTTTCTACCGTCAAAGACCAAAGGTGTTCTCATGCATTTCTTGTAGGTTTCAGGGGCTACTGCTTTAATTTCTCCCCATTCGGTGAAAATAAAGCAGACATTGGCATTGTCTAAAGCTGCTTCTACATTGTCAACATAAGTTATCGTTCCTCTGCCATTTTTTCCTTCTGGATAGACTTTCGCAAAGTTATCAGCGCCGACAGGATCGTAAGCGTAAATGTCGGCGCCTTGTTCTAGCAAGAGAGGTACATTTTCTAGTGATGGCGCTTCTCTTAAATCGTCTGTTCCAGGCTTGAAGGTTAGGCCGAGGACGGCGACTTTGAGGCCGTTGAAGGTGATCAGTCTTTTGCTGGCTTTTTTATAGAGCATTGTTTTTTGGTCATTGTTTACATCGATGGCTGCTTTGATGGTTCGTAAGGCATAGCCATGTTGTTTGGCCAGGTACTCTAAGGCTTTGGTGTCTTTGGGGAAACAAGAACCGCCATAGCCGATGCCGGCATTTAAGAATTTGCTTCCGATGCGTTCGTCATAGCTCATGCCTTGGGCTACGTCTTGAATGTCGGCGCCGACGAGTTCGCAAAGGTTGGCGATGTCATTCATGTATGAGATTTTCAGGGCTAGAAAATCGTTGGATGCATATTTGATCATTTCGGCTGAACGTCTGTTGACAGAAACAATGGGTAAGTGAAAGGGTGCATAGATTTTCATCAGGAGTTCTTCGGCCCATTTGCTTTCTGTGCCTATGATAATTCTGGCGGCTTCTAAGGTGTCTTTGACGGCTGAGCCCTGGGCTAGGAATTCGGGGTTGGAGGCGACTTCTACTTTTACATTATGGACTAAAAAGTCTTGGATAAACTGCTCTACTTTGTCATTCGTTCCCACTGGAACGGTTGATTTGACGACGACGAGGCAGTCTTTTTCAATCGTTTCGGCGATTTGTCTGGCTACGGTTGCTATGTAGGAAAGATTGGCAGAACCGTCTGGTTGTTCGGGTGTACCGACGCCGATGAAGATGGCATCGGCATCTCTGTAGGCTTCTCTGTAGTCGGTTGTGTAATCAAGTCTTCCAGCGGCGTAGTTCTTCTGCATTAACTCTTCTAGGCCTGTTTCGTAGATGGGGGAAGTTCCGGACTTCATGAGTTTTACTTTGTTTTCGTCAATGTCTACGCAGGTTACCTGGTGACCTATTTCAGCGAAGCAAACGCCGGCGACGAGGCCGACATAGCCTGTTCCTGCTACTGCGATTTTGAACATTGTGTTGTCATCCTTTGCTTTTTTTGTTATTTACTAAAAAACATGGTCGTCTTCATCATGTTCCTTTTTAAAACCATTGTACTACTCAGAATAAACAGGGCTAAAAGAAAGATACAAGCATACATAACTTCTTGCTAAGCCAAGTCAGCTATTGCATCACTTTCCCAATATGTTTCATAAAGCACTCAAAGTTTCTTGAATAACTTCTTAATCACTTCCACCACGCGCATCTGCTCTTCCTCCGTCAAGCTCGATCCAGAAGGCAAGCAAATACCTTGGGTAAAGAGCCGTTCAGATACACTTTCCCCTTCTACATGAGGATAGTAGAGGCAATCAGCAAACAAAGGCTGTAGATGCAAGGGCTTCCAGACAGGTCGCGACTCAATATTCTCTTCTGCCAAAGCTTCTATAACATCAACAGGTTTGAGGCCGCATTCATTCTCATCAATAGTTAAGGCCGTCAGCCAACGGTTAGAACGACCATTGGATAGCTCAGGCATAAAGGTAACACCAGGCAGATCGCCAAGGGCTTGTACATAGCGGGCAAATATGGCTCGTCTGGCTTGAACGCGATCATTGAGCACTTCCAACTGTCCTCGACCGATAGCAGCGAGAATGTTGCTCATGCGGTAGTTGTAACCCATTTCGCTATGTTGATAATGTAAGGCCGGATCGCGGGCTTGGGTGGCCCAATGACGCGCTTTTTCCAAAGCTTCTCGATCTTCAGAAACAAGCATGCCGCCGCCGGAGGTTGTGATGATCTTGTTGCCGTTAAATGAAAAAATGCCAAAGCGTCCAAAGGTGCCACTTGCTTTACCTTGGTAGGTGGCACCTAGTGATTCGGCAGCATCTTCGATTATTGGCACATTATAGCGATTGCAGATCGCCAATATTGGTTCCATCTGCGCACTTTGTCCATAGAGGTTGACGACAATCACAGCTTTTGGAAGCTGGCCTTTTTGTTCGGCATGAGTAAAAGCACGCTCTAAAGCTTGGGGCGACATGTTCCAGCTTTCCTCGTCTGAATCAATGAATACGGGTCTGGCTCCTTGGTAGAGAACAGGATTGGCTGTGGCCACAAAAGTAAGGGTTGAGCAAAAAACGATGTCGCCTGTTCCAACACCGAGAAGACGCAGTGCCAGATGAATGGCGGCTGTGCCGGAGCTTAGAGCTAGTGCTCTGTAGGTGGAGTTAGCACATAGAGGCTCGGTATTGTAGTTTGAATTAGATTCTTTTGATTTTATATAGTTACATTCGCATGCATTTATGTACTCGGATAGTTCTTTTTCAAAAGCATCAACATGTGGACCGAGCGGGGCGATCCAGTTCGATGTGAAAGCTTCGGTCATCAGTTTCTGTTCTGCTTCACCCATGTGTGGTGGTGAAAGGTAGATGCGTTTTTGGGTAATCATAAACAGTTCTCCTATTTGTACGTTTGCACTGAATATTTTTCTAATCAAATCCACAGTTAAAACCATTGCCAGTTCAATCTTCGAAATTTAGTATCTTAATTGAATATATATTCCAAGTTCATTTTCTTAACCATTCTTTTTAATGACTTTCGCTGGGACACCAACAGCCGTGACTTGTTCAGGTACTTCCTTGGTTACAACAGCACCCGCTCCTATGATGGACCATTTTCCAACTGATAGTGCTGGCAGAACAGTACTATTTGTCCCTAAATCGCAACCTTTCTGAATATAAGCCCCTCCTGAAAGGTTGACCGAGGGAGCTATGGTTGCATAATCATCTATGACTACATCATGACCGATGGTTACATTCTTATTGATAATCACATGTTTACCTATTTTTATATCTGTTGAAATCATTGAACCAGCACAAACAATCGTCCCTTCTTGGATATCGACACGATTGCCCACCCAAGCACGTGGATGAATTAAAGTAGCAAAGCGTTGGTGGTTGATATCTTTCAGCTTTTCAATAACGTTTTTCTTTATCCTAGGTGAACCTATAGCAATAACTACATCTGCTTCTGAGTGTCTTTGGAGCCAATCGAGCTTACCTAGGACAGGGTAGCCATGAATCTCTTGACTCTGTAGTGCTTCCCCTTCGTCTAAAAAGCCGATAAAATTCCATGACTTTTTGTCTTCTTGAATATCTTCATATACTTGATGAACTTCACGACCAAATCCGCCGGCCCCAAAAATAATGAGGTCCCTCATTGATTTAGCTCCTTCGTGCCCTTAAATTCCGGCATGGTGACATGCCCCTCAGCACTAACACCCTCACTTTTTAACACCTTTAAAAACGTTAGAAATAAGATCTTAAGGTCAAGAAAAAAAGAGCGATTATCGACATACCATACGTCTAGTTTAAATCGTTCTTCCCAACTTATTGTATTGCGCCCATTGATCTGAGCCCAGCCAGTTATTCCTGGTCTCACTTCATGTCTTCTTGCTTGCTCTGGTGTATAACGTTCTAGATAGGCCATTCGTAAAGGTCGTGGCCCCACCAAACTCAGTTCTCCCTTGACCACATTAATTAGCTGTGGCAATTCATCAAGACTGTATTTGCGCAGAAAGCGTCCAAATGGCGTTAGTCGAACATTATCAGGAAGAAGATTGCCATGCTCATCCCGCTCGTCAGTCATGGTGCGGAATTTGTTTATGTAGAAAGGTTTGCCGTGCAAGCCGGGGCGTTTTTGTTTAAATAAGACAGGGGAGCCTAGTTTGATTCTAACGAGCAAAGCTACAATGAGCAGTAGGGGCGATAAGATGAGTAACCCTAGTGCGGCTGAAAGGAAGTCGAAGAGTCGCTTCAATGTGATAAGCTCCTTCCTTGGCTTCTCTTTAAGGTTGCTTCACAACCTGTATAGTTTTTTAACCCTCATGCTAGTGTAAAGATTATCGCAGTAGTTTTTTTGTTTCCTTTTTAATGATTTACCGCAAAAACACAGCATTCATTTATCCTAAAAACTACTTGTTTTCATTTACAACTTTTTGAAATATCTTTTCTAACTTATCCGCCATATCATCACGACTGAATTGAGATTCTGCAAGTTTACGTGCATTGTTACCCATTGCTTTTCTATTCTCAACATCAAGATTTACAATTGATTCAATAGCATCAGCCAGCGCTTGTGGATTTTCTTTCTCAACTGAGTATCCAATTTTATTTTTTTCGACTAAATTACCAACCCAACCACCCATGTTAGTGATTACAGGAGTGCCTGCGGAAAGAGCATCAAAAAATTTGTTTGGAGAGTTTGTACTGAGAATCGGGAGGCCTTTAAAAAGAACTAAAGAGCTTATGGCTCGATGGTATAAGGCAGCTACATCTTGTTTGCTAACGTGGCCAAGAAAAAGCACATTTTTAAGGTTTTTTCCCCTTGTCATTTCTTCCAGTTTTGGCTTTTGCCTTCCCTCACCGGCGAGTACAAGTGTAACTGGTACTTTTTTCTTTTGTAAGATTTCCGCAGCTTCAATCATTAGATCTGGAGCATTTGCATCACTAATGGCACCACAATAGGCCACGATTGCTGTATCAGGTAGTTGATATTTTTTCAATCGATCTTGTAGGTCTTTTTGTGGGTCAAAAATTTTTAAGTCACAGCAATTTGGTATCATTGTTACTTTTTCTTTTGAAATACCTGTATCTATTACACCTTGTGACATACCTGGAGAAAGAGCTACAACGTGTTTAGCATAATTATATGTGTACTGCTCAAACCATTTTAACATCTTAATCATAAAGGGATTCTTAATGGCTCCAACTTGAATAGGAACTTCTGGCCATAAATCTCGTACTTCAAACACCAGAGGGACGTTGTGAAGTTTGGCAAGGCGAATTCCTGGTAAGGCTACTGTTAAAGGTGTAGATGTAGCAAAAACGAGCTCGAAGTCTTCTACTTTCTTGCCTGCTATTAAAGCTTCTCTGGCAAAGCGTAAGAAGCTTTTCATGCGTCCACCGTGGCTCATGTAGTTGGAATAGTCTGTGTCTAAATAAATGACTTGAATGCCATCGATGTCTTTGGTTGTTGATTTGCCTTGCGGTGAGTTACTATCAAAAGATCGCATTCCTGTGATCATCGTGACTTTATGGCCTTTTTGGACGAGTCTTCTGGCAAATTCGTAGGAACGAGTGCCACCACCTCGTTCTGGGGTGTTGAAGTATTGGTGAATGTAGAGAATGTGCATATAATGCTCCTCGAAATTAATTTATTGATTATAACCTTTTCTTCTCCCTAATGCTTCATTCCATCGCTTAATGTATTTTTCCATTTGCCTCTCAACATTGAAATTATTTTCAATTTGATGATGCGCTTCTTTTATTACGTTTTTATACTTTTCTTGATTAGCATAAAAATCAATTATTATTTCTGACGCTTTTTTTATATCACTTGAATTAACAACAAATCCATGAAGACCATTTACGAGCAGTTCATCAATACCTTCGCTGTGAGTAGTAACACATAAGCATTGGCAAAGCATGGCCTCTTTGACTACATTTGGTAACCTTTCAGATGCGTGTTTTGTCATAAATAAAAATACTTCAGCATTAATTAACTCATCAAAAACTTCTTTATGCGCTACGTGTCCTTTAAATACTACAGATTCTTTTACATTTAATTCTTCAGCTAATTTTTCAAGATTTTCTCTTTCAGGACCATCTCCTAAAATTGTAAGAGTTGCAGAAGGAAATTTTTTCTTTGCTTCAGAAAAAACTTTTACTACATCATCCATACCTTTACTCTGAATTAATCTTCCAGCTGTAACAATACTAAACTTTTTTTTGTTTATTAACTTACCTGTATTTAGAATGCTGTTTACGTTTATTCCTCGATGTACTACGGATACTTCTTTTTCAGATATTTTTTTTTCTAAAGTAACTAAATTGCTAAAACTGTGCGTAAAAATAACGTCTGCTTTAGATGCCACGTAGTTGCTACAATCGTAATTTCTAAGTAGGTCATAGGCACCTAAAAAAATCGATACCACTGTGTTAGGACAGTGTTTTTGAACGAGATATCCTACAAGTGAGGGATAGTGCCCCCAGAATAGATGAACTATATCAGGTTTTTCTTTGTTTATCTCATTAAATATATCTATAACTCTAGGTAAAAGAATTAAGCTTTTTATAAACTCTTTTGGATTTTTCACTAATAATGAAATAAGCCAAAATAAAAATTGTAAGAGCATAACAGGATTCTTTAATCCAGTTATTACTCCTTTTGCATAAGAAACAATAGAGTTATGAGTAAGCTTTATTGTTTCGAGTCCCCGTTCTTTTAACATGACATCTGCCGTAGGGTGTATGGGCCTTAGAGAATGCACAGTAACGTCGTGTTCTTTTTGTAATAGCATCTTAATATCGCTCGCAGCAAATGTTTCGGATGGGGCTGGAAACTGCATTGTAATATAATGTATTTTCATTGGTAATCCCTTTTATTTTTTATAATTTTATGCAATAACAATCTCACATTTTTTTTGTGTATTAAGCTGTTTTTTTAGCCCCGGAAAAGAGTAGCAGTGAACATATAAATGATAAAACTATTGTTTCAAATCTTAGTTGAAAAAAATTTTGACTAAATACATTGTAAGTCAGCAGCATTATAAATTGACTAAGTAACAGTGCTCTTTCATACCCTTTATTTTTTTTAAAAATATTAATTAAACAAAAATATAAGAAGAAAGCGAACAAAGCAATAAATAAAAAACCATATTCATATAATAATCTTAAATAACCGTTATGAGAAGATCTCCCAGTGTCATGAAGAAAAGAGTCATGACCCTTTCCAATTATCAACTGAAAAAACGAAGACGTATTTATGTTTTGAAGTCCTGCTGACCATATTTCGATTCTTCCACTACCACTCTCAATTCCTCTAAGTCTGATAATATTTGATTCAAGATAACTGAATATATTGTTATTTAATTCATAAGAGGAAACAATTATTATTAATACTACAAAACTTATAAATATAGTTAAACCAGACAAGACTTTTTTATTTTTATTCTTATTTATTTCAATACCTTTTTTTACTAAGTAAAAAGTGGATAGCCCGCATAGAAAAGTGAAAATTGCACCTTTACTTCCAGACCAGAACAACCCAATAGTAATTAATAAAATAAACAACAAATACCTTGCTTTGGTTTTTACGTTTTCTTTATTAATTAGATATAAATATATAGCAAAAAGATTTGTCAACGCCAAAAATATGCCAAATCGATTTGGATTTCCGAACCAACTACTGACTCTGGGGTATAATGGATCGTAACTTAGTGAAAAACTACCTAGCGATATTTCTCCAATAAAAAAAACATAAAAAACTATAAAAACTGCAAGCACCCCAATATATACTATTGATTGTGCAATCATCTCTACATATTTTTTTTTGTCTATATTAAAGTATGTTTTTATTAAAAAGAAATTAAAAACCAGTGATAAATTCATAGCTATAATTACTAAAATGCTATTCCATTGATTTGTATCAAGAAAAGCGACTAAAAAAGGATAACTAATTATTAATAAATAAAACCAAAGGAAATGCCTGTTGATACTAACAGACTTTCTCTGCATAAACGTAATAAAAGTTAATACTAAAAATAAGAAAAAGCTAAGTAAAATGCCTTCTTTATAAAATTGGGAACCTAGCCCATAACCTGTGCCTGAGTTTGGCACATAGGATATCAAGAAAATATAAATAAATATGTATAAAGTTACGAAAAACTGAAGCAAGCTACTACGTTTCAACTTCATAATAATCCTCTTTGCATTTTGTGGAATTTGAAAAACTATTTTAAATAAATTTTATTTAGAATATCTTCAGCTCTCTTAAACCAAGTATATTTTTCTATTAAGATCTTTTGAGCTTCTGTACCTAGAGCACTTCTCAAATCTTCATTGCAAATTAATTTATGTAATGCTTCTACCCATTCGTCTGTATTTTCCGGATCACAAAGCAGGGCATTCTTTTCATGTATCAATACTTCCTGTAATACGGGTAGGTTAGAGCAGATTATTGGTTTCCCGGATGACATATATTCAAATATTTTTAACGGAGACATCCACTTGCTAGTATCTACTTTTCCGCCATGAACAGCCACTTTTTTTTGATAAGGTGCTAATAAAATATCAAACGAGTTACGTAATATTTCCGTTTTCGAATGTTCAATAAAGCCGTAGAAAATGACATTTTTCTGACCTTTAAATATTTTTTTCCAATAATCAATGTCTTTGTCCATTCCTCCCACTAAATGAAAAATACAATCGTCGAATCTTTTTGAAAGTTCTAATATAACTTCTAAACCGCGACCAGGATACATATGACCGATGTAGCCAATATTAATTTTGAAATTATCTAAATTACTTTGAACAACTGTTTCATTGAAATCTGCTCCATCATGAGCAACGATTACTTTTTGGGGTTTTAACTGTGTATATTCTTTTAAATACTCCTTCTTAAGGGCATTAGATATAGTTACTAGGAAAGAAAAATTATCTGTACTAAACAAGTATCTCTGTATTAAACTTTGTATATGTGAGTTTAGTGGAGAGTGTACTTCTAAAACAAACTTTTTGTTGAGTTTAGCCGTTGCCATGAGTGCGTATAAATTGCGACCATATATTATATCAACTTTCTTATTTTCTTTAACCCATTTATACATTTTCAGCGATAAATGCAATATAGCCCCAGGGATATTTAGTCGTTCAAATCGAACTAACTCAAAACAAGGTTCTACACCATATTTTTCAAATGCATCTTCTACAGTACCTCCACCATTCCAAGCCAATAATGTTACTTCATAACCATGCTTAGCAAAAGCTTGACACATTTTCATTACGTGAACTGAGTTGGCTGCCTTTGAGGGTATTGTAGAAGCAGATAGATAAACAATTTTTTTCATATTTACACCTTATACAGATTAATTTCATTATAACAATTCTATTTTTCTCTAAATTATCACAGTTTAACTTTCTTCAACCAATCCCAATTCTCTTTCGTCCATTTCACAGTTCGCTCAATGCCTTCTTCTAGAGATACTTGAGGCTCCCAATCTAGCAGTGCTTTAGCTTTGCTGATATCTGCCCAGGTAGCTGTGATGTCTGCTTTGTGAAAGGGTTTGTGTTCATATTGCGATTTTTGAGCACTGTAGTTTTCGATGTATTCGATCATCTTCGAGAGCTTGTCAGGGTTGTTGTTACCCAAATTGATCACTTCAAAACCTAAGGGATTCAGTGCTTTGATAGTGCCACGAGCAATGTCGTCAACATAGGTAAAGTCTCTGCTTTGACTGCCATCACCGAAGATTTCTAGTGACTTTCCTTCTAAGGTCCACTTGATAAATCGAAAGACGCTCATATCAGGTCTACCCGCGGGACCGTAGACAGTAAAGTAACGAACGATGGAGATATCTAAGCCGTATAGGTAATGATAGCTGTAGGACATGGCTTCGGCTGCTTTTTTAGAAGCTGCGTAAGGTGAGATAGGTGTATTTACAGGTAGTTCTTCTGTAAAAGGCATTTTTTGTCCGGCGTATAAAGAAGAGGTGGAGGCCAAGATGACTTTTTGTATTTCATATTTACGGCAAAATTCTAGGATATTAAGATGGCCGTTGGCATTGGTGGTCATATAAATATGGGGGTTTTCCATGCTGTAGCGAACACCGGCGCGAGCAGCTAGGTTCATGACGGCGTCAATTTTGTGGTTTTGAAAGACTCGATCGAGATCTTCTAGGTTTTCGATATCGATTGGGTAAAAGGTAAAGCTGTCTTTTTTTGTTTCTAATTGAGCTAAGCGCCAGTTTTTGATTCGTACATCGTAGTAGTCATTGAGATTGTCGATTCCGACGACGTGATAGCCTTGGTCGATCAGCATTTCTGTGACTTTACTGCCGATAAAACCAGCTACGCCTGTTACTAGAATAGTCTTCAACTTCTATAACCTCCAGTAAGAAAAGCCAGCTTCTTCGGCTGTTTCTTTGTTGTATAAGCCTTTTACATCGATTAAGACGGGTGAGCCGTTTGATGCTTTTCTCAGCCAGGCTAAGCCTTTTTCTTGAAACTCTTTATGCTTGACAGCGATGATCACAGCGTCATAGGACTTTTCTTTTTCTATGTCTGTTAACAGTTCGATGTTGTATTCTTCCTTCGCTTCTTCATGATCGACCAAAGGATCGAAGACAAAAGCGTTGATACCATACTCTTGAAGTTCTTCATAAATATCGATGACTTTGGTGTTGCGAATATCTCTTACGTTTTCTTTAAATGTCAATCCAAGAATTAAGACGCGAGCACCTTTGACTTGTTTTTCAGCATTGATTAATCGCTTGACGGTCTGTTCTGCTATGTACTTGCCCATCTGATCGTTGATGCGACGTCCTGATAAAATGACTTGGGGATGGTAACCAATCGATTCAGCTTTGAAAGTTAAGTAGTAAGGATCGACGCCAATACAATGACCACCGACGAGGCCTGGTTCAAAGCGTAAGAAGTTCCATTTGGTACCGGCGGCTTCTAAGACGGCGCGGGTGTCGATGTTCATTTCATTAAAGATTAAGGCCAGCTCGTTCATTAAAGCGATGTTGAGATCGCGTTGAATGTTCTCAATGACTTTGGCAGCTTCGGCTGTTTTAATGCTTGGAGCGACATGAATACCTGCTGTAATTACAGTACCGTAGATGGAAGCTAAGAGTTCTGAGGTTTCCTGATCTTCCCCCGCAACAACTTTGACGATCTTCGGAAGTGCATGCTCACGATCACCTGGGTTAATTCTCTCTGGTGAATAGCCTACTTTGAAGTCTTGTCCCCACTTTAGGCCAGAATGCTTTTCTAAGATAGGCACGCAGATTTCTTCCGTTACACCGGGATAGACTGTTGATTCGTAGACAACGATGGAGCCGGGTGTTAGGTTACGACCAATCATTTCACTGGCTTTCTGTACTGGTGTTAAGTCGGGCATGTTGTGTTCGTTGATAGGCGTAGGTACTGTTGCAATGATTAGTTTGGCTTCTTTGAGCTTTTCAGCCTCTGTGGTGTAGTCTATTTGTGTATTGGCTAATTCGACTGTTGTGACCTCATCAGTACGATCATGATTGATTTGCAACTCATTCACTCTTTGGGCACTGATATCAAGACCGATGACCTTGAAATGGTGAGATAAATGGACGGCTAGGGGTAGACCTACGTAACCTAGGCCAACTATTGCAATTTTATTTTTTTTGTTTTTAAAGTCCAGTAATGTGAGTTGCATGGAGGGTTCCTCCCTTGTGTAATGAATGCCTTTAATTTTTCTCCGCTTGTAATCATAAACTAAGATGACTATTAATGCTGATAACTTATAGAAGCCGCCAGGCACGCTAATGCAACGTTCATATAGTTATAATTGCGTATTAGCTCGCCTTAAACATGGCTACATACTTGATACTTATAGTAATCTACAAAAACATAGTCAGGGCTAACTATAAAAATCATAAAGTGGTTCTTTGAATTTGAGTGCTTATAAAAATCTTGAAAAAAACTTTTCACTTTTGGCCATTTTTCATCGGTAGGCGCAAAATGAATAAACCAAGCTAGGATAATGTTTAGAAAAAAACTGAGCATGAAACAATTAAGATGGCCACTTATTGACATGTAAGTTAGTTCATTCAATTCGTAGTGTTCAATTGTTAATGGTAAAACAAAAGATCGAGAGACAGCTAAAGCAATGATAACCACTTTTCTTTAAGCTTCTTTCCATACCTGTGCAAGCTCTTTTATAATGATTCTAGCAACTTCGGTCTTCTTCGCGTTGTTCATCTTCAACCTTCAAGTTAATCTCTAAAGAAGTTAGCACCAATAGTGCATCAGCATAATTTCCTTTTCTCTGCTGATGACGCTCCCAAATTGAATCCATATCGATCCAATCTACAGTACCTCTTTTTTTCAAGTCTTGAATGTTATCATAAACGATTTCTTTTAAGTCAAGACGACTTCGCAATCCTCCATCAAAGTCAATGTAATTAAGCATTGGATTACGATCCAGGGAACTTCCCGGTAAGAAACGTCTAGCGGCAGCACGTGCTCGAAGGTCTACACGCCTGATAAGTCTCTGCCACTGTGGAGCATCAAGAGGCAGACCTATATTGGTCTTTGTAGGCAAAGAGAATAATTTAGGAAAAGCGGTTTTTAGAATTTCTTTGTATAACCATTGGTTTTCTCGATATTTTCGCGGTACATTTAAGATGAAGCTGACCCATTCAGGATGCAAAAAAGGCGTTTGATAATTATATCCTGACGGAAGAACGATTTTTTTAATGCAGGCGTGCTGTCGGACTGCAAAGTCTAGTTGTTCATCGTAGCTTATAATATCTTGATTCATTAATGGCTTCTCTGGTAAAAAGCTTTCCGGAGTAATTCCTTCTGGTAACACGTTAAGTGATCTCGTCCAGCGATTTCTCTTGCAAAAGTATTGCTTAGCTTCATCCCAGGTTTTACTCTTTTCTTTAGGCAGATGAGCTCCTGTCAATGCCTCGCCCATGTATCCACTCCAATAGGTAGCATCTTTTCCAAATTGATTTACAAGTAATCTATTATAAAAAGCATCGAGTAGATAGGTCCAAGATCCGCCATGCTTTATAACGTTGATTAAATCACCTTGATTGATTTTTATTTGTGTAAGATCCACTTTCTCGTGAGGAACTCCCATTTCTTTTGCTACGTAATGACCTATTTCATAATCTAATGCACCAGGTGTGCCGAAGCTTACAGTAACGATTTGATCTTTTAGACCTGCTTCAAGTAAACATCCTAATATTGCACGTGAGTCAAGGCCGCCGCTTAAGGGGAGTACGTGGGTACTGTTGGTGGGAAGGTTTTGGTATGGTGCTTTTAGGGCATTGATTCCTTGTTGGATTAAGGCCTTTTCGTTATTATTATCTGTTATATCTGCTATGTATTTTTTATCTTTAATGTTATTTTCATTAAGAAACAAGAAATTTTTAAGTTCATGGCTTTTCATGCTATTTGGTAGGTATCCATAATAAAGATAGGACTTTACATTCTCCATCAAATATCTAGCCTCTTTTAATACTATTATATGATTTTAATTTTTTTATTAAACTGTATGTTCTAGGCATGTTCACTACTAAATTTACTACAAGCTTATCTTTTATTGATAAATATGAACTGAGCTCATTAAATTGCTCATTCTTAAAGCCATGTTTATTTTTAAATAAGCAAAAAAAGTTCTTAATACTTTTGCTTTTTTGCCTAATTAATTCTCTCTCATAATGATAATTAGTGTATTTATTAAACTGGTCGTACATTTTTATAATGCCAAAAAGATGTTTTTTTCTCTTATCAAGATTAGCGGCAACTCTTTTAGACCACGCTTCTGCAATTCCTTTTCGATATACCGACATTACTTCATTAACGTAATAAACAGCTCCGTTTGTAGCGCAAATTAACGCGAGTGGATAATCCCCAACAGGCGCTTCTAAATAAAATTGCGGTGGATTGTCCATAAGATGTTTTCTAAACAAGATCGAAGCTGTGGGGCAAAGGCCTCCTCCGCCTAGTATTACTTCTTCTGTTCTTAGTTTAGTATTTTTATTTCTTGGGCTATGTATTTTATCAGGCCTTGATCCATCCTCATAAACAATCTCCGCCGCATGAAAACACATCGAACACTCCGGATTCGCTTCCATATAATCAACCTGCTTCTGCAGCTTCAGAGGATCCGTCCAATAATCATCCCCTTCACAAAGAGCTATATACTTTCCTTGTGCTTTTGGGTAAACAAAAGTTGGACTTATTTTTATACCCTTTGAATATTGATTTTCTTTCTGATAAATCGGCTTAATCAAATCCGGGTGTTTTTCTTCATAAGTTCGAATTATCTCTGCTGTTTTATCAGCAGACGCATCATCATGAATTATGATTTCAATCGGAAAGTTGGTCTTTTGCATCAAGAAGCCTTCTATGGCATCTGCAATATATTTTTCATGGTTGTAAGTAATACAACAAATACTTACAAGTGGCTTTTGTTTATTACTTTCTTCAGTACCATTTTTTTGGGTCTCAACAACAGCCATTTAAAAACACGGCCTCCTTCCTCACTTGTGGCTAATTCAAAATATTGTAGTATTATGACAAGAAGCTTTTTTAGTTCAAATCTTTAACTATCTCAATTTAACACCTCAAGGAGAGATTACAGATAAATCATCACTTCATGAATTGCCCCTTTTTACTCTGTAAAATATCTAAACCTTCTACAAAAGCTGATAGGCGTAGTAGGAAGCACAATGTTGGATAAACAATCATGCCAGTGATGACTTGAGCGATGAGCAAGGTAAGCATATTGGGGAACTCTAAGGTTCCTAGAGCGTATACAATCGTTCCCATGAAAAGAGATGCTGCTAAGTAGGGAAATACATCTTTGATCTGCTCTCGTGCATTGTAATCTATTAATTGGCCTGTGTAGTAGCTGTTTATAAAATAGCCTACCATGGATGTGACCACTTGGCCGTATATCATAGCCATGATTCCCCAACGATAGGTTATAAAAATAGTGACTACGACAAGTACTTTTTTTATGATCTCTAGCCGTAGAAATAAATCTGAGCGCCCTTTGGCTTTTAATAGATTTAAGTTTATTGTATGTAAAGGGTACGTTAAACCTACTATACATAAGACTTGCAGATAAGGGATGGCAGGGGCCCATTTTTCTGTAAGTAACACTAAAACTAATGGTTCTGCAGTAACAGCTAAACCTATCATCAGCGGAAAGTTGAATAACACTAATGTGGTGAGTCCTTTTTTTATGCCCTTTTTTAAACGTTGCTGGTCGTTTTGGATTTTAGAAAAGGCTGGAAAGGCTACTCTTCCTACAACGCTAGAAAGTGTTTGAGTGGGAATTTCCTCAAGTCTGCGCGCCTGGGTGTAATAACCAAGATCTGTTGCTGAATATACTTTACCAATGGTGATTTGATAAATGTTTTGAAAAACTGTATCTAGTAAGCTTGAGGCAAGTAGGCGTGAACCATAACCAAATAATTCACCTAAGGCCTGAAAACTAAACTCAAATGAGGGTCGCCAGCTATTCAAAAGCCAAAGTAGTGCTGTTCTAAATAAGGTATTGCTAACTGCTTGAATAGCCAAGCTCCAGACGCCAAAACCCATGAAAGCAAGTGTAATTCCTATGATGCCTGATGTAACGCTAGCTAGTAAACTTACTTTCGTTAAAGTCTTAAAATCAAGCTTTTTTGTGATTATGTTTGTCTGAATTATTCCGAAAGAGCCAATAATTAAATTCAGCGCCATGAATTGAGTTAGTAAAACTAATTCCGGTTGATTATAAAAGGATGCAATATAAGGTGCCGAGAGCCATAATACGGCTGCCCCAAGAAGCCCTAAGGCAATGTTAAAATAGAAAGTCGATGAATAATGGATTCTTGTTGTGTCTTGTTTCTGTATTAAAGCAGAACCAAAACCACTATCTACAAAAGTTTGTCCAACAGCAATAAATACAGCAAGCATGGCGATTAAGCCGAAGTGCTCTGGGAGCAATTGACGTGCTAGTACGATATAGATACCTAGGTGAATTATTTGTGCTCCAAATTTTTCTATGGCACTCCAGATTAGGCCGTTTATGGTTTGTGATTTTAGGTCTGACGTTGGACTCACCTCTGATTGGAAGTCTTTGAAACATATGTGCTTGTTTTTCGTTAGAAAAGTGACTTTTTTTTATTTACTATAACTGGTTGTCGTACTTATGAATTTTTAAATCTCTTCACATACCATTTATGATTCGAAGAGTCTTTTCCTATGTAAATAGTATTCTCTAATTGGTTATTATCGACAAGCTCATATAGTATTTTTCCAGCTTGCTTATTGTCAACCTCGTCCATTGCTGAATATACATCTACTAATTGAAAAACATGTTTAGGGGGTATTTCATTTGCTTTACTAATCAATTGTTCTTTTATTTTGTTTTCTTTCATAGTAAATACCTTTCAATCAGAATTATTTATAATTTTTTCCATGTTTCAATGAAATCTTCTTTTAAGCACATTAAGTTAAAAATCTTGAAGTGCCATTTTTAAATCCGAATAGATTCATAGTTCACCAAGGCCTCACTTCTATAGCCAACGACATAAACGGATTTTTTCCCACCGAGCTGCTTCACGTATTTAGTCAATGACATCTCTTAATGAGCTATCCCACAACTTCAAATATTCGATAAGTGATAAAAAAGTAATTCACTTTAGGTTAAAGGCCATCACTTGAAGTTAATCAGCGCCTCGATAGCCACAGGATGGTGAACAAAGTAGCGTTCTACGTGATTAAAGGCTTTAAGATTGCGAAAAGTAATATTTTCTATCTCTCAACGCACACAAGGGATTCGTGCTCTGATTTTCTAGGCTTACGCATTTCTTAATCATAAATGATGTTATCCCCACCGCCAACTTGCTGGGTCACGACAATAGAATGATAATACTCCGTGCTACCATTTTTTCTCAAGTCACCATATTGGTTATTTAACTCGGTTCTATTTTGGCTAATGATAAATTTCCAAAATATTCATAATCGTCTTGGAGGCGCATTTTCATTGAGACTTCCTTAGTAATCTTTTTTGCAATGAAGTTTAAATTACTAATATTTCCTCCAGGAAAATTATAGATGTTTGCTCCAATCTATTTGTTGAAGAGCAATCTGACGCTCTTCTGTTGGTTTTTCTCTCTTACCAATTGCCCTACACGGACTACCTATATAAACTGTCCAAGGTTCTAAATCTCTCTTGACTAAGCTATTAACTCCAACAACTGCACCTTCACCTATCTTCACACCTGGCATAATTGTGCAATTAGCACCGATATATGCATCATCTTCAATTTCAATATCACCATAGTCAGTTTCTTGGCAACCTTCTGGTAAATGTTCTACTGTGTAATACCCATGAATTTTATATGTTGAGGTAAGTAATTTAGTTCCAGGTCCTAAAAAAACACGATCACCTATTCTAGTCTTTGCGCCACCTTCAATTAGAACATTCCAAGTTAATGTTGAATATTTGCCAATTTTAAGGCTCTTTCCAGCATCGATAAACACATAATCAAAAATCTGACAATGATTATCTAGCTCTGCATTTTGCGCACGAATCATTTTACACAAAGGGTATAACCGAACTCCCTCTCCACAAAACTTTAACTTGTCCTTAAAATTGTTACCCATAAACTCCAAGCCTTCCAATTCATAAATTCCTTTATTCATTGTTTGTTTTTCTCCTTTATTATTCATCTAATTATTCAATTTTTCATTAATATACTTAGCAAGCGAGTTAATTGTATTTAATTTTTCAACATCTTCTTCCGGAAAGGTTATTCCGAATTTTTCTTCAAGTTCAAACAATACATTAAATGTCTCTAGCGAATCAATTCCTAATTTTTTGAGCTCAGTATCTAAATTTTCTTCTTTAATTTCTAAATTACCTACAACTTCAGTTATTACGTCAATCACTTCTTCATGAATTTTTGACATTTTTATTACTCCTTTTTTCTCTTTTCAATCACACAGCTACCCCAGGATAACCCTAAACCAAATCCACTCATAAGAATTCTATTAATTGGCTTTGTTATTGACTGCTCTAAAATTAAAGGTATGGAAGATGAAACTGTGTTTCCATGCTTATTAAGTTCAATTGGAACTTTCTCCTTATCTAGCTTGAGTCTTCTAATTAGGGTATCAATTATATATTTGCTACCTTGATGAAATAAAATTAAATCTATATCATCTAATTTCATGTCAATTTCCTTTAACAAATTATTAACTTGTAAAGGGACAACTGTTGCTGAGAAGTTAAAAACTGCTCTACCATCCATTTCCAAAACACCATTATTGTTATGAAGAGCACCGCTACCTTTTCCATTTGTTGCGAAAAGAAACTTTCTGGGAAACCAACTGTTTTTCGAATTTGTTAGTAGAGTCACTGTAGCAGCGTCACCAAATAGTAAAGATGTATTTTTATCATCTTCATCTATAATTTTAGAATAAGGGTCAGCTGTAAACAGTAAGCCCTTATTCATGCCGTTCGCTTCCATAAATGATTTTATTATGGAAAGAGAATAGACATATCCAGAACAGCCTAGAGAGATATCAAAACATGCGCATGATTCTTTTCCCTTAAGTTTACTATGTACTATTGAAGATGTGTGTGGTATGCCATTATTGTCAGGATTTTGTGTACACACAATTAAACACTCTACATCTTCAATATTAATATCAACTTTTGTCGTAAGATGTCTAAAAGCTTCAACACACATATCGGAAGTGTCTTCATTTATAGATTTTCTTGTTACTTGTTCAACACCTATTTTATCTTTAATAAAGTTATCATCGATTTCGAATTTATCTTTTTTATCATAGTTAGATATATAATAATTAGGTACGTATATTCCAACGTTTTCAATTCCTATCATACTTACACCTCCAAAGAAAAATGTATATTAGACACATCACCCCAGTTCAAAACGCTTTGCTCTTTATAGTTTACAGCCAAAGCATGAACCTTATCATAAATAAACACTTAGGTTTTTTTCAAGCAATGTCATATATATCCTCCACGTCGCAAGCATTGTCAAAATATGGACAGGAAGTATGATTGATACATCTTCTGAAATCTTTTCTTTTTATTTCTTGAGCATTCATATTTAACGTATGAGAAACTATACCTGATGGCGGATACTTATACACACATTATTTTCAGATTGCTCGTACTCATTCAAAGAATATGGAATATCCACTTATAGAAAATTTTCACCTATGTTATACAAACTGTGATTTATACCTACTTGGTTTAGTTGTTAAGTCATGCAATTGCAAATGTATGATGGCATAAATACATGTTCTGGTTTAAGTTCTTGTGATAAACATAAAAAAGCTGATCTTGCAGCTTGAAATTTATAGGCTTGCTAATGAATCTCTTTTCTTTTTGATAGCTCGAGCTTAAAGTAATCGCCTATATCCCTTTCAAACATTATTTCTTTTATCTCACATAGTGAATATCTTTATTCTTCTAAGTAATGCTTTACGCCTTAAGAAAGATCATACTTTAACAGCAGTCTAGCTATATCTTCTTTTGAATTGAACATCATAACATCTATTATAGACAAGTTTTGCACGAACTCGTTTTTAAATTGTTGGTATACAATGTCGTTACTTTTCAAGAAATTTAATTGAATTCCCTGTAAAGCAAAGTCCTGTTTTGAATAAAGTTCTATACCACCTATTGGATTAATATACTGCTCAGCCTTAAGCAATTTGCAGATTTCTATTACTCTTTTTTGACTACGTAGTGCATTATTTTTAGAAATATCAGAAGACAACATAATTTGGGTATCTATATTTAAGTATTTACACACTTCTCGGATTGAAAAGGTCAAATATTTTGATAAATTTCGCTCGTTTTGATTTATTATTTTTATAATTATCGGAAATACATCTTCGAAAAAAGGTGATTTAATATAAGCGCTTTCGATTTTTTTAAGTAATTTATTATTGTAAACATCATTGCCTAATGTTTCAATTTCATTTATACGCTTATTTGGACTAGCTTTATACGTTTGTAAATTTATTAGCTCAGCCTTTCTATTTAGTAATATTTTGTTTCTATTTATCCAGCCACCCTTTATATAATTCACATCATCGTATATTACATACTTGTCTACAGCATTGAGTAATTGCCAATAACCAATATAAGGAAAGAAGTACGGCTGCATTATGGCTACCTTCATTAGTTAATCCTTTCTCCACTTTTTCTACCTATTGATTTATAAGAACTTTAACTTCATAACAAAAGAATCTGCTTTCAACTTCCTGATAGGAAAGTGTTATTTATGCAAAACATTAATAATACTGTTTGCAATGGTGTTTTGACTTTCTAGATTTATACCACAATATATGGGCAAACATAATATCCGAGATACAATATCTCTTGAGTTGAACATATTTGAACTATATGATGTATAAGAAAGCGTATCTAATGACGGATAAAAATATCGCCTTGGAAAAATATTTTCTTCATTTAATCTTCTTTGAACCTCTAGTAGCTTCTCTTCACTTTCGAGCAGTATAGGAAAATAGCTATAATTATTTGAAGAGAATTCACTTCTTTTTTGCAAATCTACTAGACCTTGTAGGTTATCATAGTAATAGTTCCATGCTTTCTCCCGTTCTTCTAGTACGTAATCTATATCATCAAGTACACAAAGGCCCATAGCAGCTTCAAATTCGTTCATTTTGCCGTTAATACCGATATGACTTATTTGTTCCGGTCTCTCTATGCCAAAGTTTATCAACCTTCTAACTCTTTCAGCGATCGTATCGTCTGCTGTAATAATTGCTCCACCTTCAATCGTATGAAAGAGCTTTGTGGCATGAAAGCTTACTGTTGTTATATCGCCCCAGTTGAATACACTTTGATCTTTATATTTTACGGCGAATGCATGAGCACCATCGTAGATTAGTTTCAGGTCTTTTTTTTGAGCTATTTTTTCAATAGCTTCAACAACGCAAGGGTTACCGAAGACATGAACTGGTAGTATTGCTGATACATCTTCTTCTATTGTTTCTTCTATTTTAATTGGATCTATATTCAACGTTTTCGGATCTATATCTGCAAAGAGAGGTTCTAAGCCTTCCCATACTAGTGAACTGGTTGTTGCAACAAAGCTAAAAGGCGTTGTTATGACCTTTCCTTTGATGTCTAATGCTTTATAAGCAACTTGTAAAGCGATTGTTCCATTGGCTACTAGAATCAGATTCTTTACGCCTAAGTATTCTTGTAATCGTTCTTCTAATTCTCTAACTAAAGGCCCTCGATTGGTTAGTTGATTTGATTCGTATATCTTATCTACGTAGGACTTGTATTTATTGATATCTGGTAGATACGTTTTAGTTACGTTAATCATTGGTATTTCTCCAAGTACCATTGTACTGTTTTTTCTATGCCACTTTCGAAGTTTTCGGAAGCAAGCCAATTTAGTTCTCTTTCTATTTTCGTTGCATCAATGGCGTAACGTCGATCGTGTCCTGGTCGGTCTGTTACATAGGTGATTTGGTTTTGATAGCTTTGTCCATCTGCTCTAGGTCTGTGTTTGTCTAAGATTGTGCAGATTTTTTTTGCTATGTAGATGTTCTCTCTTTCATTGCGACCGCCGATGTTATAGGTCTCACCGGCTTTTCCTTGATGGAAAGCTAAGTCTATGCCCAGGCAATGATCTTTCACATAGAGCCAGTCTCGTACATTTTTGCCATCGCCGTAGATAGGGATTGCTTTTCCTTGTATGGCATTACGGATGATGGTTGGTATTAATTTTTCATCGTGTTGCTTCAGGCCATAGTTGTTCGAGCAGTTGGTGATAACTGTGTTTAGACCATAGGTGTGGTAATAGCTTCTGACAAGCATGTCGCTGGCGGCTTTGCTGGCCGAGTAGGGACTGTTGGGCGCGTAAGGTGTTTTTTCTGTGAACAGTCCTGTGTCGCCTAAAGAGCCGTAGACTTCATCAGTTGAAACATGAAGGAATCGGCAGTTTTCGTAGCCTTTTCTGTAGCTGTGCGGTCCTTGCATCCAATGTGTTTTTGCTACATCAAGTAGGGTGAAGGTTCCGTTGATATTGGTTCGAATAAATACTTCTGGTCCTTCAATTGAGTTGTCAACATGGCTTTCTGCTGCAAAGTGAATAATTGCTTGAATATTGTGCTCTGCAAAGAGGTGTTCTATTAGTTCACGATTGCAGATATCGCCTTTTACAAATCTATGGTTCTTATGATTCAGTTCCTCTGTTATATTATCTAAAGTTCCGGCATAGGTGAGCTTATCTACGTTGATGATATAATAATTGTTATATTTATCCAGAAAGTAGGATAGGAAGTTTGAGCCGATGAAACCAGCGCCACCTGTGACTAGTATTGTTTTTTTTGCTTTATTCATTGCTCTCGTGCCACCTCTTGTAGGTATTGGCCGTATCCATTTTTCTTCAATGGTTGTGCCAGTTCTAGAAGTTGTTCTGTTGTAATCCATTTGTTGCGCCAAGCAATTTCTTCAATGCAAGCTATTTTATAGCCTTGTCTGTTTTCTATGGTTTGAACAAATTGAGCCGCTTCTAATAGGCTGTCGTAGGTTCCTGTATCTAGCCAAGCAAAGCCTCGACCGAGTCGCCCTACATGAAGAAGCTCTTTTTCTAAATAAACACGATTTACATCGGTTATTTCTAGTTCTCCTCGAGCTGATGGTTTTACTGTTTTGGCGATTTCGATTACATCGTTATCATAAAAGTAAAGACCCGTAACTGCATAATTGCTCTTCGGGCTCTTGGGTTTCTCTTCTATAGATACAGCTCGATAGCTCTTGTCAAATTCTACAACGCCAAAACGTTCTGGGTCTTTTACTTGATAACCGAATACGGTTGCACCTTTTTCTCGTTGGACCGCTTTTTTTAGCATCGTTGAAAAGCCTTGGCCGTAAAAAATGTTATCTCCTAAGACGAGTGCTACAGAGTTGTTGCCGATAAAGGATTCTCCAATGATAAAGGCCTCTGCTAAACCGTTGGGCTGGGGCTGTTCTGCATAAGAAAAGCTGACTCCTATTTGTTCACCGGTACCGAGTAGTTCTTGAAATTTAGGAAGGTCTTGGGGTGTAGAGATGATTAAGATTTCTCTGATTCCCGCTAGCATGAGGACTGATAGTGGATAGTAAATCATGGGCTTATCGTAGACCGGTAAAAGCTGTTTGGATGTTGTCAGCGTAATGGGGTAAAGTCGTGTACCGCTTCCTCCGGCTAGGATGATGCCTTTTGTGTGCATTACGCTTGGCTCCTTTATGTAATCTTTTTGATGGATTATTTCGTTTTACTATGTAATGTTGGTATTTTTTTAACCTTTAGCTTTTTGTAGCTAAAAAATTCACTTTAGTAGCTCAATACTTAATTGGAACCTTCATCTCAATCCCAGCCAACTACTAAACCACTAAAATCCTTCAAGCAAAACTTATCTAAGATGAATACTCACTTCCTCACCATCATTCAATCACAGACTCCCTATCACAAAACTGGAACCCCTTCACTTTCACCATCCTCTTCATCAAAATCATTCCTAGGATGCACATTACATTGCACCATTTCATTAATATACATAAACTGCCCACCACTAGGACATACCACTTCCCCATCATACTCCTGCAAGAATGCATCAAAAAACATACTACTATGTTCTGCATCTTCCAAGATCATGTAAGCCTCATACAATTCCTGCACTTGCAGGCTATTGTCATTACAAACTTTTGCATTCATTTTTTCAGTAGCTCCAGTTAGCTTCGTAGTTACTACTGTGAGTAATATAGATATGACGGCGATTACTATGATAATTTCAATTAAGCTGAACCCTTTGCTACATTTTATGGGATTCCTACTGCTTGTTGTAGGCATTGTTGAGTCGCCTCCAAGCTTTGTAACTGTTTCTGTAGGCTTGTTGTGGCTTGCTGTTCTTTTTGGGAAAGTATATTACCTTATGAGCTGCCAAAAGCGGTAGCTCATAAGGTAATTTTTTTATTCAGCTATACGGCAAATGCTCCTTTTTTACCGCTCTTTTTTGAACTCCACTCTCCCTCATCAGGTTGTAAAGCTATGACTTTGTCAGGCTTTTTTAGTTCTGCCTTACTTATTGTTGCGGTGGTGCTTTGATGGTGGTAGGTGGGGTTTACGCCTTCTAGCCATTGGATAGCTTCTTGACGGCTCAAATGGTACATGCTTTCTTCTCTCATCTCTAGTAGCTTTTCTATAGGTTCATAAGAACCTTCATAAGCTTTAGCGCATTGAGCGATGCGCATGATGCGGTTGTGCTCTGTTTTTTCTAAGTTTTCGCCGCTGTGGCTTAGTTCTTCGTAGAGTTTCTCACCAGGGCGGATGCCGCTGTATTCGATTTTGATGTCTTTGCCTGGTGTGAGGCCGGAGAGGCGGATCAGGTCTGTTGCTAGATCGGTTATTTTTACGGGTGTGCCCATGTCGAGGACGAAGATTTCGCCGCCTTCAGAAAGAGCGCCCGCTTGGAGAACTAAGGTGACGGCTTCGGGGATGGTCATGAAGTAGCGGATCATTTCAGGGTGGGTGACTGTAACAGGGCCACCTTGAGCGATTTGCTTTTTGAAGATGGGGATGACGGAACCACGACTGCCGAGGACGTTGCCGAAGCGCACTACGGCGAAGCGAGTCTGCGATTCAGATAGAGATTGGGCTTGAGATTGGAATTGGGCTTGGGCTTGAGATTCAGTTATTATGGTATTGCCCTTTTCTTGGCTTGGAGTTAACCCTGTCTGGCTCTTGCCATGGTAAGATTTATTATGCTTTGCATAATGCTGAACGATAATTTCTGCAAAGCGCTTGGAGGCGCCCATGGCGTTAGTTGGGTTGACTGCTTTGTCCGTTGAGATCATGACGAAGCGTTCAACTTTATGTTCTACAGCTAACTGGGCTAAGATCTTGGTGCCCCAGGCGTTGTTTTTTACCGCTTCTTCTGGTTGCTTTTCCATGAGGGGGACGTGTTTGTGAGCGGCGGCGTGGAAGACGACTTCTGGCTGGTGCTCTGCAAAGATTTTGTTGACTGTTTGTTGGTTTTTGATGTCTACAATATAGCTATGAATTATACAGCTTTCTTTATTGTTGGTTTGACTATATTGGTCGTAAGCATGACTGTTCTTACCATAGACTTGGCCATTTGTATCAGAGCTTAGCAAGGAGCGCAGTTCCTGTTCAATATTGTGTATGCTATTTTCACCTTGTCCGATAAGGATAATTTCTTTGGGGTTGACGCGGAGGGCTTGTCTACATAGTTCACTGCCGATTGAGCCGCCGGCGCCGGTGATGAGGACTTTTTTGCCTTTTAGGTAGCCGGCGATCTGGTTAATATCTGTTTTTACAGGTTCGCGGCGCAGGAGGTCTTCTACTTCTACGTTACGCAGGTGGTTGACGCTCACTTTGCCGCTCATTAGTTCGTGGAGAGCGGGGAGAATTTGCAGTCTGGCACCTGTTTTTTTGCATTGCTCTACTATTTCGCGTACTACTGCACCAGGCACGGAAGGCATAGCGATGATGATTTCTTTGATGCCTTCTGATTCTACGATGCTTTCTATTTCCTTCGTCGTGCCGAGGACTTTGAGACCTAAGATGGATTTGCCTTTTTTGATGGGGTCGTCATCGATAAAGCCGATTGGTTTGAGGCTAGAGGGTGCTTGAAAAAGTTCGCGGGCTACCATGACGCCGCCATCGCCTGCGCCGACGATGAGGGTGCGCTGGATGGTGCCGTTTCTGTGGATTTTCTGGCCTGTAATCATTTCGCAGTAGATGCGCCAGCCTAGGCGGCTTGCTCCGATGCCTGCTGTGGTGAAGAACCAAGCCATGATCATGACACTGCGTGGGATTGTGCTGTTGGGGGTGAAGTAATCGACGGCCGCTAGGCCTGTAAAGGCTACGGTGACGGCTTTACCTATTGTCCAGAGGTCGGGGACGCTGGTGTAACGCCAGATGGTGGCGTAGACGCGGAAGGTAACAAAGGAAGTAAGTAGGATAAGGATGCCCCAAGGTAGGAAAAAGCTGATGTTAGTCCATTCTTTAGCCGGTATGACCATTTCAAATCGCAAGAAGTATGCAAAAAGGAGGGCTAAACTGACTATGAATGCATCAACAATCATGACGGTAAGTCGACGAATTGGTTTTTGCATGCTTAATAGTTCCCTCCTTCTGTCTAACGTTTATGTAACTATGATAGCATAGCTATACTGTTTAGGGGTTAGTTTTTATCTATTTTATAGTGATTATCTTATGGTATGAAGTCCACTTTTTTGCTCTATTAGTGAATAATAAACAGTGTATTAGTATTGCTTATTAATTGGTTCGTACCTTTTTTAGCATATTCTAGTTCATTTGACAATGCTTTCGACTTTTTTCTACACAAATAAAATGTTGCAGTCTTATATATTGTAGCGCTGGTATGTTGTAGTGTGGTTATTATGAAAAAGCCCAGATCTTTTTCCACCAGCTTTTTTCTTTTTTGATGAGATAGGGTGGTTCTTCACCTTTGATTATAGCATGGTTATTAGCAATTAGCTTTTGCGGCTCTAGTCCCCAGGTTTGGAGCTTTGTTAAGGCTTGGGAGATTTGAATGGGACGATTTTGGGGGCTATGGGCGTCGGAGCCGATGAAGCTGATTAAGCCTTCTTCGAGAAGTTTTTCTGCTTGTGCTTCTACTTTGGAGCCGTATTGACCTAAAATACTGCCGGCGTTAATTTGCATTAGTAGACCGCTTGCGGCTAGTTGGTGCAGTTCTTTGGTGCTTTTTCTAAATTCTCTGTAGCGCTCTGGGTGAGCTAAGATAGGTCGCAGTCCGAGGAGTGTTAGTTCGTAGAGGCTTTCTTCCACCCAGAGTGGGTACTGGTGCATGGGCAGTTCTATAAGCAAATAGGAGCTTTGGGCTAAGGTTAGTATTTTGCCTTCTTGGTAATGTAAAGCTGTATCTGGGGAGAGGTAAACTTCTTGTCCTGTCTGTATGGTTAGCTCTATTTGTTGGGCTTTGAGCTTTGCTGTTAGTTGCTGGCAAGCTTGAGTGATCTCTTCCGGATTTGTCTCTACTGTGCCTTCTATGTAATGGGGTGTGGCTATGATGGTGCTGATTCCTTGTTGATAAGCTTGCTGAGCCAGGGCAAGGGCTTGGTCTATGTTTTTCGCTCCATCGTCAAGGTCGGGGAGTATGTGACAGTGGATGTCGATCAGTTGATCGCTTTTCATGGGGTGCACCACTCCTTCGCTTTACCCAAAAAAGCTTTTTTAGCTTTCTTTTTCGCCGTAATAGTAGTAATAGGAGTAGTCCTGACTACTCATCTCTAGGCCGTTTAGGATGGCGCCGATTATTTTGCCGTTGGCTTGTTCGAGTCGCGCTTTTGCTTCTAGGGCTAGATCTGTTTTGACAGCTTTGGATAAAAGGATGAGAACGATGCCATCGACGGCGCCGGCTAAAACGGGGGCATCTGTTACAGCTATTGTTGGTGGTGCGTCGATTAAGATTAAGTCGTAGTTTTCTTTTAATGATGCTAATAGATTTTGCATGGCCCTACTGCCTAACAGTTCTGAGGGGTTGGGTGGGATGGGGCCACTGGGGAGCACTTGTAGGTTATCGTTTGGCGTTAAGGTTAGTACTTCTGTAAGCGGTCTTTTATCTACTAATAGGTTCGTTAAGCCTTTACTGTTACTGATGTGAAAAATTTTGTGTTGCACTGGCTTTCGTAGGTCGCAATCGATTAGTAAGGTTTTTGTTCCCGCTTGGGCAAAGGTGACAGCTACGTTGGCTATGGTTGTTGATTTGCCTTCTCCTGGTCCAGCGCTGGTGAACATAAATATTTTGGCATTATCATCGGCTGTGGCGTAGTGCATGGATGTGCGGATGGTGCGGTAGGCTTCTGCTAGTGGTGATTTGGGATCTTCTTGAGTGATTAAGTGGCGCGTTTCTGGGGAGTTTTGTTTTTTTCTTTTTAGGAATTTGAACATTTTAGCGCTGTGTCCTCCTCATAGCTGTTTTCACCATATTTTTGTCGTATTTGGGTATGGTGCCGAGGACAGGCAGTCCTAGTCTTCTACGTACGTCTTCTTGCGTCTTGATGGTGTTGTCCATCATTTCTAAGACGAAAGCTAAGGCTACGGAGATCATGAGTCCGACGAGGAGGCCTAGTGCCATGTTTAGGCTTTTGTTAGGTTTTACGGGGCCACCTGGGAGGCCAGCGAGGGAGGCGATTTTTACTTGTGTTTCTCCCTGTGAGACAAAGGCGGCTACTCTGGTTTGGGCTTGGGTGTCTGCTAAGAGGTTGTGGATGTTGCTAATTCGATCTACGTCTCGCTTGAGTCGTTCGTATTCTGTTTGCTTGAAGGCTAGCTCTTCTTGTACGGCTTTCCACTGAGCTTCTAAGGCAAAAATAGCGCTGTCTATGGTAACTAGCTCTGCTCTTTTGCCTGCTAAGGAGGCTGACATTTCGGCTAGGCGGTTGTTCAGGCTCTGGTAAGCTGGGTTATGAATTTGTTGTTCTGGTGGGGTCGTGGTAGAAAAATTCTGCCCTGAGTATTGCAGGCTCTGGTAGCTGTCATTTGTGCTGTAGCCGTTGGTTATGGTGCTTTCTGTGCCTAAGTCTGCAAGCAGTAATGCTTCAGCTCCTGCTTCTTGGTTTAGCTGGCTGGGGCGGTAAGTTGTTGCGCTGTTGACGGTCTGGTAAGGTGGGATTGATTGAAGCTGGCGCGATAGCTCTGTTGCTTGGGCTTGCAGTTGTTGAATTTCTACTTGCGATTGTATTTTGGCGTTTCTGTAGTAGCGTAAGCTTTCTAGTAGGTTTTTGCTTTCTTGTTCTAATACGTAAGGGTTGTTCGGTTGGCCGAGAAATTCGTTAAGTCGCTGAGTAGCGATTTGCAGGTTTTCTTCTTCTTTTCTGCTTTGTTGCTCTAGTAGCTCGCCCGATTGGATTAGTTTTTCTACGTTACTGCGGGCCATGTAGTCTACAAATTCTTGGCTAAAAGCGTTGGCTATATCGCGGGCTAGTAAGGGGTCGGTGTGGGTTACGCGAAGTTCTAGCAAGTTAGTGTCACGAATGACAGAAGCTGAGATCATAGAGAGGATGCTTCGCGGGCTGTATTCTTTATGTAAATCTAGTTGCTCGATCACTGATTGAGCTACTTCTTCGTTGCGAATCTGATTGGCGTATGATTGTAAGGTCAGCTCAGGCAGGCGCACGGCCGCTGTAACTACGTCTTCGATAGAACCTTGTCGCTGAGCTAGTTGGTTAGTGTTGGTAGCTTGTAAGATGAGTAAGGTGGCACGGCTTTCATAAACAGGGGTGATGACAAAGTAGCTCATCACGGCGGCTGTTAGGAAAGATAGAAAAGTTAGCATGGCTATGAGCCATTTCCATTTATTAAGGACACCAAAGAGTTGACGTAAGTCAATCTCGTCTTCAGCCGGTGCAGAGGAAGTGTGGTACATAGCTTGTCCTGCTGGTTGCTGGTATGGTTTTTCTCTGTATTGTCCGTTCTTCGGTCTGTTGTCCATAAGAATTACTACTTCCCCCTATTTAGCTTTTTCGGCATGGTGAATATTTTCGCGGTTTTTTATTGATTATCTAGAGCTAGTTGGATAATTTCCCGTTGTTTGATTTGTACTTGTCTGTTGTAATAGGTGCGAACTGCTTGGGTTAGTTCTGTGGAAATTCCATGGCGAGCGAAGTCTCGTTCCATTTCTCGTAGGAGCTTGTTAAGGCGTTGATCGGCTTCTTTTTGGAGGGCTTTGCCTTCACTGTAGTATTTGGTGGCGATGCGAGCCATTTGGACTGAGGAGTTTTTGGCTTTTGCTTCTGTGTATTCTTTTTGGCCTGCTCTTAGCAAGTTGTTCAAACGGTTTTCGTATTCTGCTTGGAGGTTTTGTAGTCTTCTGTTGTATTCAATTTTTACTTTTGTTGCTTCGTCTACTTCTTCTAGTTGCTCTGGCTTATTGTCTGTTGATAGCAGTGCTGTTGGGTCAAGAGGGTTAAGGTTGATGTTGTATAAGTTGAGGTCATTAGTGCCTTCTTGTCCTTGACGCTTTGCTTGTAAGTTAGCTAGTTCGGGGTCAGCATCTAAATCGATGCCTAGGAGAAAGGCTATTTCTTCTACTGTTATCTCACGCTGTCCGATAAATTTCTCTACAATCAAAAGAGCTGGATCGCCTCGTAAGAGTTCTTGGCGATCTTTGTCTGATAAGCTTATGAGGGTTACGGCTGTGGCAGTCAGGGCAACGACAAAAAGGGCGGCTATTGTTGTAATAAGGATGGTTTTGCGGTTCATTTTGACGCCTGTTCCTTCCTTAGAAGTATTGTTAGGTCCAGCTTAAATATATTTATTTGAATTACATAGTAACATTTGATTGTTAAAAAATTTGTCGAATACTGTCATCGTAGAGTTGCTATTTTTACACGCTTTTTGTTTATGTAAGGTTATATGCTAAAGCCCGATCTGGGAAAAGAGATCGGGCTTTAGCTTTGGTTTTTTTACTTTAGGGTGAAGGTGAAGGATTGACTGCCGATAAATAGTTTGAGGTTTACTTCTTTATTACCTAGCTTTTCTTCCAAGTCATCATAAGATAGGTCAGATAAAGCTTTAGTTTGTGCTATGCCTATAGCAGTTTTTACGGCGCTTCTAACAGCGTCTATTGATTCGTCTTTTAATTTACCATCATTGTACTTAAGTTCAATTACATCTTGATTGTCAATTTGTATTTTATCAACTGTTAGAAACTCTACTGCTTCGATTAGTGTATTTACATCTAGAACATCAGAAACTAAATCTTCGCCGCCACTGTAATCGATAGCTACTGCTTGTCCCGTTAATGTTAAGAAGCCAAGGCCATCGGCAATATTTTTTGCCTTGAGTTCCACACCGTTAGGGGTGGCGTAGACTATTGAATAAGAACCGTAAATCACTCTATTGTCGTCACACGTTTTACTACCATATACTTTGAAGGTGTATGTTTTGCCATTTTGTAGTTCACTAACTATGGCAAATAAATCAAAAGTATCTACAGTTTTTAGTTTACCAGTACCCCAGTTTTCGGTTTTTTTACCTTCATATACATCAACTAAGTATCCGTTTGCTTCTGTGCTTTCCCATTCTAACGTTACTTTTCTATCCCCTGGTGTAGCCTTTAGGTTTTTGATGGCCATATTATTTAAAGTTTCGATTTCATCATTATCATAAGTTTTAGTACCAATTTTAACACTATCTACGTTATTACCTAAAGTAATCTTCTTTGGAGGATAGTCTAGTACTACTTTAGGATCATTAATTTCTGCTTCTTCAATATAATCAGCGCCAGTAACTGTCACTTCAGCATTAATAATAGCTTTTTTGACTGATACACCTGGGGCAATAATTATTCTAGTCGGTGCATTAACTTTTAGTTTATTATTGTTAGCTCTTTCATTCCAAGTATTTGGCTTAATGGCATCTATTGTAATATCACCGCTAACAGTTACATTGTTATTTACTGTAGCCTTAGGTGTATTAACTGTTAAATTACCATCAATACTTTGGTCACTATCACCATTTAGTGTCACGCTTGTTAATGAAGATCCTCTGATGGTTAAGTTACCCTCTAAAGTATAGCTTGCAAAATTGATTGTTTTATTTGTGCCTTTAGCTTCTACATTAAGATCACCATTAATGTTACCAGTAAAGTTAATTGTTCTTATATTACTGTTTTCTAAAGCTCTCTTTAATCCATCAGTAGAATTTACATTTGTAGATGTTGCCGGCGAAGTTGAACTGCCGCCGCCTCCTCCTCCACCGCCGCCACTTCTAATAGCGCCAGTTGAGAAAGAAGCTCGAATTTCATCTAAGGATGTGCTTTGCTGACCTACAGCAACATCTTCTTTAATAATCCGGAAGCCTTCTGAGGCTTTATCGGGATTGACTGCTCTTATTGTGTACTTGCGGTCTGGTAAAACGAAAAGGCTGTATTCACCTTGACTGTTTGTTTTTGTTAAGAAAGTGGGGTTTGTGGTAAAAGCAACATCTGTGTTATCTAAGCTTTTCCCTGCGCTGTCAGTAAGTTTTCCTTTTACTTCTACGGCAGATTGAAGCTCAATAACGATATCTTCGTCATTAACGTTAACATTTTTCAGGTAACCAAGTTTACCATCTTTTTCAACAGTTAAGTCGTAGTTGCCTGCTTTTACTTCAAAGGAAAAGCTACCAAAACTGTCTGTTTTACTTTCTGCAATTACTTCTACGCTTTCAGTAGCAAAAAGTCTAACTTTAGCATCGCTTTGAGCTTCGTAATTGTAAAGAACTTTACCTGCTAAAGATAACTTGATCTCTTCTGTTACATCATAGGAAGTGCTCGGTGCTACTTTGTCATAGCCTAAGGCTTTGTCTATTAGGACTGCTGTTTCGGCACGACTGATGGGGTTGAGAGGCTTGAATTGTCCATCGGGATAGCCTTGCATTAGACCAGATGCGTTTACAGCTGAGATACTGCTTACAGCCCAGTTTCCAATTTGCCCTTGATCTGTGTAAGCAGGTAGGGAGGCGTTTTGGTTAAGGCCAAGCAGGTTAGTCATTAATACGGCCGCTTCTTGACGGCTGATAGGTGCATTTGGCTTGAATGTTCCATCTGGATAACCAGATATGTAGCCTGCTTCTTTAGCTGAAGCAACTTGGCGATAGAACCAGTCTGATGAACTTACGTCTGTAAAAGTAGCTTCTGCTGATGCATCATAGGTGTTAAAAGAATTATTCACAATGGTAGCAAACTCTGCTCTTGTGATTTGCTTGTCTGGCTGGAAAGTTCCATCAGGATAGCCTGAGACAAAGCCCTTTTGAATCATCTTATCAATCCAGTTTTGTGCCCAATGGCCTCGCGCGTCTTCTGGCGTTTGTGCCATAGCCGCTAGGGGGAGTAATGTCAGAATCATGGCCATGGCAGTGAAAATAGCCATCAATTTTACTTTTTTTCGATTAAACAATTGATAATGACCCTCCTTTTTTTAATACATTCTTAAGTCTTAGATATGATAATAGGATTAGTTTTTAGCGGTTTCTCACCTCCTTTTCTATTCAAACTAGTCCTTTTTACATCTGCAGTCGCTGTATGCTATTATGTTTCATTTGCATGTATAGAGCTGTAAAATCATACTTTTCTCAGCTTACTTTAGCATATACAGATTAAATTTTTTGTCGAATGCTGTCATATGAACATTTGGATTTTTATTTTATTTAAAAATAAGGAAAAAAGCCTTTCACTTGACAATAATCTATTGTCAAATGAAGGCTTTTTTCAACATTCATTTATTATTAATTCTATTTATTTAACATTAGTTGATCCTAATATCCCAGTTCTTTCAATAAATTGTAAGCTCTTTTGGCTTCATCCGACTTCTTGCTGGCATTATTCATCATGGATCTACCTTTTGAGTTACCTAGTTGTTGGTTAGTTGCTCCTAGCCAAACTTGCGCTAATGCTTTTTGGTTTTCATCTTTGATTTTAGCGGCATTTTCGAGGTGTTTTTTTGCTTCTTCTAGGTCACCAAGCAAGAAGGAGGCTTGACCTGCTCTGTAAGAAATTGAGTGAGTAATTCTTAAGTCGTAGTTTTTGCGGCGAAGATCTCGGATATCTTCAGGGATGGTTTCTACTTTGGTGGGAATTTCTGCAGTGATAGCTAAAATTCTGTTAAGAGAGTCTTGATAGATTGCCTGTTCATTCTGAGAATTTGGGGAGCTTTTTTGCTTCGCTTGTGCTATTTTGATTGCTAAATCTACATATAGGGCTGTTGCATTTTCATAGGTGCTTATATGCCAGGGGGCAAGTTCTATGGCTCTTTCTATTTCTTGTTGTGCTTCTTCAAAGCGCTTAGCGCCAATGTATGAGCTAGCTAAGCGAATGCGCCGTTCTGCATTGTAGCTATCTCGTTGGACTGCTTTTTCATTAAGGCGAATGCTTTCTTGAAGCAGTGATTGTTGAATTTCTGGGTCTTCGTTAGCTCCTATACTAGATAGCAAAATTGCACTTTGAACGCTGTAGTAATCTGCTTTCCAAGGATCACTCCGACTAGCTTCTTGTATATGGGCTAGAGCTATATTAGCCTGTCCCTCATTAATAGCTTCGTTATATCGAAGGGCACTAGCTTCGCCACCTCTAATGTTCATGGTCAGAATAGTTAAGCTTATGGCTACTAGAGATAGAAGTGCTGTCGTTGTGGCCGTTATTGGTAAGCTTAAGCCACTTCTCTCTGTTGCTTGATTTGCAGTCTGAGCTATAGGGATGCTTTTTGATAAGAAGGCTGTTATTCCAATTCCTAATTGTGCTTCTAGGTGAGCAAAGAGGGCTAGTAATGCCCAGAGAAAAAGCGCAACAGCGCTGAGGGATAGGTTAAAGTCCATGGTAGAGTGTATGGCGATGGTGATAATGGCTGTACCTATGGTCCAAGCAAGAGCTTTTTCTTTTCTGCTTCTCTTATTGATAAATAGTGTTCCCATAGCGATAGTTGTAGCGACAAAGGGAGTTAGGAAGGCAATTAGACCTATTGTTCCTGTTTCTACCCAGACCTGGTAGAAGTGGTTGTGCACTTCTGTAGTGTGATAGCGGAAAGATTGATAGGCAAAATAGCCACTCTGCCAGCCACCGCCTCCCCAGCCAAGCAATGGTTTGTCAAGGGCCATTTCTTTGGCATCGTTAGAAAAGAGGAAACGATACTGTAGATTCCGCTCATCCATGCTGATGTTTTTTATCCTTTTGGTTAGGGGTTCAAAGGCTTCAAAAAAGCTTGATTTTTCTGTTACTGCTGTACCATCTGTCTCTATGACTTCCTGATTGCTGTTGCTAAAGGGAGAGACTAACAGGATAATTGCTAAGATAGCTACTATGGCTGTGACACTACCTGGGATAAGCCATTTTATTAAGGGATTTTTTTCTGTTACCTTTTCCAGAGAGTTATTGTCTGTACTTCTTTTCTCAAGTTGATACTGTAGAGCCGTCCAAAGAGCTCCCCAGAGTAAAGGAATGACCACCGTAATGGTAAAAGCCGTCCAGTTCGGTTGGGTTTTCAATAGTTCTGGTGTTACAGTTTGAATACTTAGGATTGCTGATACTAAGATAGTTCCTATTGTAAAAAGACTTGCTTTCAGGGGTCTGGCTTGACCGATGCTAAAAAGTATAAGGACAACAGGTAAGACAAGCCAAGCGCCACGGCTCTGACTGCCAATAATCGCCAAGAGCATGATGATTGAAAAGGCTGGAAATAAAATAGTTTCGATAAGACGACGACCTTGCAGGGAAAGATAAAGAGAAAGCATCAGCGTCGCACTCACGTAAATAGCTAATGTGTTAGGATATTGTAAAGTAGAGCTAATTCTCCGGCCAAGAATGCCACCTTGTAATTCTATAATACCTTGAAAGGCCATGATGCCAAGCACAGAGACTACAGTACCAGCAACGGAGAGGGCTATCATGAACCAGTAGATGAAAGATTCTTGAAGCATCGTTGAAGTCGCTACTGGGAAGGAAGGGTTAGATTCTTTCTCCTTTTGTATATGCGCGGTGGATCTTTCTTTCCAGAGACCGGCCGCAAAATAGAGGAGGATAAATACTAATAGGTAGTCAAGATGCCTTAACCATGTGAAAATGGCTTCACGCTGATTGATAGCTCCAAAAAAAGAAAGGCCGTAAAGTGTCGTAAGAACTGTTAAAGCCCAAAAGTAAGGTGATAGAAAAAGTGATCTCAAATGCTGTTGGTAAGGTGTGCTTCCAGTTACATCAGGGATGGTAGCTTTGGATGTGTTTTTTCTATCACTTTTTTTACCACTTTTGTTACTGTCCTGACTTAAATAGGCAAGTATAAGAAGACTTGCTGTAATTAGAGCCGCTGTTGCTGTAAGGTAATGATGAATACCCATCTCTTGTTCAAAAAAAAGTCCGCGATAAAAGGGGGCAAAACCGATGAGTGCCAAAGCACTGATGCCGACGAAGCGACTGGTAAAGTTATAGAGAAATTGATCTTGCAATTTTACATACCCTCTTCTTACTTTGTATTTGCTGTTATTCTTTGTTCCATATTTTTGCTTTCTCTGTTTACATAAGGTTGGTGGTTTTTTGCTATATTTCGATATTCTTTTCTTCTGTAGTTACTAAGCTTTTTCCTGCTACTTAAGAAGGTTTTTCAGAGGGAATCTTGGGATCTTGTGGTAGGAGGTTTAACCTATTATAGTAGCATTAGATTAGAATATTAGTTTAGTTATTACAATAAACAGTAAAAACCATCTCTGGCAAAGAAATTGCTGGAGATGGTTTTTACATTAATAAAATTCTTTACTCTAATACATGTACAGTCCGAGTCAGTGCATCCCAGTCTACTTTTACTCCTAGTGCATCGGCAACTAGTCGTAGTGGTACGAAGGTTGTATCTCCTACTATTTCTGGTACTGCTGTTTGTGCACTTTCTAGAGCCAGAGGTTGACCGTTTTTCACAACATCACTTTTTCCGATCCACATGTTAACCGTGTCTCTTCCTCTAACGATGTCGATTTTTTGCTCTTGGCTGTTCCAGTTAACTCGAGCACCTAGGCTTGTGCTGATAATACGTAAAGGCACTAAGGTTCTTTCATCTTTAACAAATGGAGCTCTTTCTGGATTAACAACTGCGTAGTTAACCATCAAGCGGATCTGATCTGTTGCTTGCTGACTAAGTTGTGGACTTGCTTCTTTCGACCAAAGCAGGGCATAGCGACCAGCACCGCGATTAGTTTCTGCTTCTACAGAGCCGTTTTGGCCGTTCCAGAAGACGGTTGAGGGAATTATGGTCCAGTTTTTCTCTGATTCGTCCCAATAGCCTATGCGAAAGCGAGTTATTGGAAGATTGGTGTTAAGGTCGCTGGCACGGCGAAAGTCTATTTCGTCGATGTCAAATTTAAGTCTCATGGATTTAGAAAGGGCATTGACGGTTTGGCCACTTCTATTGGTCATTCTGACTTCTACTGCTCTAGTTACGTGATAAGCATCAACTGCTGTTAGTCGACTGCTTTCAACTCGTTCAAGTTGCAAACGAATGGATTGATCATATGTATTGTTGGGAAATTGCAAGGTTACTTTGTTCTGTACACCCTGCTCTAGTTGGCATTTGGCATAGATGTTGCCGAGATCGCATGTAGTTGCACCATATGATACTGCGGGGAAAGTTACACCACCGATAAGCAAAGAAGTTGCAAGGACTGCGGTGAGAAGAACTTGCTTTTGCTTTTTACTTGTATCACTAATAGATGAGCTTGTGTCATTATTATTTGGGACAGACACCTTCAAATTCCTCCTTACAAATATGGATACGATTTATCAATATGACATTTACTACATTAATAAGGAAATTTCCTGCTGTTTTACCTTTTATGCATAAGATTTTTTATCGCAGGTTCATTAAAATACATTAAAAAAATGAAAGAGCCCGAAGCATAGGCCTCGGGCTCTTTAGAAAATCACTTACTATAAATTAGTCAGCAATCTCCATGTTGATTGTTACAGTTTGAGTAGCAGCATCCCAACCAGGTACTGCACCAAAACGCTCAGCGATAAAGCGTAAAGGAAGCATTACACGGCCTGGATCTACAACTTCAGGAGCAACATCCATAGTGATAGCAGCGCCATTTACAGTCATAACGTTGGAACCGATTGTTACTTGAACAACTGTAGCACCTTGGATGAGAGTTACAGTGCTGTTAGCGCCATCCCAGACGATGTTCTGGTTAGCAATTCCAAGAGCTTCAGCAACGTAACGAACAGGTAAGAAGGTACGTCCGTCTTTGATGTAAGGAGCTACGTCCATAGTCTTCTCTACACCGTTTACGAAGTAAGTAGTTTCGTTAACTTTGAACTCAGCGGAGCGCTTCATTTCACCAGGAGCAGGAGTAACAACTTTAGCAGCTGCAACTTTTGCTACTGTGGAAGATGGGAAGGATACTTCGCTGGTAGCAGAATTATTGCTCTTAATAGCAATTTCTAGATCTCCTTCAGGAACAGTACGGTCAATATTTAGTTTAACGTTAGAAACTTTAATTTTGGAAGGAGTCGTGCTTGTTGCTTTGACATTAATAGCTACAAAATGCTCACGACCATGTTGCGCCCAATCAGTTGTTACAGAGTCTTGTTCTAATACGAGATCTCCCTCGATGACTTCAAACTTAGGTGTGCTTGCAAAGCTTACACCATTAGGAGCATAGATTCGAAGTGCTCTGTTACCTGGCTTAGACATTAATGCTTCTGTCATACTTTCAGTGATGATGAGGTCAGATACTTCTTGTGCACCTAAACCGATTTTTACTTCAGGTACGCTATCTGCACTCATGTACACTGGAGGAACAACTTTACCAACTACGATCTTACCAGAAACACCAGCGTTACCGCCTACTTCTAGTACCAAATCACCTCTAAAGTTAGGGGCAATTTCAATTTCACCTTGTTCAAAAACGAATTTTCCAGGGTTGCGTACTGAATTTTCAGTTACATTGAATCTGACAATTCGTCTTTCAACACTGTCAACAATACGAGCATTGTCAAAATATAATCCATTACGGTCTGAGTTTGGAGCGTCTTCTTGTGGGAATGCATATCTTGTCTCAGTCACATTACCGTCTTCATCTACTGTTTCTGTACGACTCCAGCGTGTGTTTTCAGGCAATGCAAAAGTGATGCTTCTACCAACAACTAAAGTATCGGGTAAGAGTTCCTCGATTACGAACTTACCGATTTCTTCATCCGCTCTACCAGCAAGTAATGTAGGTGTGTCACCGAATGCTGTTACTTTAGCTTCGAAGTCACCATAACGACCAACAACTAATGTAGATGGAGTTGTAGAGCTTTTGCCAGAGATAGTAACTGCTACGTCACCTTTTCTTGCAATAGACTCATCAACAGCAATTCCAAGGTTAGAAAGGGTTAGGTACGCGGCTTCCGTCGTTCTTCCAAGTCGAAGTTCTAACGTACGTTCATTGTCGCTTAAGCCAAAAACTTCATCCTCAATAAAGTTATCGCTTCCCCAGTTTGTCACTAAGGTTGTTGCTTCTGGAGCTTCTTCGTCATCTAGTTCTCCATGGATAACCCAAGTAAAGCCTTGAGGTAGCTTAAATTTAACGGAATCAGATGCCGCTTTAAATGCACCAGGACGGTCTTCTTTTAAGCGGATTGGTTCAATTGCATCGATTCCAGATGAACTGAAGTTCAGTACATCATCGATTGTAATATTAACAGTACCTTCACCCACTGTTGCAATGGTTACAGCAGCGTTGCTAAATACTGAGTTTCCTGGAGCTTCAAAAGTTACTTTGAAATCTCCAGAATGTCCAGATGGAACAATAGCACCATCAATGTCTACAATAAGACGTACTTTGTCAGCGTTTGTCGCTGGGTCATTATCTGTGGACAAAGTGTATTGTTGAACTACAGCTGTAGTGCTATCTTCTGTACCGAATGTGTATTCGTTACCAGAACCTTCATCGTATACAACATCAGTAACATCTACTCCGCCACCATCTGCAAAGCGAGTGTTGGCTGGAAATCTAATTAGCAATGTGTTATCTTGTGCTTTTATGGAGTTCTCAGAAATTTCAATAACTACACGAGCATTAAATTCACCATTTGGCGCTGTTTCACCTGTTACTGTTGCAGTGTACTTTACACTTGCAAATGCGGCCATCGGCAGAATCATGCTGAGTACAAACATCAGCGTGACCATCAGTGCGATGGACTTTTTGTTCTTTCTGAACAAAATAATTCCCTCCTAATAATTTTTGATTAAGTACTATTTCCTAAAGTGAGACTACCAAGAGTGGCAGCATCCCTCCTTTAGCTGATTTGGCAATGCTTCATATTGCATTCGTTACTTTAGACATTACAAGTTCGCAAAAAGTTCCACCTGTACAAAAACTTTTTAAAATAATTTTAACTTTTTTATACGGAACGCATATATGTGCCATTGGATAAATAGAAAAAGCCTTACCCTTTTATTAAGGATAAGGCTTTTATATGCTTATGCACCTACTCTTGATGCCCAAGGCTTTTGAAACTGTTTTTTTAAGGTTTCGTGATTGCAAAGTAAGTCAAACAAGTTTTTCTCTGCTCTTAAGGCTACTGCTTCCGCTGAAACGAAGTCCGTTCTGGTAATCATGCCTACTTCATACATCACTTGAGCTACACGTAATTCTTCTTCGGCTCTGCGTAATGCTTCGGTAAGTCCTGTGTATTGCTCTTCTAAGGCCTTAATGTTGTAGAAAAGGTTACGAACTGCTTTATCAGTACCTTCACGCACTTGGCCGATAGCTAAATTAGCTTTGTTAATATCGATCTGCCCTGTGTTAAAAGGCCTAGCGGCATTTCGTGTTGCTTTTAAGATGTCATGTTGATACTGGGCTTGAATAAGAGCTGGGCTAGTAGCTAGTGCTTTAGCAACTTCATGGTCTACGTTGTCTGATCTTATTGGTTCAAACTGAGGTTTGTACGTTAAGTTAGGACGATTATGTTGGTTAATACCTAGATGAGTATTGAACTTCTCATAGGCATTTGTAAGGTTTTGCCTGGCTGATTCTAGACCTGCCCTAGCTTCTGCGACTGTAGCTTCTGCACTTACTAGATTGCTTTTGCTTACAGTTCCTACTTGATAACCTGCCCTAGTTGCTCGCATACGCCAATCTGCCGCTTCAAAACTCTTCTGAGCTGTTTTTACGGCTTTTTCTGCTTGTAATACTGACATATATAAGTTTACTGTTTCTACTTCTATGGCATCTTCTACAGATTGAAGCTCTTTTTTACTCATCTGCCAGCGCATATCGGCTGTTAACAAATTAGTGAAAGATGCGGCAATGAAGGGATCATTGGGCATTTGCGGTTCAAAAGACATGTTGTCTTTGGCATCGTCACGAATTACCCAGGCTCTGTCAATATCGTACTTCGCTTGCTGATAGGATTTGCTGTTGCGAAGAGCCATAGCTTTTGCTTCATCTAGACTTAATCCTTGCTCTATATGGTCACTTGCTAAAAGTGGTGTTGCGGAAACCGCCAACAATGCTCCTGTTAGTATAATAGAAGCGGCTTTGCGTAGTATATGCTTCACGGCGGAGTCCTCCTTTGTTATGTATTTGCTTTTAGTGTACCTAATGCTAATGATGTCGTCAATGGCAAAGACTATGTACAGCTTCTCAAGTAGCTATTCTTATGGGAATCTGACTTTTATCTTGTCTTTCTACATAAATGAAAGATGAGAAAAAAGCCGAGGGATTGCTCCCCCGGCATAGACTTGGTATCTAATTGAAGCTATTTCGGTTCTGTGAGAGTGTTGCTTTGAAATTTAGTTCAGGTTAGCAGTTTGAGTTGCGGCATCCCAAGTTGCTACAGCACCGAAGCGCTCAGCAATGTGACGAAGTGGCAACATAACGCGACCTGGTTCTGCGATTTCAGGAGCAACATCCATAGTGATAGTAGCGCCGTTGACAGTTAGTACGTTAGAACCAACAGTAACTTGAACTACTGTAGAACCTTGAATTAGGGTAGCTGTTTGGTTAGCGCCATCCCAGATGATGTTGGATTCTGCAATACCTAGAGCGTCAGCAACGTAACGAACAGGCATGTAAGTGCGGTCGTTCTTGATGTATGGAGCGGCGTCCATAGTCTTGGCAACACCGTTTACATAGTAAGTGGTGTCGTTAACTGTGAAGGAAGCAGTGCGCTTCACGTCGCCAGGAGCTGGTGTGCTTACTTTAGCAATTACAGCTCTTGCTGCTGTGGAGCTTGTGAAGACGCCAGCAGGAATCTCAGTGAGAGCGTTGCCTCTGATGGAAACTTCAACGTTACCTTCTGGAACTGTGCGGTCTACAGTGAGGTTAATTCCGCTTACTTTAATTGTAGAAGGAACAGTACTAGTTGCACGAGTGTTAACGATAGCAACTCTTCTGTTGTTAATAGTTGTAGTTGTTGCACTACCAGGCTCTAGTACAAGGTCACCTTCTACAACTTCAAACTTTGGAGTGGAAGTGAAGTCAACACCTAAAGGAAGTTCGATAGCGATTTGGTTATGACCAGCGCGGGACATGATAGATTCTTGAGCAGACTCTGTAATCACGATATCAGAAGCTGGTTGGTTAGCAAGACCAATTTTAACTTCGTTAACATTGGCTACTTCTGCAGTTATAGGTGCCGCTACTTTACCAAGTAGAAGCTTACCAGATACACCTGCTGTACCAGCAACTTCAACGATTAGGTCACCTCTGAAGTTAGGAGCAATTAAGATTTCACCTTTTTCGAAGACAACTTTAGCTGCATCTTCAGATGGAGTATTGATAGTTGCACGAATGGTGCGACGCTCGGTGTCTACAGGAGCCCAGATACCGTCGCCAAAGGATGGAGTTACAAATAGACCATCAGTGTTGTTGGACTCACTGCTATCAATTACAGGTGCTTGTGTCAAGGCATTGTTAGCACCTTCTGCTCTGTTATGAGCCCACTTGGTGTTTTCAGGAAGAGTTAATGTGATGGTACGACCTCTAGGCATGCTACCGGCAAGAGTTTCTTCGATAACAATTTTACCGATTTCTTCGCCACTACGGCCAGCTGTTAAAGTTGGAACTTCTCCAAAGCTATCAACATTCACGCCATAGTCACCATAGAAGCCAACAACTAGAGATGATGGTGTAACAGAGCTTTTACCACTTAAAGTAACAGCAACGTCACCTTTTTTGGCTAAAGACTCATCTACTTCAACTTCTAGATTAGAGAGAACAATGTAAGAAGCTTGAGTGGATTGACCTCTGTTGTTTCCAGTGCTGTATACATAAGGATCTGCTTCTGTTCCAGCACCAGTTCTTTCAGCTACTTTAACTTCTAGAGTACGTCCCGCATCAGAAACTCTACCGTAGTAAGCTTCTACGTTACCCCATTCTGGAGCGATTACTGTGTTTTCAGCAGGTGCTACCCAGGTAAAACCTTGGGGAAGCTTCAGCTTGATGCTATCGTTACCAGATTTGAATGCACCAGGGCGGTCTTCTTTGATGCGGATTGGTTCAATTACAGTACCAGAAGAACCAAAGTTATTTACATCGTCAATTGTTGCAGTTACTGTTCCTGCTCCAACAGTAGCGATGGTAACAGATGCGTTTTTGAAGATGGAGTTTGCAGGTGCTTCAAAGTTAATCTTGAAGTCTCCTGTGAGACCTGAAGGAACAGTTACTTCATCTAGATCAATGACGAGACGGCCTTTTGCGTTTTCAGATTCAAGTGAAACTACAAATCTGTATTCTGTATCACTGTTTTGGGTAACTGCTGCATTTTTGAAAGAACCAGTTACATTGTAAGCAACTTCAGCTACAGTGCTGTTATTAGGAAGTCTAAGAATAAAGGCATGGTCACCATCGGCTGCTGCAAATTCTGGAACTTCTACAATTACACGAGAATCAAAAGTTCCACCTGGTGCGGCTACACCAACTTGTGGTACTGAGAAAGTGCTTGCAAATGCGCCCATCGGTAAAATCATGCTGAGTACGAACATCAGCGTGACTAATAAAGCGATAGACTTTTTGTTTTTCTTAAACAAGTCTTGTCCCTCCTGAAGTATGTTTCTTTTAATAGTGGTACTTTGGAAGCTTGAAACCTTGGTGCGAGTCTTGCTATAAAACTTTTGATGTACAGACAGCCAGTTTAGTGGCTGACCACCTCCCCCGTAGGGTGTTTTTTGTGTTATTCTGTTTACACTAAGATATTTCGCTTTTTTATGCATGAATGTTGGGGTCGTTTTAGAAAAACTGTGAAAAATATTTTTTTAGTTTATCTAATGGGGCAAAAGGAACTTTTTCTTCTTGTTCTTTGTCTAATTACATAACCGGGCTCGTTATTGACTTGTCCGGAAGGAGCGTCGTAAAGTTGGACAATATGAGACTTCTAGTGCAACAGGCCCAGAAAGGCGATCGACAAGCTTTCGAGAAGCTCGTTACTATGTATCAAGATCGCGTCTATGCGCTCAGTTATCGTATGGCTGGCAATCCTGATGATGCACAAGATCTGGCGCAGGAAGCTTTTATCCGCGCCTACTCTTCTCTGGCTTCCTTTCGACAAGATGCTGACTTTGGCACTTGGATTCATCGCATTACTGTTAATACGTGGATTAATATGCAGAGAAAGAATAAGCGTGCTACTGTTGTTTCTCTCGATGAGCCCATGCATACAAGCGATGGTGAAGTGCAGAGGGAGTTAGCGGCTACGAGTGAAGGGCCAGAAGAGTTTGTGGAGCGGCGAGAGACAAGCGACCGGATTCGCCAGGCTTTGTTGGAGTTGAAACCGGAGCATCGGGCTGTCATCGTCTTACGGGAAATGCAAGGTTATTCTTATGAAGAAGTAGCAGAGATGCTTGACTGTACTTTAGGAACGGTAAAGTCTCGCATCAATCGGGCTCGTAACGCTTTAAAGGAAAAGTTATTGTCCCTTGCTCCATCGACGGGCATGGGTCTTACTCATAAGAAGTCTAAGTCTACGCGACAGGGAGGTGAAGGAATATGATGAACTGCCAGGAAGTTAAAGAGCTTTTGTCTCTTTATATAGATGAATACGTGAGCGAGAATGAAGCTATGGCCATTGAGCAACACCTGGCAGACTGTTCTTACTGTCGCGAGGAGTTAGATCTGTTAAGAATGGTTATGGAGAGTCTCCGTGATGTAGGTGACTCTTATCCTACGAAAGCCCCAGAGGGTTTTGTACAGTCTGTCATGGAGAGGTTGCCACTATCTGAGCCTACCACCTCTACTTCAAAGCGCTCATTGTGGAGTACTTGGAGCTATAGCTCTCGACGCTATGTAGCGGCGGCGGCGGCACTTTTTGTGGTAGCCGCTGGTGCAATGGGCTTGACTGTTCAGCAAAGCGGTGTAGATGGAACTAATCAGATGGCTGAGCAAGGCTCTTCTTCTCAAGGTGCTGGTCTAGATAATAGAGCAGGTCTAGAGCTTCTGGCCCAAGAGGATTTTTCTCAGCAGGGTCTTGCTAGTTCTGCTTCGGACGATAGATTGTTAGGCTCTGAGGGAGCGACATTCAATTCTAATGGCGCTGGTGATGAGTCTTCATCTATAGCTAGTTCTGATGACATAGGATCTATAGAAGGTAATGGTGCGGCTGGTTCTACAGGCTCTACTGGTACAGCTCCTGTAGAACAGAGGGCGCGAGATACTAGTTCAGGTCGAGATGCTGTACAAATGGCGGCTGTTGATGATAGTAAAGTCTTTTTGAGCAAGGAACGGGTTATTACGAGTACGCTCTTTAAGATAGCTGTTGATAATCTAGAGGCCGCACAAGCTGATGTAATCGCCTTGGCAAACCAGGCTGGTAACGCTGTTCATAAAGTGTCTACGCGAGATGATCAGGGAAATGTTGTGGAGATCTTACGTTTCTACGGTGCTGTAGGTGCTTCTGATTATTACGCTCAGCAAGCACAAGGCGTAGGTAATGTTCTAGAGCGCAAAGTAGAAAGCCAGAATATAACGGAAAGATTTAATGAAATGGTAGAACAGCGTCGTCAATTAATGGCTCAGCGAGATAGCACGAGTGATCTTGCAAAGCGACGTCATATTGATGGTCAGCTTAACTCCTTAGAGAAGCAGTTGGAGACATGGGAGAAAGAGTCTTCTAGTCATGTTATTGTCTTCTGGTTAACAGTTGCTAGGTAAAGCTCTAGGGTATACGGGTATACTTTAAGGATATGTTACAGTAGAAAAGAAGAAGGTAGTGAACGGAGTCTTGTAACTCCTGTCCACTACCTTCTTCTTTTTCTTCTTAAGTTTCTTTAGCTGAACTTTGTATTCTTTAGGAATTTATGCTTTAGCTTTAGCTTTATCTTATTGCTCTTTCAATCTACTTTGATATCTTGTTCTGCAAGATGGTGAAGCAGTTGTTCTATGAGAATAATACTTTGCGCTCTTGTAAGTGGTTCAAAAGGACGATAGCCTTCTTCTCCCCACTTTTCAGGAAACGGAAATGGTTGATTAGGAAGTCTAGAAAGAATAGACCAGCCTTCTCCCTGCTGTACTTCTTGTTGTGGAAAAAAGAAGTTGTGTTCGCTATTATGAAAAATTTCCCTTTGCCAACTCTGAGCAACAGCATGTTGAGCCCACAACGGGATAGCATCATGATCTTCTATTGTAGCTAAGATTGCAGAGACTTCTTCTTCCTGCGGCCAACCTAGGGCTCTTGATAGGAGTAAAGCAAATTCAAGGCGGTTGATGGCCTCATCTGGACGAAAATAGCGGTCTTCGTTTCCTGTGATGATGCCTTTGAGGGAAAGTCTTTGCAGGCTTTCTTCAGCCCAGTGTCCTTTTATGTCTTGTAGTGTCGATGCTTGGGTAGTTGGTATGGATACTTTTTGTCCCGTTATAGCACCTGTTGCCGCCATGGCTACTAGTTGGATCTCCTTTTCTCCTGCTGGATAGTCAAAATACCAGACAAATCTGCCCTGACTGTCTACTGTTACTTTTTCCCGTACTGTGCCGCTCTGGTAATAGGCATATAGCTTTGTTGCTGAAGTTTGGCCTGTTACAAAGAGTCGATTCTGGAGCTGAAAGAAGGATTGGATTTGCAGGTAAGGTGCTGTGAAAGCTTCTCTGCTTTTGCCTTGTACCATGGCGACAATTTCTTCTGTAGGCGGTGGTGCCATGAGAGTAGTTAGTTCTATTGTTTCTCCTACTACTAGATCAGTTGGTTCTATGAGGTAGCCGTTTTTTAGAATGACTGTTCGTGGGCTTAACTGATAGGATCTGCCACTTAAAGTAATTAGACTGTGATCACTGCTTCGATAGTTAGCAAAGATCTCTTCTCTTTCTTCAGCTACTTCTATGCTATCTATGCGTTTGACTTGTTGGCCTGTGGAGTTAAGAGTAAGCCAAGTCCAAGTGCCTAGTGGTACTGTAACCAAGTCGGCAGGCATGCCCCAGCGATATACTTGCAAATCTGGTGCTAATGTGTACTGCTCTAGTCGATTGTGTTGGTTGACTAGGTAGAGCTGTTTTTGTTGATTGTTGTGATAGACGACGCGACCCCAGCGTATCTGTGAGTAGGCTCTAATGTCTACTAAGCTCTGACTGTCTGGCAACACCATAGCGGTGATGTAGTCACCAACTTGAAGGTCTTCAATTACCGCTTCTTCATCGTCTCGATGTACCTGACTACCTTCAAGAAGTTGATAGGTGTCGCCACCTTCTACAAAAGTTAGTCTTTTGCTATTAGGATCGATGCTCTCAATAGTGCCCTGTATACTTTGGCGACGAATGGCTAGATGATGGATTTGTCCTGTCTGAGGTGATTGGACGAGACGGACAGCCATACCGGGTAAAAGTTCTTGAAAGTTAGTTGTACTGTGAAAAGGCATGTCTCGCCAGACTTTGCCGACTGGTGCATCTTCGAAGGTGACAGCTAGTTGAGGACTGCCTCTATAGATGGTACTGTCTCGGAGCAGGCGAAGCTGATTCTCTCCTTGATTGGCTCTTTCGACGATACCTTCTTTTTCTATGTAGGTGCTGTCAGCTTGCCAGATTGTTTGTGTGGAAGGGTTAACTATGGCTCTAATTTCACTGCCTGGTAAAAGGGACTGCAGGGTTTCTTGCTTTTCTCCGTTTACTGTTAAGGCTATCTGTGGTGAAAGGTAGTAACCTCCTTCACGGACAGCTGAACTCATCTCTAGAATCATGGCCTGTTCTCCATCGATGACTGCTTGGACAGCACCTGTATGCCAGATCCGAGAGATAAGGTAGGTGCGGAGGTTCGTCTGATAGAGATCTGCTCCGTAAGGAAGGCCCTCTATCTCTAGGTTTTTGATCGCTTCGTTTTCTACATAAAGGCTCTGGTAGGCTTTCCAGGGCACTTTCTTTCCATTGTCTAAGTGCAGGTAGGTGATTGTTTCCTTTTGGGCCGCTGAAATTTCATCTTCATCTTCTGGTTGGCTTTCTTGTGACAATGAGAAAAAGGGTTCTTCAGAAGGAATTGCTCCTCTTCCCTGTCCTGTGACGATGCCTTGTAAAGGTAATTGACCGTAAACAAGGGCATAATCCTGTGCTACTTGGCCCGTACTTTGGGTACTTTGCGATGCTTTTTCTGCTACTGTAGAAGCTCGGACAATGATCTGATATGTACCATATTGTGGTTCGGCTATGTAGACTTGCTCTACGTTATTAAGTCGATCAAAATCATTACTTCCAAGAAAGTGGTTGCCCATAAATTCTTGACCGTCCGGGGCAATTACGAGTAGATCTAGATCGTTTACTAATGTATTGCTCGTACTTGTGCCTGCCTCAGCGGCAGGATCGGTCCAAGCAAGTGTAATTTTGAGTGGTTCAGTAGAGTTATATACAGAGTAACGATAAATAGCTTCTTCGTCTTCTTGTAGGCCTTTGTGTTCGTCACGGTAGAAGAAACTTTTATCTTGTAAGGCCAAGATTGTGCTGGCTAGATCGATTGTGCCAAAGCCTTCTAGGGAGGGTCCGGCTTCATTAGTTCGAGCTCCGTTAATAAGCAGGGCTTTGATAAGGGCTGAGGAAGGAGATTCCTTTGGTCCGCTTTGAGGTCCTTGATTAGATGTTGTCATTAAGTATTGTCTTAGCAAAGCAACAGCACCGCCCGCAACAGCTGAAGCCATACTAGTGCCTTGCATGCGTGTGTATTCTTCATGAGCTGGAAAGTTACTTTCTATGTATCTAGAGCGAGGAGCAACTATAGAAGTTCCTGGAGCAAGTAATTCTGGTTTTATGCGTCCATCTGCTGTAGGTCCACGACTAGATAGTTCCACTGCTGAACCTAGGGGCAGTAAGGTACTGTCAAAGCCTGGTCGAGGACTCTGGGAAGCACCGATGACGAGGGCATTTTTGCTGTTGCTCTCTGTAGTTATAGTTCCTCTCTCTGGTCCTGAATTACCAGCGCCAAAAATAACGAGAAAGTCAGGGTTCTGTCGAATAAAATCGTCTATTTGAGCTGTTGTGACGCCATAGTAGTTACCGCGACCACCCCAACCGTTGACGTGAATCCGCGCGCCTGCTGAGTAGGCAGGATAAAAAAGTTGTTCTAGATTAGCCGGCGTTCTTAGTACGCCTTCTTCATTCAGAAGTCCTTGTATGTAAAGGCTAGCACCAGGTGCTAGTCCTTTGTATTGTCCTTTTGAGGCACTGCCTGTTCCAGCGATGATGCCAGCCATGTGAGTGCCATGTCCGTTAGTATCGTCGGCTCGATCTCTTCCTGCCCAGGATTGTAGTTGAATGACTTTAGGCATTTTACCTTCTTCAGAGTGAAAATCAGGATGAAGATCGCTAAGCTGACCGCTGTCAAGGCCACTGTCAGCTAGAGCAACTATTTGTCCTTCTCCTGTAAGTCCTTTTGCAGTGATTAGACCAGGCAGGCTAACAGGTGTTGCTCCAACTATGTCTCGAGCTCTATCGCTGAGCAGTTCTATTTCTTGATGAGGTTGTTCTATTTGTGCTTCGTAAGAATATGCAGTATTGGAATTAGCAGGTAGTGATATGAGTAATCCTGCCATGCATAGGACCATGAGGAGCAAGATTGGGAGGTAAGTTGCAGGACCTTCTTGATGGTTACTGCGAAGTGTTGGAATGGTTCTCTTCATAGAGTTCCACCTTCCGATAGGAGAATGTCTCCCCTAGCAATCTATCTTAGATTCTTTTAAATTCTTGAAGTAGTCTAGTCTAGATAGGGTAAAGGGTTTGCTGGGAGTTAGCCGGGAGTTAGCTGGGCGTTAGTTAGATCTTTTTTGTCTTAGTACTTCTAGGGCAAAAAGTGGTAGCCGTACTTGCCTTTTGATTCTTGTCGGTTGGCTGAGTAGGCGGTATAACCATTCGATATGCATTTTTTGAGTCCATTGGGGCGCTCTTTTTACAGTGCCGGCAAAAACGTCAAAACTCCCACCGACGCCCATGGCAATGTGACCTGCTTGTTGCAGGTTTCTCGCTTGCTTTTCTGTTACTGTCTTAAAGAGGTTATTGATCCATTTTTCTTGTCGCGGTGCTCCGAGACCGACGAATAGAAGTTGTGGTTTTTTTTCTAGAATTTCTTCTATGATGATCTGTTCTTCTTCTTTTTTAAAATAACCGTGTCTTGTTCCTGCGATGGACAGGCCGGGGTGAAGTTCTTTTATCTTTTGCCCTGCTTTTTCCGCTACACCTGGTGCGGCACCGAGGAAGTAGCAAGACCAGTTCTTGCTTCCCGCTACTGTCAGTAGTTCTGCCATAAGATCGATTCCTGTTACTCTTTCTCTAAGCTTTTCCCCTTGTTGACGGGCGGCCCAGACGACACCAATGCCGTCAGCTGTAACAAGAGAAGCTCCTGCGATGAGTTTTTGTAAGTCTTCGTCCTTTCTGGCGCTGTAGAGGATCTCGGGGTTAGCAGTAATGATCTGGTGTAGCCCTCCTCTTTCAAGCAACTTACTGATGTGTTGAACTGATTCTTGCAGGGTAAGTGTGTGAACAGGACTGCCGAGTATATAAATAGAAGGTACCTTATTGATGACGTGCAAGGCCTCCTTCGAGTGTTCTTCTTTCATGTATTTATTCATTTATTTTTTGTTTTTTTCTTTTCCATTAAGCTAATTGCTAGGGTGGCTGTTTGTTCAGCTTTGCTTTTCATTTTTTGTGCCCAGGTACGGAAGTGATGGGTTTCTTTTTCATACTCTTTTAGTATGCGGTTGGTTTCTTCGATTAAGTCTAGTCCTGTGAGGGGAGCGGTAGCACCGAAGGCGGGGCGACCGGAGTCTTCGAGAAATTCTGTTACTTTGGGATCGTAGGAGATTCCGATGACGGGAACACCTCTTAGTGTGGCGAAGATAAGGGCGTGCAGACGTACGCCCACTAAGAGTGAGGACCTTCCGATGATTGTCATGGCTTGTTCAAAGTGCAGATCGCGGCTGAGGGCTTTGGCTCTGGGGTGGTTCAGTTTTCGTTCCATTTCTTGCCCTAGCTCTACGTCTTCTCCGGCGTGCATGGGCAAGAAGGTGATGGTCCATCCTTGCTTGAGCAGATGCTGAGCCAGTTCAAAGGAAGCTTTTTCGATGCCCATGCCGTCCCATCTTCGGAGGCAGAATACGGCTTCAAGAGTACTGGTAGCATTCTCTTTGTTTTGTCCTATTAAATTATCATGATGCTTAGGGCAACAATTGTTCAAGCCTTGCGGCTCTTGCTTGTCCAGTTCAACAAGGGCAAAAACGGGATCGACAGTAACGTGGATTGGTGGTTTGTGTACGCCCATTTCTCTCAATCTTTGGGCAGAGGCTTTGTCACGCAGGGTGATGAGGTCAACATGGTTAGCTACATGTCGAATAAGGTTTTGGCCTAGTTGACCATTAACAGGTCCGATGCCCTGAGCATAGAACATAACCTTGCGTCCTAATAGGTGAGCAAGGTATACAACGAGAAGATAATAGGGTATGGTCATAGGCCCTGTTACGTCTTGAAGTAGACTACCACCTCCACTGATGACGAGGTCGGCTTCTAGGAGGACTTTCAAGACTGCTAAAGGGTTATAACGGTGAACGGCCTCAACGCCGTGATCGCGTCGCGTCACGGCTGGTTGGCCTGAAAGCACAATGATTTTCAGGTTAGGACGCAGGCGGCGCAAAGCAGTGATCATGGCTTTTAAAAGCGCTTCATCGCCGGCGTTATCATATCCATAGTATCCGGATAGTACAACTGTCGCCACGTATCTCTTCTCCTGCGCATTAACATCCAAATATAGCCGTATTTTAACACGTTTGAGTAATACTTGCCAATACAATGACGAGTATAAGGAAATGTAAAGTTAAAGGTACTGTTAATGGTACTGGTAAAGGTAAAGAAAAGACAACGACAGTGACTGTGCTTCTCTTCCTCTGTCTCTGTCGTTGTCTTTCGTCTATTTTTTCTATCGTATCTTTTCTATATAGTTTAGGATGATGACGGATGCTTCGGCTCGGGTGGTGTGGTTATGGGGATCGAAGGTGTTGTTGGGGCGGCCTTGGATGAGGCCTGCGCGGATGGCATTGGCAATATCAGGTCTTAGGTCAGAGCGAACTTGGTTCCAGTCGTTTAGGTATTCGGGAGTTATGGTGCTACTTTGGTTAGCAAAGTTTATTCTGCCTACGACGGCGCGACCTGCCCAAGCGGCCATTTCTTGACGGGTAATTGCTTCATGGGGGCGGAAGTTAGGGCCTTGCTCAGTGACAATGCCTGCCTGTAAGGCTCTCTGTAGTGGTCCTGCATACCATTCGTCAGCTCTTACGTCTCTAAATGGTGGTGCTCCAGGCATGGAGTAGCCGCCGCCAAGGTTGAGGCTGTTGGCGAGTAGGGTTATAAATTCTGCTCTTGTTGTCTTCTTGTCTGGCTCAAAGATACGAGGTGCTGTACCGTTAACGAGACCTCGGAAAGCTAAAGCTTCAATCTGAGGTCTAGCCCAGTGTCCAACGGTGTCGATAAAAGGTGCTTGAGCCGCACCGGCGTAGGGGTTGCCGCTGTAGCTAGGACCACCAGGGTAGTAGGCCTGTGGTGCGCCTGGGCTAAAGCCCTGGTGGTAGCCATAATAGCTTCCATAGTTAGCGGGATTGTATTGATAGTTAGGATCGTTATAGCCGGCTCCGTAGCCGGGGCCAAAGCCTGGTGGATAACCTGCTGGTGTAGGGGTATGGGGAGCAAATCCTGGGTAGCCGTAACTACCTGAGCCAGGAGTAAGAGAACTACCAGGGTATAAAGCAGGATTACCTGTGGGTGTTTCAAAGAGGGCGAAACGTCCAAAACTGGTTACACGACTGTGGACAGAGCGGTTGGCTGTGTTTACGGTGCTAGGTAGTTCACGCCATGTATTACCTTCTTGTTTGTAAATTTTTAATGAAGCAGGGTTACTGACATGCCAGTAGTCGTAGTAAAAGGTGATGTGCACAGGATCGTCAGAGGAAAAAGAGTTGACGGTGTATCCATTACGAGAGTAATCGGAATAGCGAATCAAATCTAATTCATAAGCTGTGCCTATGCGAGCTTTGCCTGCTGGTGCTGAGGTATTATCTATGTATTCTCTCAGGGCTACAACAGTGCCACCAGAGCTATCACCTCGGCGAAGCCAACGTGCAGGAATTTGCAGTTCTATATCTGTTGTGCTTACACGAACAGAACCGTCGTCGTAGCCTTGAAGAGCATCATAGGTAAAGGCAACGTATCGATTAATATTTGTTCTGATATTAAAGTTCCAGCGATCATCAGCATCACTTCGTCTTACTACGACGACGTCAGAAGAAGATACGCTGTGGTTTAGGGCATTGTCAATAGCTTCTGCGATGCGAGAACGGTCTGTAGTACTTCCGCTACTGCGACCTTCATCACGATAGTCAGTACGAACTTCTGCAGAGTTGGAACGGTTGCTTTCACGATATTCGTTACCAGAGACGCCTGCTTTATAGGCTCGAACATAACGGGTATAGTAGGTATCTGGTTGAAGCCCTGTTTCTAGAAAACTTGTTTTGTTAGGGTCAGTTACTCTTCCTACTAGATCTCCGCGATGATCGTAAATCTTATAGCCGCTTGCACCGTAGGCAAAAGAGTCCCACTGCCAAAGAATTTCTCTTGTGCCTTGTGCTTCGCCACGAAAGTTGATCGGTATGGCTAGTTCGGAAATAGTGACTGTCTTTGTACCTGATCGTTTCTGACTGTTATCAGGTAAAATAGCGGCTATTGCGATGTCGTAAGTGTTGTCTCCTAAAGTGGTAACTCGTGCATACTTCTTATTAGTTCCTGTGTAAGCCTGGGTAAATAAAACTTGTTCTGTACCGCCTCTTAAGTTCAAGACTCTGAATTCTTGAACAGTATCGCCACTATAGAACCACTCGATACGGACTACATTAGGACCTGTTACGGTCACCGTAGGCGTTCCCACATTGTAGGTGTAAGTTGCTTCTGCAACAGAAAGTGCCTTATTTGCAATATTTTGAAGGGTTTTGCTCTTATTTGTTATAGGTATGGATAGTTGAAAAGCAAATAAGAAGAATAAGGCCAACGATAAAGCCAGGGCTTTACGATAGCTAGTTATAAAATGGAACACCTTGGCTCACCTCCGTGGGTAGGTTAAACCACAGAGGCAGAGGAGCGGCGCTCACACTCTGCCTCTCTGTGGTTTTATTACACTCTTTTCTAGAACATATTGAAGAGTCTGTCTCTGTAGTCCTGCTTTAGGTCGTATTGGAGGAATTCGATGGCTTGGACTAGGACGGCGGCCGCTTCGGCTCTAGTTAGCGGTTCTTGAGGACGGAAGTTGCCGTAGCTGTCGCCTGTGAGGATGCCTAGTTCTTGGGCTACGTAGATGGAATCGCGAGCCCAGTTGCTAATCTGGTGGTCGTCGTAAAAGAAAGATGGTGTGTATCCTGATGGGGCTAAGTTGGCTAAGCCGAGGCCACGGACGATTAAGGTGGCCGCTTGCTCGCGCGTCATAAGGCCGTAGGGGTCAAAGCGTGTGTAGCTAACACCAGCCATGATGTTTTGCGCGTGAGCTAAGCGTACTTCATCAAAGCCTTCCATAGCTGGAGTAACATCGGCAAAAGGTGATGGATTGTTGGCTATAGCGGCATTTCTCTGCCTTGGTGTACCTGTTGCACCATCATAAGGAGCACGGGCTGATGGTCTGGTGGCATTTTGTGGTTTGGCCTTTTCCCCTGGCGCTGGCAAGTTGGGGTAACCGGCTGTATAGGCGATCATGCCTGATGGTCCTTCTGGTGAGACTACGCCGAGAGCTTGAACGAAGGCGCGAGCAAAATCTAATCTGGTAATAGGTTGAGTTGGTCCAAAGTACCCGTCATAACCATTCCAAGCTTTGATACCGGCTAAGCGGTTGACGTACGACTCAGACCAGTGACCGCGAATATCGGCATAGTTAGGTACGTAGAGACGGTGTAATTTAGGTACTGTTTGTAAGGAAAGTTGCTGTTCGTTACGGTTACGATATTCATTAGTAATCTGCCTATCAGCACCTTGGCCGCTGACCCATGGTAAGTTGTAGCGAGCTAAAGCGGTAGAACTCCCTTGTTCGCTAATTAAGTAGCCACCACTAAAGCTGATATTTACAGGATCGTTGCCGTGATAGCTTACGTGACGATCTGTTGATAAATTGATAGCGTAGTCAATCTGCCCGTCCCAAGCTGTAGCTAAAGGACCGTTTTGAGCATTTTGTGGTACGTTTACAGGTGTGTATTGAAGGATCTGGGTCATGCGTTGTGTTTCGGAGCGACCCCAGTTGTGGTCATAACCTACGGTGTGGCCGGAGATTTCTACAGTCAATCGACCAACATCGCGGTTGACGGTGTAGATTTTTCGGCCTTCCCAGTTACCACCATAGTAGTTGACGACAGGATGTTTGTCCTTGGTAACAGCTTTGGAAAGTTGGCCATCGACTAATTGGTAGCGTACGCCGTCTATGGTGATTGTTTCTGTGATGCGATCGAGTTGAGAATAGTGAACTGATTGTGCAGAGTCTTCTCGCGTTCTGCTTTCTTCTACATAGGTGGCGGAGCGACTTAATTTGTTCTGCCCTGTTACATCTGTGAGGGTGTAGGTAAAGCGTGTTGTAGTGCTATCACCACGACCGGCGCTAATGTTGACAGTAACTTTACCTTTCATAAGTATGGGCTGACCAGTGATATAGATGAATTCTTCATAGTCGTATTCGTTAGCTATGCCGCCTTCTAAGGGCAAATGGCTCGATGCTCCCCAGAGGGTGCTTGGTATGCTGAGAAAGAGGGCCAAGGCGATTAGTAAGGGGATGACTTTAGGCATCCTGGGACACCTCCCTTGGATATGTTATTGCACGAAGATAAAGTGGGCTTCGTGGGTTCTGGGGTGGCGGATTACTAGGATGGTGTCATTGGGACGAAGGTCTTCGAAGGTGATCTGCTCTTGGTTGCGCATGATGATTGCTTTTTGAGCATTTAGAGATAAGGTTACTGGATCGGGATCCCAGCGTTGACTGTTTTCTGTCCAGTCACGGAGATCTTTTATGACGATTCTCTGGTTAGTTGGGTTAATCTGGTCGATTCTAGCTAAGGTTGCTTTTTCTTGTGGTGGCTGATCTGTGGAAGGTGCTTGTGAAGCGTTATGCATGGTGATGGCTACAGGTCGACCATCTTGGACAAAAGCGTAGATGAAGCTGTGGTCAAAGCGTCCACTAAAGCCATCGGTGAGGAAGTCTCCAATGGTGTTTCTTTCTGGTACTAAACCACGATAGTCGTAGATGACTGTGTCTGGTGCTGGTTTGATAAAGGCTTTGTCATCTTGACGACTAAAGCTATCCCAGGTGTTATTACGCATGTGGCTGTAGAAGTAGAGTTCAATTGTTCCGTCATTGCTGATCTCTCTTATAGAACCTTGCACAGGACCGTCTGAGTGTTGTGCAATAGGCATGACATCTTTGTGAGCTACTATAAGTGCCGCTCTGTAGCCAAGAGCGGTAGCGTCAGCAAAGATATGAATAGCGTCGCCATTTTGCAGATCTCGTACGTCTGTAAGACGTCCATCTCGTAAGACTATAGTGCCATCGTCAAAGCTCATCTGGTCTCGCATTAAGTGCAGTCTTAAAGTACCACCTGGAATATCGAGAGCAGAAAAGCGGTCGTTAAAGCTCTGTGATGCTGGTGAAGCCATGACCGATAAGCGCGAGGCGCGGAGACCATCAAAGTTGTTACTTGCACTGAAGAGGACTTCTTGACCTCGTCCATTACGTAAGAAGGAGTCTGCTGTTACGGGGCGACCATGAATCATGATGGAGCTACTAGGTTGTAATCTAACTTGTACTTGCCCTGGTTGAGACTGCCACTGATTGCCGCTAAATTTCTGTACGTTCCGTAAGGTTGCTACTCTGGTGATCTGATTAATAAATTCTATAGTGCCACGGTAGACACCTTCGGCTACGCGGTTAATAGTTGGTATGTCAATGCGAGCTATTTCTGCTCCACGATAGTCGGAAAGGCGAATGACCACGGGGTCGCCAATACGAAGGTCACTGAGCCTACCAAACTGTTGCCCTACTCGAACTTCTAGGCCTGGTGAGAAAGGGTAGTAAACTTCTTGGCCATGCTGATCGACTAAGCGTAGGCCTTGAGGTTCGATGGCTCGTACTCTTCCTTCTCGGACTTTACTGTTTTCTGGAATAGTCCCTGGGTTCATAACAGGTAGATCAGCTTCTAGAGAAACGATGCGCTCTCCGACAGCGCGGGCTGTAATATAAGTACCGTTAGGAACAACATCCATTGTTTTTTGTAAGCCACCGATATGAACAGTTGCCCCAGGCACAACGTGACCATGACGGAGCTGACCCCAGGGGTCTTGCACAATTACATATCCTGAAGCAGGATCGTAGTCCATTAAAGTGCCTTCTAAGGTACTATCTGTAGTTAGTACACGGATAAAGTGAATTTGCAAAGGCTCTGTTGATGCTGTTGTGGCCTGCTGGGGATCACGAGTGGAAAAAGTACTAGGTAAACTAGGCTGACCGGCGATTGGTTGGTTAAGACCATTTGCTGTGGCACTTTGATTAGCATTGACAGAGTATACTTCAATCTGATCTCCTACGGTGAGGGCATAGCCATCAGTAGGGCCATTTTTCCAGACGGCAACGCCTTGTCCCCAAGGATTGCCACTGTAAGGGCCTGTTAGTAGGATGGATCTTTTTTCTCCTTGCGGTCCAGCTATGTGAATGCGCCGAACTGGTGTACCACCTGGGCCTGCGCCAACTTGGTCAATATCATAAATAGAAGCAACAAAAACAGAGCGCCCCTGATTAGCTAGAGCCTTAGGCAGGCTGTTTTTGAGTAAAAAAGCGCCTTCGGCACGAGTCATAGGTCTTGTAGGATTAAGTAGAAGACGACCGTTTTGAGAAGAACCATTGAGTAAACCTTGTTGTAATGCCCCTTCCATCCAGGGCAAGGTGTTGGCGTTGAGACTTTTCCAGTCATCAAAGCTATAGACTTTAGTTTGTGTAGCTCCGAAGACCGGTTCTATTTGTAGAGAGCGAGCTGTCCAGATGGCCATCTGTTCTCTGGTGATTGCTTCGTTCCAGTAAGGTGTTTGTGGGCCAAAGCGTCCCACCTCTTCTTGTCCTTCGAATAACCCTTTGTTGGTGGCTGTCTCTATCAGACGGGGTGTCCAGGTGATAAGAGGATCAGGTCGGTTGGGGTTATTCCTTGCTTCTTCTCTCTGAACTTCTTCCATCCAGCCGTTCATGTTGGCTAAGGCAAGGAGAGCGTCACGACGTGTGAGAGGTCCGTCGGGACGGATCTGTCCTTGGTCGGCTCGAAGCAAGTTATGTATACCAGCTATGTAGAGGGCTTCTTGTGCCCAATGGCCTGTCGCGTCGGTGTAGCTACCATTGAGTATTAGATTCTGGTAGTAAGGAACTCCTTCAATCTCTGGCGGTAAAATTACAGCTTGAGCTGAATTAGGAACGGGGAAAATTACAGAGGCACTGAGGACACAAATTATTATTTTTTTACTTATGTATTTTTTGTAATTATGTACATCTATCATGGGCGCACCACCCCTTTTATGCCTAGTTTTAAGATTGGGACGTGAGAGGTTGCAGATTAATTAATAGGCCTATGTGGAGGTTAATTAGTTAAAGGGGTAAACCACAGAGATTAGAAAGACCTTTTTTCTTCTGTGGTTTACCCTTTAGTTCTTTATGATTTAATCAGCAAAGACAGCGTAATAGCCTGCTCTGTTGATCGCGGCTGAGGTGGCTAGGGGGTCGGAGTAGCTTTCTACTCTGATCCAGTTGCGACTTTGGCCGTCGTACCAGTAGAGGCTGGGGCGGCGGTTTTGGCCTTGTATGGTGCTGTTGTTGTAGTTGAGAGTAAGGGTGATTGGTTGACGGTACGTAGCAGGGGTAAAGGTTTCTGTACCTTTGTCGTAGCTTATTTTTACTTCGTAGATAGGTGATAGAGGTCTGCGGTTGCGGTTAGCTAGTACGATTCTTTCGGCTTCTCTATCAGAGACAGGTCCTACTTGGAGAGTGGCGTAACTGTCCATCATGTGACTGCCGTTTGATGATAGGGCTAGTGGTGGTAGGAGTGCTTTCCAGTTGCCGCTGTCAATAAGTAGTGGTGTGGAAAAGCCTTGGGCATCGGGGCTAAAGGAGACTGCTTTCGTGCGGGCGGCACCCATGTTGTTTTGCCGTAAATCGAGGTGGTTTTCTAAATTTCCTTTGCGGATGAGCATTTTAAGGCCGTCAGGGATAATTACGTATTCGATTTCAGGGACTGTAAAGCCATCCCAGCCTCTTTCATCTGATGTGGTAGCGGAAACAGCTTCTGAATAAGGGCCTGGTCCAGCGGAAGAGATAGCTCGGACGCGGAACCAGTAGCGTGTCTCTGGTTGGAGTCCCCGAACGAGAATGTAAGGCTCACCTTGTTGCACACTGGTTGCGGGAAGGACTTCGTAGAGTCGGAAGTTGCCTCTATCGCCTTCAGAGACTTCGATCTCATAAGCTTGAGCCATGTTGACTTGCGGCCAGGTGATTCTAATGGTGTGGCGGTCTATGACTTTGGTTAGAATCTCTGGTGGATCTTCTGGTAGACCACCATCGCTGTAATAAGTAAATCCTGGCTCATAGGTAAAGGATTGCCCATCGGGGTTGGTAACGATAATAAGAACGGTAATGCGAATGTCGTTATCGGGGATGGTAGGACCAGGCGGTAAGATGACTACGATCTCTGTTGAGGTTACGGAAACAATTTCTGCTGTAGTGCCGCCAAAAGTTACGGTTATGTTCGGCATGAAGCCGCTTCCGCGAATAACAATTGGTATGCCACCTGCTTGTGGTCCACTGCTTGGTATTACCGATTGAATGTGAGGCATGTCAGCATAGGTAAAGGCATTTGTTAATATGCCATAAGTTCTACCATCAGGGTTAATAACTTTGATATCGACTGTGCCAATAGCATGAGGAGGCACGATTACTGTTAGTTCAGTCCTAGTGACGTTAGTAACAACAGCTTCTTCACTGCCAAAGAAAACGGTAGGTAGTTGGCCATTAATTTCTATAAAGCCTGGAGAACCTGGGTTGTTAGCATCAATTCGTGGTGTGAAGTTTGCTCTGATTATGGCTGTAATGCCACCTGCTGTAGGTGAACTCGTGGGGTTAATGTCAATGAGATCGATTTGGCGAGCACTTCTAAGGTAGGTGAAGTAGTCAGCTTTTAAGCCGCTTACACAGTCTGGCGTGATGATATGCACGTCCACAAGAAGATCGTCCACATCATTAGGAAGTGGATAGGGTGGGACTCGTACAGCCCAGATCCATTCGTCGCTTCTTGATTCCCCTGCTTTGATTAAGCGAATTGGTTCGTTACTGTCGTTTACTGTCGGATCGACAGGGTAGTTAATGTTGGTGGGATTGCTTGTATTTGGACTTACAGGAATGCCACCAAAAGCAAAGGAAGGCCAATTGCGCTTGTCTCTGTAGTCTAACTCAAGGTTAGTGACTGTGATTAAGACCGTTTCTCCACCTGTGGCAAAAGCTCTCGGAGGTTCAACAGAGATAATCTGTGGTGCTTCTTCACCTGAAAAAAGTCTTAGCTCTTTAGGAGAAACAGCTATACTTCCGTCAGGGTTGATGATTCGTACAGGAATGTATTTGCTGTCTGATAGTCGGTCACGAGTTGCGAAGAGATCTTGTAAAGGTGGTACTTTTACTTTTACGATCCATTTTCCCGTAGCTTCATCAAAAGTAACTCTTTCGATGCCGCCTCCTCCAGGTTGATTAAACTCTTCAGTAACATCGTATCTACTTCTCCCTGGCACCATTATGTCAAAGTCCTCATCACCAAAACGCACAGTAAAGCCAGGGAAGAAATCTGTACCATGGATGTAGATGTACTTGTCGATTCCTTGTTCTTGATCTTCTACATCAACACCACAGGGGACAATCATTTGAATTGTAGGATTAGATTGTACATAAGTGAAGTATTGTCGCAATATGCCTTCTGAACCATCAGGGTTAAGTACTCGAACATCAACAACACCTGCTCTACCAGGAGGCACAATGACGGTCAGTTCTGTTCTTGGCCAAGGTGCATCGGGATCTTTGTCAATAACGGTAGCTCTTTGATTACCAAAGTAGACTTCAGGATAGCGATTGCCTATTTTGATAAATCCTTCTGAGACGTCACTAGTTCGACCAGGTCGAGCAAATATTATTGCTTCCATTTCTTCTCCCTGGCGATATTGATACTGTCTAGGCCTCATCTCTACAAGATCAATTCTCTTATAGGAGTGTAGGTAGGTGAAGGCGTTTGCTTTTGTACTGCTAGTTAAATAGGTGCTATTGACAACCATAACATCAACAGGCAGTTCTGAAATGCCCGTACCGATAAGCTCATCAGGCCAGGGGTAGGCTGGCACACGGACGCGCCAGATAGCTTCCCCGATCGTATTGTTATCTTTTTCATAACCTAATGTCTCTGCAGGGACACCACCAAAGAAAAAGAGAGGCCAAAAATCTTGATCTTCGTAATACTGAGGCACTAGATTCCTAACGCGGATATTAACTTCAGCTCCACCGATTGCTGATGAGCGATCGGCATCAACATATTGGTTCGGGTGCTCTGCTGAGATAGCAATAATTTCAGGTACAGGGCCTTCCCTGATTAAGGTGAAAGCTTCTCGTCTTTCCGCTTTATTGCCATCTGGGTTCTCAATGATTAAATTCAGTTTGTTGCGAGCTGGATTGGGGTTATAAGCTCCTAGAAATCTGGCCATATCTTCGGGGCTAAAGATTACTTCAAAAACAGCTTGGTTCGGTCGGCCTTCACTGTTAATAGTCTGAGTGACAACTCTTTCTCTAGGAACTCGCACGATGAGGTTGTTGTTGTTGTCATAAAAACTTGCTGTCATACCAGGGAAGAGATCTGTTCCATAAATATAGACGCTTTCGGTTCTCCCCGGGTTGTCTACTTTGATCCCTGGTGGTGCTACCGATAGGATGTTAGGTAAGGATGTGACTAAGGGAAGGGTACGAGTAACACTGCGAGCATCGGCTTTGCGAATTATTAATAAAGTTGCTTCTGTAACTCGATCAATTCGCGATACGTCTAAAGGTGGTGCGTAAAATTCAATTACACCAGTTTGGAATACTTCATCAGCTGATTTTGTGATTAGGTATTCTTCTTCGATCAGAACGTTTTGAAGATATATTTCTGGTAATTGACGAGGATCGTCATTGACGACAAATTGTACACCTTCTATGCGAATGCGCTGTCCACCAGTAGAGCGTAGCACTGTGGGGGGACTTTCTTGTCCATCAATTAGTACTCTTGTGATCTGGGGGTCTCCTGTATCTTGACCTGCTAGTACTCTATAGGGAGTCGGGAAGGTTAAGACATCTTTGGTTATGGGGTTGGCAATGGTGATTTTGTATTCACCACGTTGTAACGGTGGTGTTCTAAAAGAAAGTACTTGACCATTTTCTGATACGGTTATGTCTAAAGCAGGTAGTCCACCGATATAGACTTCTGGCAGGCGGCCTTCTGCTCTAAATCCTGCGCCTTCGATAGAGATGGGCATGGAAAAGCCTTCTGGTCCTGTAAGAGGAGCCATTCTTTCTAGTCGCAGACGGTCATCGTTCTTGTAAAGGGTGAAGGCTCTTTCTTTGTGAGCTGTCTCGTCATTAAAGACTAGGAACAGAGTCATATCAGTCCGCAGTTGTCGCTCTATCTCGGCATTGCTAGTGTCGAATTTGATACGAGGTAAGGTAAAGGCGATATATTCACTAGTGACTCCATTCGTTGTTAGGCGATAGACTTGTGGTTTGTCGTTTTGATTCAAGCCATTTTCACTAGTAGGTGGCCAGACTTGTTTGTTATTGAGCCAGATTTCTTCTAGCTCTCTAGCGCTACCTGCTGAGCCATCTCCAGGAGATAGGAAGTTATTACCTTTGACGAAGATGATAGGCTTGTCATCTGTGTTGTATGGTCCGTAGGCAGGAAGAATCTGATCTATAGTAGGTTGAGTATATCTTTGTTCAATAAAGGTCAGAGCAAGTGGTGATGGTACTCCCCAGTTGTAATAGGCTCTGCCGTCAGCAAAGATTAGTGTTACTGGTTTGGTACGAGGATAGCGTTGTCCATTGGTGTTGTATTCATCATCACGATAAGTTTGTTTGGTCGTTGTGAAAAAGAGCATAGACTCATCATGTTGATTAACAAACAATTGTTCAGAAGAGTGAAAACCCATAAAAACTTTGGTGACGTCGCTAAATCCCTCACCATTGCTTATGCTTACCATGCGTCCATCAACGTCAGGTACTTGTGTAGGGGTGATCTGAAGATCTGGCGGCATGATAATGGGAGAGTCACTTTTTATTCTTAAGGCTCGGGGAATGATAACTTCTTGATTATCTACGTTGATAACTTTGATGTTGACCCATCCATCACTAGGCAAACTGCCACTTTGCGAGAGATTGGGTAAGCGAAAATGCAGTTTCTGGTTGGCTAGTTGTCCGTCTCGAATTGGATCGTTAGGTTCTTCTAAAAAGACTTCTGTAGAGGGTACTAGTCTACTTGTCCCGTCATCTTGTTCCCATTGGATAAAGACCTGGGGATGATAGAGAGTTCGAGAGTTGTTTTCTTGAAGCCAGAACTGAAAGAAGTCCTGAGCTGAGGTGAGGGTGATGATGTGGCCACCATGATGACTGATTGGTTTGTCTGGTTCTTCGTAAGGAGTAACAACTGTAGTTTTTAATCTATTAAGGTAGTCAGAACCTACTACAATTGGTTGGCCTGGCTGGTGTAAAGCTGGAAAATGGGGTGTGCTTAAAAAGCGAAAACCACCTGTTATTACGAATTTATCTACTGTTGTACCATCTATTGTTTCGGCTACTTTTTCTACTTTGAATTCGTCGACATTGCGTAGAGCAACTTCGCCTGTTCCTGTAATTACTACAAGATTCCAGTCAGAAGGAGCTTGTTGAAAGTTATTACCTTCTGCTGTAAAGCGTGCTCGGATGATGCCAACGTTTTCTCCGTTATGTTCTCCTGTTCTGTAATTGACGTTAACAGGTTCTAAAGTTTCTAATGTTCCATTAACAGTTCTTTCTAAGCGGACTGTGCTATTAGGTCCCATGTTTCTTGCTTTTACTTCTAAGTCAAATTGATCTACTGTCCTTAGAACTGTGCGCGATGCTGGTTCTACTGCTACAATGTCTACATCGCTGTAAGGGCTGTAGACTTTAATTCTTTGGTCAACAGGGCTTCGTCCCCAAGGAGAACTAATGATTATAGATTCAAGTACGTTGGTGACTGTTAAATCACTAGGTGTTTCAACTTCTATGCTTACTGGTGTGACGTTGAGGATGGTTAATCTCTTCGCACCTATAGCAACTGTGACTTGATCTCTTAGAGCTTCTGTCTTAAATGACTTGGTAAGGGGATCCCAATCTTCTGCTAGATCAGCAAAGACTTGGTTAGCACCTGTAAAACCTGTTCTATCTTTGGCTTCGATTTTGAATCTTTGCTTTTGTCCTGATGCTAACCAGAAAAAGGATTCGCCATTTTCCTCGTCTGGTTCAATGCCAGATCCTACTTCTGGTACAACTTCTAAGGTGTTACGGTAGCGGTGGTAGGGATCGGCCCATAAGGTAATGCGAAATGGATCTGATAGAGCGCCATCGCTACGCAAAATAGTAGCATCTACGATTTCATAACCTACCGCTAAATTCAGGTTAGGAGGAATACCAAATTTCACTTCTGTTGGGGTAGTTGGGTTTGCTTGAGTTGAAATAGAGCCAATTTGTCTTCCTTTGATAAGGAGTATTACAGAATCTCCAGCATTCTCTACTAAGTTTTCACCTGTTACAATCACTTCAATTTGATTGCTTGATTGTACGTTGATTTCTTGTTCTATACCTAAGCCTAATAGTGGTTGCGCTTTCACGTTTTTAATCACAGGTACAGAGCCTTCAGGGTTGTATATGTAAAATTCTCCTGGTACAGTAGTTCTTTCTTCAATTATTGTTTTTGTTTGAGTACCATAGTGCATCTCTCTTTCTAAGAATATGGTCATGATGTTGTTATTACCTTGAGGTAGACTGGGGCTTAAAAGAGATACTCGATATACGCCCTGGGGGTCTCTCCAGTAGAAAGCTTTACTTGGGTTTTCTTGTAGGTTAGTTTCTAGTTGATTTTGTCCATTTGGCTCAACAATATATGTGTAAGTGTGGTTATCTGCTGTTGTTAGTATTACTTTTCGCTCTATTGATTCATGTCCATCAATATCTATAAAATCATTAGCGATGATGTCAATTTTCTGACGTTCGTTGGGCTTGGCATAAGATGGCGTAAAGTGAGTGTTACGAACGTTGGCAAATTGGTAGTGAAAAGCGTTGGGAACGGTGATTGTTTGCCCCAAAACAAGATCTAGTTTTACACCTTGATTGATTTCTGTATCAATATGTACAGAGCCTTTAATTTTGTAACGGTTTCCTCCTAGAGGTTCTCTACTTGTACCATAAACAGGGTACTCATTGGTGCCTCTAGCTAGTTTGATCTCCGTAAGGTTTACTCTGTCAAGATTAGTTCCAGTAAATTCGAAATGTAAGGGTTGTCCTCTGTCTTGGGCTTTATAGTAGATTGTTTCAACAACGATATCTTGGGCAAAAACATGGATAGGAAAAATACTCATGATGAAAAAGCAGAGGAGTAGCCAAGATATTATTATCTTTCTTTTTTTACTATTTTCACTCACGGCGGCACCTCGTTTTCCGTAATTAAAGTACAATTAACCTTAAATTTCAACTTTGCTCTTAAGTCCCTGGCTTCCAATTACTTAAAGAAAAGCCTGCTCCTAGGTTTTATTTATGGGTTCGCCATCTGCTTAGGTAGTTCCTGCATCTTGTCCTATAGATTCCTGTCTTTGTAGTTACTTTGCTTTTTTGCTTGCATTTGGATATTATTATTGTGATAGAAAGACCCTTTTTCTTTGTAAGGAGAAAAAGGGTCTTTTTGCGCGATGCTATTTTAGTGTTTTAACGATTTCTTGGTCTTACGTCAACAATTTTATTGAGTGGATCCCAGGTGACGTTAATATCTAGAGCTTGAGCAAGAAAACGCAGGGGCACTACTGTGTGATCTTCAATAACACGAGCTGGGACATCTACTTCTATCATAGGTCCATTGGTGATGACACGTTTTTGTCCGATCCAAAAGCCAATCTGGTGGCCACCTCGGTATATTTCTACTTTGCGCTCTTCGTCGGTCCAACGAACGGTAGCTCCTAGTGCCTCAGCGATAGGTCGTAAAGGCACCATAACTCGGTTGTCTTCTAAATAGGGCTTGGCATCGCCTTCAAAATTGATGGAGCGACCGTTAAGGGTGACAGAACGAATCTGTTCAAAGCTTTCGAAGACAGATGGTTTTTTGCCTGGTTCTTTTACGGGATCTGCAAATAGATTAGGGAAAAGCGCAAAGTCGCCTATTACTTTAACTTCACTTTCAATGTACCGCTGGTTATTTTTTTCTACGATTTCACCTACTAAGGGAATCCAGCTTTTCTCTTTTTCATCCCAGTAGCCGATGGTTGGTTCTGCCATACCTTTGGGAGCTTGAAAGCTAATAGTTATGGGTCTTGTAAATGGCGAACTACTGCTGTAACGGGGATCACGGTTCGTTACCAAGCGTACACCAGCTACGGGTATGGCCTCTCTGTTTCCACGGGTCACCAATTCATTCATGTCTAAGCGATTTAATCGCAATGAGATGATGCGGTCAACTGAAAAATGCGGAATATTTGCTTCAAACCCAGCTACTGGTTCTGCGATTTTGGCAGAGCGATTTTGGCGTGGGTCGATGAGAGTTGCGTAGTTTACTCGATCAGCTACATATTCGTTTGTTAAAAAGCCTATACGAAAGAATGAGGGTTGATTGGGATAGGTTGATTCAACTACCCAACGAGTCTCTGGAAAACCTTCTTTTCGCAGTTGAAAGATGGTGCTATGAACAATGCGGTAGCCTGGTGTAATTTCTCCGAAGGATACTCTACCTTGAGAGCTTTCCAATGAGCTTACTTGTAAGGGTTCAGTGGTGTTAACTCCACTGATGAAGTGCACACCGTAAAGGGCTCGATTAGAGTCGCGACGTTTGGCCATGTCTTTCTCGTCTTCGCCTTCTTCTATTCTGTCGCGGTATCCGCCGTAACCGAGCATGGTCATGCCTGCGTAGCCTCGTAAAGTGCTGTTATTTCTTATGTAGGCTTCTACAGTATCGTGAATCTGTTGCATTTCTGTTTCTGATCCGATGCCGTGAACCCATTCCATCTTGTATCCTTGGGGAGATGCTTCTGCTGTTAAAATTCCCATAGGGAGAAATATGGCAGATAGCATGAATAATATTGCAACGCTGAGGGCCATGATGCCGTGCTTGAAACCTTGTTTTTTGAATGAGGCTGATGTTGATGCAACCTGTGCCTTGACTGCCTTATCTGTGTTCATAATGACGGATTCCTCCCTCCTAGTTATATGTCGATCTTATTCGACTTGGCAGAAGGATAATCCTGCTTTTTCCTATCTTACCTCTTCAACGTATTAGCTTGGGAGAGCATTTCGTCGGACGTTTGAATCGTTTTGGTGTTTACTTCGTAGGCTCTTTGGGCGGTGATCATGGCGACCATTTCTTCTACTACTTGTACGTTGGAAGACTCCAGGAAGCTCTGGGCTAAAGTGCCACGTCCTTGTTCGCCAGGGAAGCCTTCCACTGCTTCGCCCGATGCTTCAGAAGCAAGTAGGAGGTTGCGGCCGGCTTTGGTTAATCCTGCAGGGTTATTGAACATGAATAGCGGGATTTGTCCTGCTTCTGCTAGTTCTCCATCACCGTCAGCATCGCGGAAGGTAACCATGCCTTCGGCGGTGATGTTAATGTCGTAAGCGCCTTCTGGTAGGGGCGCTATGCCATCGAGGATGTAACCGTCGGCGGTGACAAGGTTGCCTTCTACATCAAGCTTGAAACTGCCATCACGAGTGTAGTAAGGTACAGCGTCGTTCATGGGGTTGACGAGCTGGAAGTAGCCTTGGCCCATGATGGCGATGTCAGTGGGGTTTTCTGTTTGAATTAAGTTGCCGTTAGTTGTAATAGTGGTGATGGAGCTAGGTTTGACGCCCATACCAACTTGCATGCCTGTGGGGTTTTGCATGGTGGCAGTGCGTAAGTTTTGATAGAGTAGGTCTTGGAATTCAGCACGGCTTTTTTTGTAGCCGAAGGTGTTGACGTTAGCTAAGTTGTTGGCGATGGTGTCAATGTTTAATTGTTGGGCTTTCATGCCTGTCGAGGCGGAGTAGAGGGCGCGGATCATGGCTTTCACCTCTTAGTTTTTTTCGGTTTAGGCCCTGCCTAGTTCGTTAACGGCTTTGTCTAGAGTGCCGTCTTGGGCTTGGATGCTTTTCTGATTAGCTTCGTAGGCTCGGGAGGCGCTGATCATCTGGACCATTTCTTGTATTACGTTGACGTTAGACCGTTCTAGAGCTCCTATGCGCACTTGAACTTCTCCAATTTCCATTTCTCGAATGGCTGGTGCGCCTTCGGCTTCGTTGATTCTATAGAGGCTGTCGCCCATTTTGAGCAGGGCTGGTGGTTGACCGACTTCGAGAGGACCGGCTTGGATGCCTGCGGCGGCATTTTCAGGTCCGACGGGGTCATTGTATGTAATAAAACGAAGGCTGTCGAGTTGTGCTCCTTCTACAAGGATGCGTCCTTCTGTGTCGATAGTGTAGTCGCTACCTACAGGGATGACGACACTACCGTTTTGCCCTTGCACTTCATAGCCTTCTTGTGTAGTCAGAGTACCGTCATTGCGGAAGGTGAAGTGACCGTTTCTTGTATAGCGTTCACCTTCTGGTGTATCAACGACAAAAAAGCCTTCTCCGACAATGGCTAGATCGGTCGGTGTGTCTGTAATGGTGACCATGCCGGCTGTAAAGTTAGTGCTGATCTCATCAAGAGTAGCACCTGTGCCTAGTCTACCTAGGAGCACTGGCCGTCCTGCAGGATTGACAGGGCCTGCTGAAGGGCCTGGAACAGCAGGGCTGATATCGTTAATTCGTGAGAGAAGCATGTCGGGGAAAGCTTGGAAGACAGCTTGGTCTTTTTTGAAGGCGTTAGTGTTAACGTTAGCTAAGTTGTTAGCTGTAACGTCTTGGTTATGTTGTTGAACGAGCATGCCTGAGGCTGATGTGTAAAGGCCTCGGATCATTTTGGTTTCGCCTCCCTTGGTTTTGGGGCTACATCTGGAGGCCGGAGAACAGTTTCCTGCGAACGGGCGTCTCCCACGCCGTTTCGACAGCAGAGCTGTCGACGGCTGAGGTCGCCAAGCCCTCTCTCCGGAAAATGTTCTCCGGCCTCTCGGTGTTTTTTGCTGTGCATTGAACAGGCTAGTTCTTTAATGTAGGTACTGGAGTATGCTTACTTGTTGTCTTCATAGGTTAATATGTATGAATGAACTTCTAAAGATGAATTGCAGGGCGTGACAATAGTCTTCATATGGAAATATCGTAAAAAGCCTAAAGAAACTTTAGGCTTTTTACGTAGTTAATTTATGGCAAGAGGGCTATTCTTTGCAGGTCTTCCCAGCAAGTACGTCTTGTAGGTATGCTTTGAATTCTTCAGCTAGGTCCTCTCTGCGGAGGGCAAAGTCTACGGTAGCTTTGAGGTATCCCATGCGATCACCTACGTCGTAACGACAGCCTTGGAATTGTAAGGCGTAGAGGTCTTTTTGTCGTTCTGTATGTAGGGCTTGTAGGGCATCGGTTAGTTGGATTTCCCCACCTTTGCCTGGGGGAAGGCTTTCGAGTACGTCAAAGATTTCTGGGTCAATGACGTAGCGGCCCATGACGGCAAGGTTAGAGGGAGCTTGGTCTGGTGCTGGTTTTTCGACGATGGAGTTAAGTTGCCAGAGGTGTTGCTTAACTTCTTGAGCTGGGGCGATGATACCGTAGCGGTCGCTGTGCTCTGCAGGTATTGGTTGGACACCTACGATGGTGCTTTTTACTTCTTGGTAGGCTTCGATAAGTTGGCCGATGCAAGGTTTTGGTCCTCTGATGACGTCGTCACCGAGGAGCACTGCAAAGGGCTCGTCACCGATAAAAGTGCGAGCGCAGTAGATGGCGTGTCCTAGTCCGAGAGGTTCTTTTTGGCGCACGTAGTGGATATCGACGAGGTCACCGATGTGGCGAACTGTATCGAGCAGTGTCTTTTTACCTCTTTGCTCAAGGAACGTTTCTAGCTCGATGGAGCGATCAAAGTGATCTTCAATTGGTCTTTTGTTACGACCTGTGACGATTAAGATATCTTCAATGCCTGCATCGATAGCTTCTTCAATAATAAATTGAATCGTCGGCTTGTCGATAATGGGCATCATTTCTTTCGGTTGCGCTTTCGTGGCTGGTAAAAAACGAGTACCTAACCCTGCGGCAGGGATGATGGCTTTACGAACTCTGCTTTTCTTAGGGGTCAAGATAGGTCACCTTCCTCATCACAATGTTTTTGCTTTACCCATAGTCCCTGCTTCTCTTTTTTTTAAGCAAAACAATTGATGACAGAAGCAAAAGATAACTGGCCTTAAAGTTACATAACCTTCTTACTTAAAGCTACATAACCTTTTTAGTCAAAATTGTGTTCTTCTGCAGGTAGTTTAGCATACCTAGGGCTAAGCCTGTTCCTAAAGCAACGCTAGAAACGGCATCTTCGGCTATATGCACTGGAAGTTTCGTTTCCCGTGCTATTAGTGTGTCAAGTCCTTCTAAAAGAGCGCCGCCGCCAGTCATGACGATACCTTTGTTCATTATATCGGCAGAAAGTTCCGGTGGTGTGCGTTCTAGGACTTCTTTGACACCACTGACGACTGATTCAATGTTCTCTTGCATAGCTGTGTAAGCTTCTAAGGAAGATACTTTTACTGTTTTGGGTAGGCCAGAGACGAGGTCACGGCCTCGGATCTCAGCGTATTCTTCGCCACGGCGACCGGATGGGTAGGCTGTGCCGATTTTTATTTTTAGTTCTTCTGCTGTTCTTTCGCCAATCATGAGGGAATGTTCTTTGCGAATGTAGCGTACGATGGATTCGTCAAATTTGTCGCCACCGACGCGCAGGGATTTGGAGCAGACGATGCCGCCTAAGGAGAGGACGGCAATATCGGTAGTGCCACCACCTATGTCTACGACCATAGAGCCGTTGGCTTCGGCAATGTCTAAGCCAGCACCTAAAGCGGCGGCAAGGGGTTCTTCAATTAGGTAGGCTTGGCGTGCACCGGCTTGTAAAGCGGCCTGACGTACTGCACGTTCTTCAACGCCTGTTACGCCGGAGGGGATGCAGACCATGACGCGAGGTTTGAAAAAGAATGATTTGCCACAGGCTTTGGTAATAAAGTAGCGGAGCATGCGCTCTGTGACATCATAGTCGGCAATAACGCCGTCTCGCAGGGGTCTGATGGCTACGATGTTGCCGGGAGTACGTCCAAGCATGCGTCTTGCTTCTTCACCTACGGCGATGATGGAACCGGTGTCTTTGTTAATGGCGACGACTGATGGTTCCATAAGTACGATGCCTTTTCCTTTGACGAATACAAGCACACTGGCGGTGCCTAAATCTATGCCAATATCTTCACTAAAGCCAAACACAAGCTTGTCCCCCTAGTATTTACATTTGTTATGCTTTTTTCTTTCGTTTCTCGGACTATTGCTTCATTACTTATCATGTTTCGATTCTATTTTACTCTGTTTTCATTCTATTTACAGTATAACCTGTCGATTCCAATGATCCAAGTAAAAAGGCGGGGAAAGGTGTGAGAAGTTCAAAACACAAAAATGGCAAAGCCCTTCTGATGCCTTTCGGCGCTGACTTTACCTTAAGTATTCTTTCTATTTATTATACGATTTTTTTGTACTTTATGGAAGGTTGTCATTTCTTCTATGCTTCTTGATATTTTTTCCTCGTGGCTTCTCCGCCACGAATATGTCTCTCTAGCTTGTTTTTTTCGAGGACCACTTTGACCTCTTGGGCTAACTGGGGGTTGATCAACGGAAGGCGTTCAGTGACGTCTTTGTGAATCGTGCTTTTGCTAACTCCGAATACGGACGCCGTTTGGCGCACCGTTGCGGTAGCTTCCATTATATATTGAGAAACTTCTAACACGCGCTTTCTTATATAATCTTGCATGCCCGGCCCTCCCTCGCCCTGAGTCATTAGAGTATATTTAGGTCGAGGGGAAAAAAGAACGACTGGCATGGGCTTGCCAGTCATTACTAATTTTTTTTAATAGGCTTTGGTTATTGTTGTGTTTTGGTAGTAGTGCTGGAGGATTTCTTGGTAGCTGTGGCCTTCTTGGGCCATGAGGGCGGCGCCGGTTTGGCACATGCCTACGGCGTGACCGTTGCCTACTGTTTTGATGAGGAGTTCATTGTCTTGCCAGTCTAGTTCTACGTTCGTTGATGACAGGCCTAGGATGCTTCGGAAGTTGGTGCCAGCTATTTCTTCGTTGCCAATACGGATGCTTTGGGCTCTGCCTGTATTGGTGGTGGCTAGTACTGAGATGGCTTCGGTGCGGTTATGAGGGCTCATGGTTGCTAGGGATGTGCCTAAGCGGCTATCTAGTTCGTCATAGGTGAAGCGCTGTTCGCGTGTTGATGGTTCTTCGATGCAGGCTACGCTTTGTAGATACGGGATGTCCCAGCCCCAAACGTTTTTGGCTTCTTCGGTGTGACCGCCACAAGAGCCGTGGTAGGTCGCTTGTATTACGTGACCTTCGTAAGTAATTAGTTGACCTGTGGTAGCGTCAACAGCAGAGGCGATGCGTGCTGTGTATTCTGCTGTTTGGTCTCCCCAGCGTTCTAAGCGCTGTTCTGGTGAAAGCCAGACTTGGCAATGTACGGTGGCGCAAAGGTCGATACCTCGTTCCATGCGATCCCAGGAAAAGGTACGTGCCGCTACGGCCATTGCTTTGAGCGCTTCCATGTCGTTGCGCGGTGAGATTTCACCTGCTATGACTCCAATGAGGTATTCTTCCATAGGTAAGGTTACGATTTCATCGGCTGAGACGTGAATGGTCACCATCGGTTCTCCTGGGCCTAAGCTTCTACGCATGGGCATCTCTTCTTCCCCATCTTCTGTGCTCCCCTGTTGTGGGTGCAAGTTAAGAACCATCCAAGGGATGCCAAGAATCATGATCAGGATCAAAAAAAAGGCCAGCCCTCCCCAGAGGAAAGGCTTCAGCCTGTTAGGTATTGGCGGCATTTACGTACCCCCTTGTCAGTCTTGGTCATAAAAAATATATGCTTTAGATTTTGCTAATATGACCGCAGAGCTTTGAGGGCGCAGAGGTTTCTAATAAAAAAAACTCCTCCTTATGGTAGACAATTTTTTAAACTGTCTACCATAAGGGGAGCATATCATGACGTGATCCCTTGGCTTTTTTATATTTTTTTAGCTTCTACATATTATTAGTCTCTACTCCATGAATTGACCAGTATGGGCATTGATAAGAGTCTTATTGGCGTTGAATTGATTCGGCATGAAGATTAGTTGTGGTGCTGGTGCTTTTTGACCGAAGTATTCTTGCCAGATATAAGCGAGTTCGGGCTTGTTGGCATCTAAGTATATCTTCTTGGCTTCTTCTGCTGAAATGATGCCTTGCTTTGTTGCAAATTCTAGGCTTGCATAGTTTAAGGGGTTGCCATAGAAGCTAATCATTTGGCCTGTCTCAGGATCAAATGTTATAGAGTAAGAGCGCTGTGGATAAGGTATGCCTTCATGGATGTAGGAAATATTTATGTAGATATTCTGTTGGTGGGCGAGGTTTTGTTCTATTTTTTCCTTGTCTATCCATTCAGGTAGTTGTTCTAGGTACTTTTCATTTTCTATGATTGTCAAGTTCCATGTGGTAGTGCCTTCAGGTAACTGCTTTTCTAAAAAGGAGATTGCTTTTTCTAACAGCTTAGTTTTTTCTGTTCTTGTTGTATGTTCTGCTACTTCTGCTGTTTCAGTTTCTTTTCCTGTTACTGCTTCTGTTTTCTTTTTACTTTCCTTTTCGATAGCCTGTTCCGAAGCTTTATTAGGAGCTCTATTTTCCATTTGAAAGCCCTGTAGTTTGCCTGTATCTGCACAAACTTCTACTGAAAGATGAGGGAAAAAGTTTACTTCATTGCTCAAGGATGCTTCATTACTTAAAGATGCTTCATCGTCTAGATTTCTGATTTCTTTGCCCTGCCAGAAGTAATTCTGTGTTATTAGGCCTTCGCTTGTGCCTTGAAGGTAAAAGTGATTACGACTATGTACTTCTACTTCTTCGAATTTACTTAAGTCAACGCCAAGAATTTCTCGCACAAATTGCTTTGCTTCTTCTTCAGAGTGAATATAGTAACCTTCCTCTTGTCCAGTAAGTTGAATAATCTCTTCTTGGTAGCGTTCTTGTAGCTGTGGAAGAATATCCTCTAAGGCCGATTGTCCTGTGGTGGCATCGATGAAAGTACTTTGAATGGGCATGTAAATAAGAAGAAGCTCCTCTTGTGCTTGGTCATTCTCCATCAAAGGGTTCCTCAAATGCTTCCACGTAAATGGCTTCTGCATCAAAAGTTTCCTCGCCTACTCTCTTCACTTCGACCATTTCCGTTACGGTTACGGTGTTCATGGCCCAGGCTGATGGCGACAGTAGGAGTGTCCCTGTTAAGAAGAGAGAGGTCAAGATTGTCCCTTTCTTTCCCATGATAATCCTCCTTCAAAAAGTAATAGTAAAAAAGCCAGGGGATTCTTTTTCTTTTTATCCCTTGGCTTTTTTATTTATGATTATACTTTTTACTAACTCTGCGCCCTCTGCGTCTCTGCGGTTTCTAAATATCTGCCCTTTTCTCCGTCTCTACCCGATCCGCTCAATTGAAGCGCCTACTTCTTGTAGTTTGCCTACGATGTTGTCGTAGCCGCGATCGATGTGTTCTAGAGCACCTATTTCGGTGGAGGCTTCGGTGCTGAGGGCGGCGATGATTAGAGCGGCGCCTGCCCGAAGGTCTGTGGCTTTGACGGGTGCGCCGGAGAGGTTTTTGACGCCTTCGATGATGGCACTGCGGCTTTCGACTTTGATTTTTGCGCCCATGCGTTTTAGTTCGTCTACGTGCATGAAGCGATTTTCAAAGACTGTTTCTGTTACGACGCCAGTTCCTTTGCAGATGCAGTTGAGGGCCATCATTTGCGCTTGCATGTCTGTGGGGAAGCCGGGGTATGGTAGTGTTTTGATATCTACTGCTTTAAGCTCTTCCTCGCCTGGTCTAATGCGTAGGCTACTTTCATGTTCGTCTACTTGGACGCCCATTTCTTTTAGCTTGGAGATGACTGGTTTGAGGTGTTCTGCTATGACGTTTTCAATGGTGAGATCACTTTTGGTAGCGGCGGCGGCGACCATGTAAGAGCCTGCTTCAATGCGATCAGGTATGGGGGTGTGGGTTGTGCCCAGTAGTTCTTTGACACCTTCTATTTTGATAATCGGTGTGCCTGCTCCTTTTACTCTAGCGCCCATGGCGTTGAGGTAGTTGGCTAGGTCCACGATTTCCGGTTCTTCGGCGGCATTTTCTATGATTGTTTGCCCTTTGGCTAAGGAAGCGGCCATCATGAGGTTTTCGGTAGCGCCAACGGAAGGAAAGTCAAGGTAGATCTGAGCTCCCTTTAGTCGGCGGCAATTAGCTTCTACATGTCCATGCTCAAGATTGACTTTCGCACCTAGTGCTTCTAGTCCTTTGAGGTGGAGGTTAATAGGTCTAGAGCCAATGGCGCAACCGCCAGGCAATGGTATTTTGGCTCGTCCGTAGCGAGCAAGTAAAGGTCCAAGAAGTAAAAAGGAAGCTCTCATGCGCCTGACGTATTGATAAGGTGCTTCGAAGCTAGTCGGTTCTACAGTGCGGATCATGATGTGGCCATTTTGCCTAGCCACTTCTTGTCCTAAGTGCTGAAGAACTGAACAAGTTGTGTCCACGTCTGTTAAGTGGGGTACGTCGAGTATTTTCGATTCACCGTCGCCTAGAAGAGATGCGATTAAGATGGGAAGGACGGCATTTTTGGCATTGCTGACTTTTATTTTTCCTTGCAGGGGTTTTCCCCCGGTAACTACAATTTTTTCTTCCATAAACTTCTCTTTTGCCGTTCTCATCTCGTTGGTAACAACAGGAGAAAGCCGGCAGGCACCCCCTTTTCTGTTGTATAGTTCTGTCATTGCTGGCCACTAGGACGGTTATTGGGAATGAGGAAGTTAAAAGGGTATACTTAATATTTGCTATGTATGTGGCAAGCGGAAAAGAGAAGGTTAAGGCATCGAGTCCATTTGTAGCTAATAGTGGTTAATTGTCCTAAATGGTACTTTCGACGTTCTTACTACCTTTCCTGCTTGCACTTACTTTTTCCTTAAGGAGAGAGTGATAAACAAAGTTCTTCCTAAGAAATAATAGCGCTTGTGGAGATTTTTAGCCAGATCTTTTTCTTGCTTTAGGAGATAAAGTTCTTGCTTTAGGAGATATAGTTACCGATTCTTCATAAATGAGACTATCTGGTCTCCTTTAGTCTCATATGGTCTCATGCTAGCATGCTAAGGTCTATTGGCTTTAGATTTCTTGCATGATTAAGGGGTAAGCCAGAACAAAATGAGTTTGACCATCTGTACCGTGGTAACGAGCCAAGCCTTGTAGGTTGATCGCTTCTCCCCCTAGCGATAAGCCTGTGGGAAGCATTGGCGATTGTCCACTGATCAGCAGGCTTCTAGGACCTGCTGTTTCGATTTTGGTGGCGTGCAGGTAGTCAAAGCATTGTAATAGTACTCTTTCCTGATCTTCTGCGGTGAGCCTTCCTGTACGTTGACCTTGTAAGGTAATGGTGTATTCGATACGGTTAGAGCGAGTAGCTAGTTTGTTAAGTTCTTCAAACCAGTTGCTTTCGGCAAAAGCGGGCATGGGTTGTCGGACGTAGGCTGATAAATGACCCTGATTGCCTTTCATTTGTAAGGTTAGTTCCACGTAAGAGCCGTCAGGCTGTTGATCACGCACTTGTCCAAATATATGGTCGCCTTCGACTTTTACTTGTGGCGTTTGGACGCTTAGACGGCCTGTTACTTCATGATATAGCTGGTAGAGATAAGCTTCTGCGGCCATGCGTCGCTCAATGGGGTTAGCTAGGGGGCGATCAAAAGGTCCTCCTGTGAGGGGTAACCAGAGACTTACTTGCCCTTCTGTTGGTGTGATGGCCGATTTCTCCATGGCATTACGCATTTTTTCGGCAATTAGAGGGTCGATTCGTCTTTTTTCTACTGTAGCTACTTGAGAATCTTCATGGTTATCTCTCTCATAAATAAATGAGTCGAGACTGTTTTGTCCAGTCTCTTTAGGTATTTCTGATCCTTTAGGAACTAAGGGGCCATTGTCTAGATTGGGCTGGCCTTCTCCTTCTTTGATTTCAAAAGGAATGAAGTCCTTGCCGCTAATTTTTCCGGTCAGAAAATCTGGTACATCTTTTACATGGTCTACGTAAAGACCAATTGTATATTTGGCTTGTGGCACTTCTTGTAATAACCAGCGTACGCCTGCTCCATCGTTACGAAAAAGCAGAAAAAAAGCGATGAGCAAGATCATTACTGTTTGCAGGGCCATAATTGTTATAATACGAAGCATAGAAAACACCCTCTTTGGCACTCTTCCTCACAATTATTGCCATTAAGGGTGGTGTATATACACTATTTGGTATGATAGGAAAAATCGATTTAGGATATGGAGTTTGGGAGTAGTTAGTATTTAGTAGTTAGTAATTACTAGTTACTAGTTAGCTCTATTTTTTCTCGATTCTTTTTACTACTGCTGATACTTTTCCTTCCATTGTTAGGGCTTTGTCTCTGCGGTCGTCGATGCGAATGGTTGTCGAGACTCGTTGAGCGCCTTCGTCAAAAGGGACTTGGTGCATTTTCTGTACTATATCTAAGACGTCTGTGAGCTCGCCTTCTATAATTGTTGACATGGGAGTCAATTGGTAACGTATTTCTTTAGCTTCTTGCAAGACACGGTGGCAAGCGGCTACATAAGAGCTTACGCTTGTTGTTGCTGTTCCTAGAGGTACAATGGTAACCTCGGCAATTACGGCCATGGAGGTATTCCTCCTTATATAGTTTATAGTTGATTTTAGTAATAGTTAATATTAGCTGTATCTATTTAACCACAAAGTCACAGAGAAAAAACAGAGTTCTATAGAAGGCTTAGGCTTACTAGGTTAGACCTAGCTTCATAAGAGCTTTGCGGCTTGCTCGGCGCATGAGATTCCAACCGTTCGCTGAGGTACGTAGAATGTTCATTAGTTCTGGTTTGCGCTTGAAAAGGTCTCGTTGGAAGACAGGCATCATGCGAGAAGTCCAGCCAAATTGGGTTAAGTAGATCATGATTTTCCAGTAAGCTCTTTCGCGGTCTTCATGAGATCCTGTGTGAGTCCACCATAAGAAAGAACGGTATTGTTCTTCAATTGGTCTGTTTTGCTGTTTTTTCAAGTCTTCCCAGGAAAGAACGCCTTTGCGGACGGCTACTTTTTCGATGTCTGTGCCTGGTAGGAAGTGAAGACCGTGCATTTGTAGTTTAAAAGGTTTATGAAGTTTCATGCAGAGATGATAGGTCATCTCCAGATCTTCAACACTTTCAAAGGGGCTGTCGAGGATCAGATCAAAGATAACTTCTGGTACTTTAGCTTCTGAAAGTACTTTGCTCATTTCAATGATTTGTTCATCTGTTTCTGGTCGGAAGTAGATCTCTTTACGAATCCGTGGTGAGCCATGTTGTAAGCCTACGACAATTTGATGTAAGCCTGCATCAACGAGCATGTCCATGATATTTTTCTTGATTTTGAGAGGATGACCCCAGATGTTAAAAGGTAAGTTGATTTCTTTTTTGTAGGCTGTGACAAACTCTTGTACCCATTCTTCATCGTCAGCAAAGATTTCATCCCAGAACCAGACCATACGCAAGTTTTTCATCTTGCTTTTGGCCATAAGTAGTTCTTCCATGGTGTTTTGGACAGAACGTTGACGAACGAAAGGTCCTTTGCCTTTATAGAGGCGCTTCATGTTAAGACTACTACAGTAGGAGCAGACGTAGGGACAGCCTCTTGAGGCGCTCATTTCATAAGAAATACTGCTTACTTGTGGATCACAGCAGTTGACTTTGTCGCCGGTGATATGCACCATGTTGTTGCCGCCCATGTCGGGAAATGGGATTGTATCGAGATGGGCTGTTAGAGGTCGCAAGTCGTTTGTAATGATCTCGCTAGCAGAGCTTGCTACTGTCGAAGAGTTTGCTACTGTGGAAGAGCTTGTTATTTGCTTTTGGCGAAAAGTTAGGTTGGCCACGTTAGTAAAAGCACGTTGCCCTTGAAAAGCTTCGACGAGCTCTAAAATAGCTTCTTCACATTCACCGCGCATGAGATAGTCGCAGTATTCAAGACTTTCATCAGGAATTAAAGTGGCATAAACGCCGCCCCAGATAAAAGGAGTTTCTGAAAAAGTCTGGCGAATACGACGAGACATTTCTTTGGCAACTTCTATATAAAAGGAAGACATGACGCTAAGACCAATCATGTCTGGTGCAGATTTTCTAATTTGTTCGAGAAGCAATTCGTACTCTCGCTCTGTAGGACTAGAAGCATTCAGACTGTTAAAATCTTTGAAGTAAATAATATCAACTTCATGACCAGCCTGTTGGAGCACTGAGGAAAGATAGCGAACGCCGAGGGCTTTGGAATTGTAGAGACCGATGAGGAGCACCTTGAATTTTTTCACTTATAACACCATACCCTTGAAAGTATTATGGTTGCACTTTTCTATTATCGCACAAGCAAGGGGAAAGTACCATAGAAATGTACTTTTTACCAAGTAATCTTAGTATACAGGTCTTAAGAAATAGACAAAGAGCGCCTTGACTCCATTATAGGGAGTTCAAGGCGCTCTTTCAAGCAGACTGCTTTTGGCAGGCTACTTTGTCTTTGCTTGGCGTTTTTCTGCTTATTCTGCGTCGAAACGCTTGTCTTTGGCTGCTTCGAGACGAAGGATAGCTCTCTTGAGAGCTAGTTCCGCACGAGCTAGATCGAGATCTTCGTTGCTTGATGGCGCTATTTCGATGCGCTCTTGGGCGCGTCGGCGAGCGGCTTCGGCACGAGTTATGTCGATCTCGACAGTTTTCTCAGCGGCATTAGCAAGAATAGTCACTTTGTCGCCGGAGACTTCCATGAAGCCGCCTGTAACGGTGAGTTTCTCTTTTTTGCCACCTGGTGCTTCGTATTCGAGCATGCCAATGGTTAGGGCGGTCAGCATAGGGGCATGGTCGGCCAGTATGCCGAGGCTGCCCTCGATGCCGGGAGCAGAGGTGAATTCCACGTCCTCGGTGACAACAACCCGCTCGGGTGTGACAACCTCGAGTAGGTAGGTCTTATTGGCCATAACTTGTTAACCCCCTCTTAGCCTTCCATCTCTTTTGCTTTGGCAATGGCTTCTTCAATAGTACCAACCATGTAGAAAGCACTTTCTGGCAGGTCGTCGTGCTTGCCTTCAATGATTTCTCTGAAGCCTTTGATGGAGTCTTTGAGAGGTACAAATTTGCCGGGGAAACCGGTAAATACTTCAGCAACGTGGAATGGCTGAGATAAGAAACGTTGTACTTTACGGGCACGAGCAACGACGAGTTTGTCTTCGTCGGAAAGCTCGTCCATACCCAAGATGGCGATGATGTCTTGCAGTTCTTTGTAGCGCTGTAAGAGCTTCTGTACGCCACGGGCACAACTGTAGTGTTCTTCACCGATGATGTTAGGATCGAGCAAGCGGGATGTGGAATCTAGTGGATCCACGGCAGGATAGATACCTAACTCGGCGATAGAACGTGAAAGAACGGTTGTCGCATCCAAGTGAGCAAAGGTGTTCGCTGGAGCGGGGTCAGTCAAGTCATCGGCAGGCACGTATACGGCCTGAACGGACGTGATGGAGCCGTTCTTAGTTGTAGTAATACGCTCTTGAAGCTGACCCATTTCAGTGGCCAGAGTTGGCTGGTAACCAACGGCAGAAGGCATCCGACCTAAGAGAGCGGAAACCTCGGAACCGGCCTGAGTGAAACGGAAAATGTTATCAACGAAGAGCAGAACGTCCTGTCCTTCGCGGTCACGGAAGTATTCAGCCATAACGAGACCAGTCAAGGCAACACGCTGACGAGCACCTGGTGGTTCGTTCATCTGACCGAAGACCATGGCCACGTTGTCCAAAACGCCAGAGTCTTTCATTTCGTGGTAAAGGTCATTACCTTCACGAGTCCGCTCACCGACACCGGCGAAGACGGAGAAACCGGAGTGAGCTTTGGCTACGTTGTTGATCAATTCCATGATCAAAACGGTTTTACCAACACCGGCACCACCGAAGAGACCAATCTTACCACCTTTGGCGTAAGGAGCGAGCAAGTCAACGACTTTAATACCTGTTTCTAGGACAGTCGTGGAAGGCTCGAGGTCTTCAAAAGTAGGAGCTGGGCGGTGAATAGGCCATTTTTCTTCACTTTTGGCTTCTTCTTTTTCGTCAATGGGGTTACCCAAGACGTTAAACATACGACCTAATGTAGCACGACCAACGGGAACGGAGATAGCCGCGCCCGTGTCTAATGCTTTCATGCCTCGAACCAGTCCATCGGTGGAGGACATGGCAACGCAACGAACTGTATTGTTACCTAAGTGTTGCGCGGCTTCTAAGGTCAAATTGATCTCACTGCCATCCCAATTGTCCTGATCGGCAGAGGAGATTTTGATGGCGTTATAGATTTCAGGTAATTGACCTGGGAGGAACTGCACGTCCACAACCGGTCCAATGACCTGAACAACTTTACCGAAGTTCATCGAGGGTACATACCTCCTCCAACTAGGGAGTCGAATTTTTTTGCTTCTATGCGATTTTCCTCTTATTCCTAACCGAGTGCCGCGGCACCACCAACAACTTCGGAGATCTCCTTAGTAATGGCGGCCTGACGTGCACGGTTGTAGGAGAGGGTCAGTTTATCAATCATTTCTTTGGCGTTGTCTGTTGCAGAGCCCATAGCTGTCATCCGTGCGCCTTGCTCAGAAGCTTTGGCTTCGAGAAGAGCTCGGTAGATCTGGTTCTCTACATACTTGGGAAGCAGTTCGTTTAGGACAGCCTCCATGCCGGGTTCGAATTCGTACAAAGGAGCTGGGTCAGTTTTGCTATCCTGAACTTGTTGCCCTTTGTCTTCACTCTTTTCAGCCGGAATGGGTAGCAGTTGCATCGATGTTGGACGCTGGGTTAATGCAGAGACAAACTCGTTGAAGACGAGATGAACTTCGTCAAAGACGCCTTCTTCGTAGATTTTCATGATGTCGCCAGCAATTTCTTTGGCTGTTCCGTAGCTAATATCTTCACCAAGACCGACATAGTCTTGTTCTATCTTCTGGCCTGTTCGACGGAAGAAGTCTCGACCTTTCCGTCCGATACAGATCAAGGAGATATCGTCGCGACCTTTGACTTGACCGTTCACTTTCCTGATCACGTTGGCGTTATAACCGCCACAGAGTCCTCTGTCTGCTGTGATGACAACGTAGCCAATATGTTTGACTTCGCGAGTCTCCAGGAGCGGATGGTTGGCGTCTTGTGCCGCTTCGACGAGGCGAGAAAGCACACCCTGAATGCGGTTGGCATAGGGCCGTGCCTGGCTGACCTTGTCCTGGGCACGACGGAGCTTGGCGGCCGCAACCATTTTCATGGCCTTGGTAATTTGTTGCGTATTCTTGATAGACCGAATGCGGCGCTTAATATCGCGCATACCGGACATATACTTTCACCTCGCTCTCGCAATTCTCAGAGAAGGACTTCCGGATCCTCGGCCTTATGATTAGGTCAAGAAGATTAAGCTACAAAAGTTTTCTTGAACTCGTTGATAGCGTCTGTAATCTTCTTAGTGAGGTCGTCGTTCAGTGCCTTCTTCGTACGAATTTCTTCGAGAATAGAGGCTTTAGCAGAGCGCATATAGCTCATGAAGCCTTCTTCAAACTTGAGTACGTCAGCCACTTCGATGTCATCTAAGAAGCCGTTAACGGCGGCATAGATAACAACTACTTGCTCTTCAACAACTAGCGGCTGGTACTGTGCTTGCTTAAGGATCTCAACCATGCGCTGACCGCGGTTGAGGCGAGCTTGTGTAGCCTTGTCCAGATCGGAGCCGAACTGAGCAAAGGCGGCTAATTCACGATACTGAGCTAAGTCAAGACGTAGACGTCCTGCTACTTGCTTCATCGCTTTAATTTGGGCGGAGCCACCAACCCGTGATACGGAGAGACCGACGTTAACAGCAGGACGGATACCGGAGTAGAAAAGGTCTGACTCCAAGAAGATCTGTCCGTCTGTAATGGAGATAACGTTCGTTGGAATGTACGCAGAAACGTCACCAGCCTGGGTCTCAATAATGGGCAGAGCAGTTAATGAACCTGCGCCCAATTCGTCGTTCAACTTAGCGGCACGCTCTAAGAGGCGAGAATGCAAGTAGAAGACGTCACCAGGATAGGCTTCACGGCCGGGAGGACGACGAAGCAAGAGGGAAAGCTCACGGTATGCAACGGCCTGTTTGGACAGGTCATCGTAAATTACCAGGGCGTGACGTCCGTTGTATAGGAAGTATTCACCCATGGCACAACCGGAGTATGGTGCAATGTAGAGAAGTGGTGCAGGCTCGGAAGCTGTTGCACTGACGACGATGGTGTAGTCCATAGCGCCGTTTTCTTCTAAGGTTTTAACTACGCCTGCAACGGTAGAAGCTTTCTGACCGATAGCAACGTAGATACAAATAACGTCTTGACCTTTTTGGTTCAAGATGGTGTCGATGGCCACAGCTGTTTTACCAGTCTGACGGTCACCGATGATTAATTCCCGCTGGCCACGTCCAATGGGAACCATGGAGTCAATAGCTTTTAAGCCTGTCTGCAATGGTTCGTGAACGGACTTTCTGGCGATAACGCCAGGTGCTGGGGATTCAATAGGACGGAATTGCTTAGCGTTAATTGGGCCTTTTCCGTCTAAGGGTTGTCCCAATGGGTTGACTACGCGACCGATCATCTCGTCGCCAACTGGAACTTCCACAATGCGACCTGTTCTCTTAACAGTGTCGCCTTCTTTAATCTCGGTAAAGGGACCGAGAATAACGCATCCGATGTTGTCTTCTTCGAGGTTAAGGACCATGCCGTAGACCTGGCCAGGAAACTCGAGAAGTTCACCAGCCATGGCTTTTTCTAGACCATAGACCCGGGCGATACCGTCACCGACCTGGATGACCGTACCTGTGTCGGCGGCCTCCAGTGGCTTTTCATAACGCTCGATCTGTTGCTTGATGATGGCACTGATCTCTTCTGGACGTAGACTCATGGACGGTTAATTCACCCCTATCCTCCAATGAGTATTTCACGATATGAGTCATATAAGGCCATGGAAGCTGTGAGAAACTTCTATGCCTTCGGTTCTTACATTAGATAGCACTTTACTTCTGAAGCTATGGATAAACAACTTAGGCTTACAAGCTTCAAGTAGTCTTGACTAGACAGTCAATGGTGCTTTCAGCAGAGCTTCGCGCATTCCTTGAAGCTTACCAACGACGGAGCCGTCAATTACACGGTCGCCGATGGTGATTACGATGCCGCCAATAAGAGCTGGGTCAACTTTCTGCTTCAAGATAATTGTTTTGCCTGTAAGGCGAGCAATCTCCTTAGTCAGTTTCTTAACTTGCTCTTGTGATAGCTCAATGGCGCTTGTAACTTGCGCTTCTAAAAGGTTGCGGGCCTGGTTAGCCAGGCGAACGAATTCTCTGTAGATGTCTTTCAGGTAGTTTTCACGGCGTCGCTCTATTACGAGTAAGATGAAGGAGCGAGCCACTTGTGAATAGCCATCTTTGGTTAAAATGGCGTCCACCAATTCTTTTTTGGCTTCTACCACAATAGATGGGTGGTAGAGGTGTTGCTGTAATTCGCGGTTGTCGTCAAGTAGGACAACAAAGCGACCTAGTTCATTTTCCAATTGATCAAGGGAGTTGGTCTGCGTACCTATCTCCAATAAAGCCTGGGCATAACGACGGGATACTGCTCCTGTTAACATGGCAGTCTCCCCACTTCTTTGATCGCTTCGTCAACCAGTTTTTTCTGAGTGGAAGGATCAATGTTTTTCTCAATCGCTTTTTGTGCGGCCAGGATGGAGATGTTTACAGTGTATGTGCGCAACTCGTCGATTGCTTTTTCTTTCTCCCTTTCGATCTCGGCACGAGCTCGGTCACGCAGGTTGTCCGCTTCTTGCCGAGCCGCAGTGACAATCTCCTGGGCTTTTTCTTCTGCAATTTTAGTTGCATTGGCCATGATATCGTGTGCTTCTTTACGAACACGGGTCTGTTCTGTTACGTATTCTTCACGTAACTTGCTTGCTTCTACAAGTTCTCTTTCGGCTTTGTCGAAGTCAGACTGGATCTTGGCTCGTCTTTCGTCGATAGCTTTGATCAGGGGACCAAAAGCATACTTGTGAAGCAGGCCAACGAGCAGCAAGAAGCTGATAACCATAGCTAAGATAGAACCAAATTTGATGCCTAATGCCTCTAGCAACGCGTAACCTCCTTTATGGAGCCGTTATGGGTTCGCTCCTGCTTCGCTACGCTCATGATTGAGTGAAATTAAAAATCTCGGTAATAAGGATCTGTAAAGCTGTCGATTAGGCAGAGCCTACGCCGTAGAGCAAGAAGGCGATAACGACTGCGATAATGGGAAGGGCTTCAACCAGACCAACGGAAATGAACATGGTTGTTTGTAGAGGACCACGTGCTTGTGGTTGGCGAGCGATACCTTCAACCGTTTTGGATGTGACCAATCCAACCCCGAGAGCTGCACCTAGAGCAGCAAAACCTGTGGCAAGACCAGCACCTAAAAGAGCATAAGCTTGAACGTCCACTGATAGATTCTCCTTTCACTTTTCCCCTGTAAGTTATAGATTTTTTTATGGTTCAACGCTTCTGAACAATTAGTGGTCAGATGCATTGACGGCTTGGGAAACGTACACAATCGTTAAGATTGTGAATACGAAGGCCTGGATAGCTCCAATAAAGAGTGAGAAGCCAAGCCAGATTACGTGGGGGATAAATCCACCCAGGACAAAGATTAAACCGAATGGGATAAATTTGAGCAAGGTGCCCATGAGAATTGATTTGGCATAAATGTTTCCGTAAAGACGGAAAGCCAGCGTCACCGGTTTGGTAACTAGCTCGATGAGGTGTAAAGGCAAGAAGAGCCAGTGCGGCGATGTGAAGTGGGCAAAGTAGTGCATGCCGTTATACCGGACGCCCCAGATCTGAACGAGTACGATCGTCAGTAAGGCTAGAGCTAAGGTGGTGTTCAAATCACCAGTAGGTGAAGCCATGTTCTCCTTGGTAATAATTCCACCAAGTCCAAAGGTAAAGTTAGGGAACAGACCAATCGTGTTGCTGAAGAAGATAAAGAGGAGCAAGGTTAGGATATAGGTAAGCAAGGCTCCCATCTTCTTATAGTCGGCATTTTCAGCGATCAGGTTCTTGATGTATTCGAGAACCATTTCGAAGGCTACGACCAGTCGACTTGGTACGCCCGAGGTTGCTCCTCGACCGACACTAAAACCAACGGCGATGAGGATGGCCATGGTGATCCAGGTTGCAACTAATGTGTCTGCCCAGAACTCCATACCCATAAAATGCCATACTTCTCTTTCGTATGTCATTGTTGTTCCATTGTCCCCCCTTTCGCTTCGTTATTCTCAATGGTCGAATCTCTTGCTTGCAAAACACCTACGATGACAGTCATCACTGTAGGCATCAGCAGTCCAAGACCCGTAGCCAAAATATGGAACTTTTCGGGGGCTCTGGCGGCAATCAGTAAAGCTCCTATGGCCAGCACCATTTTTACGAGAAAGCCGCTGAGTATGTTTTGGACTGTTTGTTCAGTTCCTTTGGCTTCTGCGCGTCGTTCTCGTATGTAGGTAATCCAAGTTGCTATACTGCTGAGAAACCATCCCAAGGCAAATCCAGCCGGGATGGCCGGTCTATCTATGAAGGGCACGAATACCAAGCAAACCCCCACCCCCAGAAGGTTCAGGTAGACGAGCCGTGCCAGCATTTGACGAAGTTCCATTGCTTTTCCCTTTCGAAGTTATCGGTCCTGAGGACTCTCTGGAGGGACTTCTTCTTCCGTTTCTTCTCGGAAAAAAGTGCTAACGAGGTAATAGACACCGAAAAACCCGCTGACTACACCCAGGATTACTCCGATGAGCATAAGCCACGGGTCCGTTCCCAATTTGCTGTCACCATAACGGCCTACAGCAAATCCAAGATAGACTGCCACTGCGAATTCAGCTCCAATAGAGGAGCCTATTCCAATCGCTTTAAGGACCTGACGCGGTCTGTTGTTGGGACCTTCTTTGTCCCGCAAGAGCCCTTCCCCCTTATAAAAGATGGGTGGCTTTTGTAGCATTCCCTGTAAAATTCGCCGTCATTCCGTAATTCTACCATTTTTTCGCTACTTAAGCAAAGAAAAGCGTGCAAGCGTAATAAATTATTTGTTAGAAAGGCTTTTACGGTGATGATGTATTGAAAATGTTTATTAAAAAATGCTTGAAGGTCTGCTTGCTGATATGAACTTGTGCATCAAAAATACAATTATATTTCAATAGTTGTTGCGATATAAGTCGAAAAGTAAGTCTGGTAGATAGCATGATTGTAGAAATTAGGAAGTATGGTTTCGCATCTTAGAATGCCAACATAGGTTATTCGAGGTAAAGTTAAAAAATCCTTTTTGAATTTGTAAAAAATTCTTTTTGAGTTTTTTACTTTTTATACAAGTCCGTATTCATCTGGTAGTTGATCGCTTTGACGGAAGTGGTAGAGAATGGCCTGGGCTATTCTCTGAGAGGCTTTGCCGTCTCCGTAGGGGTTTACAGCGTTGGCCATAGCTTTATAAGCTTCAGGGTTCTTGAGAAGCGTTAAGGTTTCGTTAGTAATTATGGTGGCACTAGTTCCTACTAACTTTACGGTGCCAGCTCGAACTGCTTCTGGTCTTTCGGTGGTGTCTCGTAAGACGAGGACAGGCTTGCCTAGTGAAGGTGCTTCTTCTTGCATACCGCCTGAGTCAGTAAGGATGATGGTAGCTTGATTCATGAGGTTGACAAAAGGTTCGTAGTCCATTGGTTCAATAAGTTGCACTCTAGGGTGTTGTCCTAGTTCTTCTTCTACGACGCGACGGACGGCAGGGTTTTTGTGGACAGGGAAAATAATGAATGCCTGCGGTCTTTGAGCCAAGACTTCTCGCAGAGCTTGGTATACTTGACGCATTGGTTCGCCAAGGTTTTCACGGCGATGAGTCGTCACGAGTAGAATTTCTTTTTCTTTTTGGACTATTTGTTGGAGATTGGGATCGGCAAATGTATAGTCTGGACGCACTGTGGCTAAAAGGGCATCGATAACGGTGTTGCCGGTTACATAGATTGCTTCAGGATCTACTGCTTCGTCAAGTAGGTTTTCTCTCGATGTTCCTGTAGGAGCAAAATGCATGTCCGATAGTGAGCCCGTTAGTTTGCGGTTCATTTCTTCTGGGAAGGGCGAGTACTTGTTATGAGTTCGCAATCCTGCTTCTACGTGGCCCACAGCGATTTGCTGGTAGTAGGAAGCTAATGAAGCGATAAAGGTGGTTGTGGTGTCGCCGTGAACGAGCACAATATCGGGCTTTTCTTGCTCTAAAATGGGCTTGAGTCCTAGCAGTGCTTTAGCGGTGATATCGTAAAGCGTCTGCTCTGGTGCCATGATGTTAAGGTCGTAATCTGGTTGAATATCAAAAAGGCCAAGTACTTGGTCAAGCATTTCTCGGTGTTGAGCTGTTACGGCTACTTTCGAGATGATTTGTTCTGTTCGTTCTAGTTCTTTGACGACAGGGGCCATTTTGATAGCTTCGGGGCGCGTGCCGAAGATGGATAGGACTTTGATCGGTTTGGGCACGATTTAGTACCTCCCGTTCACTGTTCGATAATTGATTGCCTGGGGTTCGCTCTTTTCGCTTCCTACGCACGGACTGTTCCCACGCCGTTACCGCCAGCAAAGCTGGCGACGGCTGAGGTCGCCAAGTCCTCGCTCCGAAAGCGAAAAGCTCGAACCCTAGAAACTACTTTGGTTGTTCCTGCTTTTTTGGGGGATCTTATTCTCCCCAGCGTACTAGTTCTACACCGGCTTCTTCTAGCATGGTGCGGGCTAGGTCGTCGGGGTAGTCTCCTTGGTAGACGATGCGGTGGATTTGGGCGTTGATGATCATGCGGGCGCAGAGGACGCAGGGTTGGGTGGTGCTGTAGAGAGTGCCTCCTTGAATAGGTACGCCGTAGGCGGCGGCTTGCAAGAGGGCGTTTTGTTCGGCGTGGACGGCTCGACAGAGTTCATGCCGTTCTCCGGAGGGGATGTTTCGTTGGTTGCGGAGACAGCCGATTTCTTGGCAGTGCGGTAGTTTTCTTGGTGCTCCGTTGTAGCCGGTGGCTAGGATACGCTGTTCTTTGGTGATGATAGCTCCAACTTGGCGGCGTTGACAGGTCGATCTGGTTGCCACGAGGGCTGTAATGGCCATGAAGTATTCGTCCCAGGTGGGGCGTTCTGTTTTTTCTTGAATCTTTTCTGATGCCATTCCTATCTTCCTTGCCAATTAAGTTAGTTACCTTAGTTACCTTAGTTTGAATAAGTCTGAATTAGGTTTTCTATTTGGTGCCGAAGAAACGGTCGCCAGCGTCGCCGAGGCCTGGGATGATGTAGGCGTGATCATTAAGTCCTTCGTCGAGGGCGGCGGTAAAGATTTCTACGTCGGGGTGATCTTTTTGGATGCGGGCGACGCCTTCGGGGGCGGCGACGAGGACGACTAGCTTGATTTGTCTAGCCCCTTTGTTTTTGAGTACACTGAGAGCGGCTGACGCTGAGCCACCTGTTGCTAGCATGGGGTCAACGACGAGTATTTCGCGGTCTGCTACGTCTTGGGGCAGTTTGCTAAAGTACTCGACGGGCTCTAGTGTGTCAGGGTCACGGTAAATGCCAATATGGCCTATTTTGGCGGCGGGGATTAGTTTTACAAAACCGCTGATCATGCCAAGACCGGCTCGAAGGATGGCGACTACGCCTAGCTTCTTGCCGGCCAGGATGTTGGTTTTGGCGATGGCGACGGGGGTTTCTATTTCCACTTCTTTAAGGGGTAGGTGGCGGGTCACTTCATAGGCCATAAGCATGGCCACTTCTTCCACTAGTTCGCGAAACTCTTTGGCACCTCTGTCTTTTTGACGGATCAGGCTGAGTTTGTGTTGAATCAGGGGGTGGTCCATGATTGTTAGTTTGGCCATCGTTAATACACCTGCCAAGTAAAATATTGTCTATTTTTTTGCTTAAGTTTTTTGCTTAAGTTACTTTGTACAGGGGGTAGACTTTTTAATTCCTCCGAAGGGACTGGTCCCACGCCGTTTTCGACAGCAAGCTGTCGACGGCTGAGGTCCCAAGTCCTCTCTCCGGAAGTTAAAAAGTCTACCCCTAGGTACTTTTTTTTTGCTAATTGGCCTTTGCTTTTGTTATTACAACTGCTAGCAGATATTTCTAGCAGATAGCTTACTTATTCTATGATCTTATCCCGAATTCTATTTATTGGTAAAGGGGGAATTTTTCACATAATTCGTCGACAATAGCTTGAGCTTTTTGTTGAGATGCTTCGGCGCTGTCGCTGAGGCAGTAGTCGATGGCTTCGGCGATTTTGGCCATGGCGGCTTCGTCCATGCCACGAGTAGTGGCGGCTGGTGTGCCGATGCGGATGCCGCTAGTGACGAAGGGGCTTTGGGGGTCAAAGGGGATGGAGTTTTTGTTTACTGTGATACCGGCGGCGTCGAGGCGGTGTTCTGCTTCTTTGCCAGTTAGTTCTTTGTTGCGGAGGTCTAGAAGCATAAGGTGGTTGTCAGTGCCACCAGAAACTAGGTTGAAGCCTCTTGCAGTGAGGTTCTGAGCTAGGATGGCGGCGTTTTTGACGATTTGTTGTTGGTAAGTTTTGAAGGATGGGTCCATTGCTTCTTTGAAGGCAACTGCTTTGGCGGCGATAACGTGCATGAGAGGGCCGCCTTGAAGGCCTGGGAAGATGGCTTTGTCGATTTTGGCTTTCCATTCTTCTTTGCAGAGGATAAGTCCGCCACGAGGTCCACGGAGGGTTTTGTGGGTTGTGGTGGTGACGAAGTCAGCGTAGGGAATGGGGTTAGGATGGAGTCCGGCGGCGACGAGGCCTGCGATGTGGGCCATATCAACCATGAAGAGAGCTCCTACTTCGTCGGCGATGGCTCTAAAGCGGGCAAAATCAAGAGTTCTAGGGTAGGCGCTAGCTCCGGCAACGATAAGTTTAGGTTGGCTTTCACGAGCGAGACGTGCTACTTCATCGTAGTCGATCATACCTGTATGTTCTTCTACGCCGTAAGAGACAAAGTTGTAGTATTTACCGGAGAGGTTTACTGGCGAGCCGTGTGTGAGGTGTCCACCGTGAGCAAGGTTCATGCCGAGGACGGTGTCGCCTGGGTTGAGACAGGCAAAGTAAACGCCTAGGTTGGCGTTAGCGCCGGAGTGTGGTTGAACGTTAGCGTGGTCAGCACCGAAGAGGGCTTTGGCTCTTTCGATGGCCATAGCTTCTACTTCGTCAACAAATTCACAGCCACCGTAGTAGCGCTTGCCAGGGTAGCCTTCAGCGTATTTGTTAGTTAGTACTGTGCCTGTCGCTTCCATAACAGCAGGGCTGACAAAGTTTTCAGAGGCGATTAGTTCAATGTTTTTCTTCTGACGATTTTCTTCCCGTTCAATAGCGGCGGCTACTTCGGGATCGATCTTGTTAAGGTGTTGCCATTGGCTCATGGGTGGTTGCACCGTTCCTTTCGTTCGTTCAACGACTTTTGTGTCTTATTTTTTTACTGGGGACAGGGTGTTTTCAGTCATAGCAAGCACGATGGCCGCCGATTAGTTTAGGTCTTGTGCGGGCGGCGGTAAGTCGGGCGTTGCCGATTTGGCGGATTGATAGTCTGACGGGTACGGCCACTGCTTTGAGGTGCATGCCGATGAGAGTTTCGCCAATGTCTAGAGCGGCGTGGGCTTGGATAGTTTCTATGACTGTTGGGTCAGCGTAGTGCTCTATGGCCTGAGCGGCTAGCGCTCCACCGGCGGCGGCAATAGGTCTGACTGCAACTTCTTCTAAGAAGGGGTAAGTTTGTAAGAGGGCTCGTTCTACGACGAGGGCTCTGTTGAGGTGTTCACAACACTGAACGGCCAGGTAGATCTGGTTGTGGTAGGTTGCTTCTAGAAGGGGTCTTATTATAGCTTGTGCGATTTCTTGGGAGCCTGATGTGCCGATAGTAGATCCGCGCACTTCGGAGGTACTACAGCCAACGACGAGGATCTGGCCTGCTCTCATCTTGGCTAGATGGATCAATTCTTCCACAGCCCATTTTACTTGTGAAGCTATGGTTTGTTCCAAAAGTCTCCCATCCTTTTTTATCTTAGCTTATTATGACTAAGCATCTTTTGCTTGAGCTTGCTTTAGCAGGAGCAACCGCTTTTGCCGATTTTATTCAGTTTATCCACTCTGCGGGCATGACGTTCCCCTGCAAATTCTGTAGTGAAAAAGGCATTGACGATGTCGATGGCTAAGCCTGGTCCTGTTACTCTTTCTCCAAGGGCTAGGATGTTGGCGTCGTTGTGTTCACGAGCCATGCGGGCGGAGAAGGTTTCGTGGCAAAGGGCGCATCGGATGCCCTGAACTTTGTTAGCGGCGATGGAGATGCCTATGCCGGTGCCACAAACAACGATGCCGTACTGGTATTCTCCCTGGGCTACGCCACGAGCTACAGCTTCTCCGAAGTCGGGATAATCTACTGATGCTTCGCTGTAAGTGCCTAGGTCTATGATCTCAGCTTGTCCTAGTTTGGCATCTGCTTCTTTTTGTGCTTGAAAAAAGGCCAAAATCTCTTTTTTTAAGCGGAAGCCACCGTGGTCGCTTCCGATGGCGATTTTCACTGTTTTTCACTCTCCTGTGTTGCGTCTGCATGATGTCATTTTACAAAATATGACGTAAAACTACAAAGTTTTTCCTAAACAAGATTCTATTCTACAGAAGTTATCGTTTCCCTTTTCTATTTTTCACATTTGTGTAAAAGAAAAAAACATCGCTTTTCATTAAAGGCGATGTTAATAGTCAAAAGCTAATAGGGAAAGGCAGATATTAAAAATGTTGAGTTATTCCTCTTAGGCTGGTAACTTGTTGAGTGCGGTGATGATGATGGCGCGAAGTTCTTTGGAGCATTCGTAGTAAACTTGTTCGTCTTGACCGAAGGGGTCTACGACGTCTCCTTGGTCACCGCTGTATTCTTTGAAGGTAAAAATCTTGTTTTTCGTTACTTCGTCGGAGGCCATTTCTAGTAGGAGATGTTTTTGGTTTTCTGTCATAGTTAAGACAAGGTCTGCTTTGTGAAGTTGTTCTTCTGTGATAGATGTGGCCTTGTGGTTTTCGATGTTCAAGCCTTGATTAAGCATTACTTGTCGGGCTTGTAGTGAAGCGGGGCTGTTGTTCCAGGCAAAAGTTCCTGCTGAGAGAACTTTTATTGTTTCACTTTTTCCCTTTTCTTCGAGCAAGGTGCTTGCGATGGCTTGTGCCATCGGACTGCGGCAGGTGTTGCCGGTGCAGACAAATAAAAGAGTGAATTGTCCTTGCGACTGGGTAGACATGACAAATCCCCTCCTTATTTCGTTACGTATTATAGCTTACGGTGTGAGCTTTTATTTTATTTGTAAGCTTACCATAGTAAAAGCTTAATACCGATGCCGATTAAAATCAAGCCACCAACTACTTGGGCGTGTACGCCTAGTGTTGGTCCGACTCTTCGTCCGATAAAGCAACCGATGATGGTCATGATGGCGGCGACGATGCCAAAGGTTAAAATGGTTGTGACTAGTTCAGCGCCGACAGTACCTAGGGAAAAGCCTACTGTCAGGGCGTCCATGCTAACGCCGGCGGCGAGGATGACGAGGGTGTAGAAGGATGGACTAAAGTGAGTTGTCATAGGATCTGGCCTGAGGCCACCGGCTGTTGCTTGCCCATGGCCACCAAGGCCAATTGTAGGCCCTGCTTCTTTGAACCAGGCTTCGTAGAGAATTTTGCCACCTAAGAAAAAGAGTATTAGGGCACCGATGATGACAGCTAGTTGCCCGATGACGGCACCGAGAGCGCCACCGGCGATTAGTCCCACCCAAGGCATGATGACATGGAAGATGCCAATAATTGCACCTAAAATGTAGATGTCACGACGACGAATACCTTCAATGCCAATGCCAATGGCAACAGAGAAGGCATCAGCACCTAAGCCTATAGCCAGAATCACAAGGGTCCCTATATCCATGGAGAACCTCCTGTTTTATCTGCCGATTTCACCTTCTTAGAGCTAGCGTTTATTCCCAGGTGCGACCTCCAGCGGCTTTGCTCAATCGATTCATAAGGGCTAAGCCGAGGCCTTTTGACGGGTATGTTTCGGCAATAATTAGGTCTACTTCTGTTTCGTCGAAGGCCCGTAAGCTGTCAAAAAGGCCCGCGGCAATCTGCTTTAAGTTTTCCCGTGAACCTGCTACTTGAACCACAAAATTAGCTTCATTTTCTATCCTATTGTAGCTTTCTTGAGTTATGAGAAGGCCAATATTTCTTGCTTTGCTTTTATTTGCTTTTTGAAGTTTATGAAGCTCTTCAAGCTGTTCTTCCCAGCTTCCGCTGAGTAAGTATAAGGGGGCTTGGGGGGCATAGTGTGTGTATTTCATGCCTGGAGAGCGAGGTCTTTGTAGGTTTTGGTTAGCATCGCTAAATGGGTCTGCTGATTCCCCTAAAGCTTCTGATAGCATTTCAAGGGTGATGCCACCTGGTCGTAGGATGACTGGTTTCGCTCCTGTTACATCGACAACGGTGGATTCGATACCTACGTCACAGGGTCCACCGTCGATGATGGCGGCGATTTTGCCGTCTAGGTCTTGGCTGACATGTGCCGCTTTGGTGGGGCTTGGTTTGCCTGAGCGGTTAGCTGAGGGGGCGGCTAGTGGTATTCCAGCCGCTTTGATAAGTTGAAGTGCAATAGGATGATCGGGCATACGTAGGGCAACGGTGTCAAGGCCTGCTGTTACTTCTGCTGGTACATCTGGTGCCGCTGGTAGTACTAGCGTTAATGGGCCAGGCCAGAATTTTTGGGCTAGTAGTTGGGCTAGTGGTGGAAATTCGGTAGTTAGTAAAGACAGGTCTTCTAGTTGGGCTATGTGGATGATAAGGGGGTTGTCGGAGGGTCGTCCCTTGGCTTGAAATATCTTGGCTACAGCTTGGCTGTCTAGGGCATTAGCTCCTAAGCCGTAGACGGTTTCTGTGGGGAAGGCGACTAGTTCTCCCTGACGAAGTAGTTGGGCAGGTTCTTCTAGTTGATGGGGTTGTAGGATTTTTGTTTTCATCTGTGATCATCCTTTGGAGGGTTTAGCAGAGACGCAGATTGCGCAAAGTTTTAACAGTTCTGGGGTTGTAATGCTGTGACTATGCGGTCGTGGTTTTGGTAGTCTTGGTGAATTTGAATGTTGGTGAAACCGGATTGTTGGAGGAGTTTTTTGATGGCTTGGCCCTGGTTGTAGCCGATTTCTAGGGCCATGAGGCCTTCAGGGTGAAGTAGTTGGGCCCCTTGGGGGATTAGTCGGCGGTAGAGGTCGAGGCCGTCGATGCCGCCATCAAGGGCTCTATGTGGTTCGTGGTGGGCTACTTCTTTTTGTAGTGTGCCGATGATTTCACTTTCAATGTAGGGCGGGTTGGAAACGATGACGTTGAATTTATGGTTTAGGCTCTTCTTGGCTAAAAACGGCTCAAGTAGGTCGCCTTGAGTAAATTCAATAGTATCTTGCAGGCCTAGATTTTTGGCGTTTTCTTGAGCTACAGCGAGCGCTTCTGGGGAGATGTCGATGGCATGGTAAGCGCTATGGCTTTGGCTTTGGCTTTCGTTTTGGCTTTCGTTTTGGCTTTCCCTTGCCCTTTCTTTTTCTTTTACACTTTTTTTCATGGCTAGAGCTATGGAGACAATGATCGCACCTGAGCCTGTGCCTACGTCTATCACTTTGAAGTTTTTTTGACTTTTTTGCAGGTATTTGAGGACGATTTGGACTAGTTCTTCTGTTTCTGGTCTAGGGATGAGGACAGCTGGTGTTACTTGAAAGGTGTGGTCACAAAACTCTTGCTTCCCTGTAATGTATTGCAGGGGCCAGCCTGCTTGTCTTTTCTGGATATAATCTTGCCAGGCTTGCTCTTTTTCTTCCGGAAAAGGGTCGCGGAGTCGGGCTAAGAGGCCTGTACGGTTTGTTTTTAGGAGATCTGCTAGGAGAAGTTCTGCTTCGAGGCGGGCGCTTTCTATGCCTTTTTGCGTAAAAGAAAAAGCCGCCGCCTGCAGTTTTTCCCCTACAGTCGCCGACTTATTGTTTTCCATCTTAGTTCTCCATGGCCTTCATTTTTTCCGCTTGTTCGGTCGTAATGAGGCTGTCTATGATTTCTTCGATATCCCCTTCTAAGATGGCTTCTAAGCGATGGAGTGTCAGTCCGATACGGTGATCGGTGACTCTTCCTTGGGGGAAGTTATAAGTACGTATCCGTTCGGAGCGATCGCCAGAGCCGACCATGGATTTGCGGGCACTGGCCATCTCACCATGTGCTTCTTCTTGCGCTTTTTCCAGCAAACGGGCTCTCAGAACGCGCATGGCTTTGTCGCGGTTTTTGTGTTGTGATTTTTCGTCCTGACAGCTAACGACAAGACCTGTAGGTAAGTGGGTGATGCGCACGGCAGATTCGGTTCGGTTAACGTGCTGTCCACCAGCACCGGAGGCGCAGAAGACGTCGATACGAAGGTCGTTAGGGTTGACGTCGACTTCTACTTCTTCAGCTTCTGGTAAGACGGCAACGGTAGCCGCTGATGTATGGATGCGTCCGCTTGATTCGGTAGAAGGAACGCGTTGTACACGGTGTACGCCTGATTCAAACTTGAGTTTGGAGTAGGCACCTTGTCCCTCGATGAGGAAAGATACTTCTTTGAAGCCCCCGATGTCGGTGTAGTTAGCGGAGAGGACTTCTGTTTTCCAGCCCTGTTGATCGGCATAGCGGCTGTACATGCGGTAGAGGTCTCCAGCAAAAAGAGCGGCTTCTTCCCCACCTGTGCCGGCACGGACTTCTAAGATGACGTTTTTGTCATCGTTAGGATCTTTCGGTAGGAGAAGGATTTTCAGTTCTTTTTCGAGCTCTTCTTTTTTGCTGTTGAGCTCGCTTAGTTCGAGACGAGCCATTTCTCGAATCTCCGCATCCTCTTCTTCTAACATTGATGTGGCATCTTCTATGCCTGTGAGGACGCTTTTGTAAGCCCGATAAGCTTCAACGATTAAGGTCATACCTGATTGCGTTTTGGCATGGCGTTGCCAGGTACTTTGATCGCTGATTACTTCGGGATCACTGAGAAGTTGTGTTAACTCCTCGTATTTTTGTTCTATTGAATCTAGCTTGCTAAGCATTTTTCTTCACCTGTATTTATGATTTAAAACCTAGTGGTAAACTACAGAGGCACAGAGAGTGCAAAGGAGTACCTTTGCTTTGGTTGTAGAAATTTTTGGTTGTTAAAATTACATAGAAAAAGAGCAGAGCTCTTCGCTGGCTCTGCTGATCTTTTTAGAGTCCGTATTTTTTCTTGAACTTGTCAACCCGTCCACCGGCCTCGATAGCACGGGTTTGACCGGTGTAAAAAGGATGGCACTTGGAGCAAATCTCTACTTTGATTTCTTTGCGAGTTGAACCTAGTTCAAAGTTCTCTCCGCAAGCACAGCTTACTTGACTCCGTTGGAAATTTGGATGGATACCTTCCTTCACTGGCGTCACCTCTTTCATATATGACCGAGCCCTTTGTGCAGGCTGTCAGTTTTAATCTTTGATTCACAAAGGGCATTATAGCATGGCTTCGCCTGCTGTGGCAAGGGGGTTTATGGAAGAAAATTATCCTTTTTACAGCCCTAAGCTACGGATGTGCGCTAAGGGGTTGACTGGTTTTTGGTCTATATGGATTTCAAGATGTAGGTGAGGTCCTGTAGAGACGCCTGTAGCACCAACTTGGGCTATAGCTTGGCCTTTTTCAACGCTTTGGCCTTCTTTGACGAGTATTTTAGAGGCGTGGGCGTAGAGTGTTTTGACGCCGTGAGGGTGCTCGATGATTACGGTTTGTCCGTAAACTGGTCTCCACCCAGCGAAGGTTACTTTGCCTGATTGTACGGATCGTATGGTGTCGCCTGTATCGCCGGCGATGTCTACTCCATGGTGGAAGTTATTGTTTCTTGGTCCAAAGGGCGATGTAATTCTTCCTTGCAATGGGGCTTGCATGGTGGAAAGCACTGCACCTCGAGAAGCAAAGGTTCTTGACGTTGCTGGACTTTTGACGTTCTTGTTGTTGTGGACGGCGATGACTTGACCTGGTTTGATAAATGTGTCGGGGTTAAGGTTGTTTATTTTGATTAAATCGTCTAGCCTCATGCCGTAGTAAATGGCTATGTCGTAGAGGGTATCACCTTGGACTACTTTATGGGATTGATTTTCTTTTGATGTTGTTTTAGTTGTTGCTGTTTGTTTCGTGGCAGTTGTTGCTTTCGTTGCTGTTGTAGTTGCTGTGGTGCTTGCTGTTTTGTTTGTTCTTGGGGCTGTTGTTTCTTCTGTGATCTTAATGTTACTAGAAAGGGTTGGTAGGGTTGTTGTGTTTTTGTTGTTTAGCGCTACATGTTCTATAGTTCTAATGGGTAAACTTTCTTTAATATGTTCGCCTTTGAGGAGGCGAAGTAGGGTGTCGTTGTTTACATAGCTTTCGCTGGCTAAGGGATAAATTAGCTGTGTCGCGAAAAGACTGAGGCACAAGAGACTCGAAAGTACGATAGAACCTTTCGTTTTCCAGCCTCTTTTTAGGGGTTCCATAAAAATAATCACCTCGGAATAATCTAGCGGTCCATGGATAGGCTAACCAGAAGCTCCATGGGTTATTCTTGGTGAGGCCTTCTTTCATGGAAACTTTTTCTAAAAAATTTTTCTAAAGTCAAGCCACAGAAGTACAAGAGGGAGCGCTCTGACTAGGGCTATTTCACTTCTATATTGAAGATCTTGCCACCTCTAGAGGCTATCACGATCTGATTGTTAAAGATGGCGGGGCTGGCTTCAATATTAGAGCCTACATTAATTTTATCAATGATGATTCCTTTTTCTGCATCGATTAGGAAGATATTACCGACTGAATCGCATTGTATGAGATAGCCTTGCCCTTCTGCTGTATAAAAGTCTACTGGTGAGGACCAGGCGTATTGTTGCATTTCCCAGCGCCATATTTCTTCACCACTATCTTTATCTAGAGCTACCATAAGACCTCCGTTGTGTGTCTTGTAACGCGATAAAGTAAAGATTACGAGGTTGTTGATCTTCTTTTTGCCCACTACTGGTGTAGCTAAGAGGCCTCCGTTAACATCAGCATTGTAAAAGGCAGGGTATTCTTTGGACCAGGAGGTTTCGCCTGTGAGGCCATCAATTTTTCTCAATAGAGCAGAGCCATTTCTTTTGATTTTATCTACTTCCGTGCCCGTAAAAAGATAGGGTTTTTCTTCTTCAATGTCCAAAACGATGGTGGCGTCGGTGTCATCGGTCATGGGCAAAGCCCAGAGGGGTTCCATATTTTGCAGGTTGATGGCTTGCACACTACCACCATTGTCAGCAAAAAAGGCAATATTTCTGTAAAGGGCTACGGAGTTCTCGATGCCTTGATAGGGGTTACCTCTGATCTGATAGCGATATTTTATTTCTTCAGGTTCAATGCTGATAGTACCTTTTTCGAGGTTAAAGTTCGTGTTCAGTTTTAGATTGTAGAAAAAGCCATTTTCTCCACCGACGATTAAGCTGTCTGTTTTGCTGTTGACTACAGCTGAGCTATCGAAAGCGCCCCAATTACTGTAGGCTAGACGATCTCTGCCGTTGATAAAGTGGAGAAGTTGTCCGTCGATTAAACTATAGATATAGAAGCCGAATTTGTCTGTTTCTTGTATGCCTTGACCTACATATAGTAAGGGATAGCCTCGAGGATCGACGGAGATAGAGCCTTTGATGGGGTTACGTATGTCGATAGGATCGCGTGTAGCTTTGCCTGTTGCTAAGTCTAGAAAATAAATTCGTCCGTCTAAAGAACCTTGTATGACTTCGACGAGGTCTTGGTCTTGAAATTCTTCCTTGATATTCATGATTTTGCGAACTTTTTCTTCCCACTTTACAAGGACAGGTTGGCCTGTCCAGCCTGCACCGGGACCCCAAGAACGTGAGCCTGTTGTAAAGTCCCAGTTGATATGTAAGTTTTCCGGATTTTTATTAACTTGGCCGTAGGCAGGTTGGTTTCTTAAGTGGTTACCTCGAAAAGTTAAGACTCCTTCTAGGTTCGTATAAGTATCATCAAAAAATTGTGATTTCTTATCGTCATAGGAGTAAGTGTCGACTTTGTTGTTATTGATATAGAGGTCATAGGATAACAAGTCTAGGTTCTGCGCTTCTACATCGAGGTAAGTTGAGTTTTTGGCTTTTGCTTCATTGGCTGATGCCGCTGTTAAGCTATCTGCGCTGGTTGTGGAGGTCTGCTCTAATTCTGTCTTTGGATTGACTTGTGCTTGAGAAGTACAGGCTGTCAAGATGAAGGTACATGTTAAGAGTAAGAGAAAAAGTATTTCTTTTTTCACGAGAGGACCGCTCCTTTGTTATCAAGTGGAAATACATCCCAAAGACAACCTATGAAGGTATCTGTAAATCGATGAGTCCTTTCGTCTACTATGCGACCACTAGAGGATAATTAATGCAAAAAAGAGGAAGGCCTTATATGGTAAGGCTTTCCTCTTTTTGTTCTCTTTTTACAATTTTTCTGATTTTATTTGTTTTCTTCTTGCTCTTCGCATTCACAACGACCGCGTCCAAAATAGGGTTTATTTTCGAGGCGGTGTAAGGCGTTGATAAAGCGTACTGTTCCTGTTCTTCCGCGGATGACTACGGTGTGGGTAAGTGCTCCCTGAGAAGTTATTTTTACGCCTTTTAGCAAGCTTCCATCGGTGATGCCTGTAGCGGCAAAAAGGACGCCTTCTCCGCTTACTAGGTCATCGAGATATAAGATTTTGCGGGGGTCTTCTAAGCCCATACGACGACAACGTTCTTCTTCTTCAGGAGATTCGGGGTAGAGTCGAGCTTGCATGTCTCCACCGAGGCAACGTATGGCGGCGGCGGCAATGACGCCTTCAGGAGCACCACCAATGCCCATCATGACGTCTACACCAGAGTCTGGGAAGGCTGTGGCAACAGCTGGCGCTACGTCACCATCTTGAATAAGTTGAATTCTAGTGCCTAGGGCGCGACAGCGACGAATCTTTTCTTCGTGGCGAGGGCGATCAAGAATGACGACGGTGAGGTCCTCTATATCTTTGCGTAAGGCTTCTGCAACGTTTCTGAGGTTTTGCTCTACAGGTGCATCGAGATGGATTTTTCCGACTGCGGCAGGGCCTACGGCTATTTTGTCCATGTACATATCAGGAGCGTGAAGGATACAACCACGTGGCGCGGCGGCTAGAACGGCAATAGAGCCGTTGAGGCCTTTGGCTACTACGCTAGTTCCTTCTACAGGGTCTACGGCAATATCGAAGTCCATATCGCCAGGCTCACAAGTGCCTAGCTTTTCTCCTATGTAGAGCATAGGTGCTTCGTCCATTTCCCCTTCTCCAATAACGACTCTTCCATCCATGCGAATGGTGTCAAAAACAGCGCGCATGGCTTCTGTGGCGGCTTCGTCGGCGGCATTTTTGTCGCCTCGTCCCATCCAGCGAGATGATGCTAGGGCGGCGGCTTCGGTTACACGAGCAAATTCTAGGGCTAGTTCTCTGCTCAAGTCATCTACTCCTTTCTGGTCAGGGTGGTTGGTCTGTGTGGCAAGAGCTTATGACTTCGCTTTGCCATGTATGCCATGATTTAGTTTTGCTCGGGACAGGTGAAAGTCCTTTCCTGCGAACGGGCGTCTCCCACGCTGTTTCGACAGCAAGCTGTCGACAGCTGAGGTCGCCAAGCCCTCTCTCCGGAAAGGTCTTTCCCCTGTCCAGGCACTTTATTTTCTAGAGGTTATGGGTTTAAGAGCTTCTCTCTGTCTCTACTTATCTTTTACGGTTTCCCAGTCTTTGAGAAAGCGTTCTATGCCTGAGTCGGTTAGGGGGTGTTTGATCATTTGTTGCAGTATTTTGTAGGGTACAGTTGCAATGTGAGCACCTGCTCGGGCTGATTCGGTGACGTGGAGAGGGTGTCGGATGCTGGCGGAGATGATTTCTGTTGGGAAGTCATGGATGCCAATGATTTCTGAGAGTTGATTGATGAGGACCATTCCGTCTTGTCCGATGTCATCAAGTCTTCCTACGAAGGGGCTAATGTAGGTAGCGCCAGCTAGGCAGGCTAGGAGGCCTTGGTTGGCCGAGAACACTAAGGTTACGTTGGTGCGGATCTGCTCTTTGTGTAGCTGGGCTGTTGCTTTTAGTCCTTCTGCGTTCATGGGAATCTTGATGACAATGTTGCGGTGTATGGCGGCAAGTTCCCGTGCTTCCTGAATCATGCCTTCAGCTTGGAGACTAATCACTTCGGCTGAGATAGGACCATCTACGATAGAGGTGATTTCCTCTACTACTTGGCGAAAGTTCCGGCCTTCTTTGGCGATTAGGGAAGGGTTGGTTGTTACTCCACTGATTACACCTAAGGCGTTGGCTTCTCTAACCTCGTTAATATTGGCGCTATCTAAAAAGAGTTTCATCTCTTACTGCCACCATAGCACCTCAGTTGGGGTTCTGTCTGAGGGTATGGCGACACTGCCCTCCTTTTGGCTCTGAATCGCTCACAAATCTTCTGCCTCTGTGGGTTTCCTAACTATTAAGCTTGGTTAGAAGATCCGAAGAGGCGGATCTTTTCACGGATGACTTCGCTCATTCTTTCTTTGGCAGGGCCTAAGATTTTGCGAGGGTCAATCTCGTTAGGCTTAGCGTTGATTACATCTCTTACACCTTCTGTGAAGGCTTCACGGAGGTTGGTGTCGATATTTACTTTGCGGACGCCGATCTCGATGGCGCGACGGATGTCTTCGTCAGGTACTCCTGAAGAGCCGTGCAAGACAAGTGGTACATCGACAAGTTTTTCGATTTGGCTAAGGCGTTCAAAGTCTAGTTCAGGACGTCCTTTGTATTGACCGTGTGCTGTTCCGATGGCTACAGCAAGGGCATCGACGCCTGTCTTTTCAACGAAGTAGCGAGCTTCCTCTGGGTCTGTGAAGAGGGCGTCTTTTTCATCTACGTGAATGTCATCTTCTGTGCCGCCGATTTTGCCTAGTTCTGCTTCTACAGAAACACCAACGGCGCGGGCTACGGAGAGAACTCGGTTAGTCAAGGCAATATTATCTTCTAAGGCATGCTTAGAGCCGTCAATCATGACAGAAGTAAAGCCACTGCTAATACATTGGACACATTGTTCAAAGCTCGTACCATGATCGAGGTGCAGAGCTACAGGAACGGAAGCTTTATCACCAGCTAAGCGCGCTAGCGCTACGATGTAATCAAGTCCGGCATACTTGATAGCACCCTGGGAAGCTTGAATGATGACGGGAGCTTTTTCTGCTTCGGCGGCCATGATGATAGCTTGGACAATCTCCATATTATTGCAATTAAAGGCACCTACGGCATACTTTCCTTCTTCTGCTTTGGCCATTAGTTCGGCCAGTGTAACCATTGGCATACTTTTAATTCCTCCTTAGTTTTATAGTGCCCCTTACGGGGATTGTTCTTTGTGAGTTAGTATTTGTAGTTTCTTCTATTTTACTTCAATGATTCCAACATATTCCTAGTCAGCGGGCCATAATAAAACCGCAGGCCATCTTGTGATGAGGTCCACCCGCGGTTTGGGTACACTTTTATGTGGATTTTTTGCTTCTACGTCTTCTCGTTCCTCGGTTGTTGCGGGGGTGCGAAAGAGAAGGTCCTTCTATTTGTACTTCTTTTACTCTCTTGATCATTTGTAGGTCATGGTCTGATTCGGCATAGCAGACGTGGTTGTTACTACAAACTTCACAGCGCAGTTCTACTCGATCGGGGTAAATGTCTACGTTGATCTGGTGACTGCTACAAGTGCAATAGAGTTTGCCATTCTCTGCGATAGTATGTAGGTATTCTAAGATGCCGTACATAACTTCAGGGTTCTCAAAATATTCGACGACACCTAAGTTTTCCGCCATTTCTCGCAAAGATTTGTCTTGTCTCATAATAGCTTCTTTCACTTTGTCTCGAGGGCCAACGAAGCCTATCTCAACAAGATTCTCTTCGCAATGTAGCACTGACAGTTGCTGTGACCATAACTTCTCTCGTAAGTACCAGAAAAGGTGTTGGCTTTCGCACATGATGCAATGGGCTTGTAGGTAAAAGCGCTTGCGGTCCTTAGTTCCCACCGTCATTAGTTTTGCTCCGCAGGTGCAGTTAATCTGCTGAGTCCTTTGTTTAGCAAAAGTAAACAGGGAAATCCCGTGAAAATCGATGGCTCCACAAGTCTGACAGCGCAAAGCGACGATGGTCATAGTGGACACGATCATGTGGATAACCCCCTTTCCTTACCCCTTTATTTCAACGTTCCAGTGCAAAATCCTGCTTTTGTAAACAAGTTGGTGAATCTTTTCGCTATCTTTAGAAAATAAGCTTAAGGAATAGAAAGAAGACCTACCATTTCTATGGTAGGTCTTCTCTAGGGCAGATCTTTTTGTTGTTACGAGGTTATAAAAGACCTGGCAGACTGCCTATGGCAGGGATGGTTAAGATGATCAAGATGACCAAGGTGATGATTATAAAAAGCATAAAGATAAAAGGAGCAAAAAAGGTCAGGACAGAGCGTGTTGTGGAAAGTTGTACTGATTGTTTGATAGCAAAAACTTGTAAGACTACTGTCCATAGGGAGATAGCTAGGAGGCCAAGCCACTCTAAGGTGTTGCCACCAGGTAGAATTTCGGCGATAAGGCGCAGGGGTGATGTGAAAATGGTAGGTAAAGAAGCTAGGCCAAGGGTAACTAGTAAGCCTTTGGCATTGCCTTTGCCACCAAGGAGTTCACCGATGAGATTGTAAATTCCAGCCATGAGCAACCACATGACCAGGCCAAAAAAAGCGCTGATTAAGGCAAAGACGGTCGCAAAAGCGCCAGCTAGGGCTACAGGTACGCCTTGTTGCTCTAAGGACGCCATATCACCAGGTCCCATGCTCAAATTGACGACGAGGGAAATTATAGTGCTGATAATGATGACAGCAAAGGCTAGGCCTAGTGGTTTTTCTCTTGAGGCGATGGCAAAAGCTTTGTTCGGTTCTGCTAGGACGTTATATATGTAGTCCCAGCTGGTCCACTTTGGTTCTGGCTTCGGTGCTTCGAATTGTGGTGTTTCTAGTTGTGGTTCTTCTGGTCCAACTGGAGTAGGGTTAGAAGAAGATTGATTTTCTTCTTCTGGCTTTCGGGGATCATCTACTGTGGGAGGTTTTTTTTCGTCCATGCTTTCCTCCTTCAGTCTTTAGGAAACTTTTTTCAACCATTTGCAAGATGCTGGCTTTTTAGCGAATCAGGGGTTCTGTAGTTTCCAATGTACGCAGGTAGCGGGCTAAATCCTCCATGGAAAGGTTTCCATTTCCAGAAAGACCACCTAAGGTAGATTGAAAAAGCATCCCCCAGGGGCTGACGCGTCCATATTCTCGAACATTGGGGCTATCAATACCAGCTAGGTCTGCGGCAATTTCTACAGCATCGTAAAAGTTGCCTAGCTCATCGACGAGGCCTACTTGCTGGGCTTGACGGCCTGTGAAAATACGTCCGTCAGCAAGTTTTCTAACTTCTTCTTCCGGAAGGTTTCTGCCTTCAGCGACGACATAGACAAATTGCTCGTAAATATCGTCTACCATTTCTTGTAGAAGTTGTCTCTCTTCTACTGTTCTTTCTCGACTAGGAGAAGTGATGTCTTTGTGAGGTCCGCTTTTGATTGTTTCGGAACGATAGCCGATTTTGTCATAGAGCTCTTCGAGGTTAACGAGATCGATGATTACACCGATTGAGCCTGTTGTGGTAGCTGGATTGGCTACAATTTTGTCTGTTCGAGCGGCTATCCAGTAGCCACCGGATGCGGCCGTATCTCCCATAGATGTTACGACAACTTTGCCTTTTTGGCGTAAGCGGTCTACTTCTTGGGCAATTTCTTGGGAAGCCGCCGCTGTTCCGCCTGGTGAGTTGATGCGCAATACGACTGCTTTAACAGTTGGATCTTCACTAATCTGGCGTAATGTATCGATGATTCTAGGACCACCTGTAGCTAAGATTCCTCCTGAACCACCAGAGCCAGAAATGAGGCCTTCGATGCGTACGACTACAACGTCGTTACTGCCACCGCCACGAGTAGCTGGTCCTTCTTGACGAGCACCTCGCTCGGGTCCCAAGCCTAGTGCGAGGGCTAGGATGGAAAAAAGGACTACCCCGATGATGGCGATGACGATTGGCTTTTTGTTACTTGTCATTTTTTGGGGGTTGAGGCCTCCTTTCGTCGTCCTTGACTTTGGTTAAGATGCCTTTAGTTATTTTGTGTTAGCTAATCTTTGCCGGGACAGTGTGAAGCCAGTTCCTACGAACGGACTGTTCCCACGCCGTTACCGCCAGCAAAGCTGGCGACGGCTGAGGTTGTTTTCTAGTTGGTAGCAACTTGTTTCTGTTTCTGTTTTTCTTCTTCTGTAGATTTATATACTCTTGGTAGGGTGGCGTTGATGATTGTTCTTCTTGCTGGGAGGTCTACGATGTCGCCTATTTTGACGTTGGGGATGTCGGTTATGTCTACCATGGTGAATTGCATGGCTACTTTGCCTACGACGGGGGCTTTTTTGCCGTGGATGTGGGCTACTCGGGCGTTGTTTCCTACTCTGAAGTAGGCGGCTGTTGCTTTGAGTAGGACTTTGGTGAGATCCCAGACGCCTACTGGTACTGATACTGGTTCGGTCTGGAAGCCGTCAACGTAGCCTACAGGGAGTAGGGCTATTTTGATGGGGCGCTTGGCGATAAAGGCTCTTCCGTAGCCCACACCGTGTCCTGCGGGGAGGTCGGCTAGGTGGGCTACTTTGGTTTTGAAGGACCAGACTTCTTTTAGCTTTATGTCTTCTTTAGTTCTGACGCCTGGGTTTTGTCCGTATAGCAATGTTCCTGCCCGTACGGCGTCAAAATGGTATTGGGGGTAGGCTAGTGTAGCGGCAGAGTTGGCGACGTGTTTGATAGGTACGTTGACGCCTTCATCTTCGATGTAGTGCATGGCTTCTCTAAAAGCGGCTACTTGGTGATGGACAAAGGTGCGATTTCCTGTGGCCGCTGTTGCGAGGTGTGTAAAAGCTCCTTCTAAATATATCTCAGGATGGGCCAAAATAGCCTCGATCATGGCTGTGACTTGTGAGGGAAATAAGCCCGTTCTTCCCAAACCTGTTTCGATTTTGACATGAATGGGATATTTTTGATAGCCCTGTTGGCGAACTTTTGCGGCAAGTGCTTGTAGGTTTTCTATGGTGGAAATGGTTGGTGTTAGTTCATGCTGAAGGAGAATTTCCATGTCACCTGGGGCTGTGGGCCCCATAACTAAAATGGGAGCTTCTATGCCCTCTTGACGCAGTTCTACGCCTTCATGAACGTGCGTTACGGCTAGTCGATCGATGCCGTTTTTTACAAGGCATTGGGCAATTTTAACACTGCCACAGCCGTAAGCGTTGGCTTTAACGACGCCGAAGATTATTTTGTTGCCTGCTAGTTTGCGCACTGTTCTGGCGTTGTGGGCTAGGGCGTCGAGGTCGATTTCTACCCATGTCGAGGTCATTGTTGATCACTGTCCTCTAGTTACTTTATAACGAGACAGTGTGAAGCCAGTTCCTACGAAGGGACTGTTCCCACTGTCTAGAGAATTTTTTTTACCGTCTGACGATGGAGAGTATCTTGCGAATCGTATTCTGATATAGTGGTTCGGCGAAGTTCCAGAAGTGGTAGAAGAAGGGTTGGTAGACGCGGTCGTATTCGCCTATGAAGCCTACGTGGTCGCCGCTGAAGCCTTTTTTGAAGCGCACGAGGCCGTAGAGATGGTGACTTTCGTCTACTTCGTGCCCGGGGACGCCGCGGAAGTCGTAGAGGGTACAACCTTGTGATTTGGCCCAGCAGATCATTTTCCATTGGATGAGGTAGTTAGGCATGACGTTGCGGTGTTCGTTAGAGGAAGCGCCGTAGATGTACCAGGCTTTGTCGCCCATGATGAAGGCTAAAGTTCCGGCGATGACTTTTCCTTCGTAGCGGGCGATGAATAGTTTAGCTTGTCCAGCTGGCACGAGGCTGTCCCAGATTTGTTCGAAGTATTCGTAGGAGCGAATGAGGAATTTGTCGCGAGTAGCTGTTACTTTGAGGACGTCGTAGAAGATAGGTAACATGTCACGACCACAGTTTTCTTCAATGGTAACACCTTTGCGTTCTGATAGTCTTATGTTGTACCGTGTTTTCGAGTGAAAACGGGCAAAAATTTTATCTAGATCGTCGGATATGTCAAGGCGAAAAACATAGCGTGGTTGAACGCCTTCAAAGCCTTCACCCTTGTCGAGGGACCGAAAGTGACGGCTTTGGAGGAATTTTTTCCAAGCTTCATTTTCATCTGGAATGTCGGGGTCGATTTTTAAGAAGATGGCGTCTTCTCTTTTGGCTAGATCTTCAATAGCTTTCAAGAGATGGTCTGCCGCCGCTGGTTGGGCTGGATCGATGACTGGGCCTCTCGGAGCGTAGAAAATATGCTTACCTAAGCCGGGGATGCGCCGTTTGAGGATGGAGGCGGCGGCTACTGCCTGTCCTTGATCTTCTACGAGCAATCGGTGAGGTTGCCAACCTGTTTTGGCTTTCACGTCTCCCCATTCCCAGCTTTGTAATACGTGGCCTTTGGGATGAGTGGACATGAAGCGATTAAATTTTTCTTTGTCTTGAATGGTCAGTTCGTAGGCCTGCAAGGCTACTCCTGCCTTTCTTTTATTATTTGTTATATTTTTACATTAACCATAAGAGGCCTTTTCGAAACCTTTATTTGTTCAGGCTATCGAAAAAGGCCTCTTTGCTTAGTCTTTCGTAATCCGCTCTACTGTAGCGCCGATAAAGTCTCTGAAGAGTGGATGAGGTCTGTTAGGACGAGACTTGAATTCGGGGTGGAATTGTGAGGCTACGAACCAGGGGTGGTCTTTGAGTTCGATAATTTCTACGAGGCGACCGTCGGGAGAAGTGCCGGAGATAATCAGGCCTGCTTCTTCCATGGCTTCTCTGTAGTGGTTGTTAAATTCGTAGCGATGGCGGTGTCTTTCGTAGATAACTTCTTCCTGATAAGCATCCCAGGTCTTGTTGTTCCGTCCAATGCGGCAAGCCCAGAGACCTAAGCGCATGGTACCGCCTTTTTCTTCTACGTCTTTTTGTTCTGGTAAGAGATCGATGACAGGTTTTTTTGTTTTTTCACAGAATTCGCTGGAGTGAGCGTCTTCCCAACCTAGTACGTTGCGGGCATATTCGATAACGGAAAGTTGCATGCCTAAGCAAATGCCTAGTAAGGGGATTTTGTTTTCTCTAGCATAGCGAATAGCGTTGATTTTTCCTTCGATACCGCGATCGCCAAAGCCACCAGGGATGAGAACAGCGTCTACGTCAGCGAGGAAGTCTTCGGCGGGAGCGCCTTCTAAGTCAGCTGAGTAGATCCATTTGATTTTGATGGCTGCGTCGTGGTAGAGGCCTGCGTGGCGCAATGATTCGGCGACGCTCATGTAAGCGTCTGGCAAGGAGACGTATTTGCCGACGAGACCAATGGTGATCTGATGTTTGGGGTTTTTGATTTTGTGCACTAGGTCTTCCCAGTCTTTCAAGTCTGGCTCTTGGCATTCTAGACCCAGTCTTTCGATGACGATGTCGTCAAGGCCTTCTTCTTTCAAATGTAGAGGCACTTCATAGATGGAGTCAGCATCAACTAGTTGGATAACTGCATCAGGTTCGATGTCACAGAAAAGTGCTAGCTTTTCTTCTACTTCTCTAGGGAAGGATTTCTCGGTACGGCAAACGATGACGTCCGGTTGAATGCCTATACTGCGAAGTTCTTTGACGGAGTGTTGGGTTGGCTTTGTTTTCAGTTCGCCTGCTGCACTGATGTATGGTACTAAGGTGACGTGGATGTAGATAACTCTATTTCTGCCTATGTCTGATTTGATCTGGCGGATGGCTTCGAGAAAGGGTAGGGATTCAATGTCGCCTACGGTGCCGCCCACTTCTGTAATGACGACGTCAGGATTGTTTTCTCTAGCCATACGGAAGACCCGTTCTTTGATTTCGTTGGTGATATGAGGAATAACTTGTACGGTGCCACCGAGGTATTCACCTTTCCGCTCTTTAGAGATGACGGACCAATAAATTTTGCCGGTCGTTACGTTGGCCGCCTTGGAAAGGTTGATGTCTACAAAGCGCTCGTAGTGACCTAAGTCGAGGTCCGTCTCGGCGCCGTCGTCAGTTACGAAGACTTCACCATGCTGGTATGGGCTCATGGTGCCAGGATCAATGTTGATGTAGGGGTCAAATTTTTGGATGGCTACTTTGAGGCCACGACTTTTCAACAATCGACCCAGGGAGGCGGCTGTGATTCCTTTGCCGAGAGATGATACGACGCCACCTGTGACGAAGATAAATTTTGTTTGATGCATTTCCATATGCCCTGCTTTCTTTACATACTGCATTTATTCTACCGAAAGTCGCTAAAAGGATCAAGAAAAAGCGAGCCTAATCGGCCCGCTCTAGTCTTCTTCGCGATTTCTCGAGTAATAACTGTCTTTTTCTCCGTACTCGTCATCGTCTCCGCCGTCACTATCATCATAATCTACCGATTTATTTAGTAAAGATATTGTCGGTATTTTTCTGACTGCTGTAGCAGGAGCCCAGTTTCTTAGTCCCCAGAGTCCATCTCCGAGGTAGACAAAGCGCATATCCAGATTCATCTGGGTGTAAAGCCTGGCCATGGCTTTGATGTCTGTGGGGTTTTCATAACCCTTTCTTTTCAGAACTTCTGCTATAAGATCGCGAAAGTGTAGAGCTTCACCTTTCTCTCGCAATACTTGAACAATTTGTTCTGCTTCGGAAAATCTCCGGCCAAAATCTTGATGTTCCATCAATTCGGCCACCAATCCAACACTCCCTCATTCTTCATGAAACAGAATATACTACATTCTTTCCGGCGCTGTCAAACCCATCCAGTTTAGCACGTTTCTTAAGACGATGCGTGAGTCGTCAACGAGTAGTAGTCGAGCTCGGCGCAGTTCTTCTTCGTCGTTGATCACACGACAGTTGGTGTAGAAACTGTGGAATAAGGAAGCTAGGTCTTGTGCATAGCGCGCCATACGATGGGGTTCCATCGCTGTAGCGGCTCGAGCCACTTCGTCTGGTAAGTCTACTATTTTACGCAACAAGGCCAGCTCTGCAGGATGAGTTAGTAGGTTGTACTTAGGTGCTTGTTCTGTTTTCGTTTCCGGTACTTTGTATCCGGCTTCTTGGGCTGTCCGCAAGATGGAGCAGATACGGGCATGGGCATACTGTACGTAATAGACAGGGTTCTCGGCTGACTGACTTTTGGCTAAGTCAAGGTCAAAGTCAAGGTGTGAGTCAGCACTGCGCATGACAAAGAAAAATCTTGCGGCGTCTTTGCCTACTTCTTCAACAAGTTCATCTAATGTTATATACTGTCCTGTACGCTTGGACATGCGTACAATTTCTCCACCTTTTAGCAAGCGAACTAGTTGCATTAAAATGATGTCCAATTTGTCTTGGTCATACCCTAAAGCTTTGACAGCATTTTTCATGCGCGATACGTGTCCGTGATGGTCCGCTCCCCAGATGTTGATGACCCAGTCAAATTGACGGTCAAATTTGTTTTTGTGGTAGGCTATGTCAGCGGCAAAGTAAGTTGGTATACCATTGGAGCGAACGAGTACTTCGTCTTTTTCTTCGCCTACGGCTGTAGCTTTAAACCAAAGAGCTCCTTCATTTTCATAAATATAACCATTTTGACGCAATTGTTCCAGCGTTTTTTCAATAGCTCCTTCGTCATGGAGGCTTTGTTCAGAAAACCAGATGTCGTATTGAACACCAAAGTTCTCAAGGCTTGTAGCAATACCTTTTAGTTTTTCTTGTAAGGCGTACTTAACGAGCAGTTCTCGGCGCAGTTCTCGATCCATTTGTAAGTATTTGTCGCCATCTTTTTCGATGAGGCGAGCCATGGTGTCGATGACGTCTTGTCCGTGGTAGCCTTCTTCAGGAAATAGAACTTCTTGCCCTAGGAGTTCTAGATAGCGGGCTTCTAGTGATTTGGCGAAGTTTTCGATTTGGTTGCCTGCATCGTTAATGTAAAACTCTTTTGTTACTTCATAGCCTGCCATGTTAAGCAGGTTAGCTAAGGTATCTCCTAGTGCAGCACCACGGGCGTTACCCATGTGAAGTAAGCCTGTGGGGTTAGCGCTGACGAATTCTACTTGTACTTTTTTACCTGCGCCAATGTCGGAGGCGCCGTATTTGGCGTCTTGTTCTTGTACTGCTGGCAATACCTCATAAAGCCAGCTATGGTCTAAGGTAAAGTTAATAAAGCCAGGCCCTGCTACTTGCAGGTCTTGGATAAGGCTTCCTTTGTCAAAGTGTTGGACAATTTTTTCTGCTACCATGCGGGGGTTCATACGCGCTGATTTGGCCATGATCATGGCGATATTAGTGGCAAAGTCACCATGTTGCTTTTCTCTTGGTACTTCTAAGTTTATGGGCGTCGGTATGTTTTCAAAGTTGAGGTCTCCTGCTTTTTGCGCTTTGTGCAGGGCCTCTTCAATAGATTTCTGGAGCTGTTTTCTTATTTTTTCAACGAAGTTCACCTTATTTTCGCGCCTCCTTCACCGTGATCTGTAAGGTTAAGGTGTTGTCACTTATTTTTCTCTGATCTACTTGTAGTTCATAAGCAAGGTCAATGATGCCGCCCTCGTCGCTAATGGAAACTTGTACTTTTGAGGGAATGACGGTGAGGTTCATGGAGCCATAGGGAGTAACGTAAAGGCTGGCATTAGGAACTTGTTCTTCAAAAGTTTGTTTGAGATCTTGTGTTCCCATGCGGTTAAGAGTCACTAGGTGAGGCTCTGCTTTTACCGTTGTAGTCGTGCCTTCCATGCCTGTGATTTCTGTTTCCTTATAGACGATGTAGTAGGAGCCATCTCTAATAAAAAAAGTTCCTGGCGTAAGTAGTTCAATGCGGTCTATTTCACCAAATTCGTTTTTTTGTGTGCCTAGCACGGAGACGAGCACCGATTTCTTCATTCTTCTGGCCTCTTTCTGTGGTTCTGTTACCATTCGTTAGAAGAGCTGTTTTTCCTGCCTCCGCTGGCTCGTTCTCGTAGTTCTTCTATATCTAGGACTACGATCTCATGACGATCTACTTGTAGAATTCCTGCCCTTTCGAATTCGGCAAGGACTCGTGAGACTGTTTCTCGTGATGTGCCTACGAATTGAGCCATTTCTTGTCTTGTAATGTTAAAGTCTATGCGAATACCCCTATCTTCCTTGACGCCATAATCTCTAGTCATTTTGAAAAGGTGAGCCGCTACGCGACCAAAAGTGTCTAGGAGAGCTAAGTTTTTCATATGGCGATAAGCTTTGCGCAAGCGCAAGGAACTTTCTTGCAAGCATGCCATGGTGACAGAAGCGTGGTTTATGACGATTTCATTGAAGTCTTTGATCGTTAAGAAGGCCGCTCGCACTTCTTCCATTGTTTCTGCTGTGTAAGGACAAGGTCCTCCGTCAAAAGCAACGATTTCCCCTAAGATTTCACCTTCGCGGACGACGGCGACGACTTTTTCTTGACCGTCTGGGTTCATTTTGGATAGTTTAACTTTACCTTTGATGATGAAGTAGATACCGTCTAAAGGCTCTCCTTCGTGCATCAGTTGACTTCTTCTCTTGTAGGTTCTTTCTCCGAACTTTGTAGCTATTTCTTTCAGTTTATCGTCAGGCAGGTCTGCTAATATTTTAATGGTTTTGAGAAAAATCCAGTTTTTTTCCACTTCAACGCTCCTTTTTTTGAAAGCTGTGGGCGCTTGTAGTATGCCACAATTTCCAGTATAGCAAGCTTTTTCATTGGTTTTAAAGCCAGCGCAGGCCTTTGGGGTAGTGGTTTTTCAGTTGCCCTTGCACGGCTTTGCCCCAGCCTAAAGGGTAGTTATCGACGGTGACGAGGTGCCATCCTTGTTGGTTAGCATCGATAAGCAAGCTTTCACCTTTTAGGTAGCGATAGATTTCTTCGCTTTGGGAAGAAAAGTTGATCTTCTTCTGGCATCCTTCGGCTGTTAAAGATAAAGCGAAGGCGTGGGCAGGCTCAAAGCGATCTCTTTTGATAGTGCCTAAGTGCCAGCCTAGACGGAGAAACTTTATCCCTTCTAGACGCTTTTGTAAACTTTTCAAGTCTTCGTGATCATGAGCATGAGCAGGTAGAGCATGATCTTTTTGATGAACTTCTTCTCGACAAATAGACTCTTTGCTACTGAGAACTTTTTCGACCTTTTCTTGAGGCCAGCCGTAAAGTTGTTCGCCTAATAAGGTCGCTTCGACAGGCACTGTATAGCCTAATGTAGCTATGCAAAATTCATCAAAAAAAGTAAGGGCTTCTGCTGTTGCCCGCTCCGATGCTTTTATTGCCTCTTTTTCTTCTTTCTTTTCTTTGGTTTTTCCTGTTTTTTTGCCTTTTTTCTCTTTTGTGCGAACCATTGTTGCAGTTTTGCTTTCTGCTATGGTGAAGCTATCTTCTTGGCAGTTACTATCTTTTCGGTGATAATCGAAATCTTTACCATTGTGAGACTTATCAATTTGGCACTCTTCTTCTCCTTTTGCTTTTTTTTGCAAAAGGGCGATGAAGTGTCCTTCGCCTTCGATTTCATGAGGCCACAGTCGCAGGGTACTGCTTGCTAGGCCTGCTTTCTTTTCAGTTAGAAAAAAAGCGGGACTACTAATGCTTTTACTTTCAAAGTCCTCGTGGTGGGCTAAGAAGCTTTCAATTTGCTCTTCGTTTTCTCTTCTGGAAAAAGTACATGTAGAGTAGACAATGATGCCGCCTGGTCGCAACATTAAGGCGGCTTGATGGAGGATATCTTTTTGCATAATAGCACATTGTTCTACCTTTTCTTCTGTCCAATCTTCTAGTGCTTCAGGTAGTTTTCGGAACATACCTTCTCCTGAACAAGGAGCGTCGATAACGATTTTGTCGAAAAAAGCAGGGAAGGCTTTTGTCAGTTTTTCGGGATTTTCGTTAGTAATAATGCAGTTGCGAGCACCCCAACGTTCGAGGTTTTCTGCAAGAATGCGGACTCGCTTGTTGTTGATTTCGTTGGCCACGAGGAGGCCTTGATTAGCCAGGTAGCCGGCAATGTGGGTAGATTTGCCGCCTGGGGCGGCGCAGAGGTCGAGGATGCGTTCACCAGGCTTAGGGGCTAAGACTTCTACAACCGTCATGGCGCTGGGCTCTTGTATGTAGTAGAGTCCGGCGGCGTGATAGGGGTGTTTTCCTGGTCTGTCTTGGCGACTGTAGTAATAGCCTGTAGGACACCAAGGGACGGGACGTAGTTGGAAAGGAAGGTGGGCAAGAAAGGAGGAGGTACTGTTGGAAGGCTTGAATTCATTAGATTTTTGCGATTCTAGGTAGTTTTTTAGTTCTGTAATTTTAAGAGGGTTAAGGCGCAGGCCTTGTGCAGGGGTGGTCTCAAAGCTTTGCAAAAAGGCCTGATAGTCTTGAGGGCTCAGTTGTTCTTGCATGCGTTTCTCAAAAGAGGTAGGAAGCTCTGTGACCTGTGGTCTTTGCTCAAAGGGCATTGAATTCATCCTTTATCAGACTTTTAGGCATGATTAGTCACTGCTGTTCTTAATATTTAGTTGCGCTACGAGTACATTTTTGTCATTGTATATAATTTTACCTTTTATGCCAAGTTACAACGATGAAAAAAGAAAAAAGCAGACCTTTTGGTTATTAGTCTGCTTATAACTATATTAACAATGTTTACACTTCTCTTTAATCTCTCTGTTCTCTGTGCTTATCCTATGGACTCTTATTACAAGCCTAAGGCTGTTCTGCGCTCTTCAATGATTGCATTGAGCTTAGCTCCCGCTGATTCGATATTGCCTTCCACGATTACATAACCGCCGGTTAGGCTTTTTAGGTCTTCTGTCAGTACTTTCGTAACGGTGTCGCTTCCGGTGATGAAGGGAGGCGAGGCTAGGTGTAGCGGTAAGCCTAGAGCTAGGCCGAAAGCACCATCGGCTAGGGCTTGTTCTTCCAGCCATTGAGGTGCTGATAGGACAAGCGGTAGTTGTGGTATGTCTATGTTCAGTGCTTCGGCTAGTTCAAGGGCGATCATTTCTAAGCGTCCAATTGCCAGACAGGGGCCGAAGTTCAAAACTGGCGGAATGCCTAGGCTTTCGCAAACTTCTCGTAGGTTAGCACCTGCTTTGGCGGCGGCAGAAGGTGACATGAGGCCTACGTTTTCTAAGCCACCGCTAGAGCAACCAGCTGATAAAACGAGGATGTCATTTTTGATTAGTTCTTCCGTCAAGCCTACGGTGAAGACGTCGTGGCCTAAGTTAGTTACGTTGGAGCATCCCACGACGGCCGCAAGGCCTTTTATTTTGCCAGCGGCAATTAGTTCAATAAGTGGTTGCCAACTGTTGCCGAGGAATTGACGTAATGATTTTTCGCTCAGACCAGTGACAACGTCGTCATAGCCATGATCTTTGGGGATGTCGATAGTGATCTGGCTTCTTCTTTCTTTATAGCTTTTTATGGCCTGTTCCATAATGTATTCTGATATAGTGGCCGCTTTTTCCATGGTAAAAGGGTTGTGAATTGCGTTAGCTGTTTTGGCTACATCGTCTAAGCAGATTTGCTTGACTTTGTATTTTTCGACTAGTGGTTCTAGGCCTGGTACGGTGCAGTTAAATTCAGATAAGAGCAGGTCAATTGCTCCAGTGGTGATGAGAGGTTCGCTGGTAAAGTTGTTGCCTGTATGACCAGCAAAGACTTCCTTACAGTGCTCACCCCGTACTTGTAAGTCTTGACCGACACAGGTAGAGCCAATGATTTTAAAACCTTGGGCGCCTACTTCTTGCGCTTGGGTAAGAGCTTCGGGAGAAGTAAGCCTATCTTGTAAGTCGGCCAGCATGCTGTGCTGGTGACCTGTGATCATGATGTTGATGTAGTTTTCGTCTACTACTTTAAAGCCTACGGAAGCTTGACGAATTACTGGTTCGCCCATGATGACGTCGTTAACTAAGTTGGTCAGGGTAAGGCCGTAAAGTCCTGTGGAAATGCCTAGGCTTAAGGCATGTAAAAGCATATCAATAGGATCACTGTTTAAGTTAGTTGATGTCTTGACAATAGCGTCAAAAACTTCCGCTTTAGCGCCGCCAGGAACTATGTTGAGTTCTTGCCATTTGTCGTAACGTTGGGGATGAGCTAAGGGGGCGACAAGTTCCATTTTTTCTTCTCTTGCTTTGTAAAGGTCAGCTAGAATTTTTTGTCCTACTTGGACTGCTATTTGATGGTTTGTTGTTTTTTCCGAGATATTTAGGTTTAACAGAGCGGCAAGCTCATGGAGTTTGCTAGCTCCTCGGAGTGTCTTTTCTTGTTCTCCCAGGGTGATTAAATTTTTGGCGGTTTTTTCAATAATATGGATATAACAAGCAGAACCCGCGGCCACAGAGCGCAGAAAGTTTCTGGCAACTATGGTGTCCGCAGTAGCTCCACAAACACCACGAGGTGAAGCTTTCGTAATTTTACAAGGTCCGTTAGAGCAGAGCTTACAACATACTCCTTGTAGACCATAGCTACATTTTGCTTTTTGTGCTTCTACTCTGTGAAAAGATGTTTCTTCTCCTTTAGTGGCAATGTATTGTTCTAGTTTTTGATCAGCCGATTTGCAGATTGTCATAAGTCTTCTTTCTCCTTTTTATCTTTTCTGAAACTGTACCTTTTTGGTATACTTTTAGGCCTAGCAAAAGGAGAACAATTGTTGTTCTCCTTAATTAAGATGCTTAAAAGCTAATTTCTTCTGTGTTGCCTTAGTTCTTCTGGCTTAACTTTATTTCTTCTTCTGTAAATCTTCAAAATTTACTTTTTCTAAATCATTGAGCAGACTTTCTTGAATTTTAGCAAGAGCTAAGTGGACCTGACAGTGCGTTCCTTCTGTGACTAAGTTGCAATAGGCAATGTCACAAAGGCAGTTGTTGACGTAAATAGGGCCTTCAATTGCTTCGATGACATCCTTTAATGAAATCTGTTGAGGTATGCGGTTGAGAGCATAGCCACCGTTAATTCCTCGATAAGAACGAATCAGTCCAGCTTGTTGTAGTTTTCTAAGCAGTTTTAAGGCAAAGCGAAGAGGTATGGCTTGCTTTTCGGCAATTTTTTTTGCTTCTATGATTTGCCCGTAGCCTTCTTCGGTTAGAAAAGCGATTACCCTCAGCGCATAATCTGCTTCTTGCGTGATTCTCATAAAAGTGCCTCGCAACTTAAAATAGTTCGTGGTAAAAGTATACTCAAATGGTGTAGTTTTATTTTACCCTTTTTGCTCTTACTGTCAAGGTTTTTTTAAGTGAAATTTGCTCGTCAATGCTACTACTTCCTGAGCAAGGCGATTCAAGGTATGGACTGATGTGGAAACATTCTGGGCAAGGGAAAGCTGTTCTTCTGTGATAGCCGCTACTTCCTGAGTGCTAGCTAGGGAGTCCTCGGCAATATAAGCTGTATCACGGACTGCGTTAGCTACTTCTTGCGATCTTGTAGCGATTTGCTCTGCCATTTTTTGAATTCCGCTGATTTGATTATTCATTTCTTCAATGGCCTGGGCGATGGTTACAAAATTGTTGCCCGCATTGTTGACTACTTCTAATCCAGCTTGAGCTTCTTGGGCGACTTTTTCCATAGCTTCGACGGAATGGTTAGTTTCTTTCTGTACTTCTCCGATTAAGTCGACAATCTGATCGGCCGATTGCCTCGATTGTTCTGCTAATTTCTTGACTTCATTAGCTACTACTGCAAAGCCTTTGCCGTGTTCTCCTGCTCGGGCCGCTTCTATGGCGGCGTTCAGGGCTAGTAGGTTGGTCTGTTCCGCAATGTTGGTAATTACCTGTACGATTTTCTCTATTTCTTGAGAACGACCTTGTAGTACTTTCGTTACGGTACGAGATTGGTTGACGGATTTGATGATGGAATCCATTTGTCGTTCTGCAGTTTCAATGATTTCTGTGCCTTTTTGGGCTGTTTGTCTTGTTTCTGCCGATGAATTGGTAACAGTCTTTGTTGTCTTTACGATATGGTCGACGTCTCTGGCCATGAATTCCATTGTTCTTACGCTTTCTTGGGCTGTTCCTGCCATCTTTTCCGCACCACTGGCTAGATCGTTGCTACTAGTGGTGACTTGATTGGCGCTATCGACTGTTTTTTCACTTGTTAGCGCAAGTTCTTGGGAAGCACTGTTGAGCTGTTCTGCCGTTTTGCTGATGCCTTGAATCATTGCTGTTAAGTCTTGCACCATTTGTTGAAAAACAGTAGCAAGAGCGCCGATTTCATCTTTTCTAGTTGTATCAAAATTTCTGCTTAACTGGCCTCTTCGTAACTGTTCTACTTCATGGCTAAGTTTTTTCAAGGGGTTGACGAGGTAACGAGCAAAAAGAATGATCATAAGGAGGCTTATAAGTAAGATGGCGGCAATCGTGATGACCATCTTAGTTTTAGCAGTATTAAACATTTGAAATATATGATCTACTTTTTGATCTGAACCAAGAATAGCTGTAACTTCGCCTTTTTCATTTTTTAAAGGATAGTAAAAAGAAACAAGTGTACCGTAATCATCGGTAACAGTTACTTCTGTTTGTTTTTCACCGCTTTCAAAAACTTTGACCATCAGCGGAAACTCATCGATGTTCTCTTCTACGTAGCCGATTTCAGAGGCTGAGTCGTCATCTAATGGTAAGCCATCAACGATGTAGTAATATTCGTATCCACCTGGTACTGCTTTTCTCGTCAATGTGTATAGATACTCAGCGCCTGCAGATTCTCTGATCTCATTCAGTAGGCTTCGAAGTTCTTTGTACTCTTCTGTTTCACTCATTGCTGTCATTACTTTTTGGTGCTTCTGTTGGTCTATTTTTTGGATCGCATATTCACCTGTGCTTTTGGCTTGTTCTGTAACGATATCTAGAACGAGGTTGGAAAAGCTTTGATATAGTAGGGTCGATAATAGTAGGCTTGATATTAAAATAAAGGCCGAGAACAGGAGCACAATTCTGGTCTGTAAACTTTTCACTTACCGAGCCTCCTTTGTTTTGATAAGACACAAGAAAAAAGGTTGCCATTTTTATGTAGCTCTTACTTGGAAATGGTGTTGTATTTATATCATATCATGGTGAATCTGCTTAAGAATATCTTTTTTCTATTTTGTTGGTTTATTTTTTATTTTTTTACAGAAAGTAAAAAAGGCCGCTATGTCTTGTTCATAGCGACCTTTGCTTATCAAACTTTTCTTATAAAGAACCTTTTAATTTAGCCAGTGCTTCGGCTAAGGCATTATTGATTGGCTCTTGAGCTTCTTTTTTCTGTTTTTGTAGGTATTTTGATACATCTTGCTTGGAAACTTTGCTGGGGTCTTTTTTTCTTCTTTCCTGGAAGACTGCTAGTTTTTCTCTATAGCCGCATTTGCAGTAGAAGATCTGACTTTCCCCTTGGCCGCGCAATTCTAGTTTCTTCTTGCATTCAGGACAGCGGGCATTTGTTGTTTTGGCTATATTTTTTCTTTGACCACATTCTCGATCCTGACAGACGAGGAGTTGTCCTTTTTTGCTGTTAACTTGAAGCATTTTTTTGCCACATTGGGGACATTTTTCACCTGTCAGGTTATCATGCTTGAAGCTTTTTTCGCTTTTTTTGATTTCTTCTACTACAGCCTGAGCGTACTTTTTCATTTCGTTAACGAAGACACCTTTGGGTAAGGTACCTTTGGCAATTGCGCTCAGCTTTTGCTCCCATTGAGCTGTAAGAGCTGGTGATTGAAGATCGCTAGGAACTAGTTCGAGGAGTTGACGACCTTTGGAGGTGATGTGAATGTCTTTACCTTTTTTCTCGAGGAGAAAGCTGTTGAAGAGTTTTTCGATAATATCAGCACGAGTAGCAACGGTACCGAGTCCGCCTGTTTCACCTAGTGTTTTGACTAGGTCAGCTTTTTCTCCCTTCATGTAAGGCACAGGGTTCTCCATGGCTGTGAGTAGTGTTCCCTCATTAAAATAGGCTGGTGGTCTAGTTTCTCCTGTTTTTTGGTTAAGGTGGCTGATGGTGAGACTTTGTTGTGCTTGTAATTCTGGTAAGTTTTGATCTGTTAAGTTGGCTTCTTTGTCTCGCTCTTCTTCGTCATCCTCTTGGTCATTAAAGTGATCGTAAACTTCTTTCCAGCCTCTTTGGAGTATTCTTTTGCCTCTGGCGATGAATCTTTCATCTCCGATTTGTGCGGTCATGGTGATTTGTTCGTATTCAAAAGGCCTATAGAAGACTGCTAGAAAGCGTTTTACTACTAGGTCGTAGATTTTGCGTTCTTTATCTGTCAGTTTGTTTAGAAAGACTGTTTCTTCCGTAGGGATGATAGCATGATGATCGGATACTTTGCTGTCATCTACGAAAGCTTTGCTTACTTGTAGGGGTTTTCTTAAGATCTGGGCCGCTTTGGCGGCGTATGGGCCGTGACTAGACGCTTTGATTCTTTCTTTTAAGGTATCTACCATGTCGCTAGAAATGTAACGGGAGTCTGTACGTGGATAGGTAAGAATTTTGTGTTGTTCGTAAAGCTTTTGCAAGATAGAGAGTGTTTCTTTGGCTGAGTAAGCGAAAAGTTTGTTGGCATCTCGTTGCAATTCTGTTAGGTCATAAAGGGCTGGGGCGTAGCTTTTTTTCGCTTTTTTGCTCACTTCGATGACTTTACCTGTCTGGCCTTGTAGTTTACGTAAGATTTGGTCACTGCGATTTTTATCGAAGCTTTTAAGGTCTTTAGTTTTTTGGTCTTGCCAGTGCAGTTTTAGTTGGAGATTCTGGGTATTATGGTTTTGTCCCTGCTGTAGGGGTTGTAAATTCGAAGTTCTTTCTGTTACTTGAGCTGTTGCTAAGATAGTGTAGTAAGTTTGTGGTTGAAAATTTTTGATCTCTTCTTCTCGTTTGGCAATGATGGCTAAGGTAGGCGTTTGCACGCGGCCACAGGAAAGTTGAGCATTGAATTTGCAGGTTAAGGCTCTAGTGGCATTGATGCCGACAAGCCAGTCTGCTTCTGAACGCGCCACGGCAGAGGCGTAAAGGTTTTCGTACTCTTTACCATTTTTTAGTTTTTGAAAGCCTTCCCGGATGGCTTTGTCGGTGACGGAAGAAATCCAGAGGCGCTTAAGTGGTTTTTTTACATTTGCTTTTTCTAAGATCCAGCGTCCAACTAGTTCTCCTTCACGGCCTGCATCGGTGGCTAAGATGATTTCTTTTACATCTTGTCGTTGTAGTAGTTCTTTGACTGTTCGAAATTGACCACTGCTTTCTTTGATGACTACTAGCTTGAGTTGCTGTGGTAGGAGCGGGAGATCTTCAATGCGCCAAGATTTATATTTTTCGTCATAGCTTTCAGGGTCCGCTAGTGTGACGAGGTGACCTAAGGCCCAGGTTACGATGTAGCGATCGCTTTCAAAGTATCCTTTCCTTTTGCCGTTACATTGGAGAAGGCGGGCTAAGTCTTTTCCTACAGAAGGCTTCTCCGCTAAGACAAGAGTTTTGCTCATGCTTTGATCCTTTCAAGGTTTATTGTACTCGCTTTGCTTGTATTTCTTTTTGATAATATTTTGCACCTTTATTGGTTTTTCTGCACCTTTCTTTTGAATCCTGCTCTTTTTTTAAATCATCGAAAGTCTGTTGACATTCTTTGAATGGTTATGTTAAGATGTTATATTTGCTATTGCGCTCAACTTATGTTATATTAGTAACATACACTTGAGGAGGTGTGGCTTCATGTTTCTCGTAGGTGATAAGGTTATGTATCCTATGCATGGAGCCGGTGTGATCGAGGCAATTGAGGAAAAAGAGATTCTTGGCAATAAGCAGTATTATTATGTCGTTACGATTGGCAACATGCAAGTGATGTTTCCGCAGGGCTCGAAGGTAGCTATCAGACCGGTCGTCGATGCCAATATGGTTGAAGACGTTCTGATGACTACTTTTCAAGAGGAGGATTCTATCGCATCGCTCAGCCCTTCACAGCGCTATCGCACTAACATGAACAAAATGAAAAGTGGCGATATATATGAAGGGGCGCAGGTGATTCGTGATCTAGCTCGTATGGGCTCAAAGCGTTCCCTGACGACGAGTGATAAGTCTATGTTTGACAATGCGCGGCAAATTTTTATTAGTGAGCTGGCATTGGTCAAAGGCATTGACGAAGATGAAGCTTCGGGCCTATTGGAAGAAGCTCTTCAAAGCCTCACCTAATGCAAGGTATTAATGTTTGCTATTTCTTATGGAAAAAGCCCATCTCAATTTTTGTTGAGATGGGCTTTTTTCTGTCTTAATAGTCACAGTGGGGATTGGGAGAAGTGTAAAAGGGGTACTTGTAGTCTACTGTTCCATCAGCTTTATAGAAAGTCCATGAGCATACTCGTCGGCCATTATGGTGGTAGCCTTCTACACTTAAGTTACCATTGGGGTACCAGGCACGATAGAGACCATCTTGGCTACCATCTTTCATAGTACTTTCTTCTCGACTGCCATCGGCATGCCATTGATAAAAGATATCGTCGATCTGGCCATTTTCATTATGAGACCTTTGGGTCCATTTTTCTCCATTTTCAAACCATTGTGTCCAAGTTCCTGTACGCTGGCCTTCATTCCAAAATTCTTCTGTAGAAAGAGTGCCATTTTCGTACCATCTCTGTAAGGTGCCATGCATTTTACCATTTTTATAGCTCCACTCGGAGCTTTTCTTACCATCTTCCTGATCATACCAGCGCGTCCAGGTGCCACAACGTTCTCCTAGGTTAAAGTAGCCTGTTTCCCAATTTGCTCCAGACATACTAATCGATCGAGAGGCTAATCCATGTAGAATCGCTTCTCCTTCTGGTGACTTCCATCTTAGACCGCTATCATAGCTATAGCCCCTATTGATTAACTCTTCTTCACTTACTAGGATAGGACAGCGCCAGTTGCCACTGACTTCTAAGATTACTTTTATGGAGTCTTCTGCTAGTAAAATGTTGTGCTCATTGTAGATTTTCACGGTGGGACTGTAGATTCCTAGTTCTTTGTAAGTGTGATTTACCTTTGAGTTTCCTTCTGTTACTTCATTAAAGAGTTCTGTGCCATCATCAAAATCCCATTCGAAGCGGTATTCTCCTTCTGGTGTAGCGTGGGCTTCAAAGGTGTGTTCAGCTTCTGTAGCCCCTTCCGCTAAAGCATAGGTGATGATTCTTGGTGGTAAAATGGAGACGCTTTTTTCTCCTGTTTTTACTATTACTCGGGCAGTTTTATGCATGATGGGACTATTGTCTTCTTGGTTGATAAGGTTTACTGAGAAGGTATATTCTGCTTCTTCTTGGCCAGTTATTTCGTCTTGTGGGCTCATCTTGTACTGGTAGGTGATTCTTGCAGAGGCATTTCCGTTTTGTACTGTACTTATTTCTTCACCGGTGCTGTCTTCCCTTTCTGTTCCTGCATTCCATGAAAAAGCGACTTGTTGCACCGATTCAGGTAGATTGGTTGCTTCTACGTTGAAAGTATATTCTTTTCCTTCCTCAGCATCGAGAATTTCAGCAGGGTTGATGGTTAGATCAACGTTAGCATCGCGTATTGTTATGGTCACGCTATCTTGACTAGTGCCACCGTTACTTGTTAAGACGTATAAGCTATCTCCAGGTGACAAACTGACCATAGCCGCTTCACTGCTCTTGTAGAGCGATTGCAAAGGAAGTGGTTTTCCTGGTAGGCGTTCGTTGTTGTTCAAAACGAAAAGATCTACGAATAGGTGCGCTCCTAAGTCTTTATTTATTTTTACTTCTAGGCTACGTGCTCCTGCTGTACTATCAATGTCAGCTTGCACAATCCAAAGCTTAGCTGTGTTGTCTGGTGAAAGGCTTGCGTTATGAGTTAATACTTTGCTATCAAGAGTCATCTTCTCTTCTGTTCCCATTGTATTAGGTGCTTTCGTTACGGAGCTATCTGCACTAAAGAAAGTATAACGGGCAAAGTTTCTATATAGTTCGCTTAAGGTAGCACCGGCGTTGGTACTTAAGTAGTACTTAATATTGTCGTAGACGAGGGTACGTTCTGCTACATGATCCCAGAGAGCTTTGAAGTTGACGCCTTCTTTTTGTACTAGATAATCAATAAATTGTGCCACTTGGTATTTGTGTTGATCTCCAATGTCAGGGTTGTAATAGAGGGGGTGGTTAAAGAATTTTTCATCGATTTCTGCAAATCTTCTCGTACCTATGATGCCACCGGCGGCATAGTCAGCTGTTGCTTCTACCCACCAGCGCCGAGCACCTAAGCCATAGACGTTGAAGTATTGGTTTTGAATAGCATGGAAGTATTCGTGAGCCGCTTCGTGTTTTAGATCGATTTTGCCGTGCGGTGCTACTTGAATATTACTGAGATAGATATAGCCTGTCAGAGGACTATATTCACTTTCTAAGAAATTACCTAAGAAGACAAGAATTCTACCTCCTGCTAAGGTTGATTTGGTCATAAAGCCAGGCTCTTTGAAGCCCATTGATGTTACATAGACATTGTGTGCTTCTGTTAAGGCTTTTAGGACGTCTTGAGCCATTGCTTCTTGATCAGCCCAGCAGGGACAGAAAGTGTTGTTATTATTGTTGTAAATTACGCGAAATTGGGCATTTTCATGGCGGCCCAGTCCTTCTTTTTGCACGCTTACTGCTACGGGAGAAAGGTTTTTCGTATAGAAGGTTAATTTTTGCTCTTCTTCATTCACTCCGATAGGTACTTGGTGCCATTGTTGAAGCTTTTCATCCCAGTGTAGACCACTTAATACTTCTTGAGGATGCCAGCCTTCCGGTATTACGGAGGGATCGTAAGGTATGGTTAGAGCAATAGGGTCTGTAAATTCACTTAAGGCCCCAATGGTTACGTCGTAGAGGGCTATTGGTTCACCTAGGGCGCTGGGAATTGGTGAGGGCGCTTTTTCTAAAGGGGCAATGGTAACTTCTTCTGTGCCTTCCAGTAACCCAGCTGGTATGGTGACGGTGAGAGTTCCATGAGAAATTGATTGTGCTTCTTCAGAAGCTGATACACTTTGAGTTAAGGCTTTTTCTGTAGCTTTAGCTTCTTCTGTGACTTTATCTTCTTGCTTTGGTTCTGTTGGAGTTAATTCTGTTGTACTAGGGGTCGAACTACCGCTCCCTGTTACAGATCCTCCACCGCTGAGGCCTCCACTTTTTCCGGCTCTATCAGCTTCTTCGGTAAGGTTTTCCTGGCCCTCGCTAACTTTTCCCTTGCTTTCTTCATTTATCTCTTTTGTACTGCTAGTAGAAGAGTCCTTTTGTTGCTCTATAATTGCTTTAGCTTTATCTATAATCACTGAAGTTTCAGCGCGACTTATCGGTTTTAAGGGAGCAAAAGTTCCATCAGGGTAGCCTTGCATTAGTTCTATTTCTGTTACTGATGCTATAGCATCTAAGGCCCAGTTGCTGATTATTTCTTGGTCTGCGAATAAAGGAAGTGTAGTAGATTCTATTATTACAGAATGGCTTCCTTTACACCTTACAGGCAGGGTTAAGTCTTTCTATTATCCTCTTTATTCTGATCTTACTTTCCCTACCACGCTCTTTATCGTGCCAAAGGCTTTAGCTATTACGGGCATGACATCAGATAATCCTAGCCATAATCGTTACAGCGCCTTACATACTGATTTGTTTACGGTAGAGCAATGTACCTGGATATTTAAGCATATGCAAGCAAAGTGCCGCCCTCTTGTGGAGCTAACAGCTGTTCACGAAGCTATGGAACTCTTCGATTTAGTTGATTCTAAGCAGTTTCATCGCAATGATGCTTACTTTTATGTTAAGTTACCTCTATTGTTAGCTTCTTCCGAAGCTATTTTGCAAGAAGTTCTCTCTGCTAATAAGGCTGATAAGTTAACTGTCGAAAAATGTCTCCAGTATCATCAACGTATGACCGCTCTTTTATATAACGACTGCACAAATAGACAGTTTTATCATCTAGAAGAATTGAAAAACCTTGCTAGCCTTGAATATAGAATTGATCCTCTCTTATCGGCATTACTAGGTATGCCTATTGAAGTTACTAAAAAGCACTTTATGCAAAGTATTCAAGTTATGAGCAGACGAATTAAGGAGAATGCTCATTGGGAGATTGCCCTAATCTCCTGCCATGAGATTGCTACTTCTATGCCTGTGCAGTTATGGGTGGAAAAAAATAATTCTGTCCTCGCCTGGTCGAGCGATGATACTTTTCCTTATGCCGCTTCTGCCCTTGAGCCTACTGTGGTTAATGCTTTTTATCACATCTACGATAGAATGTGGCATACTGTACCGAAGGTTTTTCGTGATCGTAATTGGGTCCTAGCGGAGTTAGAGAAGTTATAAAGCAGACAGTTAGCTCAGACCCTATCAATACCTGCCAAGTCAAAATAGACATTTCTAGCTCTAAAAGGGGCAGGGTTGGAATAGAGCAATTTGAATTTATCGAAATCGCTGATTCTTTTAGAGTGATAATAGGGTTTGCTAAAGCTTAGTTTCTCCTCTCTGAGCCAAGCAGGCACTTCGAAGCCTTGAATTTGCAAATAATAGTCGATTAAAGCGGAGGCTATAGTTAAATAGCTTAATTCTTTATCGTCACATAAGTTAATATCCATAGGTTCCCAAAGGCTATCGATAAAAGTGCTATCTTTTGTTTTTAATAATTCTAAAAGTTGATTTAAACTTGTGTCTACATCAGGGTAGTCATATAACTTTTGTAAGTACTTATTTCCAATCATAGCCGAGGTCCTCTCCTAAGTATTGAATAAACCTAATTTGCCGCTCCCCCAAGAGTCTTAGGGATATGTAATTTGAAACAACAGCTAAAAGCTTTTCTTTTGTACTTATCCCTAAATCCTTACACAAAATAGCGGCATCAACAAAATCTTTAGCTGGTTCTGGCCTAGCGGCGAGTATTTTCATGGCTAGAAGTTGTTCCGTTTTTGGTTTTAATATTTTTAGATTGGAAAAGACTTTGAAGGTTTCTTTATCTTCTTTTAAAATATATTGCAATGGTCCTTTGATGTCTTCATTAATCCATCCATCAGGAAGGTTGAAAGTGAATTTTGTAAGCTCTAATATATGATCTAATAGTTTATGATTACTTTCGTTAAATACACAATCTATATCTTTCGTTGCAGGTCTATTATCATAAACCATTGTCATGATCGAGCCACCGTAAATTGTTATTTCTAGCTGTAATTGATTTTCTTTTAACCGTTCATTTAGGTAATTGAATATATCTAAAAGTATCTCTTTGTCCATCAAACCATTATCTCTTAACTTTTCCATATAACCCCTCCCGTGTTTATATTGTACCACATTCTCTATATTTTCTTACTTTTTGATTTCCTATCTTCTTTATTGAGCAGTTTAGCGGATAATTCTTTTTTAGTTCAAAAAACCTCAGCTCCTATATGGAAGTTGAGGTTTTTTGGCTTTTCTGATTAAGCTTATCGCTAAGAAGAGACTAAGCTGGCTAGGCTAGCACCTTTGGCAAAAAATCGTTCAATTTTTCTCTCTACAGTAGGATCAGGAATCAAGGGCGGTGCATGATGCGGTTTAATGCGCACATCGATAATTAGATTATCACAGCCCCAGTGTTTGTATTGATAAGAGCTGTTCAGACCATAAATGTCGTGAGAAGGGTTACTCCGCGTAAAGGTAACCCAGAGAAAGTTGCTCATAGATTGACTGAGGAAGTTACTATCGTCACATAAAATTATCATGGGGCAATTAGACAAGGTCCCTCTGCTAGGCAAAGTTCTCATCATCTGCTCTAGTTCTTCACTAGCTTTTTGGTACGATGAAAAAACTGGGCCTTCCAGCGCAACTACCCCAGGCATGACCAAGCGAGGATTGTTGTAGCCATAGTCACCTAATTTTTTCAACCCTTCTGGCACTTCTCTACATAGTTCTCTTTTCTTATCGCCATAGGCGGCAAAGATAACTTTGCTTCCTCTGTTTAGGCCTGTTCCTGAGTAGTCAAGAGTGTCAATCGTAGTATTCGTTTGAAAGTGTATATCTCGCTGTAGATCAATTCTTTCTAAGATATAAGACAAAAATTCTACTTCCTTGTGAGTACTTAAAGGTTGCTCATCTTCTGCTGTAATAAATAGATATTTGGCTAAGCTTAGTTGTCCCGTTCCTAAGATGCGATTAGCTATAGTTAATAGTTCTGCTGGTTCTTTAACTTGCTGGTAAGGCGTGTAACGTTCACTGCCAATAGCAAAAAGCAAAGGATGAACGCCAGCGGCATCTACGGCATGGACTTCTTTGACACCTGGTATTTCTTGTTTGATAGCATCACCAGTTAATTCATGAATGAGAGCACCAAAAGAGGTATCTTCCTGTGGTGGGCGACCAACAACGGTAAAAGGCCAGATAGCATTATCTTTGGCATAGACCTTGTGGACTTTCATAACGGGAAATTCATGAGTTAGACTGTAATAACCTAGATGATCGCCAAAAGGGCCTTCTGGCTTCGTTTCTCCTGGGTATATATCGCCGGTAATTACAAAGTCAGCATCATGACTAATGCAATAGCCATCAACATAGCTGTACCGGAAGCGCCGTCCTGCAAACATTCCTGCAAAAGTCATTTCACTTAAGCCTTCAGGTAAGGGCATTACTGCTGAGATAGTATGAGCTGGTGGGCCACCGACGAAAATACTAACTTTTAAGGGCTTACCTTGCTTACTTGCTTTAGCTTGGTGTACGCCAATACCTCGATGAATTTGATAATGAAGTCCAATTTCTTTGTTCAGTTCATAGTCATTCCCGTTTAATTGTACTCGGTACATGCCCAGATTAGCATTCATGATGCCTGGCTTATCGGGGTCTTCACTGTAGACTTGAGGCAAAGTAATAAAAGCACCCCCATCATCAGGCCAATGATGAATGAGGGGAAGATCGGCAATGTTTATTTCTCGAAAAGATGGGGGCAAAGAAGATTTTTGCATAGGTAAAGCTTTAGAGGCCGCTAAGCCTGTTTGTACATGGCTAAAAGGGTTTTTCAAGGCTTTAAAAGGATCATTTTTTAGAGCTATTATTTTTTGTGTTGAATCCCAAGTTTTGCGGAACATATATTTACTTCTCTCAACTGTCCCGAAAAGGTTAGAAAGTGCGCGGTATTGAGAGCCTTTTACATTTTCAAAAAGTAAGGCTGGTCCACCAGATTCGTATACTTTTAGATGGATCGCCGCCATTTCTAGATAGGGGTCTACTTCTTCGTGAATTCGAATTAACTGTCCTTGTTTTTCTAGATCTAGGATAGCTTCTTCTAAGTTTTTATACATTCTACTACTCCTAATTCTTAGACCTTGTTAACTTCTATTATTTATTTGCGTTATTATAATACATCTAGGAATTTACTTCCACTAATTCAGATAGGCTTGCTGTTGAAGATCTTATGAAAACTAATAAGAAACTTTCTGCTCCTTCTCGGGGTGTAAGTGGTAAAATGTAACTATCCTCAAAAAAGAAAGCTGGTGACCCTATGCAGAATAAACACCGAAAACGGCTCAAGAAGACCTATCAAATCTTTGCCTTTGTCCTCTTAGGAAGCTTTGTGCTCTTCTTATCTGCTTGTGCCCCACTATCTGCTAATAAAGACTTAACTTCTCCAGCAATATCTGGTACTACCGTTTCTCAAAAAGGCGACTTTGTTTCTACCAATCAAGAACCTTACGTCCCCCCTACAGCAAAAGTGACCATCACTGCTACCGGCGATTTAATTATGCACAACACCTTAATCTTCTCTGGTCGACAAAGTAATGGGACCTATCAGTTTGATCATTTCTTCAAGGAAGTAGAACCTCTTATTTCTTTAGGCGACTATGGGATCACCAATCTAGAAGGTACTTTGGCAGGAGAGAGTGCCGGTGGCTATACGGGATATCCTCTCTTTAATGCACCAGACACCTTAGCAGATGCTATAAAAAGTGCTGGTTTTGACATGGTTACAACTGCCAATAATCACATTCTTGACCGCGGTTATCAAGGCGCACTGCGAACGAAAAGGGTTCTAGAAAGTGCCGGTCTTGACACGGTGGGTATCAGTGAAACCCCTGAAGAACGAGAGATGCACTTCATTAGAGAGTTTAACGGAGTTAAGGTGGGCTTTCTCGCTTATACATATAGCACCAATGGAATTCCCCTACCTAAAGATCGTCCAGAATTTATCGCTTTTGTTGAAAAGGAGCGCATTATCAGTGACGTCCAGAAACTGAGACCTTTATGCGATCTTCTTGTGGTACTCCTGCACTGGGGCACTGAATACAGTCCAGAGCCATCACAGGGGCAGAGAAAGTTGGCCCAAGAGATCTTTTCCAGCGGGGCAGATATGATCTTAGGTGGACACCCTCATGTAATTCAACCCATGGAAGTAATGCAAATCGACGGAAAAGATAAGTTTATCATCTACTCCATGGGCAATTTCCTTGCCGATCAACGAGGCTTAGAACGCAATAGTGGTATAGTCTTAACTACCAGTTGGGAAAAGAACTTTGATACAAAGGAATTGCGCTTGTTGGAAGTTAACTATGTGCCGACTTATTCTCATCGGTACTATGAACATCAGCGCATGCATTTGCGAGTCGTGCCTATAGAAGAGACGATGGAAAAAATAAAAAACAAGGAAGAGCCTTTCTTAACGCAAAAGGACTTGCCCACTCTCCAGACTGTCTTGGACGATACGCGCCGACGACTAGGGCCGGAGTATAAAGCTGAAGCAGGTAGGGACTTGTAATAGGCGATTGAAATAAATTAAAAAAATATCACACCTATTTATGATAGGGCTCGCCTCGATTAATCCGAAAAGCCCGATAGATCTGTTCCACCAAAATCAACTTCATCAACTGATGAGGAAATGTCATCTTAGAAAAAGAAAGCTTCTTATTAGCTCTTTGCATTACTTTATCACTTAAGCCATTAGAGCCTCCAATAACAAAAGCAAGTTGGCTCTGACCATAAGTGGCTAAACGGTCCATCTCTTTGGCTAATTCTTCTGATGACCAGCTTACACCGTCTATCGCTAGAGCTATAACATAATGATCTGCTTTTATCTGCTGAAGAATCCGCTCGCCTTCTTTTTCTTTTACTTGTTCTATTTCTTTGGCACTCATGCTGTCTGGTGCTTCTTCATCGCTTACTTCTATGTGTGTTAATCTACAATAAACCGAAAGTCGTTTGCTGAATTCTTCAATGCCTAGCTTTAGATACTTTTCTTTAATTTTGCCGACAGAGATAATCTGAATTTGCATAAGATTTTTATTTACTCCTTTTTCCATAGAAGTGAACAGTCAAAAAAAGGCCTCGGGATTAATTTTCCCGAAGCCTTCTTCTTTTTGTACTATAGGTCAAGCAATTCTTGCTCAGCAACAAAGCCAATAACAGTCCATTTGGGAGCTCCCATAATGCCTGTAGCTTCATCAATACGAGCTAGCACCATAACGTAACGCTCTTCCGTTTCTGCATTTTGCACTATAACACGGGAGGCATCGGCCATGTCAGCATAAGGAATATGACTTGAACCGTGGTTGCCGAAAAGAGTAACGCTTAAAACTTCCCAAGAGCCACCTTGTCCTGCTAGCACACTAACAGTTTCTTCTGTCATTTGAGCCAATAGATCAGGGTTGCCTTTCCAAGGTCCTTGTAGAGCATGATTATGACCAAACTTGAGACTAGTCAGAAAAGAGCGCGCTACCTGAGATACACGAGAAGAAGTAGAACTATCAATAAAGGAAGAATCGCCAACTACTTTCCAGCCTGCTTCTGTTTTTACGAGATCCCAGACGTGAGCACCTTGCATCTGACGGCTTTCAAACAAAGTAAGGTATTCGAAGATTACGTGTGCTTGATGACCTTTTACATCAATAGCATAAGGCATTAGATAAATCTCAGGATTTTCTTCCAATCCTTCTGCTTGTAACATTTCTAAAACAATGGGAAAGTGCAGAATCTCTTCTTGCAAAGCATTGGCTGTGCCGTAAGAGCCAAAAGCAGTTGCTAACAAGGCTGGCTCTTCTTCTACTAGCGCAGTAAAGCGAGTGTCCAGTGCTTTTTCCACAGCGGCGAGGACTTCTTTTTGCGCAGTTGTCTGAGGTTCTACTACTTTCATATCCATGAGATAAGGCTGTCCTTGGTAAGCAACGACGGGCCCGAAGGCAAAGGTAGCAAATAGCGTTAGAATTATTAGAAAAGGAATCCATCCCCAAGGATGAGGACTTTTCTTTTCTGTTTTGGTGTCATGATTGGCTTGTCCCATTTTCTTATGAAGCCCCCTTTAAATTTTCCCCTCATCACGTAACTTAGCGAGCTGGCAGTTCTCCTAGTGTAATTGATACAGCAGACTCTTCATTGTTACGGATATAAGTTACCGTAATCGTATCGCCTACTCGATGCCTGAAAAGTTCTCGTTGCAGATCGGCCATACTGCGAACTTGCTGGTCGCCAAGCGCAATGATGATGTCATTGTCCTGCATGCCAGCTTGGTGAGCCGCACCGCCTGGTATGGGACGGACGACTACACCGTAATCTACAGGCAGATTATACTGTCGTGCCAGCCATTTGTCTACATTCATAATCAAAGTTACTTGCAAAGCAGGCCTTGTAACTTTACCCTGATTCTGTAGATCTTGTATGATATGTTGCACCTGATTAGAAGGAATGGCAAAGCCCATACCTTCAAAGCCTGGTATGGCAATTTTAATGGAGTTAATACCAATTACTTCACCGAGAGCATTAAACAAAGCACCACCGGAATTGCCTGGATTGATAGCCGCATCGGTCTGTATTAAGTTAAAAGCGTATCCCTCTGGCGTATTCAGTTGTCGATTAAGCCCTGAGACGATGCCTGATGTTACAGAACCAGCAAATTCTCGACCACCTGGGTTGCCTATGGCAATAGCTAGTTCTCCTACAGAGACACGATCAGAATCGCCAAAAGAAGCGACAGGCAGGTTATCTAGATCGATTTTTAGGACGGCTAGGTCGGTAAGGCGGTCTGAGCCTATTAAAGTAGCACTAGCTGAACGACCGTCGGCTAATGTGACAATAATTTCTGTTGCATCAGCAACGACATGGTGGTTTGTAACAATAAAACCAGCTTGATCATAGATAACACCGGAGCCATTGCCTACTTCTTCAACTCGTTGATTCCAAAAGACGCCTCGAACAGGCGCTCGATTAGCGATACCAACGACAGCAGGGCCTACTTGACGGGCTACTTCTACAATACGCTGACTGTCACTATTATGCTTTGCTAAGCTCAGATCTGGTGCAGGCAAAGCAATGCCTCCTTGCGGTGGCTGTCCTGCTTCAGGATCAGGTCGATCTGTTAATCCGAAAAAAAATAAAGAAAAGTAGCCGCCAAGAATAGCAGATAGTAATGCAACAAGAAAGTATGAAAGCAGGCCCGGTTGACGCTTTTTGCGGTAAACTTCCTGTTCCTCAAAGTGACCCACAAAAGGCTCCCCCTTTTTCCAATAATATGTATGTTGAAAATTGGCCTAAAGATAGATATTCAACACCATTATTATATTTCCTCCCATGGGTGTATTTCATACCTTGGTGCAATGGACAGCCTCAGGTCTGACTCTTTTTCTTTTTCTTCTTCGCTAGAAAAGAGACAACCCTGTTCTGCCTGACTTCTTGCTTTATTAACACTGTAACCTTGCTGTTGCAAAATAGTTTTTACTGTGTCTAGAGCGAGGGCTGGATGATTATTTTCAGCACTAAGATGGGCTAGCATGATTTGCTTAGTACCACCATCGCAAAGCTTAGCTAAAACTTGCCCTGCTTCTTCATTAGATAGATGGCCTTCTTTGCTAGCGACTCGCCTTTTTAAGCTAGCTGGATAAGGTCCTTCCATCAACATTTTCCGATCGTGGTTAGACTCAAAAATCAAGGCTTCACATCCTAGAAGCTTTCGCCCCATAGCGCGTGTTACATAACCCACATCGGTAGCAATACCAAGACGGCTTTTGCCATCATCAAAAGTAAGACCTATGGGTTCACAAGCATCATGGGGTGTCGGAAAGATTTCCATGTCTAGATCCTGAAAAGCAACTTTTTCGTCTACTTTTACAGTACAGATCTGGCTTTCTTCTACCTTTCCTATGACTTTCTTCATGCCTTTCCAAGTGCCTTCGGTAGCGTATACTTTGTAACCATAACGACGAGCTAACACACCGACGCCTCGGACATGATCGGTATGCTCATGAGTCACTACTAGGGCGTCAATTTCAGAGGGATCGACACCTAGATCGCAAAGACCTTTTTCGATTTTTTTGCCGCTTAAGCCGGCGTCTACAAGAATCCGACTTGCTTTGTTCTCTACATAAGTGGCGTTGCCGCTCGAACCGCTAGCTAAGGTGGTGTATCGCATCGTTCCTCCGCAGGCAATACAAGTCAATAGTATAGTCTTTACCATCTAGATGAATGGGCTGTTTAATTTGCTCAATCTGCCAGCTATCACGAAAAGCTTGCAGAAACTCTTGTGCGCCTTGTCGTCCTGGGTCGGTAAGTAAGAGTTGACCTGCTGGTGAAAGATGTTGGTCAATCACTTTTTGGAGTGCTCTATGCACTTCTGGTTCATAGAGAATATCAGAACCAATAATCAGAGAAAAAGTCCCTAAGGGAGGAAAGCTACGCCAGTCTGCTTGAATTTGTGTCGTTTCTACACCATTTTGGCGACTGTTTTCAGCGGCTAATTGCAAAGCCGCAGGAATAAAGTCACTTTGCGTTACTTTAGCTCCCTTGAGAGCCCCAACAATACCAGCTAAGCCAAGGCCACAGCCTAATTCTAAAATTTTTTGTTGAGGCAGATCAAGCTTTTCAGCTTGCCAGAGGTAGGAAGCCAGAGCTAAAGCAGATGGCCAGAGCTCTGCCCAAAAAGGCAAATCGTCAACTTCCTGAGCTTGATCGATTAGGGCTTCTACGTTAGCAATACGGGTCATCTGAACTGTAGGACCACCTGGTATGGTGATCTTCTCTTGCAGACACTGCAATGATGTCACTACTTTCTTTAGTTACGAATCTTCTATCCTAGTCAGGCTCGACGAATCTTAGCACCTAATGCAGTCAGTTTTTCTTCTAGCTTTTCATAGCCTCTATCAATATGATAGGCACAACAAACTTCCGTTTCCCCTTCTGCTGTCATACCTGCAATAAGCAAAGCGGCACCGGCACGTAGGTCTGAGGCTTTAACCTGAGCGCTCGAAAGACAAGGTACGCCATCAATGATAGCTGTGCGTCCTTCAATTTTGATTTGTGCGCCCATACGTTGCAATTCATCAACAACGCGCAGACGATTTTCATAAACATTTTCTACAATCATGCTTGTACCTGGTACGATAGTCAAAAGAGCCATTACCTGAGACTGCATATCGGTAGGAAAGCCTGGATAAGGTAGGGTCTTTACATCAACAGCCTTAAAATCTCCACTGCCATCGACAAATATGGCATCGTCTTTTTCTTCTACCTCTACACCGATTTCGCGTAGCTTAGCCGTAACACCGTGCAAGTGTGTTGGAATCACATTTTCTACTAGAACTTTACCTTTCGTGGCCGCCGCCGCAATCATATAAGTACCTGCTTCTACACGGTCAGGAATAATGCCATAGCGCGTACCTGTAAGAGCTTCTACACCTTCAATACGGATTAGATCTGTACCAGCTCCGCGAATTTTACCGCCCATGGAGTTGATAAAGTTAGCTAAATCAACAATTTCAGGCTCTTTAGCACAGTTTTCAATCAGGGTCTGGCCACGAGCTAACGATGCGGCCAGCATAATATTTTTGGTTGCTCCTACAGAGGGGAAGTCCAGATAAATTTTAGCGCCTCGAAGCCTTTTGCTACCTTGAGCACCGCCACAGATGTAGCCATGTTCAATAGCAAGACTAGCTCCCATAGCTGATAATCCTTTAATATGTAAATCCATGGGACGCGTCCCAATATTATCGCCGCCAGGCAAGGCCACTTCTGCCCAACCGAAACGACTGACTAGTGCACCTAGCAAGAGGTTAGAAGCTCGTAGCTTTTTAGCTAGTTTGTATGGTGTTTTGCATGCGATTGTATCAGGTACAACGAGGCGAACAGCACCAGGACCTATCCATTCTCCTTGCCCGCCCATTTCTATGCAAATATCAAGCATTACGTTGACATCGGTGATCTCGGGAATGTTTTCTAATATAATTTCTCCGCGACTCATAAAAGAAGCCGCCAGTAAAGCCAGCGCCGCATTTTTTGCTCCACTGATGGATACAGACCCTTCTAAGGGCGTACCCCCTTGAACGATAAGTTTACCCAAAGAACATCGTTCCCCTTTCTTGTGTTACCAGGAGCTTGGCCATTGCAAAAAATAAACCCAAAGCATTTATATTTCTCTTACTCTCTTACGATTCCTGCCATGGTAAGAAAAAAGGACTGCCCTTATTGAAAAAGAGCAGTCTGACTTTCGGCTGAATAAGCTTTTTCCTGTACTTTTCCCGTAAATTCTGACCAGGTCCAGCCTGTGGCCCGATAGATAGCTTCTTCTATTTTATGCCCTTTGGCTAAGTCATGGTAGATCTCAGCCATGGCACCAGCTTTTTCTGCTTCGATGGTATCAAAAGCGAGGAGAGATTGACGGTAAGCTAATTTCTGGTCTGGTAAATTATCAAAAAGGCGGTCCATCTCTTCCCAGGGGTATAGTCGATGTGACCAACCTGGAGCAGGGTCTTGCAGTGTGTAGCCTGTAAAAGCTCTCTCCATGTCTTGGGCTACACCTTCTGTAAACCAGCGCTGAACATTGCCTCTTGTTCGATAATCTAGAATAAGATGAGCTAGTTCATGAGCCATAGGGCCTATGATAACAGAATTATCACTTGCACCCCCATTACTGCTACTGCTCCAATTCTGTGGCGACAGTAGGCGAACAACGCCAGCGTAGTAGACACCTAGAGCCGCTTCATCATTCCAGCCAAAAACTTGGTTAAAGGAATCTCGATCTTTGTAGATTAGGACGAGTGGTTTATTTTGCGGTTGATAATTCATTACTTTGGTTAATTCTTCATAGATAGACTCTGTCTGTTGTAATAACAAAGTTGCTTCTTCTACAGAGCTACTTTTGTAACGTAAGTTTACGCTTTCACCTTCTAAGTGATACCAACTATCTGTTTCTTTGCTTGCTTGATGCAATTTGTATTGACGGTAAAGAGTATAACTTTTCTGTTGCACCTGCGTAATCGTTGTAGAGAGAGAAAAGCCTGCTCTTAAATCAACTTGTTGACGCCAGAAGAGCATCAGCAATATTAGGGCCATGGTAACAGCAAAGAGCCAGAAGAAAAGATTAACTTTTTCCCCCATCTGCTTCTCCTCTTTTCCAAAAACTAATTATCCTTCCCCGGAAGCTATCCCATTATAGCAGGAGCAGGCCTTTTTATGGCTAGTAAATGGCTGGATTGAATGCAAAAAAAGACCAGCAAAGGCCTTTCACCTTTGCTGGTCTTTAACTTATTCAAGAAATTGAACTTCTTCTTTTATGCTATTCCGTTACTTCGGCAGATTGCGCTCCCTCAAACTGACCTTCTTCAATTTCTAAGTCAAAGAGGCCCGTTAGATCAGGTTGTTGCATTCCTGCTGGTGCGCCTGGAGGAGCACTAGCAATAGCAGATTCGGCGTAAGCTACTAATTCTTTGAGAAAATCTGATTGTTCTTTCGTTGTATTAAGTGTCAAAGCTCTAGCCCAGTTGTCTCTGGCGCTTTCATAATCCTGTCGCACTTCAATAAGAAAGATTCCGTAGTTCAAGGGACCAATAACATGCTTAGGGTCTTTTTCTATAGCAATTTGGAAGTTTTCCTCAGCTACGTCATGAAGTCCGCCATAAAAAGCAGAGGTAGCCATATCAACACGAACGTCCGTATTGCTCTCGTCAAATTCTAGAGCTTTCTGATAAGCTTCTACAGCTTGTCGATAAAAAGCTTCGCCTGCTTCAATGTCACCGCCAAGGGTCTTAAAGCGGCCCATATCGTAGCGGTTGTTGCCTAGGGTAATCCAACCTTGGTGATAAGAAGGGTCGCGCTCGACTTCTTCTTCCATGAGTTGAATATCTTGTAGCAATCTTTCTTCATATGCTTCAGGGTTAGTTGTGGGGTCTGCTCCAATGGGTAGAGAAAAAAGAGTAAAAGCGAGGGTACTGCCAAGCAGTCCAATGGAGAGGATGATAGCCGTGACCGTTACGAAAGTACGATTTTTGTTGAACACCTTTTTCATCCTTTCTATGATCAGTCCATCAGTTAATGGATTGTTTTGTTCTTCTTTAGAGATAGCATAAATGTAATTATATCACAAATGATTATTCCTGATAAGATAAATATTTTTCCACTGCCATAGCCGCAATAGCTCCATCACCGACAGCTGTTGCTACTTGCCGCAAAGGAGTGTTCCTTACATCACCACAAGCAAAGACGCCACTTATGTTAGTTGCTAAGTTACTATTAGTTGTAATATATCCATCTACCGATAGTTCAATAGCGCCACCAAGAAAGTCTAGAGATGGTGCATGACCAATATAGACAAATAGTCCATCGCAAGGGTAGCATCCTTTTTCACCTGTTTTTACGTTTTTGATCAGCACTTTCTCAACTTGCTGATCGCCTGCAATTTCTTCAATGACGCTATCCCAAATAAACTGTATTTTGGGGTTTGCTTTCGCTCGTTCTTGCAGAATTTTACTTGCCCTTAGTCGATCGCGACGATGGATAATCGTAACTTGGGAAGCAAACTTAGTAAGATATATTGCTTCTTCAACGGCGGAGTCTCCACCACCGACTACAACAACTTTCCGATCTTTGAAAAAAGCTCCGTCACAAGTGGCGCAATAAGAAAGGCCACGACCATGAAAAGTCTCTTCTCCTTTTACACCTAAAGGTTTGGAGCGAGCTCCTGTAGCAATAATAACAGAACGTGCAAAGTAGCTGTTATTGGCCATTGTTGTTAAAACTTTCATAGGTCCTTGCAATTTAGCTTGCACAACTTCTTCTGTAATCAATGTGGCTCCAAAGTGCAGAGCTTGTGTTAAAAAGCGGATCATTAGATCAGGCCCCGAGACTGCTTTATCAAATCCGGGGTAGTTTTCCAGTAGTTCTGTTGTTGCCGCTTGCCCACCTGGAGTTTGCCCTTCAAAAAGCGCTGTTTTGAGTCCTGAGCGAGCACTATAGAGTGCGGCCGTCAAGCCTGCAGGTCCTGAGCCAACAATGATAACATCATAAATATTTTTTTGCTCTTGCAGTAACCAGGCGGCATATTCTTTTTTCATACAGCGGTTCATGACTACTGTTAAGCCAGCTTGCTCTGCAAGAGCAACTGCTGACTCGCTAATAACGCCTTCTTGAAGCCATAAGAGATGAACTTTTCGGGCTATTGCTTGTTGAGCAATAGGTAATACTTCTTCAGAACGACGAAAAATGTCTACCACATCAATTTTTATTTCTGGTGGAATAGCTTGTAGCTCGGGATATGCTTTCTCTCCAAAAAGCTCTTTTAATGCAGGATTTACTGGAATAACTCTATAACCTTGGGCTCTTAGATATTTTGCTACCTGGTAACTAGGACGCTCTTTTTTGTCCGATAAGCCTACCATGGCAATAGTCTGCAGAGCTGGAAAGTTAACCATTCTCTCACTCCTATCATTACCATCTCATAACTTGAGCAACCTGTTAACATTCTGATCCGGTTTACTCTCTTTATACGATATAAGTATATATAGATAGAAAATAAGGCGATATATCTTCAGGTACTCCTAAGAAGATATATCGCCACGTTGTTTAATATAATATGTTTGATGCTTTAATTTAGAAACGCTCGTGGGTTCTGAGCTGTTCCATTACGAAGAACTTCAAAATGAAGATGTGGTCCATTGGAGCGACCTGTAGAACCACCTCGTCCAATAACAGCACCACGGCTGACACTTTGTCCTACAGATACGTTAATTTGGGATAGATGGGCATAACGAGTCTGTAGTCCATTACCATGATCGACGGTAATTATGTTGCCGTAACCACCATTCCAGCCGGCAAATACAACTACGCCGTCACCTGCTGAATAAATAGGGTCTCCTGTGTTCAGATCGATATCCATACCTGTGTGGAACTCACGGCCTCTATTGCCAAAGCCTGAAGTAATTCGACGACCTTGAGTAGGCCATGAGAGAGTGCCATTTCCACCACCATTATAGCTTGCAGTGCTACCACGGGAAGCTACTTGTACGGCCTGGTTGCCCCTAACTTCAACGCGAGTTACTGGTTCTTGTATGACTTTCTCTTCAATCAAGTTGTTTTCAAGTTGTAAGTCATTAGCCTTGCTGACGATATATGTAGCGAGTTTTGTACCTCTTTGCCCTTCTTGCTGGACTTTTACGTTGCCTGCACGAAGGCTGTTATCTCTTTTTACTTCCGTCTGAAAGGGTATTGCTTCTTCCGCCTGTACCTTAAAGGTAGTAAGGACAGTCAAATAATATGTAGGTTTATTAAGGAAAATCTCATCACCAATTTTGAGTTGATCTTCGTTGTTAAGATGGCTATTAGCTGAGCGTAGTTCCATCCAGTTCATGCCGTGTTTGTTGGCAATGGTCCAAAGGTTGTCACCATCTTCTACAACGTAACGAAGCTTTTCGTCTTTACCTTCCGTGAGTAAGCTAAGTGCTTCCTCATAAGGTATGATCTCTTCTGGGGCCACTTCTACTTCTTCGTAAGCTACAGGTTCTTTCAATCGTACATCTAATACTTCCGTTCCTTGTGGAGCTTGCATGTAGGAGAAATAGTATTTAGCTTGCTTGATTAGCTTATCTGCTTCTTCTGTAGAAGCAACAACAAAGAGCGGCTCTCCATTGACAATGACTTGACAAGCCTGTTGAGTCACTTCTTGTTGATTAGAAGCGGCTACTTTCCCAGGGCCTGAAAGGGATGAATCTCCAATTGAAAACGCAAAAAAACTGCCTACTAAAGCAAGACTAGCGACAGCAACTCCCACTTTTAAAGCCAGTTTGTTATCTTTTACCTTCGCTATAGACGACTTGATTTCCAAAGCTTTTTGTTTTAGAGCATTTAAGTCAAACATTGCTCTTTCTTGATCTCTGGACATTCGCGCCCCCCTCCCAACCTTTCTCACAGAAGGTTGTGAACTTTTTGCTTTTTACTCGGGAAACCTTTGTCATTATAGCATGGCAAGAATATCCGGGTAAACACAAAAAGTTCCCTTTTTGGGCGTTTTTTTTTAGAAAAAGGAAGATTTTTTTTACACTTTGATAATAAATACCATTCTTTGGTATTTATTTACTTTATTCATTATTGTTTTTTCTTTCCTTGGTAGGCAGAGATGATTCGTTTTCTTAACGAATCATCTCTGCCCGTGGTACTTTTTTTATTTCACAAAAATTTTGATGATAAGCTATGCTTTGTCCTAAGTCAGTTGCTAAAGCTTTTGTTAATTTATTAATTCCCCCACCTTCTCGATGAGGTAAGCCTTGGTAAACAACAGCGAGGCCTTCCGGCACTTTCTCATCCACACGAAGGGAAAAAAGGTGGTTGCCTTGGTCTGTTTCCACAAGAATGTCGTCACCGGGACGTAAATCTGCAGTTCTAGCTTCTTCAGGCGACAACCAAAGATCATTGTTGTTGCTCTCGTCCATTTCCTTGTCTTCAAACCATAACTGCGAGTTGTGGCGACCCTGGCAATGAAGTGTGAGCAGTTGATATTGTTTTTTCTTACTTTTTCCTTTGACCATCTGACATGCTTGTACAAGTCTTAAGATATCTTGCTCTGGTAGCAGTCTAGCTTTGCCTGACGGTGTGGAAAATTTTCGATCTTGATAAGGCCGGATTTGCCTGTAGGGGTTAAGAGCTGGTGCTTTTTTTAGAGCCTCTAGGTTCAGTCCGCTTTGTATGGCAACTTGCTTAAACCAGTCTTCCGGCCCTTGAGCCCAAAAGGCTTGATCTTGCTGAAGTGCCGAAGCCTTGCTCTGCAAGCGCTGTGCTAACTCTTGCCAGATGCTGTACTCTGCACGGACCTGCCCTCGCGGCTTTACAATTGCACTCTGGTAATGAACATAGTCATTCCAGGGGCTATAGTACAAGTCGTCAGCTTCAAAAGATGTAGCTGCCGGTAAGACTAGATCGGCGCTACTAGCTGTATCAGTCAAGTAAAAGTCAATAACTACTTTGAAGGGAACGCTATGCCAGGCTTCCAAAAAGCTGTTGCTATCGGCTAACTGATTAACTGGATTAGCTCCTGCCACAATAGCAACCTCTAGAGGTACGGAAGCTTCTTCTGCTTTATTCTTTTGATTTCTCAGCAAAATCTCACTAGCTAAGTTAGCACCATGAACATAGTGGGCTAAGTCTGCTGTTCCTTCTCCTGTAAGCTCTCTACCCATGAAGCCTGCTTGCTCCGTGGCCAAGTGGACTCCACCACCAGGTAAGCCGATTTGACCGGTAAGCATAGCTAGACTATGCATGGCTCGTACTGTATGGCCACTATGTTGATATTTTTGTAATCCTGCACCAACAATGATAGCTGACGTACGGCCAGAACGAGCATAGCGCCGCGCTAATTCGTATATTGTTTTACTTTCTATGCCTACAGTAGATGCCACTTTTTCCGGTGTTAGTTCAGCTATCGCTCCTACATAAGCTTCAAAGCCTTCTACATGCTGGGCTATAAATTCACTGTCCCACCAACGTTCAGCTAAAATAACTTGAGCCATGCTTAGAGCTAATAAGCCATCTGTCCCAGGTCGAATAGCTATATGTTGATCAATTATTTCCTGAGAGGCTGGCAAAAGGGGATCTATGGCAATTATTTGTGCACCTTTTTCTTTGGCCTCCATTAGGTAAGGCAAGAGATGAATGTTGGTGTTGGCTACTTGACGGCCCCAGATAATGATGGTGCGAGAGCGCACGAGATCGGCCCAAGCTGGTGATTGTGAAGAGCCAAAATCTTCTTTCTGGGCACTTATGCCTACACTATACGCAGAGTTATCACTAAGCCTAGTGACAGCACCTAAAGCGTTGAAAAAACGTCTATCTAGCTTCTTAAGCAGTCCTGTAGAAGCATAGTTAGGTATGTGGAGAATAGAAGCAGGTCCGCTTTTGACTAGAGCTTTATCAAGGCTTTCAGCCAAAATTGCCATAGCTTCTTCCCAGCTACATTTCTGCCAACGGCCTTCTTTTTTTAGCAAAGGACTTGTGATGCGATCGATGCTGTTGTGACGTTCGAGAAGCTTTTCTGCCCGCGAGCAGAGAAAGCCTTTCGTAACCATATGTTCTGCATTACCTTCAAGGGCGCTAATCTGGCCATTTTCAAGATGAACCTGAAAAGAACAAAGGTCATAGCATCGAAGAGGACAAGCTGAAAGCACTTTTTGCTGGCCTTCTTTGTTACTTGCTTGCATAGAACTCACTTACCGAAGGACCTCCTTTGCTTACATTGTAGATAAGCACTATTGAGCCTCTGCCTCCATAAGTACTTTAGCGTAAAGGGCCCACTTTAAGCGAATACGGGCTAATTCACAGCCAATTTTTGAAGGAATGCGCAGATCGCCGCTTTCTGCTTCATTGTTAGCGTGACAGCCGCCGGAACAGAGAAAACGGGCCCAGCAACTAGGGCAACCTTGTTTGTGATAGATATGAGCATCAGCAAAAACTCGGCAAACTTCTTGACTCTGGCCTTCTATTGTTCCGCTGACGTGACCTAGTTTGAACTTTTCTTGACCTACAAACTGGTGACAAGGATAAAGATCTCCCTTAGGGTCTACTGCCATATACTCAAAGCCGGCACCACAACCTGATAGCCTTTTGGCCAGACAAGGTCCTTCAGCTAAATCTAGTTGAAAGTGAAAAAAGTTTAATTCTTCACCTTTTTGCTTGCGCCGGTGAATCTCTTCAGCAAGAATGCGATACTGTTCATCAATTTGCGGCAAATCTTCCATAGTTAAGGCATAACCATCTTGTGGCGAGGCAACAACAGGTTCTACAGAAAGATGGACAAAACCGAGATCATGAATGTGTAAAGCATCGGCAGCAAAATCAGGGTTATGACGAGTATAAGTGCCGCGCACATAGTAGTCCTGGTTCTGCCTCGATTGGGCAAATTTTTGCAGGTTCTCTACAACTTCTTCGTAAGAACCTTGCCCATCAATATAAGGACGCATTGCATCGTGAACGTTAGGACGACCGTCTAAGGAAAGTACAACCGATAATCCTTCTTCGTTTAAGAAGCGAGTTGTTTCATCGTCTAGCAAAAGGCCGTTTGTCGTAAGAGTTAGCTTGAGCACTTTCTCTTCTTCTGCCGCCCTCTTCTTAGCATAGGCTACTAAATCTTTGACAACAGCAAAGTTCAACAGAGGCTCTCCGCCAAAAAAGTCGATTTCTATATGCCTTCTTCCCTGAGAGTGACGAAGCAAAAACTCAATCGCTTCTTGTCCCGTTTCTAAAGACATCAGGCTACGATCGCCACCAAAAGGTCCTGTCCCAGCAAAGCAGTAAGTACAGCGCAAATTGCAATCGTGGGCTATATGCATGCAGAGTGCCTTCACTATGGGCTTATAGGCTTCTGATACAATTTCTTCTTCCGTATCTATTCTTTCTACTTTGGCTAGCTCACTGCCTTGATAGCTATACCTTCTAGCTAGGTCGTCTTTAGTAAAGAGCAGACCTGCTTTTTTTAATTCTCCTAGTTCAGCAAAAATTTCTTCAATAAGCTCTGAAGAGAGCTGGTATTCGCAAAGCAGTTGAGATGTTGCCGCATTAACATCTCCTCGATTATCAATCAGTGCTTCTACGATCTGTTGAGCTGGCCGATCTAAGCGATGAAGCGAGTTAGAGTTAACGTCATAGACAAAAGCAAGATCACCACAAGCAAAAGTAAGGATATGAGCTGTAAAGTCATAGCCTTGCAAATCTGTCCACCAGTAGCGATTAGCTGAGGCGTCACTTTTCATTGTTGTCATATTTAATCGTCCCTTTTGTTAGTATGTTCCAAATTATAGCAATTATAAACAAGTACCCCCTATCCGTCTTTGTTGCGAATAGGGGGCCTACCGACTCTATGTTCGCGCTATGCCTTCTGGCATACCTGGTTGCCTACGGTACAAGATGTTTTGCAGGCTGATTGGCAGGAAGTTTGACACTCACCACAGCCGCCTGTCTCAACAGTTTGTTGTAAGGAACCCTTCTGTATTGTGAAAATATGCTTGCCCATCAAAAAATCCCCCCTTGCTCCTAGGACTGCCAAAAAATCTAACCATTATTATAGCATTTCCATGCAAAAGGGTAAATAGCTCCAGACCTACTTACTTTCTTTCACCTCTAGGGGCGTAGCTGGCTCATTTGCTAAGCCTTTGTTGCGACGATAGTAGACTAGAAAAGCGGCGAGAGCTATAAAGATGATGGCAAGCACCTGGGCTAGGCGAAATTCACCAATCATTTCAGAGTCCATACGCAAGCCTTCAATCCAAAAGCGCCCTAAAGAGTATAATGCCAGGTAAGCAAAAAAGACTTCACCTCGTCGCACCTGACGATGGCGACGTAAGTAGAGAAGCAAGCCAAATACGCCAAAATTCCAAATCGATTCATACAAAAAAGTAGGATGACGCATCTCGCCAGCAATCATCATCGCCCAAGGCAGATCGGTAGGATAACCATAAGCTTCCTGATTCACAAAATTACCCCAACGACCAATAGCTTGACCAATGATCAGGGACGGAGCGGCAATATCTGCAATTTGAAAAAAAGAATAACCATGCTTACGAGTGTAGTACCAGCCAAAAATAAAAGCAGTAATCAAAGCGCCATAAATGGCCAACCCACCATGCCAGATAAAGAAAGCTTGCCGTGGATCATTAGCGTAGTACTGCCAGTTGAAAACAACATAATAAAGCCTTGCACCAATAAGTGCTAATGGCGTGCCAAAGAGCACAAGGTTGTAGAGAAAATCAGGATCAAGCCCTTGCCTAATCATCTCACGATGAGCTAAGTAAGTACCAATTAACAATGCGCTACTGATGATAATGCCATACCAGTGCACAGAGATAGGACCTATATGAAAAGCAATCGGATCGGGCACTGCGGTAGCCTCCTTATTGCTAATTCTTATTGTTGACTTTTGTTGTTACTTCTACATTCCATGGTGTCCATTTTATCCCAAAGCATACCTTTTTCAGGGGCTTCTGTCAAATCTGTTTCTGGCCGTCGCCAACTTGTTGGCGGTAACGGCGTAGCACAAGTCCAGAGCGGAGGGAATTATAGACACCCTTCCCCCAGCATAGAGTACCTTTTGAGCACAAAAAAAGAACCCGCCCCCAGCTAAAACTGGAAACAGGCCCTTTTGTAAGTTAATTAATGGCGGAGCTGACGGGATTCGAACCCGCGGTCTCCTGCGTGACAGGCAGGCATGTTAGGCCTCTACACCACAGCTCCAAAGTATGGTGGGCGATGACAGGATCGAACTGCCGACCCCCTGCTTGTAAGGCAGGTGCTCTCCCAGCTGAGCTAATCGCCCAAATAAAGTGGTGACCCGTAGGGGATTCGAACCCCTGTTACCGCCGTGAAAGGGCGGTGTCTTAGACCACTTGACCAACGGGCCATAAATGGTGATCCATGCTGGACTCGAACCAGCGACACCCTGATTAAAAGTCAGGTGCTCTACCAGCTGAGCTAATGGATCGATTACTTGGTAGGCACAATTTTGATTTCTTTGCATGTCCTGAGCGCCTGACAAGTACAAAGTATACAGAATAACTAAGCAGGTGTCAACAACTTTTTTTATAAATTCTATACTTTTACGCTTCTGTTCTATTTAGGCGGCTTCCAATCTCGTGCCATACTTTTTCCCGGTATTTTTGCCAGAGGTGACAAGTGCGCTTACCGGGACGACCGTTGCCCACAGGTCGACCATCAATGTACCCTACGGGAAGAAGTTCACTGCCTGAATTGGTGAAGAAAATTTCTTCAGCACTATAAAGATGGCTAATAGTGTAGAAGCCCTCTTGGAAGTCAAAGCCTAAATCTTTGGCCACTTCTATAACCGTATCACGTGTGATGCCTGGTAAAATACCGACGCCTAGCGAAGGAGTATAAACTGTCTTGTTGGCAATCCAAAAAATATTGCTCACTGTTCCCTCAGCAATAAAACCTTGCTCATTAAGCAAGATGCCTTCTTCAGCTCCTACGGCGCGAGCCGCCATGATGGCCATAATGTTCGGCAGGTAGTTCAAGCTCTTAAGAGCTGGATCTAGGGAGGCTGGCGAAGGTTTACGAATGGGTACGATAGCAGAACGAATACCTACAGGTCGCTCTGAAGGAGGCAGAGCTCGTACTGGCCGGGCAATAATGACCACGTTAGGTTTAAAGCAGAGCTCGGGGTCAAGGCCAGGTGGTCCTTCACCACGAGTTACCGTAATTCGAACGTAAGCTTCAGTCAGGCTATTTATGGTCACCGTCTTTTCGATAGCTTCGGCTAGTTGGGGCATCGTGTAGGGGAATTCTTCAAGATTAAAGCCTAAGCAGGCTAGACCACCATATAGCCTCTGTAGGTGCGAAGTTAAAGCAAAGACACGACTATTGTAAGCTCTCATTGTTTCAAAAAGTCCATCGCCGTAAAGAAAACCATGATCGTAAATGCTTACCCTTGCTTCTAGAGCAGGCTTATATAAGCCGTTATGAAAGACGATTCCTTCCGGCTTGAAGGCTTCTTTGAGTGACACTTGCTTTTAGCCTCCTTCTCATGCTGTCATTGTTACTCTCCTATAACTATCCTTCTGTCTCAGCAATCTCTACAGCTCTGAGCAAGGCTTCTGCTTTGCGAAGCGATTCTTTGTATTCCCTCTCAGGAATAGAATCTGCCACAATGCCAGCACCGGCCTGCACGTAGGCCCGGCCTTCCTTGAAGAGCAAAGTTCGGATGACAATGTTTAACTCCATAGTACCATCAAAACCTATGAAACCGATAGAGCCTGTGTAAAAAGAGCGCTTTGTCGGTTCTAATTCTTCAATAATCTCCATAGAACGAATTTTGGGAGCTCCTGTAATTGTGCCACCAGGAAAAACAGCTGGGATAAGGTCAAAAGCATCCTGATGAGGTTGCAAAGTGCCGCGGACGTTAGAAACAAGATGCATAACATGGGAGTAGTATTCAATTACCTTAAACTGATCTACTTCTACAGTGCCGTATTGACAGATGCGCCCTAGATCATTTCGTTCAAGATCGACGAGCATTACATGCTCAGCCGATTCTTTTTCGTTGTACAAAAGCTCATCAGCCATAGCTCTGTCTTCTTCTGCTGTTTGGCCTCTCTTGCGAGTACCTGCTATGGGACGAGTCTCTGCTATACCCGCTTGTAGCTTTACCAGCAGTTCTGGTGATGAACTGACCATTTGCCAGTCTCCAAAATCTAAGTAACAGCTATAAGGAGAAGGATTAAGTTCGCGCAAAATCTGGTAAACCGTCCAAGCTTCTGCTGTCACAGTTGTTGCTAGACGAACAGAAAGATTGGCCTGGAAAATATCGCCTGCTTTGATATAGTTCTGACAAATTTTTACCATTTCTGAAAAACGCTCTGCTGTGATGTTAGGTTGAACAGAAATGGTCTCTTCATAAGCTTTTTTCTTATCTTGCCATTTTCCTTCTATTTTCGGCCTGATATCTTTAATTTGCTCAGCCCGTTCATAGAGCCGTTGCACCGTTTCTTCATATGTTTCTGTAGGCCATTGTAGGGCAAGTAGAATTAGCTGATCTTCTAGATGGTCAAAAATGATGGCTTCATCGACCCAGTAAAAGAGCATATCTGGTAAAGCAAGATCATCTAGAGTTTCATCAGGAAGGCGCTCAAAATGGCGACCCATATCGTAAGCTAGACCACCGACAAGGCCTCCAGTAAATTTAGGACTTCCTGACCAAGCATAGACTGGTCTCTGGCTATATTCTTGGCGTAGCCTTTCCATGGGATTAGCAACTTCTTCGACTACTTCTCCAGGCGCTGTACCAAAAGGTAAAGATGGACGAGGTGCAAGGCTATTCTTTCCCTCTTTTTCGCGGATCGATATCTGAAAACCTTTAGAACGAAATTCTTTGTATGGATCTAAGGCCAGAAGAGAATAACGACCGGACTCTTTGTTTTGCCTACTACTTTCTAGCAAGAGGCCGATAGTTCCAGTAGGACAAAAGTGAGCATAAGTAGCTGGAACTGTTAATTGCTCAGGTCTGTCTATGGTTAATGTAATCGGTATCCCTTTAGTGGAATGAGCTTGGCGCATACTTTGGAATTCTGAAAGCTTAGGATATAGAAATCTGCTTTGTTCTGTCATAACTTAGACAATTCACCTGCTCTCGCTGGCCTAAAGTTGCGATAATAAAGTAAGGAGCACCCTGTTAATTAGCAGGATGCTCATGCAAAAATCCTAGGCAAACAAAGGTTCTACAATAATAGTCTGTTCACGGTCTGGGCCAACAGCTAGGATGGAAGCGGGACATTCACAAAGCTCTTCTAAACGCTTAATGTATTGACGAGCTTTTTCTGGTAATTCCTCTACAGTGCGGCAAGCTGTAGTGTCTGTCATCCAGCCATCTACTTCTTCATAAACAGGTTCGCACTGTGCCAGCTTAGATAAGCTATCAGGGAACTCTTTGATTAGTTTTCCATTATAGCGATAGCCGACGCAAATTTTGATCTTAGGCAACTGATCTAGTACGTCAAGCTTAGTAATGGCAATAGATGATAGTCCACTTACACGGACAGAGTAGCGTAAGATGACAGCATCAAACCAACCACAGCGACGAGCCCGTCCTGTAGTAGTGCCAAATTCATGACCTGCCTTACGAATGGTATCACCAATCTCGTCGTGCAGTTCCGTTGGGAAAGGTCCTTCTCCTACCCTTGTTGTGTAAGCTTTAACAACGCCAAGTACTTTGTCAATAGAGGTAGGGCCTACGCCGGCACCAATACAAGCGGCTCCAGCAATGGGATGAGAAGAAGTAACATAAGGATAAGTACCATGATCGATATCGAGTAAAGTGCCCTGAGCACCTTCAAAAAGAATATTCTTTCCTTCTCTACGATATTCGTCTAAAAGCAGTGAAGTATCGGCTACATAAGGACGAAGTCTTTCTGCATAAGCTTGGAATTCAGTAAATAGTTCTTCCACGTCAAAGCCTTCAGAGTCAAAGACTCGATCAAGTAGATGATTCTTCTCCTCTAAGTTCCGCTCTAACTTAGCTCTAAATTCTGCTGCATCAAGTAGATCGACAAGTCTAATGCCTACACGAGCCGCTTTGTCCATGTAAGCAGGACCAATACCTCGACGAGTTGTACCAATTTTGTTAGCGCCACGGCGCTCTTCTTCTACTTGGTCAAGACGAATATGGTAAGGCATGATCAAGTGAGCTCTACCTGAAATGCGCAGATTAGCTGTGGAGATACCTAAATCTTCTAGGTAGTCAAGTTCTTTGATCAAAACAGCTGGATCTACAACGACGCCATTACCAATGACACAGAGTTTATCTCCATAAAGAATTCCTGATGGAATTAGATGAAGCTTGTACTCTTTTCCCGATACAACAACAGTATGGCCGGCGTTATTACCACCTTGATAACGTACAACAACATCTGCTTTTTGGGCTAAGTAATCTGTAATTTTTCCTTTTCCTTCGTCGCCCCACTGAGCACCGACTAAAATAACCGATGACATGTAGCATTACACCCCCGACGTATTCATTTTCTAATGGTCTATCAATTTTTTTATAAAAATCGCCAAGACGCAAAAAGTCGTCAGCGTTTTCTAGTTACATTATGCCCCATACACAAAAATAGCCTTGCCCTGGGGCAAGACCGGCCCTTTCCATTCTACAAAGGCAAGACTACAAAGTCAACGGCAGAACTGGAAATATGCACTATTCTAGCTTCATTATCGGTAATCCCGATTGACAAACTTGGTATATTCTTTCAAAAAGCCCAGTTCCACTGAGCCAACGGGACCATTTCTATGCTTAGCAATAATAATCTCAGCTATTCCTTTTTTCTCCGTATCAGGAAAGTAATAGTCTTCTCGGTAGATAAACATAACCATATCAGCATCTTGCTCCAAAGCACCTGATTCACGTAGATGGCTTAAGTTAGGTTTTTTATCAGGTGTTTGTTCTACGGAACGAGAAAGCTGTGAAAGCGCAACTACAGGTACGTTCAGCTCTCTAGCTAGTGCTTTTAGAGACCGTGATATTTCTGAGATTTCTTGCTGACGGTTTTCACTTCTTCGTTTGCCACCACTGCCCTGCATTAACTGCAGGTAGTCGATAATGATTAAGCCTAGATTTTTATCTTGCTTTAAGCGCCGACACTTAGCACGCATCTCCATAACGGTAATACCTGCTGTGTCGTCTATGTAAATAGGAGCAGAAGATAAAGGTGTCATGGCATTAGTTAAGCTATCCCAATCTTGATCAGTTAAAACGCCGTTACGCAAGCGTTGTTGGTCAATAAGAGCTTCTGAAGATAACATCCTCTGTACAAGCTGTTCTCGAGACATCTCTAAACTAAAAAGAGCTACCGAGGTTTTATTACGAACAGCGGCATTTTGAGCAATGTTAAGACAAAAAGCTGTCTTACCCATGGCCGGTCGAGCGGCCACAATTATAAGATCGGAGGGCTGAAGCCCTGATGTAATGCGATCGAGCTCTCGAAAAAAAGTAGCTACCCCTGTTACATCAGCTTTGCGGTTGTAGAGAGTCTCAATATTATCGAGAGTTTGTACGAGGACTTCACGAATAGGCACCATGCCATCATTACTTTGACGCTGAGCAATTTCTAGAAAAGCTTGTTCTGCCGAATTGATGAGCTCATCAATTTCTTCGACCCCTTCATAGCCTTTCTGGGTAATTGTCGTAGCCGCTTTGATGACTTGGCGCAGAAGTGACTTTTCTATAACAATTTGAGCGTAATGTTCTACGTTAGCCGCTGTAGGGACAACGTTCCCGAGTTCAATTATGTAAGGAATACTGCCTACACGTTCAAGTTGACCAGTCTGGCGCAATTCTTCAGTTACCGTCACCAGATCGACAGCTTCCCCGCGCTGTGACAGCGATATTAAAGTAGAAAAAAGCAACCGGTGTGCTTCTTTGTAAAAGTCTTCAGGCTTCAAGATTTCCATAGCTTTATAAACAGCATCGCCATCTAAAAGCATAGAGCCTAAAACTGATTGTTCCGCTTCAATATTCTGCGGTGGTAGACGATCGAATATTGTACTCATAGTTTCCTCCGTCCCCAAGAAAAAGACAGCAAACCCGGGCAAAAAGGCCCGGGATTGAGTTGCTTTATTTTTCTATTGTGCATGGTCTTGTCGCTAGAGTCAACTAGGAAGCGGCCGCTTCTTGCACCTTCTTCCGATCGACAATTAGTTCTAGTGCTTCTTCAATTGTATCAACAGCCACAATCTCGATGCCTTTAAGTCCAGAAGGGATGTCTTTGCTATTTTCTTTAGGAATAATCACACGGCGAATACCAGCTTGACGAGCGCCATAAATTTTCTCGAAAATACCTCCGACGGCTTTTAGTTTGCCTCGTAAGGAAATTTCTCCAGTAACAGCAACGTCTTGCCAGAGAGGTACTTCTTCTACAGCTGAGTAAAGAGCCAAAAAGATAGCTAGTCCTGCTGAAGGACCGTCAATATTGGCGCCGCCAATGACATTGACGTGTAGATCATGATCGTCAAGTTCTTTTCCTGTTAGATGGCGAAAGACAGAGGATGCATTAAAGACAGAGTCTTTGGCCATAGAACCTGCCGTGTCGTTAAAGCGAATAGATCCCTTCTCATTTTCGACTGGAAAAGCCACTGCTTCCAGTTCAATGAGCGAGCCTACAAAGCCTGTAACGCCAAGACCAAAAACACGTCCCCGTTCACTTTTGGCTTCTCCCCGCTGGATCACGTAAGGGCTTAAACGTGCTGTTCTTAACACTTCTAATAAGTCTTCTTCGGCTATATGAATGGACGAGCTATCTTCGCCACTCTCTTTTTGATAGAGCGTTAAGCTGTAAGTATCAGCTAGTAAGTTAACAGCTTTGCGTCCTTCGATGGTATACTCGGCAATTCGCTCTGGTACAACAGGATCCATAGTAACACCAAGCTTCTCACCAGCATTGTATATGATCTCTTGGATATCAGTAGGTGTCAGAGGCTCAAAAAAGATTTCGGCGCAACGAGATCGTAAGGCTGGATTGATTTCAGAAGGATCTCGCGTTGTAGCACCAACAAGAATAAAGTCTGCTGGTGCTCCTGTTTCAAAGATTTTTTTGATCCACTGCGGTATGTTCGTATCAGAAGGATCGTAGTAGGCTGAATCGAAGAAAACTCTTTTGTCTTCTAGTACTTTAAGCAGTTTGTTAAGGAGCATACTGTCCATCTCACCGATCTCATCGATGAAAAGAATGCCGCCGTGTGCGTCGGTGACTAGGCCTAGTTTAGGTTCTGGAATGCCTGTGTCAGCAAGATCTTTGCGTGCACCTTGGTAGATGGGATCATGAACTGAGCCCAGTAAAGGATTAGTCACTTCTCTGGGATCCCAGCGTAAGGTAGTGCCGTCAATCTCGACAAAAGGGGCTTTCTCGGTAAAAGGTACAATTTTGCGTTCTTTAGCCGCTGTAAAAGCAAGGCGGGCCGCTGTCGTTTTTCCTACGCCAGGCGGTCCGTAGCAGATGATATGCTGTGGGTAGGGCGAAGCTAATTTTGATAAAAGGGCGCGGATAGCTCGTTCTTGACCTACGATTTCCTCAAGCTTCTGAGGTCGTAAAACTTCCATAGCTGAACGAGTTAGGCCTATGTGCTCCATCTTTTCAAGTAAAGCCAGCCTTTTGAAAGTCTGTGCCGTCTCGGGGCCGCTGTTTTCTTTAAGTACTTGTAACTTGATTTCTCGTAGATATTCTTCGTGACGCTCCTGCATCTTCTCTACGACAAGCTTTTCTAGCTTTTCTTCTATGGAACGGCGAGCCACAATGGTGGCCATTTCTTCTTCTACTTGCGCTAAAAGAGCTGGTATTTCTTTTTTGCTCGGTACTTCTTGCGATTCTGTTCGCCCTAGCACTAGAGCTTGCAGAGCCAGCACTCGCTCTTCTAGTCGTTCTGAGCGCATATAGGGAAGTATCTCTAGCTTTGTCGCTTTGAGTACGATTTTGTCTGCACCGTATAAGTCAGAAAGCATCTCAAAAAGAGCATCTACTTGTCTTAACAAGTACTCGTCGTCTTTCTTACCTTGATTGAGACTCGATATTCCTGCTTTGCTCAGTTTCTCCATGAATTTTTTCATATAATTGCTCCGTTACCTCTTTCCGTCAGGTCGAACCTATCTCAGGCTCAACGATCCCCCTTATTGTGGTCGATCGCTCCCTATAAAGAAAGCTCTTTGATAATTATTCGGAGACAACTTCAACTTTTAGTTCCTCTGCAACGGCAGGGTGAATTTTAACGTTGATGGTGTAAAGCCCCAGTGCTTTGATGGGCTGTTTCAGTTCTAATTTTCGCTTGTCAATTTTGATGCGCTTGTCTTTTTCAAGAATTTCGGCAATCTCTTTATTCGTTACAGCACCAAAGAGTCGACCGCCTTCACCAGATTTAGCTTTAATCTTAACGGTAATTCCTTTGAGCTTCTGGCCCAGATCTTTTGCGGCTTGAAGTTCCTGCTCTTTGCGCTTTTCTTCGTTAGCCTTCTGCCTTTCAAGATTGTTCATATTACCTTTGTTTGCTTCAACAGCTAAGCCTCGGGAGATTAGAAAGTTACGGCCGTAACCTTCTTTGACTTCTAGAACGTCCCCTTTTTTGCCTAATTTCTTAACGTCTTCTAATAAAATTACTTTCATCTTCTATAGGCCTCCTTATAATGTTTCAGTAATCATAGGACGAGAATTACTCTTCTTGATGTTCACCAAGATATTCTTCAATAGCTACAATGAGCTTTTCTTTGGCTTCTTCTGGTGTTATATCAGGTAGTTGAGCGCCAGCAATGGTTAGGTGACCTCCGCCACCGAGGTGCTCCATAATGGCATGTACGTTAATTTCGTTGTGAGAACGAGCAGAGATAGCAGTGCCTTTTCCATCAGTACGAAGGACAAAGGAGGCTTTGATGCCTGCTACTTCGAGCAAGGCATCAGCGGCTTGAGCGGAAATTACAGCTGAACGAGCTGTTTGTTCTTTCTGTACTGAAATAGCTATAGTTTCAAAGTAGACTTCAGCACTTTTTACTATGGCCGCTCGGCGTACAACTGTATCAAGGGGATCTCGCAAGATAGATTGTACTAATTGAGGATCAGCACCGCTTCGACGTAGATAAGAAGCGGCTTCAAAAGTTCTCGCACCAGTCATAAAAGCAAAATTCTTCGTATCCACGGTAATGCCTGCTAACATAGCAGATGAGACGAGACGGCCCAGTTCGATTTCTTCGTCAAGGTATTGAATCAATTCGGCCACAAGCTCACAAGTAGAAGAAGCATAAGCTTCCACATAAAGCAAATTGTTAGGCTCAATCGATTCAGTGCCTCGTCGATGATGATCGATAACGGCTATTTTTTCAACTTTTTTCAAAATGCTTTGCACAGGCAATAAAGATGGCTTGTGAGTGTCGACTACAATAAGTAACGTTCCTTCCCCAGCTGAAGCAAGAGCTTCTTCTGCTGTGACAAGCTGACGGGCAAGGACATCGTTCTTTTTGATAAAGTGCAGTAAGTTTTCGAGGGCACCGCCTCGACTATCTAAGTGTACAGTCACAGGCTTGCCCATGACTGTAACAGCTCGAGCTAAGCCGAGGGCTGAACCAGCAGCATCAAGATCGGCATTTTCGTGGCCCATTACAATGACGTTTTCTGCATTGTAGATCAAGTTTTTCAGTGAGCGAGCTACTACGCGTACGCGAACCCTCGTTCTCTTCTCCACAGCTTCTGTATTACCACCGTAGAAGTGTACTTTTTCCACACTTTTTACAACGACTTGATCGCCACCTCGTCCAAGAGCTAGGTCCACGGCGTTACGAGCTAGCCTTCCTAAGTCGACCATGGACTCTTCAGCAGAACCAATGCCTATGCTAAGGGTAATGGGAATCTTGTTCTCTAACTGAATGGTGCGAATGCGATCGAGAATTTCAAAGTTATGGGCCTGACAGTGACGAAGGCTCGAGCCTGTCATTAGTAAAATATAGCGATCTTCGGCAAATTTGCGCAAGAATACATCCATGCTTAAAGCCCATTCACCGAGGATTTTATCAATTTCCGCTAGAACTGCCGACTTATCTTCTTCTTCTAAAGGCAGTATAGCTTCAGCAAAGTTGTCAATGAGGCAAATTCCAATGACAGGACCTTCTTCACGAGCTACCCTTTGATCAAGATCGGTAACGTCGTCAAAAGTTAAGATACGCTCTTCTTTACGAGGACCGGAGTAGAGGGACACTTTCATCAAGCGCTCTCCTATCACCAGGCGCGATGATAGCAGTTCACTAAAGCGAGAGCTTTTCTTAAAGTGTAGTTCTGGTAAGTAAGCGCGAATCTTGCCTTGCAGGACCTGCCCTTCTCGCTCGAGTAGCCTAGCAAACTCATGATTGTGCCAAAGCAAATAGCCACCAGCATCAATATTAGCCAATCCTATAGGCAGGTTTGTTAACAGCTCAAAGTGCGCTAACTCGATTTTGCTTTCCATCTCTTTGATTTTTTTCTGGAGATGTCTTTCGTTGCGGTAAAGCTGGTCAAGAAAAGCTAGCCCTGCTAAAGCAAGTACAAATACGCCTATGCCAGCCGCCCCTACGTGCCAGTAGGCTAGCACTGTAATGATCAAGGCGACTAGCAAAATGGTAGAAAAACCAAGAACCCAAATGAGCAGGCGATTCTTTTTAAACACAACAGATCACCTTCTCTCTTGCTAGTTCTTCGAGTCCATATATTTGTCAAAGCTGTCCCGATAGTCAAAGAGTAAATCAAATACAGCCAAAGTAGCCAGAAAAATCATCATACCTTTGAAAAACATTAAGGTAAAGAAAGTTAAAAAGACCCAGATAAAAGGCGCAGAAGGAATCCGCTCTAAGATGTAAAAAAGCAATGACAGGCCAAGAATTAAAAGGACGGGATAGATTACATAAAGAATGTTCAGACCGAGCAGATAGAGCCAATCTATATCCCAGTAATCGCCTGCTAATAAGGTGGCTAGTGCTGTAATGACTACCCAGACAAAGTGCCAAGGCAAACGCCACTCTTTAAAAGACGATAGGGCTGGAGCTGGCAAAGTTAATTTACGGATAACCCAGCGCGCTAAAAGCAAATTCATCAAGGCCACGAAAGAGCTGTAAATGATCAAGATACTAGGAAGCATGTTTTTGACGAGCCTTAGAAAGTCTGTAAATAGTTCACGCATCACTTCTTCAGTGATGCCTTGTTGTTCATATTGTTCTATAAGGCCCGAGGTACGATAAAATTCGATTACTTCCTCCACAGAAAGAGCTACTTGTGCCTCTAGATCAGCTAGACTGAAGCCTGTTAAGTAGACACCAGCGAGGACAAAAAGAGCTGTCGTCAAAATAGAAACTGCCATTCCCAGTAAAGCCGTCCGAAAGGTCGTCCAAAGGTGACGGAAGGCGTATCCATAGGCTATTGCTAGGACCCCATAGAGCAAAAAGATCATTAAAGCAGGCATTGGTCCTAAGAAAACTGCAATAAGTGCTGTGGACAAGCTTAAGGTGTAAATAGCGGCATTCCAATCATGGCGCACTACTACGACGACGATAGGGACGGTCCAGAAAAGACTTATCAAAGGCGAGATAGGTAAAAAGATAATTCCGAGAATAGCTAATAGGGCTGTTACTATTGCTAATAAGGTACTTTCTACAATTGTACGTGTTGGCATTTCTTCACCTCTTTAGAAACCTATTCGAGAAAAAGTTCAATATTTCCTTTCTCGCGACAGGTTTAGCAAAAAAGGGAGCACTTCTGCTCCCCCCTCTACGGAGTTAACTATCCTTATTTTTCCACGACATTGCTAAAATAATCTTACTCTATTCTATACCTTTTTTACCTTTTTGCACAAGTAGAAAAGTCCCTGCTAGGTATTAAAGCCCAGCAGGGACTTTTCTGGTTACTTCTTTATATTTACTTCTTTTAGTTTCTCTTATAGTTACCTCTACCTTTTTTTCTTAGCTGTTACTCAAGACAGAAGGTAGTTAGCTCTAGAAGGGTAGATCGTCGTCTTTGTTGTCGTCATGATCGGGGAAGGATATTTCACTACCGAAGGAGTCAGGAAAATCATTATTATGAGTAGGCCCTGGGTTGAGCGGTGGCGGTGCTGAAGGTTGGAAGGGTTTGTTCTGATAAGGCGGTGCCTGGTGTGGTGCTTGTCCACCTTGGAAAGAAGAACCGCCTGGGCCTCCAGGATAGCTTGGATTAGCTGGATAAGGGGGTTGGCCTCCTCCGTAAGCTTGCCTTCCATAGCCCCCTGGCATAGCATTTTGTTGCCCTTGGTTTTCCCCTCTCTCGAGAAAGCGCACTGTCTCGGCTACTACTTCAGCCATCGATCTTTTCTGACCACTTTGCTGGTCTGTCCAACTGTTAATTTGAATACGACCATCAATAGCTACTAGACGCCCTTTATGTAGGTACTGTGAACAAGAGATAGCTTGTTGATCCCAAACAACGATTCTAATCCAATCAGTAATCTTCTCAGCACCAGATTGTCGCTGAGCCTGACTTTGTGGTCGATCAATAGCAATGTTAAAGGTACAAACAGGCGTGCCACTGTTGGTGTGGCGAAGTTCTGGGTCTTGCCCTAAGCGGCCGATGAGAATTACCCGGTTCAACATAGAAATACCCCTTTCTTTACCTTTTCCTTGCTTTTCCTTTGGCCAACAAGTGCCCTAATCTTGTTAAAGTACCTGCCTTAGACGTTGAAGCGGAAGTGTACAACGTCACCGTCTTTGACTATGTACTCTTTGCCTTCTAAACGTTGCAGACCCTTTTCTCGGGCCGCTAGTTGACTTCCTACTGCCATGAGGTCATCGTAAGCTGTAACTTCAGCACGAATAAAACCTCGTTCAAAATCTGTGTGAATCACGCCAGCCGCTTGTGGTGCTTTCATGCCATTACGAATTGTCCAAGCCCGAACTTCTTGCACCCCTGCCGTAAAGTAAGTAATTAAGCCTAAGAGAGAGTAAGTTTGGCGAACAAGACGATCAAGACCTGATTCAGTCAGGCCTAGCTCACTAAGAAACATAGCTCTTTCTTCTTGATCCGTTAGTTCAGCAATTTCTGCTTCAATTTTGGCGCAGATAACTACAACATAAGCACCTTCTCGCTCGGCGCGAGCTTTTACTTCTTGTACCATTGCGTTGTCAGGTTCATTTAATTCATTTTCTGCTACGTTAGCTACATAAAGTACAGGCTTGCTTGTAAGTAAGAAAAGACCTTTAATGATTTCTTTTTCTTCGTTAGTCCACTCACCGGCTCGTACTGGTTTTTCTTCTTCGAAGAGAGCTTGTAGTTTTTGCAGTACCGCAACTTCAGCCATGACTTTCTTGTCTTGAGCTTTTAATTGTTTGCGGGCTCTTTCCATACGACGTTCTACGGCGTCTAGATCTGACAAGATTAACTCTAGTTCTATAGTGTCAATATCGCGACTAGGCGATACTTTTCCGTCAACATGAGTTACGTCAGCATCTTCAAAGCAACGAACAACATGTACGATAGCGTCTACTTCGCGAATATGAGATAAAAACTTATTCCCTAGCCCTTCGCCTTTGGAAGCGCCACGAACAAGTCCTGCAATATCGACAAAACGCACAACAGCTGGTACAACTTTTTGAGGTTTAACCATTTCTGTTAGCTTGTCCAATCTTGGATCGGGCACTTCCACAATCCCTACATTAGGCTCAATAGTGCAAAAGGGATAGTTAGCTGCTTCAGCGCCTGCTTTTGTGATTGCATTAAATAAAGTCGATTTTCCTACGTTAGGTAATCCTACAATACCTGCTTGAACTGCCACAAGATCATCTCCAACAACATGTATTCCATTTGTAAGTTTAGTGTAGTGCAAGGTATGACTGATTGCAAGGAAAAATGTAATCCTTTGTCTAACCTTGCCATGGTTTTTTATTGTTTCCATATCTTGGTCGACAGCATACTTTGTAATATAGTTGTTCCACAGGGGGAGGTGTCATCATGAGTCATTATGGTGGTTGGGGCGTTGAAGGAATCATCGCCATTATCCTGATTGGTTTGATTCTGTTTTGGATTTTTGGTGGTTTTGGCCGTAAAAAATATTGTTACTAAGGATTAAGGTTTTCCATCGTTCTTCCTGAGGCCTCTTCTAAAATTGGATCTACTTCCGATGGAATTAATTTTTCTTTCATTACCTTACTTTTAAGGTCTTCTTGCTCTATATCTTTCTGCTTTTGCTCCATTTTCAGCTTAGTAGCTTTAGATTCTTCTTTTTCCCAGCGTAGTTCTTCTGCTACTTCCATCGTTAGCAGTAGAAGATCGTGCCGTAATTTTGTCACTTTTCTCACCCCAAAAATTGTAAAACTTTCTCTATTTCTATCTGCATAGTATGCCCCAAAAAAGAAAAAGGCACATCCTGGCTTTTGCCGGGCTGTGCTTTTTTCTATTAACTATTAACTTCCTTTTCTCCTGCTCGGGAGAGGATTGTTTTCACAGCTTTTTCAAATTTTATACGAGGTAACATGACTTGGTGATTGCAACCAAGACAACGAATACGAAAATCCATACCAGTGCGAGTAACTTCCCAATCAGCAGAACCACAGGGATGGCTTTTACGCATTCTTACGCGATCACCAACAGCGTAATGTGCCATAAGTATCACCTTCTTCTTGCTTGTCATGCTAGCGACTTAAGGCTTGTAATGCTTGATGGGCGCATCCATTGACGCGATAGTCTTCATCTTCAAGGCAGTGCTGTAGAGTTTGTACTACTTTTTCTTGGTAAGATGGTCTTAATAGTTCTAGTGAGCCTAATCTGCCTAGTGAACGGGCCGCCTCAGCACGAACTCTAGCTTCGGGATCTTGCAGGCTCTCTATAAGCTTCTCTACCAGAGTTGGCCTAGCCAAGACACCAGCGGCAACTGCTACTTGAGCTCGTACTTTCTCACTGCTATCGCTTAAACCGCGGCACAGTGCTCTATCTAAGCCTGGCCATTCTTCTTGTTCTGTAGGAGGACCAAAAGAAATCACTACTTCCCAGGCTCTTAAGCGTATCTCTATCTTTTCGTGATTAGTCATAACGATGAGCTTTTGCCAGATCTCTTTGCCTTTCAAGATTCTGCGTGCCGACAATCCTCGTGCCGCTCGGTCCATCCAGGGTCCACCTTCTTGTCGATGTAAAACAGAAAGAAAGAAATCAGTTACCTCTTCTTCAGGTCTCTGCGCCAAAAGCATGGTCGCCGTAAAGCCTACAGCAGGCCCATGACCAAGTAGTGCTTTTTTTAATACTGGAAGTGCTTGAGGGATAGGTAATTTGCCAATGACTTCAAGAAGTTCTTCTTTTTTTTCTGCGCCAGGTGTTTCTATTAGTGATAACCAGTATGTTTCCAGATTGAGGATTCGCGCCAAGCGCCAAGCTGTTCCTCTTGTGTCTAATAGCTCCGTAGCTGAAGCAGAAGCAGTCTGGTCAGCAACTTCGCAATACAATGCAGGGCTTGATGTCCCTTGAACAGCTTCTCGCCACCAGCGAGCTCGATCTTCTAGAGAGGCTTTTTTGACTGAAGCTAGCTCTTCAGCTGTAGGTGGCAAGCCCTCTTCTAGTTTGGACAATAAATATTTTACTAGCTCTATGCCTTCTCTTGGTTTGGTTTTTCGAAAAAACCATTTTTGCCACCAACTTATTTTTCCTTCCAAAATCGTCACCACACCTACAAGGAAACAACTTTGGTAGCACTATTTAAGTGTTCAACAATGGTATACATGTTGCTTACTTTACCGCTTAATACTTTTTCTTTCATCTGATAGTAATCTAGGCAAGTGCCGCAGGAAAGGATTTGTGTGCCTCTTTCTTCTAGTGCTAAGAGGCTTTCTACAACTGGTGAGCCTTCACAAGCTAAGAGCACAGCACTATTTAGAAAAATAAGTGTGCCTGGAACATGATCAGCTTCTGAGAGGGTGTAGAAAAATGACTTGATCAGTATTTTGCCTAGTTGAGCATCGCCCTGACCGATGACATCAGAACGGAGAAAGTAGACTGTATCTTTGTGTAAAGCTAGATCAGTCTCTACATTGGCTAAACCTTCTTCTTGCCTTAGGTCACAGCCTTCTGACATAGAAATAGTTTCTGTTTTTTTCACTTTTTTACCTCCATATCGTATTTATCAAGGCAATGAAGCCGCTAAAAAGGCTTGATAGGCTCGGTAAGTTTCATATATATCACATTTGTGAGCAACCTCGAAAGGTGCGTGCATACTAAGCAAGGGCACTCCACAATCGAGTACATCCATGCCATAGACGGCTAGAAATTGTGCAATGGTGCCACCGCCACCTTGATCGACTTTGCCCAATTCTCCACTTTGCCAGTGAATCCCTGCTTGTTCAAAAATACGACGTACTTCACCTACAAATTCAGCATTCGCTTCTGAAGTGCCATACTTACCTCGACTACCTGTATACTTGGAAATAGAGACTCCATAGCCCATGCGAGCCGCATTTCTCTTGTCGAGTACGCCTTCGTAGTTAGGATCAATAGCTACAGTTACATCAGCAGAAAGAGCTCTCGAGGCAAAAAGACAGCGTCTACTGATCAGTTCAGGTGGTATAAGTTCATCTTGAGGCAAAGAGGCATAAATCATCTCAGCAATGGCATGTTCAAAAAAGCGAGAGCGCATTCCTGTGTTGCTATCAGAGCCTGTTTCTTCTTTGTCTACGAGCAAAACAACGGCCGTTCTATCTACTTCTTTACGCGAGAATAGTGCCTCAACAGCTGTAAAGCAACAAACGCGATCATCTTGTCCATAGCCGCCCACATAGGCTCGATCAAAGCCAATATCGCGGGCTTTTCCTGCTGGTACGGCTTGCCATTCTGAGCTTAGAAAGTCTGCTTCTGTCATGCCGTATTTGTCTTGCAATAGTTCTAAGACAGCTCTTTTGACTCGTTCTTCGGCTTTTTCATCTTTTTTCGCTGGTAGGCCACCCGCTAAAATGTTCAAGCCTTCCCCTTCTACTGCTTCAACCATCTTTTTTTGCATTTGATCTTTGGCTAAGTGCGGCAATAGATCGGTGATAGTAAAAACGGGGTCTTTTTCATCTTCACCAATTATTACTTTTTGGCTTTGGCCGTCTGCTAAGACCGTAAAGCCATGCAGTGCTAGTGGTGTGGTCAGCCATTGGTATTTTTTTATGCCACCATAGTAGTGAGTTTTGAACAGTGCCATCATTTCATCTTCATATAAGGGATTGGGCTTTAAGTCGAGCCGTGGCGCATCTAGGTGTGCTCCGATGAGTAATAGGCCTTCAGAGAGAGGACGTCGGCCAATTTGTGCTAACATAATAGCTTTGTTGCGGTTTATAAAATAAATGCGATCGCCTGCTTGTAAGCCTTTGTCGCCTAGCTCTTCAAAGGGCACATAACCTTCTGCTTTCGCCCGTTCTTCAAAATAGTCTACAGCCCATCGTTCTGTCTTGGCTGTAGATAAAAATTGTCGGTACCCTTCGGCAAAGGTCATAATTTTTTTTCGCTCATCTTTATCTTTCTGATCCCAAAGAGCTTCAACTTTGTAGTTCAAATGTTTTTTATTATTTTTTTTCGATTCTTTATCAGTCATGAGGTATTCCACCCTTTCTAGTTTCTTTTACTAACCTAGTCTTGCCTACTTTGGACTAATTAGCGACAGGAAAATATTATTCTCATTTATAAAAAGTAAATCCACCATAGAGCTCAATAATCCAATCCTTGCTTGCAAACATATAGGGCATGAGCAAAGAGCTTGCTCTAAGTGGCTCTGTCTCTACACGCAGAGGCGATGCACCTTCTATAGAACCACCGTAGAACCAGCTAAGTACAAGGATGAGCAGGAGAGTTGTTGCTGATCCTAGAAGCAAACCTCCCAGTAATTGATCTGATCGTCCGATGAGACCTTCACCGCGCCAGCCTATCCAAGCTTTACTGGCTATTTTGGCTAAGTTGGTAAGGAGTAAGAATAGCATGATAAAAACAAAACCGTTCCAGAGGGAACTGGCTAGGTAGTGGTAGACAAGGTCCGTTAAGGTTTCTACATTTACAGGTACAGTAATTGTAAGGTCTTGCAATTGGCGAGCCATTTCTGCTAAGTAAAACTGCGGCAAAGGCAAATCTTGTAGTATCATGGCCATATTTAAGCTAGGTACGACATCAATACTAACTTGAGCGGAAGGCATAGCTAAGCTTAGTTTATTGCTCATATAAGTCTGCAACCATTCTACTGTGCCTAACCATCGGTCAAGCCAATTAGCTACGAGACGATAGCTAGTAGAGGCTAAGAAAAAACCAAAGATCAAAGCACCTCCACCTAGTAAAGCCGAAAGGAGGCCTCGACGAAAACCGCGGTAAAAAGCATAGGCGATAATTAGTAAAACGATGATGTCTAGTGCATTCACCGAGTATTCCCTCCTTAAATTAAGGGTTAGTTAGTTAGATTTTACCATATATTGTCTACCAAAATACTATCTTATGCAATTCTCTTTTTATCTATTTTCCACTCTTTCCGTCTTGTCCTGCTGAAAGGTAGCATGAAAAAAATGAAAAAGCAATTTGAACTCTTTTGCTTTGTTCAAATTGCTTTTTCCTATGTTCTTTATTCAGGTGAGCGTTTAGTTTAGCCCATCATTTCCAAGAAAGCATCAATCCGTGTTTTTAATTGTTGGCTATCTCCCTGTGAGTAGTCTGTTTCAATATGGAGGAAAGGTAGATCATGTTTTTCTTTTAGATATTCTCGTAAGACACGCGACTCTACATTGTAAGTGTGACAACCTTGCCAGGTAATATCGACAACGCCGTCTGCTTTGTATTCTTCTACTAACTGAGCTAGTAGTTCTAATCTTCTGGTATTAGGGCTCATACAGGAACAGGGGGTGGTTAAGTATTTATCCGCTACGCCCTGGAGAGGCTCTTTTTGCTCATCTACTTCATCTAGGAACTGTTTCATGCCCGAGCAGTTTTCGATGTAAACTACGGCGGCACCAGCTTCTTCGATTAAGCGAAGTACTTTCTCTGCACCTAGTCCTGTGGGAACACCAGTGACGATGATGCGTTTGGCATCTTGTGGTAGTGCTCCTTCACCAGCGGCAATTCGCTCTTCTAGTTCGGCAACTAATTCTTCTACTTGGGCGGCAAATTCAGCACGATCAAAAACAAAGTTGCGAGACCAGAATACTTTGAGCAGGTCTAAACCACTTAAAGGTACAGGATTAGCTTGCATGGTAGCCGCAAGTCGTTGCATTAAGCGACGCTCTGCGTTGAGGACTTTCGTAGCTGACACAATAGCTTCATCTGTAATAGTTACGTTGAATTGTTCTTCTAGTACTTTTTTCGTTCTTGCTACTTCTGTAAGCCAGTATGCTTTGTCGGCTTCTCTTTCATAGCTTGGAGGTAAGTTCATAACTACCATGGGTTTAAATGTGCTCATGAGTTCGAACATCTTTTTCTTACCGTCGCAAGTTGTCTCACCCATGATTAGATCGGAGTACAGGAAAAAGGGGCATTTGTCGGTTATAGCAAAGCCGTAGGAAGATTTGATGAGAGGACAAAAATTGCGTGGTAAGACTTTCTCGCCATCTGCAATCGGTTCTTCTTTGGTAGCACAAAGAGCCACAGGGACAGCACCAGCGGCCAAAATAAGTTCTTGTGGTGCCATAACGCAGTAGTGACCTACAACTTTAGTACCTGCTTCTTTCATTTGTTTTATCGATGTAGCGGCATGAGGGATGGCCATATCAAAGTGGTCCATCGTTATAGGGCGAGATGGGGACATGCTTGTTCCTCTTCCTTTCTGTCTTGCTATCTTTAGTTGAAGCCTTCCCAAGCTAACAAAGCGGCGCCGATAGCACCAGCGTAGGGGGCTTTTGGTGGGACAAGGACAAAGTGGCCTAACTCTTTTTCTAAGGCTTTGGCGATACTTCTATTACGAGATACACCGCCCGTGAAAATGATAGAGCCTTTTTCTCTGGGAAGCAGTCTTGCTACCATAGCGGCAACGCGACGAGCAACGGAAAGATGTAAGCCTGCCACAATCGCTTCACGACTAACACCCTGGTTCAACAAACCAATGACTTCTGATTCAGCAAAAACTGTGCACATGGCATTGATAGGTTGAGGGTCTTCTACTGCTTCAGCAATCCCAGCTAAGTCAGCTACTTCTAGCCCCAAAGCATGAGCTGTCACTTGTAGAAAGCGACCTGTGCCTGCGGCACACTTGTCATTCATGACAAAGTCAACAACGCGGCCCTTATTATTTATAGCTATGCCTTTGGCATCTTGACCACCAATATCAATGATTAACGAAGCTGATGGCGCTAGATAAGAAGCTCCTTTGCCATGACAGGCTATTTCCGTCAAAGCTTTATCAGCAAAAGACAAGCTAACACGACCATAACCGGTAGCATAAATCTTGTCAATCTCGTAATCAATAGTCTTACTAGATTTTTCGAAAAGTTCTACCTTGGCTTGTTCTAGCATTTCTGCTACTACTTCGCGAGGACTCCATCCTGACGGTTTTTGCCAGCAATGAAATTCCTGACCATTATAGAAAGCCACCTTGATAGCTGTTGAACCAGCATCGATGCCTACCGTCCATTTTGATAGTTCCGACAGCAGGATCACCTTCCTTAAGTAACTTCATATATGAGGACTGGTGCTTTAGAGTGCCTTTTCAGCACGTAATTGCCGAATGCTAGTGCCATCGAATTGAATGCAAATGGAGCGGGTAATTAAGCGATCGGCTGTTCGCAAACTGTACCGCCCAGGTAAGTCACGTAGGGCTATGTTGGTAGATATTAGCAGAGGCTTGCCCATACGTTGGCGATCATTAACTAGTTCAAATAGTTCTGTAATCACAAATTCTGTCGTCTTTTCTGTTCCTAAGTCGTCGATAATGACTAGGTCTGCTTGCCGTAAGCTCTTGAGAACTTCAGGCTGACGGCCCTGATTCTGAAAGTCGAATTTGGCTTCGTAGATAGATGTGATAATTTGACTAATCGATCGATAGACTACCGATTTTCCCTGAGCTAATAGCTCGTTGGCTATAGCGCTAGATAAGTGGGTTTTCCCTGTGCCTACAGCGCCATAAAAAAGCAAATCTTTTTGACTCTTGCCTGCAATCACATCTTGAGTAAAACTGTGACAAAGCTTGAGAACTTTGCTCATTCTTTCTGCTAGCGCTGGCCCTTGTTCTCCTTGCCGCGCATACCACTGCAAGTCGAAAGTTTCAAAGTTTTGGCTTTTCATTTCTTCGGTCAAGCCTGATTGAGTAAAAGCTTGGTCAATTTCTTCTTGGATCAAGCAAGTGCATTTTACACCAAAATCGGTCCAGCCCCGATCCTGGCATTTCTGACAATCCCAGTGCACTTCAAATAGGTTTTTGTCAAGTTTTAAAGTCTTGATCCTTTTCTCTCTAGCTTTGTTCAATTCAGCTCTTGTTTGTTCTAATTGGGCTAACTCTTGAGGCGTTATTTTGCCTAAGGCCGTTTGTACAAGTTGAATACCTGTGAGTCGCAAAGCTTGATCGATTTCATAAAACTTTCTATCTTTTTGATAGACTTGCTCCACTCTTCTATCACGCTCTGCTTGCTTCCGTAAACGCTTTGTATCTCGATCGATCATAGGTGGGTGATCACCTCTTTATAGATGCCTAAAACGCTCGTAAGCTTTGGCCTCTTCTTCATTTTTGGGAACTACGTTCTCCCCTGAAAGGGGACTGCTTGCGGCAACAGGAGCTTTGCTTTTGTTGTAGTTACGGTTACGTTGTTGTTTGAATTTTTCTATTTCGCGCTCACCATCTTCTACTGTTCTGACGCCAGCTTGTCGCCAACGAGTAAGTATGACGTCTACGTAGTTGAGGTTGGGGTTTTGTGCGCCTTTGTATGTTTCTTGACAGGCTCTTAAGATTACTTCGTGAGAAAAACCCCAGGTCTGAGACCATTTTTTGTACACGTCTATGAAGATATCGTTGATGCGAATAGAGCTTCCTAAGGTAACCCATACTTCAGAGATTTTTTCATCGAAGTAGGATTTTTTCTCGAAATATTCTTCTAGCTTTTCTGGTCTTTCAATGCCTCTCTGATAGACCAGTTCGGCTTGACGACGGTATTCTGTTACCGTTCTATGGCCTTTTTGGAAGGATAGGCGAAGAAAGAGCATGGTAAAGTCAAGAGACCAACGGTAACGTTGTTGCATTTTTTCAATTTCTCGGATCTCTTCTTGGTTGGCCCCTTGTCCTCGCTGTTGTTGCAAGAAGGATGCCAATTGAGAAAATGCATCATTTTCCTGTGGGAAAAGAGGTGCCGAAGAACGACTTTGGGAAGCTGATTGTTGATCAAGGTAGGCTTTCACTTCTTTTAGTTCTCTGCGCAGATTATTGAGATCAATCCGCTCTTTATCGAGAAGGAGTTTCTCTTCTCGCAGTTGGAAAGCTTGTTCTTGTATACGCTTCTCTTCTTGTAAAAGATTTTTCAGTTCTTCTTGCATTTCTTTTTCTTTTTGACGAAGATCTTCTTCCCAGTTATGAAAGCGTTCTTCTTTCTCTGTTAATGCTTTACGATCTTCAGTAAGTTGGTTGCGCTCTAAGACTTGCCGATTGCGCAGGTCATCAAGTCGACGTATTTCTTCTTGAATTTCTTCATGCATCTGCAAGTATTGCTTACCTAGATCAGCTTGTCCTCCTCGCTGTTGCAGTAATTTAGCAAAGAGAGGTGCAAAAGAAATAAATGCTCGCCCATCTTCGCATTCTATCTCAATTATATTGCTTTTTTTGAGGTGAGCTATGGAATCTGCTACGTGTCTTTGCAGTCCTACTATTTGAATACCTTTCTCTCCAGCGACAGCAATTTTTTCTTCGATTACTAGCAGGGCTTGTAAGGTTTCGTTACTCAGTTGTAGCTCTTCTTTGGAATGATAGAGCAGTTTATGTAGATGAAGCACGCCTTTTTCCCAAAGGCTTTGTAACCAATGCGCTAAAGTCATAACCTGTCCCCCTTCGTGCAGGTGCTGTTGGGACAATAGAAAACCTCCGCTAGAAAAGGTCTAACGGAGGTATCATTGTATCATATTAAGGGTCTGAAAACTACTCTTGCTAGGGAATAGGTATGGGCTCTAGAAGCCTTTTGGTTTGCTTAATTTTTTAAGGATTCATTAAGGGCACTTAAGAGTCTGTCAACGTCAAAACCATGAACTTGTGCCGCTTGCTCTAAGGATTCTCCGGTGGCTGACGGACAGCCTAAGCAGTGCATACCAAAAGAACGGAAGACTGGGATGGTGGTAGGATAGTTTTGGACAATATGGGCAATGGTCATTTCTTTTTGAATCATGGTTGTAACCTCCATAATGCTTTCTTCGTTTATTAGCTTTTAATTAGTAGGTGGCATGGGGCAACTAGTTTGACCACCTGTTTGTACTGCCATAGGTGGTTGTGGTCCTTGGAGAACTTTGTTCTCTTCTTCTTCTTTGGTAGGCCAGCGTGGTAGGCCTTCGATAGGGCCTAGTACGTCCTGGCGAATTTGGGGAAGGCTTACACGAGGAACAAATTCAGACATACGCTCGCCGGGCTTCGCTTGCTCTTTGAAATAGTTCAGCATCTTGTCACAGATTTCTAGCACTTGGTGGCGATTGACACCTTCAATGAGCAGGTCGGCAATTCGCGGAGCGTGACCACCACTACCTCCAACTACTATACGGTAGGAGTCGGCGGCAAGGCCGATAACTCCGATGTCTCTGATAGCTGGTGCCGTGCAGGATAGATAACAACCTGCTACGCTCATTTTTACTTTGTTAGGTACTTCCATGCCACGAAATTTCTTATCAAGCATGGTGCCCAAGCCAATTGCATCAGATGTTGCTCGCTTACAGTAAGCAATGCCAGGGCAGAAGCGCACGCCGCGACAACGTGGCCCTAGTAAACCTTCTGGCTCTCTACCTAGCTCTTCCCAAGCTTTAGCTACGTCTTCTCTTTCTAAGCCAATGAGCATTACTTGCTGACCTGATGTAACATTAACGACTTTAGCATATTTTTTGGCTACTTCGGCAATCTTGGCCAATTGGTCAGGGTTCATAAAGCCACCTGGGTGGTGAGGTACAATGGCAAATGTTTTCAAGTCTCTTTGTTTGTTGGCACCTTTGGGAGCTAACATATCTTCAAAACCTGGAGGTGTTTTGGGTTCAGTCATTTTTTTATCCCCCTTTCGTTAACCTGATTAATCTCTTTATTTGACGAAAAAAAGCAGAAGGGTTTTGATGATATCGTTCCATATCCTCAAAATTTAAACCCTTCTGCCGAGTATTACATCTTATCTTTTTTTTAGAAGCGGGAGAAGAGGTTCTTTAGCTTATCGTTCCAAGAAGTTGGGCCTACTTGTACAGGCGTTCCTGTGCCGAGCATGGCTTGTAGGTCTTCTTGAGCATTGCCTGTTAATTTTAAGTCGAAGTTGTCTTGTAAGACTTGTAGTACACCAGGTGTGATGAATTCAGGCGCATTAGGACCGATATAGATGTTTTTCACGCCTAAGCTGAAGAGGCCAAGTAAGATGGCAACTGCTTTTTGTTCGAACCAAGATAGTACGATGCTGACAGGCAGGTCGTTGACGGAGCAACCGAAAGCTTCTGCAAGAGCGACGGCAATTTTTACGGCTGAACCAGAGTTGTTACATTGTCCTAAGTCGATGTAACGAGGAATACCGTCAATGTCACCGAAGTCATGGTCATTGAAGCGGAATTTACCACAGGAAGTGGTTAAGATGACACAGTCTTTCGGTACGGAAAGAGCTAGTTCGCGATAGTACTCGCCGCCTTTGCCTGGCTTGTCGCAACCGGCAATGACGAAGAAGCGCTTGATTTTACCCGCTTTTACAGCGGCAATTACTTTATCAGCGAGACCTAGAACTGTCTCATGATGGAAGCCTGTGAGCATAGTTTTGCTAGAGTCAATGTTAGCGGCTGGTAAGGAAAGAGCTTTTTCAATCAAAGGAGCATAGTTGTTGTTTTCGATTTTTACAGCTCCTTCTAAGCCTGTAACACCGTAGGTGAAGAAACGGTCAGCGTAAGAGCCTTTGATGGGCATAACACAGTTAGTTGTAGCTAAAATAGCGCCAGGGAAGTTTTCAAAAAGTTGACGCTGGTCGTACCAGGCTTTTCCGATGTTGCCTTTGAGGTGACTGTATTTTTTCAAAGCTGGGTAGCCGTGAGCGGGAAGCATTTCAGAGTGCGTATAGATGTTGATGCCTTTGCCTTCTGTTTGCTTAAGCAGTTCTTCCAGTGCAAAGAGGTTGTGACCAGTTACGACGATACATTTGCCTTCGATTTTGTCAGAGCTAACTACAGCTGGTTGTGGTACACCTAGTTTTTCGGTGTGAGCGCGGTCAAGTAAGTCCATAACTTTTACTGTACCAGTACCGACACGCAGTGCCATGGCAATATGCTCTTGTACGTTAAAGTTAGAGTTTGTTAAGGTCAAGTACAGGGCCTCTTGTGTGATAGCGTCTACTTCTGCGTCCGTATAACCAAGCTCTCTAGCATGGGTAGCGTAGGCGGCAATACCTTTGAGACCGAAGATAATTGTATCTTGTAGTGCTGCTACATCTTCATTTTTTCCACAGACACCAATTTTGTTTACACATCCACCTTTGGGAGTTTGAGAACATTGATAACAATGCATAGTTATTGGCCTCCTTAAAAAATTTGTTTTTTATCTTTGCTGTTGTTAATATGAGTAACTTGGTTATATTAAACCAAATATAACCTACTTGGTCAGTGATGTTTATCACGCTTTTAAAAAAAGACAAAAAAAAGCTGAAGCTTTTCTGCTCCAGTCTCTTTTAAGCTTATTTCTATTTCTGCCTTATTTCTAATAAGATATTTTTGGACTTGACGAGGTCTGCTACTGTTGTCTCGCCTAGTACGTCCAACATAGCCGCTTGAGCTCGGGCCCATACATTGTGTAGTGGGCAATTACTCTGGTTATGGCAAGTGCCAGCTCCCACAAGACATTTGTTGATGGCAATTGGTCCTTCAATCACTTCAATAATATCTTGTAGCGATATGGTCGATGGATCGGCCAAAAGGCGCACACCGCCACCGGCTCCTCGTGTTGCTTCTACCCAGCCTTTGCGACTTAAAGTCGCCATAATCTGAGGAAGAAAGTTAGCTGGTATGCCCTGACGCTTGGCTATATCTTTGGAAAGAGTGTACTCTCCTTTTGGCAAGAGAGCCAAATCAAGTAGGGCTGTGATAGCATATTCTGCTTTGCGCGTGATTTCCATGGAGATGGCCTCCAGTCCCAACTGCCTATATTACTTTATTGGTAATATTAACATTTTCAGTACTTGCTAGACAAGCTAAAAGAGCTTGTTGGACACTTTTTATCTCCATAAGAAGCCTTATTTAAGAAGAAGCCTTATTAGAGAAACCTTTTAGCTGGCCATACGAGCGACTACTACTACGGCCGGACTTTTTTGCTCATCAAAAGCTTTACCTGTTAAGTCTCCATACCATTGCAGGTGCTCATAGCCGAGATGATGCAAGTAGCTTTGTAATTCTTCTCTCTTGAGGGGCTTAAGTAAAGTCTTGTCTTGCCAGGTTTTATTATTCGCTCCTTTTTCAACTTTGAGATGGGTTACAAAAGTAATCAGCCCATCTTGCTCTGCTTCTTCATAATGGCGCTGAAAAGTAACTTTTACATCCTCTTTTTCTCCTGTGAGCAGAGGAAATTGACCGCCCTGTTCTATGATTTTGGCAAAGTTTACAATTTGAATAACCATAGTTTTCTGAGGCGAGGTAAGTTGCTTTTGCCAGTTTGCTAATGCTTCTACGATTTGTCCCGGCTTAGTTAGATGAGGAAGAGAATTACCAATACAGTAAAGCCCTTCCCATTGTTCCGAAGCGGAAAAGGTTAGTTTGGTCATGTCCATGACTTCAAAGTGCACTGAGCCACTGTTAGGATTGCTTTCTCCTACCTTTTGCTCTTTGCTTTTAGTGCGTCCTGCTTCTACCATTTCTTGATGCAGATCCATAGCCAAGAGCTGGTAGCCACGCTTAGCAAGAGCAATGGCTTGTCCCCCAGTGCCGCAAGCTACATCTAGAATACGCTTGTAAGAGTCTTGCGCAAATTGCCGGTCTAGAAAGTCAACTACTTCTTTTTTCGTAGGAAAGACCAGATCGTAATAAGATTGAAGATGATCGTAGAGGGACATTGTACTATCCACGCCTTTCCATTTTAGATTTTTTACTAATAGAGCACCGATTTTTGCCAATAGAGCACCAAAAAATGATAAAATGTGATAAAAGAACAAGCGAAGGAGGTAACTATCACTTATGGATCTTCTGCGTAGCTCTTCTTTTGACAAAGTGATTGCTAACCACGATGTTTACGTGGTCAAATTCTACACCAACTGGTGTCCTGACTGCATTCGTACAGAAAAGGGCTTTCGAGAGCTGGCTAGTGCTTATGGAGATAAAGCTCGCTTTGGTACTGTCGATGCTGAAGAAGCGGCTTCCCTGGCGCAAAACCATGGTGTTCGAGGGATTCCCACGGTTATTGTTTTTCGCCAGGGAAAAGAGATTAAGCGCCTCTTGAGCAAAGATGCCAAAACAAAAGAACAAATTGATGATTTTCTACAACAGGTGCTGATCTAAGGGCTTTATAAGTTATTACAGTACTTAGTATTTTACAAACCTGCTACTACTTCAGGACGAGCGACAAGTTCTTGCGCTTGTCCTACTTTTTTGCGTAAATTCTCGTCATCAGCTACGGCTCGAGATAGCTGTCTGAGCACATCCATGGTTCTGCGTGCAAAAGCAATGGCATCTCCTTCTGCCATGTTGGCCATAGCAAGAAAAGTGCTCCACTCTGGCGCTTCTACCAGTAGTTTCATCAACCAGCAACCTTCTAAGCGAAAGTGAGGTTGTGGTAATTTAGGTGGTACCATGTCTAGCACACGCTTAAAGATATCGGCGCCTTCTCGCAAGTTCTCACTGACGTTTTTGGCACCATGGATAATGTGCTGTTCAAATCGCCCATCTTCCATAACTACACCGCCCATTAAAGCGGCTAGCTCCACTTCATTGACGCGATATAGAAGTCCTTCAAATAGCCATTCTGTTACTAGCAGTTCTTCTACATGAAGCTTAGCTAAAGCCGCTCCTCGCGGCATCATTTTGCCATCTGCTGTGAGGTACTGGTGTTCTACCAGAAACTGTACCATCTGGTGGTAAGATTGGCTAATTTCTTCTATACGTGTTTGGGCACGTGCTATTTTTTCTTCTGCAATACGCCAAGAGCGGTTATGACTTTTGGTTTCGCTATTTCTTTGCTGGCAAGCAAGACGATCTTGACGATTGCATCGCAGTTTAGGCAGATCTTGAAGTCGGCTTTGCAGTTCTTTCTTGCGCTCTTCTGCTAATTCTATGCGACGGCGAAGTCGATCGCTTTTAGACTCCTGCTGTCCCCATGTTTTTAGTTTAGATAATATTTTGCGCAGTTCTTTTTCTAGAGCTTGTCGGTTAGTAGGGCAAGCGTCTTCGCCTTGTACACTACAGCGAGGTGGTATAGCTTCAGCTGTTAACTTTTCCATTGTTGAGCGAGCTCTTTCTGACTCTCTCGTTTGCTGATAAGCCTTAAAGTTGTGGGTAAGAATTTTGTTTACTTGTTCTTCCGTATGATGGACAGCTAAGTTGACGACAGAGTTAAAAGAAAGGGTGAAGTGAGAGCGGATTGCTTCGGCAGTTTTTTCGGGCCAGTGAGGAAAACGATCTTCGGAAAAATACTGATAGTCTGCTCTTACAATAACTAGACCGCGTTCATCCATACCTCGTCGTCCAGCACGACCAGCCATCTGGTGGTATTCCGTACCGGTCATTACTCGGAAACTCTTGCCGTCAAATTTGGTCGTAGTGTCGATACAGACTGTCTTAACAGGATAGTTAATGCCGACAGCAAAAGTTTCGGTAGCATAAAGTACTCTTACAACGCCTCGTCCAAAAGCTTCTTCGACAGCTTGCTTGACAATTGGTGGCATGCCTGCATGGTGAAAAGCAATGCCTCGAACAAGAAGTTGACGCATTGTTTTCCAGGAGGTGCTTCGAGCTAGACCAGCACCTAGCTTTTCTTCTATTTCAAGTAAGCTTTGTTCTACTTTCTCTTCTTCCTGTGGATGTAAAAAGGTATTACCTAGCCAATCACTAGCGGCTTGCTCACAACCAGCTCGGCTAAATAGAAAATAGATGACTGGAACGAGCTCCATAGAAGCAAGGCAGGAAATGAGATAGCGATGACTAGTCATACCGATTAGACCGTTACGACCGAAGCGTTTTTCTCTATTATTCTGCTCCGCTAAATCCTTAGGCGGTTCTTGCATCTCATTCCAGAAGCCAATCATGTCTGATGCTGATCCTAAGCCGATATCTTTTTGATAATAAAAGTGTTCTAAAGGAACGTGGCGATGGAGATATTTCACAACTGGAACTGGCCGTTGATGGACGTAACCGAGCCAGCTCGCAATTTCGTCAATGTTAGGCACTGTTGCAGATAGGCCTAGTAAGCGCACTTGTGGAGGCAATAAGATTAGACATTCTTCCCAGACAGCACCTCGCTCGGGATCGTTGAGATAGTGAATTTCATCGAAGACTACGTGGGAAAGGGCTGGGGGTACATCTTTTTCGATAAGCATATTGCGAAATATTTCTGTCGTCATCACAATGATCGCCGCTTGTCGGTTGATTTGATGATCACCTGTTAATAGTCCTACTTTTTCTTCACCGTAGGCTCTACAGTAATCACGATATTTCTGGTTGGACAGGGCTTTAATAGGTGCTGTATAGAAAATTTGCCGCCCTTCTTCCATTGCTTTATGCACTAGGTAGTCAGCAATTAAAGTTTTTCCATTGCCCGTATGAGCGGCTACGAGACAGTCATAGCCTTGATCAAGCTGATTTACGGCCTCTACTTGAAAATCATCAAGTTGTAGACCTTTAAAGAAGGGGTTTTGGGGATTGGAAAGGGGTGGCTTCTGTACTTTTTTCAACCGATAAGTACGTTTAAATAGACTAAGGTCCCTAGAAAGTGCTTTTACCGGTCTTGGTGCACCATCATGAACAGGTACTTCTGCTACAGTCTTTTTCCCTTTTCGTACTTTTGCTGAACCATTTTCGGGGCTTGTACTGCGCTGTTTGCGTTTTTTGGGACCGAATATTTTGCTTTTATTTTTTTTCAAAGGTGGGAGCCCCCTTTTTTCTTTCCATCTTAAGTTCTTTCCATCATAAGGAAGGTTTTTCGCTCTTTAAGTGGCTAGTTCCTCTTTTTCACTACTAAGCCTTATTAAATTTTACGAACCTTAAGTTTTTTACTCTGTAGCGTCAAGGCTATCTTCTGCTTCACAGTCCACGTAAACATTAGGATTTAATGGTTCTGCTTGTAAGTTCATTTCTTTTACGAAGATAACTATTAATCCAGCCTTTTCCGGTTTTTGGGAGGTAACTAAAGTTCCTTTTACATGAACCCATGCTCCTGGTGCAATTTTTCCTTGAGCTGTATCCTTTTCTACTACATTTTCTACAGTCATACCCATAAGAACACGATCTGCTAGACAGGAGTTAATTACATAACGTGCTACAAAATAGACAAACTTATCTTTTACTTTTTCTTTGATAAGAAAACCGCTAATTTCTACAGGTTTGCCTAGATAGCTTTCCGGTTCTTTGTTAATCTCTAGAATCAAATCGAGATAATTATTTTCATCAAATAAAATTGTTTCCTTATTTTGATTTACAGGAATAATCTCTGCTGTAGTATCCAAAAGATCTGTAAGAGTAAAAGTAAAAAGAAATCCGAAGAAAATAAAAGCGAGCAGAGATGGAAGGAGCACTTTTTTTCTGATCCACAGGATCATAAATTCGCCCCCTTATTTACTTCTGTTGCTTTTACAAGATACACAAAAGGTCTAGCCCCTAGACCTGGTCGTCTTGGCTAGACCTTCTTTTCTTTATCTTTACCTATTTTCTATCTAAGCTCTAAATCATCTTGAAGAATTTTTAGTATAGGTTGGTCTTCGAGGGCGTAATAGACCATCTTGCCTTCTTTGCGATAGCGCACAAGCTTTAACGTTCGTAGAAGACGGAGTTGATGAGATATGGCCGATTGACTCATCTTTAGCAGATAGGCTAGATCGCAGACACAAAGTTCGCCTTGTGAAAGGCCGTGGAGAATGCGCAAACGAGTAGGATCACCGAGAGCTTTGTAGATTTGAGCTTTTTCTTGATAACTTTTGGCTTGAAGCATGTATTTTTCTCGCTCTAAGACTAATTCATCGTGAACTTGATATTCTTCGCAACAATCAACTTCTCCGTTAGTTGTCTTACAGTTTGCTACCTTTTTTGGGGAGTTATCGGTTTCTTTTAGCAACATTTTTTCCACCTTTTCCTAGAAACTTGGCAGGTTTTTTGGGCCTTAGCAAGAAGTGAAACTAATAGCTAGATCAACGCTTAAGGAGGTTTATTTATGTCCGATCCTTTAACAAGCTTTTTACAAAAGTCTGACCAAGAACTGAGCGATGAAATCAAAAGCTTAAGCAAGAAATTAAACCTTATTGAACAAGAAAAAAACCATCTAGAAGCTCAGGAAACGTCGATGCTCCAGAACCTAATCGAAAAGTTACTACCTATCCTTGATAAAGTCTATGCAGGTGGTATTAAGTTCCCTATTGCTGATACAGGACATTGTTACCCTGAGATTGTCCTTTTCTACGATGAACGCAAAAAAGTCTTCTACACTTTAACCAAAAACGGTGAGATCATGGAGCGCGACTTTATTACTCCATCTGATGTCAACTTGATGCCTACTTGGGTTTTCGTCTCTCATTGTCCTTTAGAAATTGTTACTCAGAACATGGTTAGTGCTATCGAGCAATATCGTTCTTTTGTCATTGATGCAGAACAGAAGCATCAACGCAGGAAAGAATTTCTGTTGAATCATCCACAGTTAAAAATCCCAACTATGTAGCCTCTGAAGGACTTTTCTTCATTTCATCCACAGATTCCAGGACCTTCGTCCACAATTTTTGAGTCTTTTATCCACAATTATAGCGCGAAAAAAGGGGCTTATCCACAGCTTTATCCACAATTCACCCCCTTTTTTCCTTTTCTTCTATTACTGACAAAGCAGTACTGTTCTAACCATTCGGTTCAAAAATAATACAGTTCGCCGCTGAATATTGGCAATTTGTCGAAAAATTATGTACATATTGTATAGTATTTGCTAATCTTTAATGGCCTTAATTTTAATGTCTGAATATTTCTAAAAAACTAAAAAAGCTTATTAATGAGGAGGGCGCTGAATGCAAGGAGAACTGATCCCTGCTTTTCCGGGCAATCACAACATGGCTAATTACGAGGAGGCCCGGGCCAACTTCAAGTGGGAAGACGTAGAAAAAGAGTTTTCCTGGTATACTACAGGTAAAGTAAACATCGCTTATGAGGCCGTTGACCGCAACGTGCTGGAAAAGGGCTTGGGCGATAAAGTAGCACTGTACTACTCAGACCCTGCTCGTAACGAAGCTGTGACTTACCGTCAAATGATGGAAAGGTCTAACCAATTCGCTAACGTACTGAAAAAGTATGGCATCAACAAAGGCGAGCGCGTCTTTATCTTTATGCCTCGCAGTCCTGAGCTCTACGCTTCTTTCTTAGGTATAGTTAAGAAAGGTTGTATCGCAGGACCTCTTTTCGAAGCTTTCATGGAAAATGCAGTTAAAGATCGTCTAGGTGATGCAGAAGCTGTAGCTATTGTAACTACTCCTGCTCTCCGTAACCGTATTCCTAAAGATCAACTACCTCACTTGAAGCATATCTTCATGGTAGGAGTACCTGAAGAAGGTCTCGGCGAAGGCGAAATCGACTGGCATGCTGAGATGGCAGAAGCTTCCACTGAATTTGATATTGAATGGGTCGATCGTGAAGATCCCATGCTTCTTCTCTACACGTCTGGATCAACTGGCAAGCCAAAAGGTGTGCTCCACGTACATAATGGCATGATTCAGCATTATCAGACTGGTAAATGGATTCTTGACTTGAAAGAAGACGATATTTACTGGTGTACTGCTGACCCCGGTTGGGTAACTGGTATTTCCTACGGTGTCTGGGCTCCTTATCTTAATGGCGTATCTTCTGTCGTTCGTGGCGGACGCTTTAAGCCTGCAGATTGGTATCAGACAATTCAAGATAACAAAGTAACTGTATGGTACAGCGCACCAACTGCTTTCCGTATGTTGATGGCTGCTGGTGACGATCTAGTGAAAGAGCATGATCTATCTTCTCTTCGTCATGTTCTCTCCGTTGGTGAGCCACTGAACGCTGAAGTTGTACGTTGGGGTATGAAAGTCTATGAGCGCCGCATTCATGATAACTGGTGGATGACAGAAACAGGCGGTCAGATTATCTCTAACTACCCATCTATGGCTATTAAGCCTGGTTCCATGGGTAAACCATTCCCTGGCATCGACGCTGCTATCATTGATGACAACGGTAATGTGTTGCCTCCTCTTCAAATGGGTAACTTAGCCGTTCGCAAAGGCTGGCCTTCTATGATGAGAAAAATCTGGAAGAACGAGCCTAAGTATAACGAATACTTCAAGATCGAAGGCTGGTATGTATCCGGCGACTCCGCTTACATGGACGAAGACGGTTACTTCTGGTTCCAAGGTCGTATCGACGACGTTATCAACACTTCTGGTGAGCGCGTCGGTCCTTTCGAAGTTGAATCTAAGCTAGTTGAACACCCCGCAGTTGGAGAAGCTGGCGTTATTGGTAAGCCCGATCCTGTTCGTGGCGAAATCATCAAAGCTTTCATCTCCCTCAGAGAAGGTTACACTTGGTCTGAAGAGTTACAAGCTGAAATCGTTGCTTTCGTTAAGACAGGTCTGGCGGCTCACGCGGCACCAAGAGAAATCGAAGTTCGCGACAAACTGCCTAAGACTCGCTCCGGTAAAATTATGCGCCGTGTTCTCAAAGCTTGGGAGCTTGGCCTACCAACTGGTGACCTTTCCACAATGGAAGACTAATATTTACTACGCCCTTGCAGAGGCACCCCGGCTCTGCAGGGCCTTTTTTTTATGTCTTCATAGGTCTATATCATAGGAGGCTTAGCTTTGGGGAAGAATGAGCAAGTACTAAACAGACAGGTGATATCGACCTTCAATTAGACAGGAGGCCCTTGCATGGACCGACCTAACAAATCCTCAGAAGATGTAGTGGAAGCGGGAAAAAAAGAGTGGGCAGGCACTGTCAAAGCACCGGCACCAGCAGAAACTACAGGTGCCGAATATGCAGGAACAGAGTTTGCTAATGAGTGGGCTGGATCTATAAAGCCTACTTTTCCTGCTGGGCCTTTTGGTTCAGGTTCAATTGATAGCCAAAATGTAGGCAATGCTAATTCCAGCCAAGAAAGCACTGTCGCATCAACACCTTCTAATTGGGTTCTTATGGCTTTAGCAGGTGTGCCCCTAATTATGGTGCTAGGAAATTCTATGCTTATTCCTGCCTTTCCTCAAATTCGAGAAGCTATGGGGATCACACCCTTGCAAGTAGGCTTACTGATCACCTTTTTTTCCATACCTGCAGGTCTGGCCATTCCTTTTGTGGGCTTCTGGTCCGATCGCATTGAAAGAAAAAAAATTATTGTACCTGCTTTAATTATCTATGGTATAGGCGGATTAATTTCTGGCTTAGCTCCTGTACTTTTTAATAATTCTTACACAGTTATGTTAGCAGGAAGAATTGTTCAAGGATTAGGAGCCGCTGGAACAGCACCTCTTGCTATGGCTCTTGTAGGAGATCTATATCAAAGTAAGGCGCGCAATAAGGCCTTAGGTGTGTTAGAAGCAACTAACGGAATGGGTAAAGTTATCAGTCCGATTCTCGGCTCACTGCTTGTCTTATTAGTCTGGTGGTCCATCTTCTACGTTTACGCAGCTTTAGCTATTCCTGTAGCCTTAGCAGTAGCTTTTCTGGTCAAAGAGAAGAAAAAAGAAAAAGCGGCACAGGGCAAAAGCCTGTCCGCTTATTTCTCCGGTGTTTTTGAACTTTTTAAGAAGAAAGCCGCAACATTACTTATCGCTTTTTTCGGCGGTATGCTAGCTTTGTTTACTCTCTTTGGTGTCCTTGCTTACCTTTCTGATGCCTTAGAAGCTACTTATGGCTTACAAGGTGTACGAAAAGGATTTGTCTTGGCTCTCCCTGTTCTAGCCTCAGCTTCTACCGCTTTGGGAACAGGCTTTTTACTGCAGAAAAAACCAAATTTCTTAAAATCGGCCATTCTTATAGGACTGGGACTTTTCTCAATTTCTCTAGTACTTTCAGCTCTTTTTCAGACCATTCCTGCCGTACTAGCATTATTAGCAGTTCTCGGGCTTGGTGTTGGTCTTGTCTTACCAGGCTTAAATACTATTGTCACTTCATCAGCACCAGAAGAAGAACGTGGAGCTATGACAGCTTTTTATGGAGGCGTTCGTTTTATTGGTGTTGCTTTGGGACCACCTATTTTTAGCTTGTTAGAGCGAGGTGGCCCTGTAATGCTTTATGGGCCCTGGGCTGTGGTGGGTGCTATTACACTTTTCTTAGCTTGGCGTTACCTGCAACCACCTAAAAGCCAAGCTACTGGTTCAGCCTAAGAGCCAACGGTAAATAGTTAGAGCAAGAGCTGTAAGCCCACCAGCCATGAGAGGACCTACGGGTACTCCTCCGAAAAAGACGATCCCTAAAAGAGATCCTAAAATCATACCAACGATAATCTGAGGTTCGCCGTGTAAAAGCTCAATGCCCTGCTTGTTAAGATTAGTGGCAATAACACCACCAGCTAAAGCGATTAAGCCTGGTACGGAGACAAAGGTCTGATAGACTTCCTTAAATCCTACTTTTCCTGTGGCAAAAGGGGCTAACATGGCCAGTGTTAACATGAATAGTCCCATATTGACGCCGTGACGTTCAGCCCAATGTAACCAACCATGCCAGCCCAAGAGATGCAGGATCAATATAGCCACTGTGGCCATTACTGTGAGTGGAGACCTGGCGAAAATGCCAATGGCAATTACAATAAGCAGTAGTAGAGTTCCCCCATGCAAAGGGTACCTCCTCCTCTCAGGAGGTTTGTCTGCTACTATGCTTATGCAGTACCTTGTCGTTCATGCCAGTAATTACCCTTTGTTCCATAAGTCGGATTCGCGAAAAAGTTAAATGAGGTAAGAGAGGGAAAATATCTTCCCTCAAGCAATAGGCAAGATCTTTCTCAAAACCTTGTTCGATCAAACGCTGACCATGATCAGTTAGTTTCATTAAGTCCATTAATTGATAGCGGTTTAATTGATAAAGTTGTAAAGCGGCAATAGCCAGCTCATCGCCTTCTACTTCCTCTTTTTCAGAAAGATGATAAATTATTTTGCCTGCTGTAATCGTATCTTCCAAGCAAAATTGACCTTGTGTTCCGGCACAGACAAAAACAACTTGGGCTGGATCAAGGTGAGCAAGATAGTCCGCTACGGCTCGGCCGTTAAGTAAGGAAGCTACAATAACTTTTGTTGCTGATGTTGCTTTTTGTAAGGCTACAGTACCATTAGTAGTGACAAGAAAAAGAGTTTTTCCTTGCACTACTTCTTTGGTGTATTCACAAGGCGAATTACCAAAAAGAAATTGAGCAAAGCGATAGCCTTTGTACTCACCACCGAGAATAATATCTTGCTTGGGCCAACTAGATGATAATATCTTGGCCTCATTGAAGGTGCTTACCGGAAAAATTTGATGACATCCTTGGGCTAAGGCTGTCACAATTGTAGATGTTGCTCTCAGTGTATCTATTACGACAACAACTTTATTCTGTAATTCTTTCTTACTTATGTCCTGGTGGGTGCTATAAACAGAAACATACAATAGTATTCCCTCCAGGTTCTAGAAGTTTGGTAAAAGATAGCTCTTAAATGATTTTAGTGCTTGGATGAATTTCTTCTTGCCAGCTTCGCCCCGTTAAGGCTTGCCGTAAGGTATCAGAACGGAGACCTCTTCGCAGGGATTCTAAGGCAATAACTTCAGGAGAAGGTATGTTGCCAAGATTAACGTTAGGTCCAAAATTTTCAATAAGCATTTGTTGTTGATCTTTCAATGGTGCTTCCCAGAGCAGTATATCTAAAGATGGTAAAGACTCTACTAGCATTTCCATATCTTTTTCCCGAATAGCTCCATCTTCGTCATATAGATTTACATCTTTTCCTGATTCACGACCTTCTACAATTACATAATCTGCTCCCTCGTTCGTATCTTCGACGATTTGCTGAATCAAAGCAGGTAAGGCTAAATGTTTTTTTGGATCTTTTTTGCCTACTTCAGTGAGTACTTTGAAGTTTTGGGCTACTGCTTTTTGAATTAAGCTTTTTCTTTCACGCGAAGAAAGGTGTATCGTGCCATCAGAGATTTCTATCCATTGAATTCCGTGGGATCGCAGTGTATACAAAAACTCATCAAAGAGACCTTGCCAGTATGCTAATTCTGTTAAAGTGCCTCCTGTGTATAGTTCTACACCATAGCGTCTAGCCATTGTAACTTTTTGGGCTAACATTTCACTTCGATATAAGGCTGCTGAGCCAAAGCCTAATTTAATAAAATCAATATATTCCCCTGCTGTTTCTAGGAGGTCTTGGAAGGCATTCATGCCCATTCCTTTGTCAAAAACCATGGTAATACCTTGTGTTCTCGGTTTTTCATGACGCGGCCCTATAGGCCAAGCCGATAAAGGAGGCCACCAGAATTTCTTTTCCATTGTTTCACCTTCCTCGTCAATTACAGGAAATCTAGTCATCCATAGATTATGGAAAAAGAAAAATATGGTGTCTGTCAATAGTTCTGAAAAGCATAAAAAAGCCATTTACCTCTGTTATGTAGGTAAATGGCTTTTGGGTTTATTACAAGGACTTTCTTCTCAAGCTTCAATCAATGTTTGTACTTGAAAGCCTTCTTGTAGCAAAATTTCTTGTAGTTCATCTTTGTTTTCTGTAGATCCTTCTAAGCGAAGCACAAGCGATGCTTTACCATTTTTGCCGGCAAAGTTAACTATACTTGAGATATTACCGTATTTTTTTACGATTTCTGTAAGTTTAGCTAGCTCACCTGGCTGATTGTTAATGGTAACGTTAAGTCGTAGACCTTTTTTGGAAATACCCATAACATGCAAAAAAGTATCAAGGATGTCTGTACCGGAGATCATGCCGACTATCTTATTATTGCTGAGCACAGGCATGCCACCAATTTTATTTTTCCGCAATATGAGGGCCGCTTCTTCTAGAAGAGCATCTGCATCAACGGTTATCACATCAGTAGACATGATCTGATACAAGAAGGTGCTAGAGCTTAAAAGATGCATTTCGTAGGTACTCATGGAGCCTGGTGGTGTAGTGCGTAGTATATCGCTTTTGGTGACGATGCCTACAAGCTCGTCTTTTTCCATTACGGGCAAGCGACGAATCTTATGATTATGCATTAGAGCCATGGCGTCAGCTAAAGTGCTGTCTGATTGTATGGTTATCGGTCTTTTGTTCATCCAATTGCGAACGAGCAAAGGTAGGGGCCTCCCTTCTCAACGGTGCTATTGATTATGTTTGCACTTTCTCATGATAGGGACAAAAATAAGCCCACTTATAGGGGTTAAAATGGGTGTTGTGCTTTTCTTACTCTAAATAATAATCTAACGTTCTCTACCCTGTCAACCAAAATAGAGTGCCAGTATTGACCATATTCCTTGGCAAAAGTGACTAAATCTTCAAAGGGTTTTGGTATTTTTTATCGAAGAAATTAAAGGAAGTAAAGATGGCTTTTTAGGGTGATTTACTGCCTTCACACACTTTAACTATTTTTGATAATAAATTCATGGTTCTTCATATATAAAGATATAAATCACATCGTGAATGTTATTGTTAACGCAGAGATAAAGTACTTGAATGTAGATTTTTTTTTGAAAGATAAATAGTTCTTAAATTTTTAGGATTGTAAGAGTTTGAGAGTTTTCGGAGGATGTGAAATTATGAATTTAAGAACTAATAAAAACTATATTTTGATCGTACTATCCTTTTTTTTCATTGCTACTATATTTATTTCTCTGAACTTTTTAACTCAAGATATTGAAGCTTCTGTAAATCAACAAGCCGGTAACCTTGATTTATCTACTTGGAATAAAGATGATTTGATTCAACTAGAGGGCGAATGGATGTACTACCCCGAAATGCTCAAAGAGGATATTAAGACAGACCCTTTGGCGCTAGGCACCTATGTTAAAGTACCACATAAATGGACAGCTTCTGACAAGTATGATGGAAGAGCTTATGGTTACGGTACATATAATCTGAGTCTATCAGGTCTTGGGTCAGGAAAAATCTATGGAATTACTTTTCCTGATGGAGGTATGGCTTATCGGGTTATCATTAATGGTAATGAAATTATAGAAAATGGTGTGGTGGCAAAAGACAAGGCCAATTATATTCCTTACAGGAATGCTCAAAAGAGTGCCTTTGTAGCGAATGAATTTGGTGAAGCTGATATATTTATAGAAATTGCCAACTACGATCATGTAAGAGGTGGTTTTTGGGTAAGTCCTATCATAGGCTCTGTTGATGCTTTAGATGCTTGGGTAAATAAAAATTATATAGAACAGGTATTTATTTTTACAAGCATAGTTATTATGGGCCTTTTTTTTCTTATCTTGTTCAGCTTTTCAAGAGATGATAAAAAGGTCTTATATTTTGCTCTATTATGCATCTTAATTGCTCTGCGTGTACTATTTACAACGAGAGGGTTAAGCGCATCGATCATATCTTCTATACCCTGGCACTTGATGGCTAAATTAGATTACATAGTTCTTTTTCTTCTATTACCAATAGCGGGAAAACTCCTTTATAGCTTTCAATTTGTGAAGAGAGTAAAAGCTGTGGAGATATTTTATAGAGTTTTTGCCTTGCTATCAATTGCAGTAACCCTCTTACTGCCTTTTCATGTCTTTTACCAGTTGGCCATCTATTACAGGTATCTTCTTTTTATGTTCTTTATATATTTTATTTATCAATTGGCCATGGGAGTCTACAAAAAGGTTAATGGTGTCATCTATGTAGTACTTGGATTATTATCGCTTATGATAGCAGGTCTTTTGGAAATATTTGTGACTACAAATCCAATTTACACTTTTTATGGAACTCTCACTATGATATTTTTTATGTCTATATTTGTAGTATCTGATTATGCAACGACAAAAAGAAAGAACAGCTACTATGTACAGATTGAGGAAAAAAACAAACAACAAGAACAGATTGCCCAAATTGCTGGTGATTTTGTTACAGCGAGTATGACTAATATTGATGAAAAAATAAACAGAACCTTAGAACAAATTAGCCGCTTTTTTAAAATTGATAGAAGCGACGTTTTTCTTTTTTCCCAAGATTATCGAACTGTTACTATCAGCCACGAATGGTGCAAAGAAAACATTGAACCAAAGCAAAACCATTTTATTGATTTTCCCGTGGACAGTACACCATGGTACAAACAACAAATCCTAGAAAAAAAATCAATTGTCCACATACCTGACCTATCTAAAATGCCCCCTGAAGCATCTAGAGAACAACAGATCATGGAGTCTGTAGCCATAAAATCTGCTCTCTCTGTCCCCATCTACACAGAGAGTCGTGTCTACGGCTTTATAAGTTTTAATTCCGTAACTGAACAGATATGCTGGACGGAGAGCCAGATCCATGGCCTCACTGTGGTGGCCCAGATCCTAGCAAACGCCTTTGCGAGCATTGAAACAGAAAAAGAACTCTTTACCCTCAACGTGGAAAACCTCTTAGCTAAGGAAGCGGCAGAAGTGGCTAATCGGGCCAAATCTGAGTTTCTTGCCAACATGAGCCATGAGATTCGCACGCCCATGAACGCCATCATCGGCTTTAATGAGCTACTAGAAAGAACAGAACTGACGGAAGAGCAACATGACTATGTTCAAAAAAATGGTATTGCGGCCAAAAACCTGCTGAGAATTATCAACGAAATACTAGATTTTTCTAAGATAGAAGCAGGGAAAATGACCCTTGAAAAAATAGAATTCAACCTTGATGAGGTACTTGACAGCACTTCCGGTATTGTTAGAAAAAAAGCTTTTGACAAAGGTCTAGAGCTGGTTCTGACCAAAGCAAAAGAAGTGCCCGAGAATCTGCAAGGAGATCCACTGCGATTAGGGCAAGTTCTAATTAACCTCACTGACAATGCCATCAAATTCACCGAAAAGGGAACTGTGTTGGTGTCCGTAGACGTTGACCATGAACTTACCCGGGACCATGAACAGGAGCAAGAAAAAGTATTACTGCATTTTGTTGTGAAGGACACAGGAATCGGTATGAGGGCGGAAAAACAAGAAGAATTGTTCAAACCTTTCAACCAACTTGATACATCTACTACAAGAAATTACGGCGGAACTGGTTTGGGCCTTACCATCTCGCGCGCCATTGTAGAAATGATGGGTGGGGAAATATGGGTAGAAAGTGAGTACGGTAAAGGAAGTTCTTTTCACTTAAGAATACCTTTTGCTAAGGGAAGTGAAAAGGTAAAGAGCTCTAGGGAGCTCAAAAACAAGTCCGACTTGAACTCTTTGTTGAAGCATATCAGGGGTGCTAGCATATTGCTGGTAGAAGACAATCCACTAAACAGACTCATTGCCCAGAAAATTCTTTTTAATGAAGGTTTCCTCGTTGACATGGCAGAAAACGGAGAAATAGCCTACGAAAAGATAAAAAATAATTCTTACGATCTAGTACTGATGGATCTACAAATGCCCCTGTTGGACGGTATCGAGACCACTAAATTACTTCGTGCAGATTCTAGTATTGATCCTAATCTTCCTATTATTGCTTTGACCGCCGATGTGCTCCCAGAAACGCGCCAGATGGTCATGGATGTGGGCATGAATGATTTTATTCCCAAGCCTTTTGACAAAAAGGAGCTATTTGAAACCTTGAAGAAATGGATCAAGGAAGGTCAGCGGGAGATTCCATTAGCAGTTAAGGAAGATGAGCAAGTAAGAGCCTCTGCAGGAGCAGATGCATCAACAGTTACTTTGCTCTTCGAGGAGAAGGTACATCAAATGCTTCCCTCCATCAATACGAAGGAGGCTCTAGACCGTCTATCTGGCAACCATCAACAGTACCTTGAAATCATGGAACAATATAAGCACAAAAGTCGAAGGAGCGTTGCAAGTATAAAAGAAATGCTAGAGAAAAAAGAAATAGCTAAAGCGGCGCGGGAGCTTCACACCTTCAAAGGCATGTCTGCTAACATTGGTGCTGACAGGATTGAGGAAATTGCTGTTGCCTTGGAGCATAAACTGAAGGATGAAAAGGAAACGGGAACAGGAGCAAGGGACTTACTAATAGAACTGACCAAAGAAGTTGAAACCACGGCCAGAGAAATTACTGCCCTGGCACAAGCACAAAGAAGAGTCAAGCCAAAAGAGCACAAGAAAATTCTTTCCCCTGAAGTACTAGCGGCAAAGCTTACTACCCTAAAAGAGCTACTGGAGGGTTACGACACTCGCTCTTTAGAACTTCTAGCTGAAGTCAAAGAAACTCTTCTAACAAAGGGCTATCAGAAGCCGGTGCTAATGATGGAAAAGCATGTTCGTGAATACAACTATGAAGAAGCCTTGGAAACATTGAGAACAAAGTTGGACGAAGAGTCTTAATCTAGTTGGACGAAAAGTCTTAATCTAGAAAAGATAATAATCAATGTGGAGAGAGAAGGTGGTGCTGATGTACTGTGTGCTGGTGGTGGACGATGTTGCAGAAAACATCGATATATTAACAGGCATATTGAAGGATGAGTACATAGTAAAAGCCGCTGTTAATGGAAAAATGGCACTTAAAGTGGCCGAAAAAACTCTCCCCGATCTGATATTGCTGGACATTATGATGCCCGAGATGGATGGGTATGAGGTGTGCCATTTGCTGAAAAAAAACCCTTTTACCAGTCACATCCCCGTTATATTCGTCACTACCCGAGACCAAGAAAATGATGAACTAAAAGGCTTTGAATCAGGTGCCGTTGATTACATTAATAAGCCTGTTAACCCCTTGATCGTAAAAGCAAGAATTAAGACCCATATCGCACTGTCAGATCAAAAAAAGGCATTAGAGATGGACGTAGCGGCAAAAACCAAAGAAATTAACGACACAAGGTTGCAAATTATTAAGAAATTAGGTCATGCCGCAGAATATAAAGATAACGATACGGGTTTGCACATTGAGCGCATGAGCCGCTATAGCCACCTCATTGCCCAGAAGTTTGGTTTCGCTCCCCACCAATCGGAATTGATCCTCCACGCTTCTCCCATGCACGACATTGGAAAGATTGGCATACCCGATGCAGTTTTGCAAAAACCGGGCAAGTTTGACCCCAGGGAATGGGAGATTATGGCTACCCATGCCCTGATAGGTGGAGATATAATTGGGGAATCAGATGTGGAGTTGCTTAACATAGCCAAAATAATCGCCGAACAACACCATGAAAAATGGAATGGCCAAGGATATCCCAAAAAACTGTCTGGCCAAGAAATCAACATCTTTGCCAGGATAGTTGCTATAGCAGACGTTTTCGATGCCCTTACCAGTAAAAGGCCCTACAAGAAAGCCTGGTCCGTTGAACAAGCCTTCGAGCTAATTAGGTCTGAAAAAGAAAAGCACTTTGATCCCGACGTAGTCGATGCCTTTGAACAAGGACTACCAGAGCTGATTAAAATCAAGAACCATTTTCAGTAACCAAGTAACCAGGGGGACGTTTCGTTTGCCACTACTAACACAAAGGGACGGTTTGACGACGCCTGTCTCCATGCAAAGAAAGATGAGCGAAGATCAGCAAAAGATAGTTAAGGATCTCTCCGAAATGAAAACATCGATGCCATTGTCATTGGTTTGGCTCAATCGGTTGCTTTGATTCCTGGAATCAGTCGTTCAGGTGCTATCGGTGCAGTGATTCTTCAAATTGATACATTAGGCAATATTCTTACTGAAAGTTCGTCAATGCTTCTCCCCTACATCATCGCTTTACTATCTTCTTTTATTGCTTCTTACCTAGCTCTAAAATGGTTTATCAGTGTTATGAAAAAAGGTAAGCTCCTTTACTTTTCCATGTATTGTTTTGTCGTTGGCCCTCTCGTCATTCTCTTCAAATACATATTCCCGTAGTTCCTGAGAAACAATATTGTTTATTGTACAATGATTGACCTCGGGAGTTGGAAAAATGCCTGAGCTAGGTGTGGGCTTTAAGCTTTTTCTTGTGTTTTTACTAATTGCCGCGACAGCTTTTTTTGTAGCGGCTGAGTTTGCTGTCGTGAAAGTCAGAGATTCTCGGATTCAACAATTAATTAATGAGGGCAACAAAAAAGCACTAAATGCAAGAAAAGTCACCAGTAATCTCGATGAATACTTATCGGCTTGCCAACTCGGTATCACTTTAACAGCACTAGGACTCGGCTGGTTAGGTAAACCTGCTGTCGCTGTTTTATTTTATCCTCTTCTAGAACGGCTACAACTAACGCAAAGTACGATTTCTGCTATCTCTTTTGTTATTGGCTTTTCAATTATCTCATTTCTTCATGTTGTTGTAGGAGAGTTAGCTCCAAAAACATTGGCCATTCAACGAGCAGAGAAAGTCACCTTATGGCTATCGGGTCCGTTGATCCTATTTTATAAAGCATTGTATCCATTTATCTGGCTGTTAAATGGCTCGGCAAGAATTTTAGTTCGTGCCCTGGGACTTCGCAATATATCGGAGCATAGTGAAAGTCACTCGGAAGAAGAGATCCGTATGATTATGTTGCAAAGCCATCAAAGTGGTGAGATTAACCAGACAGAACTGGACTTTACTAACAATGTTTTTTTGATGACGGAGAAAGTAGTTACGGAAATCATGATTCCTCGACCCGATATGGTCTGCCTATACACAAATCTTTCATTTGAAGAAAATCTGAAAATCGTTCAATCAGAAAAGTATGGGCGCTATCCAGTATGCGAGGGCGATAAAGATCATGTTGTCGGTTATATTCACACGAAAGACTTACTAGATCTTTACGTAGATAAAAGCAGAAACCCTTCTCTACTGGAGTTCATTAGGAAACCTCTTTTGGTCTATGAGTTTACGCCCCTTATAGATATCATGAAAAAAATGCAGAAAGAACGAACTCAGATTGCTATCGTCTTAGATGAATACGCCGGCACTGCAGGCCTTGTTACGATTGAAGATATTCTTGAGGAAATTGTTGGCGAAATACAAGATGAATATGATCAGGATTATTCACCCATTATAAAGCTTCAACCGGGGCATTATTCAGTAGATGGACAAGTTTCTCTTGCAGATATAGCGCAGGATTTGGGTATATATTTGGAATCGGAAGACGTCTACACCATCGGTGGATGGTTTATGGCTCATATGCAAGGCCCATTAACGGAAGGCACATCATTTGACTATAAGAATATTAGATTTACAGTTACAGAGACGAAGTCAAATAGAGTTATGAAAATTGAAATAAAAGAAAATATCGAGAACGTTAATAGTGATATGGCTTAAGCCGTTGGAACATCATCCCTTGACCATGTTCCAACGGCTTTTTTTCTGCTTCTTAGGATCAAAGAGCTTGATAAAGCTTTGAGGCTTGCCAAAGGGTGTGTCTTTAAAGTTGCTTTCATAGTCTTCTTTGGTGCCTACCTTATGAAACAAGCACACTTTTACTCATGCTCTCAAATCAATAGTTTTGTGGTTCTCAATTAGAGCATACTCATTGCTCTTTTTTGATTCTCGATTAAATTTTTTATCTGATTCAGCAATTGTTTTTTATTTTTTATTTTTATTTCGCTACCAGTTATTGTGAAATACATATTTTGAAGTTCATTGATTGTTACACTTTTATAGATTCGCTCTTTTATCGTTTCATCTTCTGTCGTGTAGTATTTTTTTAATGTCTCAAAGTAGTACTTTTCTACTTCGGCCGCATTTTCAAAAGTTTTTTTCTTATTACTTTTCGTTTTACTGGTTCTTTTTCTTTGATCAGCTTTTTCTAAGAACTTTAATAAATTATTCACTTCATCACGAGAAAGATTTAGATTCGCTAGTATGCTAAATATATTCATATATAAAGCAGTATTGTGTAATATCCATTTGGTTTCTTTGTTTTTTGCGTTGTGGTTTGTGTAATCTTTGATAAAAATGTGGATAAAGTCAATTTCTTTCTCTAAGGATTCTACTAATCGTTTTAAATCTCCGATTTGGGTAATTAAAGCAATTAGTTTTTCCCTTTCATCCATCATTTTATTTCATTCTTCTCCTCAACTTGTAATTGTAATGATCTGATCGGTGATTTCCTCGTATTCTGGGTGATTTCCGACTGTGATTTCAGTATTTTGAACAATGTCAACTAGGTGTCTTGTATAGTTCTGAAATATGTGTTTCGTTTCTATGGTGCTGTTTTGTTTGTTATATCTAAATTTTCCATACTTTGCATCTGATAGGAGTGATGGTATGTTAAGTTTGTCAATCGCTAAATCTAGATCTTTTATTAAGTTAATGTTTCCTGTTCCTCTTCTATCTTTGTATATGGTTTCAAATACACCTATAAATAAAGGCTTTTCACCAAATAAGGAGGTGAGCATTAAGCCGCCAATCTCGTCATTCATAGCGTACTTTACATAGACATTTTCTATTTCTGTTATATAATCAGGAACTCCGTGTCCACTGATGTTGTCTCCTATCGTGGGAATAATGTAGTAATCGGAAGCCATAAAGACACTATGAATCAATGTGTTACTTGTTGGTGGACAGTCAAATAATATGTAATCATACTGTTCTAGCTCTAAATCCCGGATCAATAAGGGAATGATACATATTGAAAATACATTTTTGCTCATTTTTGATGCTAAATCATTCAATCTTGCATTTTTGAATTTGAAGGATGAAGGTATGTAGTCTAGATTATTTTTTAAGTTTCTAATTATATTTTTAATATATTTCTGTTGATTTTGAATGTTCATAGTGTATAAATCAAAGTCATTCACATTGTTATTTATAAATCGACAATAGAGTTCAATCGCATAATTTAAAACACTGTTATATGTATAATTGTGAATCTGATTCTTTGTACAAAGTGAGCTTAAAGAGCATTGAGGATCTAGGTCAAGAAGTAACACTCGCCTTCCTTTGGTAGCCATCCATGTCGCGATCTGAAATACACTTGTTGTCTTTCCTACGCCACCTTTGTAGTTTCCAAAGAAAAGTTTTTTTGCCATTCTCATACCCCCCTGCTTAAACTTTTATTTGATGTTTATTCTACTTATCATGCTTTGTTTCCAAGTTTCTATGTTTTCTTTTTTGCAGCTGCCAAGATCTACATATGCACAAGCCACAAAAACGTGTTAATATAAGTTTGTTGGTTGGATTACTTATATTAATAGGGGGTTTTACTATGACTCGTCGTTCTGCGCACGCTTCTACCAATCAGATGCTTGAACGGACTCGTGATATGGGACTCAAAACCATCTTCGACCGCTATGACGCACAACAACCGCAATGCGGATTTGGCATGCAAGGCGTTTGTTGTCAACTTTGTAGTCACGGTCCCTGTCGAATCACCCCTAAATCTCCAAGAGCAATTTGCGGTGCTACAGCCGATACAATTGTAGCAAGAAATTTTTTGAAGCTCGAAGTCCATGGCGCCGCTGCTTATTCTCATCACCTAGAAGAAGTGGCCAAAACTTTGAAAGCAACAGCGGAAGGCAAGACGCCTTTTACCATTGGCGATGAAGGTAAGCTGAAAGAAGTTTGTAAAGCTGTTGGAATCAAAGGCAACTCTACCAAAGAATTGGCCATCGCCCTTTCTGATGTCATCTTGAACGAGCTCAGAAAAGGCAGCGACGATCCCTTGGCACTGGTGAAAATTTTTGCACCGAAAACACGTCTCGAAGCTTGGGAAAAACTCGGTCTAATTCCCGGTGGTGTTCACTCCGAAATTCGTGATGCTTTAACGAAAACCATGAGCAACATTACGACAGACCCTGTAGATCTTCTGTTGACAACACTACGCCTCGCGATTGCTACAGGTTACATGGGCCTCGTCGGCACTATTACCCTACAAGACATTCTGCTTGGAACACCTCAAATCAGTGAGGCCAATGCAGATTTGGGCGAAATTGATCCTAAGAAAGTCAACATTCTAGCGCATGGTCATGTACCTCTTATGGCGACTGCCGTTTTGCAAGCAGCCCAAACTCCTGAAATGATCAAGTTGGCCAAAGCAGCCGGCGCAGAAGGTATTGATGTACTCGGCTCTATGTGTACAGGCCAAGAATTGCTACAACGCTCTGGTCATTCTGCCAAAGGCATGGGTGCTCAAATGGGCAACTGGTTAGCACAAGAATATATCGTTGCAACGGGTGCCATTGACTTGGTCATGATGGACATGAACTGTTCTATCCCTGGCTTAAAAGAAGTGGCCGACCGTTTCCATACAGAACTCGTCTCTGTTGACTCTATTTTACGGATGGCTGGTGTCGATAAAAACGTTGATTATGCACCAGAAAAAGCGGCCGAACAAGCCAAAGAACTGATCACGATGGCCATTGAAACCTATAAAAAACGGGGCAATGACATTGTCATTCCGAAAAACAAAGCCAAAGGCGTCGTTGGTTTTGGTGTTGAGTCCATCTTAGGTGCCCTCGGTGGTTCTCTCGATCCACTTCTTGACGTCATTAAAAAAGGCCTCATCAAAGGTGCCGTTGCCGTCGTTGGTTGTACCAACAACCGAAATGGCCATGACAGCGCTGGCCTGCAACTCATGGAAGAACTGATTAAGAAAGACATCCTTGTTATCTCTGCAGGATGTATGTCAAGTGCTGCTCAAATCGAAGGCATGCAAGATCCTGTTAGCGCCGCGAAAGCAGGTCCGGGACTACGTGCCGTCTGTGAAAAACTAAGTATTCCACCGGTCCTATCTTTCGGTTCCTGCGTTGACATTGGTCGAATCGGGGTTCTTGTTACAGCTTTAGCCGATGCTTTGAATGTTGACCCAAGTCAACTTCCTGTTGCCGCTTCTGCGCCTGAGTATCTAGAACAAAAAGCAGTCGCTGACGGTGTCTTTGCTGTTGCTTTCGGTTTGCTGACACACCTTGGACCGGTACCTCCTGTAACAGGATCTCCTCTTGTGACACAAATTCTGACTCAAGATGTAGAAGGACTCACAGGCGGTAAAGTTCTCGTTGAGCTCGATATGGTCAAAGCCGCCGATGCGATTGAGGCGCACATCATGACGAAACGTCAAGGATTGGGAATCTAATTTTCCATACTTCTGTTTAGGAAAAGGAGGGTCTTTGTGCGCAAAGAAGTGATGATTGATGCTAGCAAGTGTAACGGTTGTTTAAGCTGTACCGTTGCCTGTTCAGCAGCCCATATTCCGTCCGGTGATCCTTTAGAAGCATTGCTTACAGGAGAACCAAGTCGAATTGCCGTGTACTCCGTTCATGGCAAGGCCGTCCCTATCACATGTCGGCATTGTGATGAGCCCGCTTGCGTGAACGCTTGTATGGCTGGTGCAATGCAAAAAAATGCAGAGTCAGGGCGAGTGAAGAACGAAAACACCGGTCACGATTGTATTGGCTGTTGGATGTGTGTCATGGCTTGTCCCTATGGCGTTATCAACCAGCGAGAAAAAGAAGGCCGTTCCGTTGCCGTCAAATGTGATGGCTGTGTTGGTCGATCCGTTCCTGCTTGTGTAGAAAGCTGTCCCAATGGCGCTTTAACGTACGGCCCTGTAAACGAATATGCCGAAACAAAACAGCGCCAGGCTGCAGCCAGCCAAGTAGCCTAGCCTGGGGAAGGCGGTATATACTATGAAATATGTTATCATTGGATCAAGTGCTGCTGGCAGTTCTGCCGTTGAGACATTGCGAAAATTAGATAAAGAAAGCACAATCACTGTAATTTCAGAAGAAGCAAACCTACGCCCTTACTCTCGGTGCTTGCTTTCCGATTATATTGCAGGAGAGATAGAAGAAGATGGCCTTGCTTTTAAGAGTGCAGACTTTTTTGAAAAGCATAACGTAGAAACGATATTTTCTGTTCGGGCTGTCAGAATCGACGGAGAAGCCAAGGAAGTCCATCTTTCAAACAACGAAAAAGTTCCTTATGACAAACTCTTACTTGCAACGGGTTCTGTCAATTTCGTTCCTCCTATTAAGGGTGTAGATAGCAAAGGCGTTTTTGGCCTTCGTTCTTTAGAAGAGGCTCGCCAAATTCGTAATTATACCCAAAAAGTGCGTCGAGCCTTGGTCTTAGGTGGCGGTTTGGTCGGTTGTGAAACAGCCTATGCTCTTTATCGAACAGGGATAGAAGTGACCGTTGTTGAAATGGCATCTCGACTGCTCCCCGTACAAATGGATGAGCGAGCTTCAGAAATTCTTAAGTCAGATATGGAATGTGAAGGGATCCGTGTCATCACGGGCATTGGTGTTCAAGAAATCATCCCTACTGGATTTTGGGCACGTCTTTTTGGTAAACCCGGCAAAGGCGTACAATTGACCAACGGAGAACGATTAAAAGCTGACATGATCGTTTTGGCCGCAGGAACAAGGCCTGCTGTTGGATTGTTACAAGAGCATAACCCAGGGATTCAGATAAACCATGGCATTCTTGTTAACAAAAAAATGGAGACGACGTACCCTGATATTTACGCCGCAGGCGATGTGGCAGAATCTATCGATACACTGACAGGAAAACGAAGCTTAAGTCCTATCTGGCCCAATGCCATTATCCAAGGAAAAGTGGCCGCCAGTTGCATGGCTGGAAGGCCTGTGGATTTGGCTCAACAGATTGCTATGCAAAATGCTTGTGAGTTTCGCGAAGTACCGACCATCTCAATAGGACAAGTAGAAGCCACAGAAAAAGAAGACCAAGTTCTCGAAACTTATCGCCCTCAAGAACGGATATACCGCAAGATTGTTTTGCGACATGGTAAAGTACGGGGTCTGCTCTTTATGGGAGATATTCGAGGCGCTGGCTTGATTGGCTCGCTTATTCGCACACAACGCGATGTGACTTCTATCAAAGAGCTGTTGTTACATCCAGAAATCTCGTGGGCCCATGTAGCAGATCAATAATTAATCAACGCAAAGCCTGGCAGAGGTACTATAACTGGTTATAGCCTCAATGGCAAATGTTTCGAAGCCACCCGGAACAAGGGGATACAACGTGCTTCTAGAAAATAGGTTCAAAGATTTCATCTCCTGCATTAGGGTGATTTGGCTTCAATTTTCTTCCTAGATCGAATTTCTCGAAAACAAAATAAAGGCTAAAAAACACGAATGGCGATGTCAATAAAACGAAGATCTCTTGACCACCCCTCCCCCCAAGATTAAAGTTTCTTAGAAGTATGTTTATCAATTCAGTAAGTTTGACGCCAGAGTGAATAAGCGCCAGCACTTGAAAAAGGCTTACACATGTAATAAAATTATTACATGTGTAAGCCTTTTTCTTTGCCTCATAGATATTTTTCATTCTGTTAGGAAGAGGTGATAGGTGATAAATGGAAACAAGCTTAATCTAATGTTACCTTCCGGCAATGATCTACTTAAAGTACTGGAAGCAATAGCAAACCCCTATCGCTTAAAAATTATTGCTTTACTACATGGAAGATCTATTCATGTAAGCCAACTGGCCCGTGAGGTTATGATTAGTAGGCCTTTATTATACATGCATTTAAAAAAACTCGAGTCAGCTGGATTGGTAACTAGCATCATGGAATTATCGGATAATGGGAAAGCTATGAGATTTTATGAATTAACATCTTTTTCACTGCAGATAAGCCCAGAGAGCATTGCTGAAGCGGTAAAAACACTGACCCTTAAGAAAACTGTTCCTACCGTATTAGATCCCGATACTAAAAAGGAAAAGGAGGATGACAAATGAGTGAAGGAATTTTTGGAATGGTTTTTGTGCTTGTCCTTTTTTCGCTAATTACCACTGTTATTGTTGTTGCCATAACGCAAGCACTTAAAACTGCGCGAGCTAAAACAGCGAACATGGCTGAACTTGCTAGAGACGAGGCATATCGTAAACTTGCCGAAGAAGTTGTCTCGGTGCAAAGAAAGATGAGCGAAGATCAGCAAAAGATAGTTAAAGATCTCTCCGAAATGAAAGTACGTATCAATGCAATTGAGAAGATGCTTCGTGAGGTAGACTAAAGTCTACGCTTTTATGAAAACCATTATGATTGTGAGTGAGTCCCATATCTAATGAACTGATCTTGTTTTTTCTACTTGGCCTTTTGCAAGGAATAACAGAGCCCCTTCCCATTTCATCAAGCGGCCATTTGATGATTGCTCAAGAACTCTTAGGTATCTCTGTTGGAGAGCCCCAAAAACAACTTGCCTTTGCAACGCTTGTTAATGCAGCTTCTTTGCTATCTGTGCTACTTATTTATCGTAGTGATATCTTTCGGTTGACAATAAATTCTACGACCTACCTTTACAAAAGATCGCCCGATCTAAAAAGTGACTTTGATTATGTAAAACTGCTGATCATTGCGACCATTCCAGCGGGCGTTCTTGGTTTGTTGTTAAAAGATATCTTAGAAGGCCATCTTGAAAATATTATTGTTGTCGGAATCGCTTTGATTGTCACCGGTATCTTTCTGTGGTTGATTCAGAACTTAGTTGGGAAAAAGAATGACAATCAGATCTCCGTTATCGATGCCATTGTTATTGGATTGGCTCAATCGGTTGCTTTAATTCCTGGAATTAGTCGTTCCGGCGCTACCGTTGTGGCCGCTATGCTCAAAGGTTTTACCCGTGAATCAGCCTTGCGCTTTTCTTTCCTTTTGTATATCCCTGTGAGTATTGGTGCAGTACTTCTTCAAATTGATACACTAGGCGATATTCTTTCTGAAAGCTCGTCAATGCTGATCCCCTATATTATTGCTTTTCTATCTTCTTTTATTGCTTCTTACCTGGCCTTGAAATGGTTTATCAATGTTATGAAAAAAGGTAAGCTCCTGTACTTTTCCATATACTGTTTTGTTGTTGGCCCTATCGTCGTTCTCTTCAAGTACATAGTCCCATAGGTCCTGAGAAATAATACAAAGTATTATATAATGCTTGCGACCTCGGGAGTTGACGAACAATGCCAGAGTTTGGCGTGGGTTTCAAACTTTTTCTTGTCTTTTTGCTAATTGCCGCGACAGCTTTTTTTGTAGCGGCTGAGTTTGCTGTCGTAAAAGTCAGAGCTTCTCGGATTCAACAATTAATTAATGAGGGCAACAAAAAAGCACTGAATGCAAAAAAAGTCATCAGCAATCTTGATGAATACTTATCAGCTTGTCAACTCGGCATCACTTTAACAGCATTAGGACTTGGTTGGTTAGGTAAACCTGCTGTTGCTGTTTTATTTTATCCTCTTTTGGAACGGCTACAACTAACGCAAAGTACGATTTCTGCGATTTCTTTTGTTGTTGGCTTTTCTATCATTTCATTTCTTCATGTTGTTGTAGGAGAGTTGGCTCCGAAAACATTGGCCATTCAACGAGCAGAGAAAGTCACCTTATGGCTATCAGGCCCGTTGATCCTTTTTTATAAAGCATTGTATCCATTTATCTGGGTCTTAAATGGCTCGGCAAGAATTCTTGTTCGTGCCCTGGGACTTCGCAACATATCGGAGCATAGTGAAAGTCACTCAGAAGAAGAAATCCGTATGATTATGTTGCAAAGCCATCAAAGTGGTGAGATTAACCAGACTGAACTGGACTTTACCAACAATGTTTTTTTGATGACGGAGAAAGTAGTTACGGAAATCATGATTCCTCGACCTATATGGTCTGTCTGTACACAAATCTTTCATTTGAAGAAAATCTGAAAATCGTTCAATCAGAAAAGTATGGGCGCTATCCAGTATGTGAGGGCGATAAAGACCATGTTGTCGGTTATATTCACACGAAAGACTTACTCGATCTTTGCGTAGATAAAAGCAGAAGCCCTTCTCTACTGGACTTGATTCGAAAGCCTCTATTGGTCTATGAATTTACGCCTCTTATAGATATCATGAAAAAAATGCAGAAAGAACGAACTCAGATTGCTATCGTCTTAGATGAATATGCCGGCACAGCAGGCCTTGTTACGATTGAAGATATTCTTGAGGAAATTGTTGGTGAAATACAAGATGAATATGATCAAGATTATTCACCTATTACGAAACTTCAACCGGGGCATTATTTGGTAGATGGACGAGTTTCTCTTGCAGATATAGCGCAGGAGTTGGGTATATATTTGGAATCAGAAGACGTCTACACCATCGGTGGATGGTTTGTGGCTCATATGCAAGGCCCATTAACTGAAGGAACTTCATTTGAGTATAAGAATAATAAATTTACAGTCACAGAAACGAAGTCAAATCGAGTTATGAAAATTGAAATAAAAGAAATTAGCGAGAACGTTAACAAGTGATGTGACTTAAGGCGCTTTAGTCATGGTGAATTGAGCCGTCGATTACATTTTTCATAAGGATAAATGACGCAAAGATGATATTTTTCTAATTAAGCAAAATACAAAAAAGCTCCTATCACATAAAACAACGATAGGAGCTTAGTTCGTACTAATGAATTTGTGGAAGCATAAGTTTGCCAACTCAAAATGGAAGCATAACCTTGCCAAACCGGCAAACTTATGGGTTAAATCACTACAAGAAACGTCCCCTGGCTTGTTGAATGGCGGGAGTGTGTAGGAATCGAACCTACCGCGCCCGGGGTTGCCGCGCGCCACGTGGGTTTGAAGCCCAGGGAAGACACCAGTCCCCATGCACTCCCCCGCAATTTTTGATACTTATATATGATACCACTATATTATTAAAAAATAAATAGTCATTAATTCCATCTCTTCAATAAGCATCCATAAGAATTACCATTAATAATCTTGTGGACTTTTTTATTTTTTTAGTTTATAATCCTTCTTGTCGGTGCTTTCCGATGCCCTACGGGGTTCGTTGCTTCTAATGTTTTCAATCGATATTGTAAAAACGGGAGCTTTCGTTCTTAAGGTGCTGTCGAGCCTGGTTAGACAGGAGGACAAATTCCTTTAGACAGAGCACCCACCTGAGAGCATCAGGTTGGAAAACGTTACGGTGACGGCCTTCGTGGGACTACATAAAAGTAAAAACCTCTCAGTCATCAAGACTGGGAGGTTTTTTTGGTTTTTTCTTCAATCCAATCCCAGATTTTCGATCTTACTTCAACAGTCTTCACTTCTGTTGAAGTAGTGCTTAGATCAGATTGGTTTTCTACAGTTTTTACTTTTTCTGTTTTTTGACTGCCTGTTCGATCACTTAGACATAGCGGTGGATATAGAACACACCACCAGTTTTCTCCTTGTCCTGTGCCGATGGTAATTCGTAAAGCTTCATACTCACCAGCTGGTGCTGTAAGGTGTCCGTAGACTTTTTTGGGAAAGTGAAAGCGCCCTACTTCTGCTTTTGTTGTGTAGCTGTATCCTTCTGCTTGAATTCGTTGAACAGCTAGACGATTAATTTCTTCGAGCTGGCTTTCTACTTTTTCCCGAGCTTCTTCAACTGATTGACTCTGGGCAAGTAAGGGATCGATATAAGCTATAATGTCATCACGAACTTTGAGCTTAAGAGCTTGATCGTGCTGTTCATTAGATTCTGCCACTACATGCAAGCGAAGCAGTGGCAGGGGGTCTTCTGTGCGAGCTTCTATGTACGGCAGATAAAAAGCTACGCTTAGACAGAAGACTAAAAGAGTAAAGGAGAGGGTTAGGAGCCGGAAGGTAGGAGCAAGTTGTGGCAACAACAAAGGTAACTCCTCCTTCGCAAGATTTTTTATCTTACGGGAGTAGTCATGCCTCTTTGTTGCCTCCTTTAAACCTGCTGATGATAATTTTTTTTAGGGTTCAATAACGTCTACAAGTTCGAGGGTAGGACCAACTTGCATGATGGCCATAGGACGTAAGGCGTGTCGATCTTGGCTGATCTTCATAGAACCGCCAACGACTGGCCATGAACCTATTTCTTTAATTTTTTGGATTAGTCCTTGCTGATCCTCAGGGTCTTTACAGGCCGCTAAAGTGGTGAGCATTCCTTTCGTAGCTTCATAGGCCCATAGGGCCATGGGGCTTGGCTCTTCTTGGTAAGTTTTGCGATAAGCTTCGTAGAAAGCTTGTCCCGCTTCTGTTGGTAAGAAGTTAGCAGTTGTGTAAAAAAGCCCCCAGCTAACTTGGTTGCGTTTTTCTTCTAGTAGATCTTTTGCTAGATCTTCTAAGCTATCACCACCTAGGATAGGCAGTGTGATACCTTTTTGTCTTGCTTGTCGCAAAAAGGCTGAACTTTCTTTAGCATAGCCAGGCAAGTAGATGACTTGCGGTTGTCCACTAAGTATTTTTTCTAGTAGTTGCATAAAATCTTGTTGATCGCGCTGGTAGCTTAAGGTGTTGACGATAGTTCCTCCTGCTTGTTCATAGGCTTGACGAAAAGACTCCGCTAGAGCTTGTCCGTAGGCACTTTTGTCTTCTACTACAATGACTGCTCGTTCGCCCCAATAAGTAGAGGCAAATTGGGCGGCTACTAATCCTTGTTGCCGGTCATCGTAGCTTCCCTGGTAGATATTTTCGCCTAGGCCTGGTGTAGAGGAGTGGGTCGATAAGGTAAGCAAAGGCAAGGATACTATTTCCTTGGCTAGTACTTCTGCTTTTGACGGTGTAATCGGTCCTATGATGGCTACGAGATTTTCTTTTTCTACTTCTTTGGCAAAAGAGGTCAAGCCTTCGGTGTCATTAGCATCGGCTGTCTGAGTTTTTATGAAGCGACCTTGAATGCCACCCTGGTTATTTACTTCATTTACAGCCATTTGAAGACCTTTGAATGCTCCTTGGCCCCAAGGTGAGACGGGACCTGATAGCTCAAGGGCTACTCCTAATTGTATGGGCTGAGCAACTGGCTTTGGTTCTGTAAGGGAGGTAACTTTTTGATAGCCTGCATAGAACCCAAGGGGAAAAAGAATTATGGCGATGACGATCATGATTAAAGTGCGACGAGGCAAAAAAAACATGGTCCAAACCTCCTTATCGAATAGGTATGTACCATGTTTTCGCTATATTCCATTTTTTTCCTTTTTTATTTTCTTCTTTTTCTTTGCTGGCTTTAGCCTTTGGCTAGGACTCGCTTGTCACCTTTTCTAATGGTCACTCGCTCTCGATCGAGCCATTCCATGAGGGGGACTACATAACGTCGTGAACTGTCTGTAAGATCTCGGACTTCGGAGATAGTCATTTCTGCTTGTTCTTGAAGCCCTTGAATGACTATTTCTCGAAAGCGCTTCATGGCTTGGCTATGGATGCGCAGATCTTCAGCTAGCTTAAAGAGCAGTCCTTGATCAATCATGTAGTTCATTATTTCATCTGCTGATTCTGGCGATACCTTTTCTTCTGTTATTAATTTTTCTTTTGTTTCTGCTACTGTCGGTGGCTGAAATTCTTTTTCTAAGTACCATTTTTCAATTTTCTTGATTATTGCTCTTACTTCTGCTGATGGCTCGTTGCCAAAGTTATACAGCGCAAGGGCATGGCCTTTTATAGCGATGCTTTGGCGTTCTTGTAAGGTCTGTAAAAGTGCTCCGTAAGCTTTGCTGTTCCAAGCTGATAGGAGCTTTCCTTTTAGCTCTTCTTTGGCCATTCCGCTTCGCAAAGGATAGTCTTGATGATATTTTTCTAGATGCCTAACAAAAGATTGTTCTAAGGAGACTAGTAGGGCGGCCGATATAAAGTAAATAGGAGGTTTTTCTCTACCTAGCAGAGCTATTCCCGGTGTTTTATGATCTTGCACTTTTTCTAAGAGCTTTTCTAGCTCTTCTTTTGATAATGTAAATTTTTTTATCGCTTCATCTGGACTAAGTGGTAGTCCTGTCTGGGATAGATGCTGTAGCAGTCGATCTGCTATAGAGCCTTTTTCTTGGGTCTCTATGTTTTTAAGCAATTCAACTTTATTTTTGCGAACCTTCAGTGCGTTAGGATCGATGACTCGGCCTCCACCTATGGTTAAGGCTGGCGAGTAACTTCTTAAGACGAAACGATCTCCTTTGAGTACTACTACTGGTTCTTCTAAAACAATTTGAGCAAGGCTGTCTTTTCCTGGTTCTAATTCATGGCGATCAAGTAGGGTTAAGCGGCCCAGTGTCTCTCTTGTTCCGGCATGAAAGCGTACTCGCTCTTGATCTTTCATGGTCCTTCCGCTGTGGGAGAGGTTTTGCAAGCGTACTGTAACTCGATAAGCTGGTGTAAGTGCCTCAGCTGTAGCTAGTAGATCACCACGGTTTACGTCGGAAAGTTCTATGCCGGAAAGGTTAACGGCAACTCTTTGACCGGCTCTAGCTTCTTCTACTTTTTCACTGTGAACTTGTAAGCCTCTGATGCGACAAGGTTGTTCTGAGGGCATAATGGTTAGTTGCTGTCCTACTTGTAGCTGACCGGATAGTAAGGTGCCTGTAACAACAGTACCAAAACCAGCCATTGTAAAAACACGATCGATAGGTAATCTTGGAGCGCCTGCTAAGAGTCGACGTGGTATTTTCGTTACTTGAGCGGCGATCATAGCCTTCAAGCTATCAATTCCTTGACCTGTTGTTGAAGAAAGGGTAACTACAGGAGCTTGCTCAAAAAGGGTGCCTTGTAGTGTTTCTTTGACTTCTTCTACGATTAAGTCTAGCCACTCTTCTTCTACTAGATCAGCTTTGGTGATGACGATAATACCTTGCGGGACTTGTAGTAGCTCTAAGACGTCGAGATGTTCCTTCGTTTGTGGCATTACGCCTTCATCAGCGGCGATGACGAGCAACACTAGATCCATTCCGACAGCGCCGGCTACCATTTGTTTTACAAATTTTTCATGGCCTGGCACATCAACTATGGCCGCTTTCTTACCATCAGGCAGAACAAAAGGGGCAAATCCAAGTTCAATGGAGATGCCCCTTGCTTTTTCTTCTTTCAGTCGATCTGTATGGACACCTGTAAGGGCATTAACAAGTTTGGTTTTTCCGTGATCAACGTGACCTGCTGTCCCTATGATGACATGTATGTCTTCCGCTCTTGTCATTCTTTCTCTGCCTCCTGCAGGAGTTGGCCGAAGCCTCTTCTTAACTATATAGTCAATGCAATTTACTCTTGCTGTTCATTGTACCACAATTTATTCAAAATAACTGTTCAGAGGTCCTGCTTCATTATACAAAGCAGGATTATAAAGACTTATAACAGAATTATGCTTTATCAATATTTTAAGGAGTGGGCACTGGTGAAATGGTTCAACTCATGGCTCTACCTAATACTTTTCTCTCTATTTATGCTTTTTCCAAGTTCCTCTCTTGGTAAGACTTTAGACTTTCCTGATCTTCAAGGCCATCCTGCTCAGTCTGCTGTGCGGGCTCTTGCAGAGCAAGGCATTGTTAGTGGAACTGACAATGGTCTCTTTGAACCAGATAGAGCAGTGAATCGGGCTGAGTTTGCTGTAATTATAGGGCGAACGATAGGCTTACAGCCTCTTTTTCCTGAAAAAGAGCCTTTTCTCGACTTGCCTGCTCATTCTTTTGCCTATGGCCATGTTGCGGCTTTAACCGCTAAGGGGCTTATTCAAGGGCAAGGTGAAGGCCTCTATGGTGCTTCCCAGTCCTTAACTCGTCAAGATGTTGCTGTCATGGTCGATCGTATTCTTGTTCTAGAAAAGCGCTTTGAGCAAGTACCAGCCCTTCCTGCTTGGGAAGATCGAGATGCTATTGCCCCCTATGCTTTAGAAGCCCTTGCCCGTGTGGCCGCTCTTGGCTTGATGAAAGCTGATCAAGATGGCCTATATAGTAATCACTTTCGTCCTCAGTCAGCGGCTACGCGAGGAGAAGTCGCTATTGTAGGCAACAGCATCTGGGAAGATCGTATTGCTTGGGCAATGAAGCCTTTTCAAGTAGCACCTGCTGAACTTTATGCTATTGCTGGCCTTGAGCAAAGCATCAAAATTATTAATATAGAACCATCCCCCTATCCTCCTGCTTATGGCATCAATCAAGCCTATATGGGTCAATTTAAAGATTCAACTTTTCAACCTACCGAAGCTACTGGACCTGCTTATATAACGATCAATCAAGGTTTACAAGCCCGGCTCGTCCCTCTGATAGAAAAAGAAGATCTTTTACCTGCTGATGAAGAGTTTGAAGAAGTAAGACCCTTATATCCACCTGGTTCTATGAAAACTTTAAGTCCTATGTCTGCTAGGACCGAGATCACAGGCTTTGCTGATCCTTCCTACATAGAATTAGAGAAAAAAAGTTACCCTGGTCCTGACGAAGGTTTGCTATCTTATAGTCCTAAGTGGACTGGTTTTTATCGTCAACAAAGTCGTGCTGTTACCGTTGATTTAGGAGCTATCCAAAAAGTTAGTCGTTTTTCTATGCAGTTTTTGGGCGACAGTGATCAAGCTATTACCCTCCCTCAAGAGTGGACCGTAGAAATATCTCAAGACGGAAGATATTGGAACTATGTAGGCAAAGTGTTAAAAGGCCCTGAAGAGTCTGGTCAACAGGGGCCTCAGGTGAAAACTTATAGTCTCACAACAATTCCTGTAGATGCACAGTATTTACGCTTTTCTTTTCCTGTCGATGTTTGGACTTTTGGCCGCTGGTTACGTGTAGAAGGACCTGTTCAAGCAGAAGAAGACAGCTCCAGTGCCTCTTCTGCTCTAGTTACACTCGTTCCGCGGGGTGCTCTTTCCGTCAATGCGTTAGTAGGGGATCAAAAGCCCTTACCTTTACCAACAGTAGATGAAAAAGAACCTCTTGAGAAAACTTCCTCTCCTATTGCTGATTTGCTCTTAATCTATACAGGACCTCATCAGCAAAGTGAGTGGAGAAGTCAAGACTTCTTACCTATGATCGCTTATCGTGATCTTCACGGTGATTTTGTAGATACTTTTTTTGATGGTATGCTCTTTTTACCCTACATTAGCTTACCGTCGTATGAAGCAAGCTGGCATAGTTATCTTGACAATCTTTTTGCTGAAGATAGACAGTTGAAGGCGCTTAATGATGCCGTTGCCCAGTGGCAAGCAATTGTTGGTGCTAATCAAGGAACTTACCCTGTTGTTATTGCTCTCCCTTACCCAGAACGAGTACAAGGTCAGTGGAAAAGTCTAGATGAACGTCGTGATGCTATCTACTGGTATAAAGAATTGTTACAGGAGAAGTGGTCAGAAAGCCAATTAGATAATTTAGAATTAATCGGCCTTTATTGGGAAGGAGAAGCTATATACGACTCTGAGGATGCTTCGCTAGTGCAAGAAATGGCTCAGCAGTTAGAAGAAGAAAATCTTCTTTTTTACTGGATTCCTTATTATGAAGCACCAGGATTAAAGAATTGGCGCTCTTATGGCTTTGACCAAGTCTTCTTGCAACCTAATTATTATTTTGATCTTAATACAACAACAAGAAGGCTTGATAATGCCCGTCAAATTGCAGATAACCTAGGTATTGGTCTAGAAATTGAAGGCGATGAGCGCTTTATGAATTATGCAGATTTTCAAGACCGCTATCTCGATCAGTTGGCCTTACCAAGAGATAGCAGTATCTCCTACGCTTACTACTTTGGTTCAAAAAATCTATTAAGAGCCATGTACAGCGGCAATTCTGATGTGCATCGTATATATCATCAAACTTATCAGTGGATTAAGGAAAGCCGCGATTAATATTTTCTTTAGATTATGAGCCTATCTTGGCGTCTTGCTCAGACCACTTCTTACGCCACCAATCGCGACCAACAGACCAAGCGATGGCGGCAATAATTGGAAGTCCTATATAACCAAAGATAGGGTACAAAGTTGCTACCAGATCAGCAAAGGGTAAAAGTGAAAAAGGCGCTACACTTACGATGGAGAAAAAGAGCGCTTTTTGAAACTTTTTCCCTTTTTTTTCTTTTGAAATACGCAGAGCCGCACCAAAGGCACTTCCTAAGGCGGCTGTGAACATGGCTAACCAGAGCAAGAAAGCATAGATATGACCCGTCCAAGGGTGTAATGTACTAGCTAAAAAGAGCATAGGAACAGGATAAGCTTCAATTTCAGGCACATATTGAAGCATTGCCAAGGTTAAGACATAGGCAAATAATCCTAGCAGAAGGCCCCCTACAGCGGCACCTTGATAACCACCTTGTTTTTTTACTTGTGGCGTTAACGCTACAAGCACAACCATTGACATAGCCAGGTTAAAAGAAACATACAAAAAAGCACCAAAGGCGGCTGAAGAAGGCAAGAGACCAAAAGATTCTGTTGTACTAGCAGAATCAAGATTAGGGTTATGATAGCCAGCAAAAACATCTACATAGCCTTGCCATTCCGTAGGTACACTTTCTATGCTAGGGCTTAGTAGTAAGACACCTCCCGCTACTGCAACGCAGATAAGGGCTTTTATGGGGACTAAGAAGGTATTAACCCATAATAGCCCCTTTAACCCTCCCCAGAGCGAGAAAAAGACACCAATAGCTGTCAAGGAAACTCCTAGCCAATAAGGCCAGCCCCATTGTTGAGAAACAAGAGCACCTGTACCGGAGAGCATTACCATCAAGCCTGAAAATAAAGATATAGCGATAATAAGGTCCATCACTTTACCAAGCTTTTGACCGAACAGATAATTCAATAAGTCCTGATATTGAAAAAAAGAACGTTGCCTGCAAAGCACTAGCACAGCAGGACCGAGGATGCCAAAAAGAACACCCGAAAGAACTACTGCCGATGGACCATCAGAGCCATAGCGCACAAAAAACTGCATGATTTCCTGTCCCGAAGCAAATCCTGCCCCCAATACAGCTCCTATGTAGACTGAGGCCACTTGTAATTGCCAGAGGACGCCCATAAAAAATACCTCCCCTCAGTACATTATGGTTTATTTTGCCTTTACAGAGGGAAAAATGTAGCCATAATGACCGAAAAGGGGGATGAGTCATGAATACACAAAATTGGGACCATTTGAGAGCAGGCAAGAAGCATTATATAGACGCTTCTCATGGCGCTGCCCATGAGTTAGGTGACGCTTTAGCTGAACTATTGCTACATCTGGATCCTGAAATGAATAGACCTAGAGTTATTGTCTGCATTGGTACGGATCGTTCCACGGGAGATTGTCTTGGCCCTTTAGTGGGTACGCAACTCATGCCCCTGGCTTCATCTTATTATCATATCTACGGCACTCTTGACGATCCCATTCATGCCACCAACTTAATTGAGAGAAAAAAAGCAATTGAAGAAGCTCATCCTAACGGATTAATAATAGCTATTGATGCTTCTTTAGGTATGATGGAACAAGTAGGTAAAATTTCTATTGGTATGGGTGGACTTCGTCCCGGGGCAGGCGTAAAAAAAGACCTCCCTACAGTGGGAGATCTTCATATTACTGGAATTGTGAATGTAGGAGGCTTTATGGAGTTTATGGTTTTGCAAAATACGCGCTTAGCCTCCGTCATGAAGCTAGCTCAACATATTAGCAGAGGACTGCTCTTTGGTTATTATCGATTAGCAAGACGACAGCCTCTCTTCCCCTTGCAACACAACGTTGCTTACAGCGCAACTGCTGAGAACAATTCACTTTCCTATTGAGATTAAGAAATTGAGATTAAGAAAGGGCTGGTACCCTTTCTTTTTCTTCTACTGTCCCTACAGCTTTGGAGCTTCCTTGGAATCGAGCTCCCTCATCAATGATTAAACTAGATGCACAGATGTCACCAAAAAGTTTTCCTGTAGATGCTATCTCTAGTCGACCAGAAGCATCAACATTACCATGAACAGTACCGGCAATAATTACATTTCTACCTTCAATTGAAGCTTCCACTTGACCGCTTTCACCAATGATGATGTCGCCATTGCCCAAAATTTCACCTTCAAGTGCACCATCGACGCGAATAGCACCACTTGCTTTTAATGTACCTTTAAAGTGACTCTCTTTGCCAATAACTGTTTCTACTGTGTCACTTGCTATAGTAGTGTGCTCTTTCTTCTTTCCAAACATTGAAACCCTCCTGATTTAATGAACCAGATACTTCTGCGGATCTTGCAATCGTCCGTTTTTGTAGATTTCAAAATGCAGATGAGGTCCTGTACTTCTACCACTACTGCCGACGCGACCAATAGCATCACCTCGTTCTACTTTCTGACCAACTGTTACATTGATAGCAGAAAGGTGATTGTAAGAAGATACATAACCATGGCCATGCTGAATATCTATAACTCTGCCCATGCCTGCTTTCCATCCGGCAAAGATTATTGTACCTCCTGAAGCGGCTCTAACAGTTGTGCCATGATCAGCGGCAATATCTATACCTGAGTGAAATTCACGAGAAGTACCACCAAAGGGTGAGGGCCGTTCACCAAAAGGAGACGAAATCCTTCCACGAACAGGATAGGTAGAAGGAACAGCGGCTAGATAGCGAAGACGCTCTTCTACAACTCCTTCAAGTTGATGAAGATTTTCTTCTTCGTTTAATAATTCATTGTTGAGATTCCTTAAAGAATTTTTCAGTTCATCCAGATTAAGCTCTGTCCTTGTGCCTTCTAGATTTACTGCTTGAGAAGCCGCCTCGGCTCTACTGTAATTAGCACGTGATGGAAAAAGGCCAAAAAGCTTTCGCCTATCCTCTTGATCCTGCAAAGCTTCCACAGTTTTCTTGTTGTTTTCATCTGTAAGTGCACTCTGTTCAACTCGCTCACCTAGCAGTTCTGACTGGCCTTCTAGACCTACGAGCTGACGAACTTGCTGATCCATAGTTCTAATTCTTTCTACCTGCTCTTGCACCTCAAAGGCCACTTCTCGCAGTTCTGCAATCTGCTTAGCTTGTTGGTCATTGACAGAACGGAGTCTTTGTAATTCCACAACATTACTACTGGAATAGAAAGACAGACCTAAAAGGAATACAAAAAAAAGAGAGAACACTAAAGCGCCTCCGACTAATAGTTGTATCTTGTCATAACGTAAATGGAGGCGAAATGGTTGCTTTTTACCTTGATCAGAAACGAGTAACAGAGTAAAATTTTCTTTTTTCTTTTTTTGAGGAGTCCTTTTGTACCTAATTTTTCTCACCTGCTTATAAATAAGGGGTCTCCTTACCCGATCATGGCCTGTTGAATGGCCTTTTTTTCTTCATCCGTCAATGGGTACGTGGAGTTGCCTTCTTTGACAGGCTTCGCATATACCTGAGACAATTCTCTACCATAGAGACTTGATAAAACAACACCACAACCTCTATGATCGAGTAAGGCCACAGAAAAACTCTGATTAGATCCAATGTTTTCAAAGGCATTAAAACGAATAATACCTACATGGCGGATCGTTTCTAGAGAAATTTTCTTCAACTTGATTAATTCTTGTTCATGTTCTTTGAGCTGTGCTGATAATTCTTGATTGAGGTTTAAATTTTCTAATAAAAGCTCTTCTAGATTTTTTTGATTGCCTTCTTGTCCTGTCATTAAAGTTCTGTACATTTTTTTTATTTTGCTAAATTGATAAAACAAGACGGCTAATAGAACAAGAGCCAAAATCGTTAATCCCCATGAAGCAAGCAAAAGAGTAACTATATTTTCATGGATTCCTTCCATCCCTAGTGGCACCTCTTGTTCCCCCTTTCCCCCGTCCCTTTATTCCACACATTTTGCCTTTTTCCTCTATCTTTTGGTATAAAATCGTGATAACACTTCTTTTTTTGACATAAAAAAGAAGTGAATATAAAATCGTGGAGGGAGGTTTTAGAGGTGCACAATTTATCGTTTGATTTTTTTCAAAAAAATAATAGCTCTCTTCAAGCTATTCGCAAGTATTCCCAGCTTCGAGAAATCTTACTCCGTTATCCCTCTGTCATGCTGGCTTATTCTGGTGGTGTAGACAGTACTTTTCTTTTAGCCGCTTGGCAAGATGCGTGGCGACAAGAAAATATTTTTTCTACTGCAAAAAAACCTATAGAAAAAAAACCTACAGCGATAGCAAATAGAGAGCAAAAACCACGCTTACTAGCTTGTACTTTTCTTACGCCGCTCTTACCTGATGGTACAGCTGAAGAAGTAGAAAAACTTGTTCAACTAATTGGTGCAGAACATCGTTTTATTGAAATGAATCCTCTCGAAGAATCTTTTATGCAAGATAATAAGATCGATCGTTGTTATCACTGCAAAGCTCATCTTTTTTCTCATCTGCTTTCTCTAGCACAAGAAGAAAAACTAACTTGTCTTATGGATGGAACTAACATAGATGATTTTAATGATTATCGCCCTGGTCATCGGGCTTTGCAAGAGCTTTCTGTTGTAAGCCCTTTGGCTGAAGTTGCCTTAACGAAAGCAGAGATTCGTACTTTATCGAAAGCAATGGCTTTGCCAACTTGGGATCAACCTTCTATGGCTTGTCTGGCTTCGCGAATCCCTTATGGCACAGCTATCGACAAGATAAAGTTAGAGCAAGTCGATAGAGCAGAAAAAATCTTGGTAGAATTTGGCTTTGTTGGCTCTAGAGTTCGCCATCATGGCGACATTGCTCGTCTTGAAATTGCCGGAGATTTAACACAAAAGGCAACTCGACTTTTCTATGAACCTCTTCGCTCTCATCTTATTAATGCTTTTAAGAATATTGGCTTTCGGTATATAGCTATTGATCTAGAAGGATATCAAACAGGAAGCTTGAACCCCACTAACGAAAGCATAGCAAATAGTTAAAAGAGGTGTTCTATTGGATCGTTTAGAACTGCTTAATTTGTTAGAAGATTTTAAAAAAAATAAGATCTCCATAGATGATATGGCAGATCGCTTAAAAGGTTGGCCTTATGAAGATCTAGGCTATGCTAAAGTTGATCATTGCCGCAGTGCTCATCAAGGTTTCCCAGAAGTTATTTTCGGTCTCGGCAAAAGAGCGGAGCAAATCGGTGCTATTTTTCAGCGCTTAGCTGAGAAAAATAATCCTGTATTGGCAACTCGTTGTGATGAAGATGCTTATCAAGCTGTTCAATCCCTAGTTCCCCAAGCTACTTATCATGCTGTAGCCAGAGTTATTTCTTATCAGCTTCCTGATTTAGCAGAAGGACAAGGTTTTGGCAAAATTGCTGTTTTATCTGCTGGTACGGCCGATTTACCTGTAGCAGAAGAAGCTGTGATCACTGCTCGAGCTATGGGATGTTATGTTGAGCCGATCTACGATGTAGGCGTTGCTGGTCTTCATCGACTCTTAGACCATCGCGAAAAGCTAGCTGAGATGGACGCTCTAGTTGTTGTTGCCGGAATGGAAGGCGCTCTTGCTTCTGTCGTAGGTGGCATGTCTGAACGACCTGTTATTGCTGTTCCCACAAGTGTAGGTTATGGTGCTAATTTTGGTGGACTGGCCGCTTTGTTAAGTATGTTGAACTCTTGTGCTGTCGGTGTTGGTGTAGTCAATATTGACAATGGTTTTGGTGGTGCGGCATTAGCGGCAACAATTGTCCGTAGTAGTTATAGAAGAAGTCAAGCGAAAGCGGAGTAAAATTGGAGTGAGTTGGAGGCCTCTCTATGGATAGCTTGAATCGGTACTTAATTGTAGACCCCGTTGGTGGAACGGCCGGTGATATGTGGTTAGCCGCTCTTGTCGATCTAGGTGTTCCTTGGGATGATTTAGTAGAGGCCCTTAGTGCATTACCTATTAGTGGTTATAAGATGGATTATGAACAAGTGACTGTGCAAGGAATTAATTGTAGCCGAGTTAAGGTCTACTTAGATGAAGAACCACAGCCTCATCGACATTTGCACCATATTGTGAAAATTATTGAAGAATCTACATTAGATGGGAAAGTCAAGGAGCAGTCTATCGCTGTTTTTACACGTTTAGCTGAAGCTGAAGCTAAAGTTCATGGCACTACAATCGAAAAAGTTCATTTTCATGAAGTTGGAGCTGTAGATGCTATTGTAGATATTGTAGGTACTGTCTGGGCTCTACACAAACTGGAAATTGATGAAGTTTATTGTTTACCTCTTCCTCTTGGTTCTGGTACGGTGCGCTGTGCTCATGGCCTAATGCCTGTACCAGCACCTGCTACAGCAGAGCTAGTAAAAAACTTCCCCGTTCGCATCGGTGTGGGAGAAGGAGAACTAGTTACGCCTACTGGCGCGGCTCTTTGCACTACCTTAGGTAAGCCGCTTGAGCCACAAGAGTCTACGAGCTGGTTAATAGAGAAAAATGGTTATGGTGCTGGTTTACGTCCTTCTAAAAGTAGACCTAATCTTATGCGTTTAATGTTAGCGAAAAAAAAAAGTTTGTAATTACTGAGAGTACTTCTGATGATACGACATGGGAAGAAATTTATGTTATAGAAGCTACTATTGATGATATGAACCCTCAATGGTTTCGCTTCTTACGCAAAAAATTATTTTCTGCTGGGGCTTTAGACGTGCAGTTAACTTCCACCATGATGAAAAAAGAAAGAGTCGGTCAAAGTCTCAAAATTCTTGTTCCTCTTGAGCAAAGAGATAAGCTTGTATCATTGATATTTCAACATTCTACAACTATAGGACTTCGTTGTCGTCGAGAAAAAAGAATCGTACTAAAAAGAGACTTTTTCATAGTAGACACTCCCTACGGTCCTATAGCAATGAAGAGAGCTTTCTGGCAAGGTGAAGTCATTAATGTACAACCAGAGTACGATGATTGTGTAAAAGCAGCCCATAGCTGTGATGTTTCTATTAAAGAAGTTTACCAAAGAGCTCTTTCTGCATATTATAGTCAGCATGTTGACTATTAGTTCTATGGAACAATCTAACCTATTGACTACAACCTCTGGCGTCGACTTGCCATATTGCCTTTACTTCGCTTTTCGAATTGATGAGATAGACTTGATTGGTTAAGTTAATTACGGGACAGGCGTGGTTAGGAATTATCATTAATTTTGTTCCCACAGGAAGCTCCGTAGCTTGGGTGCTTACTTTTTCCAAAACTCCATGCTCTTCTGAAAGACGAGAAAGCTTCCAGCCTTTAGCATTGCAAATTATTCCGTAACTATCTGTCCCTTCTTGACCATGAGCACCTTTATCTAAGGCAAATACTTTAGATCCACCGTCGATGATGCGTCTGTTTTCTACTGGGTTGGCAACTACTGTGGTAAGGACACGAAGCGCACAATCTTCTTCTCTTGCTACGGCAAGTCGTACTTGTGTAGCATCGTTAAAGACATAATTACCAGGTCTTACTTCGGTAACACCTCTTGTCTCTAAGTTTTCACCTACTGTTGGGGTAGAGCCTACAGATATTTCATTAATCCTAATCTCTTCTGTTTTCTCTTCTGTTTCTAGTGCTCTAGCTACTTTTAGTAGTATTTCTCCTTCTGCTAAAGCAATAGTTTTACGTTCTACTTCGTTCTTTGCTCCATAGACATGGCCTGCGTGTGTGAGTAAACCACGAAATATTAAATTTTCACTGCCAGCTACTTTACGAATCAGCTTATATAGTTCTTCTCCCGGAGGATAACCTACTCTTTGCAGGCCTGTATCTACTTTTACGTAGACTTCTACAGGCTTTCTTTTTTGTTCCCCTATTGCTGACCAAGCAGAGTATGCATCGTGGGAATCTATAATCGTTGACATTTTTGCTTGTGATGCTAATTCAAAATAATAATTCCATTTTTCTATACCCCAGATGGGATAGGCTACAAGAATATCTTTCCACCCTGCATTAACTAAAACTTCTGCTTCAGATAATTTGGCAACTGTAAAGCCTTGCGCGCCATATTGATTTTGCAACTTGGCAATAGGCAAAAGTTTATGAGCTTTAAAATGAGGTCGCAAGGAAATATTTTTTTCCTTGCATTTTTTTGCCACACGCTCTATGTTATTGATTAATTTTTTTTCATCAATCAATATAGCAGGCGTAGTTAAGTTTTCTGCTTTTTTTCCTAATTCTTGTGTCTTCATCAAGGGTATGTCTCCCTGTCTCCTTGCTAAACTTCAGCAATTAATTCTTCCATTACTGCAAGAACTTGATCTATTTCTTTTTCTGTTGTGAAATATCCTGGGCTAATGCGCACTGTTCCACTTTCTAAAGTTCCAATTCTTCTATGTGCTAAGGGCGCACAGTGCAAGCCCGTGCGTACAGCGATTTGATAAGCCTTATCTAGTAAGAATCCAAATTCTGATGCCTCTATGCCTTCTACATTAAAGGAAATCACAGCGGCACGAGGTAGTTGTGCTGGTGGACCGTAGAGGGTGACTTTTTTTATCTTGCTTAAACCATCTAACAGTTTTGTCGTTAGATTTTTTTCATGATTTTCAATTTTCTCTCTACCTTCTTGTTGTATAAAAGCGATTCCTGCGGCGAGACCAGCTATACCTGGACCGTTTTGCGTTCCACTTTCAAAGCGATCAGGAAGCATGGTCGGTTGATATTCAGATTCGCTTTGACTTCCTGTGCCACCGTAATAAAGAGGGTCAATCTGACAATCCTCCCCTATCCAGAGGCCTCCTGTTCCTTGAGGACCCAAAAGTCCTTTGTGCCCTGGAAAGGCAAGTAAGTCGATGCCCCAGTCTTTTATGTTAATATCATGGACGCCTGCTGTTTGTGCGCCGTCAATGATTACTTTAAGACCGTATTCTTTTGCTTTTTTGGTTAATATTTCTGCATTTTGAAGTGTTCCTGTTACATTAGATCCCTGTGAGAAGATAAAAGCTTTGCTGTTTTTACGCAAAGCTTTTTTTAGTTCTTCTGGTTTAATATAGCCATATTCATCACCTTGAAGATAAGTAACTTCAACACCGCGATCTTGTAATATTTTCAAGGGGCGAGCCACGGAATTGTGTTCTAAACTGCTCGTTATGACGTGATCATTTGCTTTGATTGTACCGAAGATAGCCATATTGAGTGCTTCTGTTGTATTTAATGTAAATACGATTCGCAAGGGATCGGGAGCGTTAAATAGTTGAGCTAAAGCCACGCGGGCTTTATATATAGCTCTACTGGCATCTATAGCCATTTGGTGACTGGCTCGACCAGGATTTGCTCCATATTCTTGACCAGCTCTTAATACTTCTTGCCACACTGATTCTGGTTTTGGCCACGTTGTTGCTGCATTATCTAGATAAATCAACTATTTAACTCCCTTCTTAATTAAATGATGTTCCACGTGGAACTTTTTTAATCAATTTCTTCTAGTGTTCCACGTGGAACATTTTACTATGTTCTTTTTGATATGTTCCACGTGGAACATTACTTATATTCCTCATCAAAAAAACAATCAAATATTCTCTGTAGATCTTCAAGACTATAATAAGTAATTTCTATGCTACCTTTTTGACCTTGATCTTTTATTTTTACTTGTGTTTTTAACCAGCTACGCATTCTTTCTTCTAGTTCGATTATTTCTGGATCTTTTTTGTCTTTCTTAGTATCATCATCTTCTGGTTTTTTAGTAACTTTTTTTTCTCTACCTACTTTATCTCGAATGTGTTCTTCTGCCTTACGAACTGACCATCCTTGGTCAATAATTTTGTGAGCTATCATTTCTTGTTCTTCTGCATCAGGAAGAGCTAGAATTACTTTGGCATGACCGATACTAATTTGTCCTCTACCGATCATATCTTGTACCTTTTGGTTAAGTTGTAATATTCGTAAGGTATTAGTAATATAGGTCCTGCTTTTTCCTACTCTACGTGCTAGCTCTTCTTGTGTAAGCTTGAAATCTTGTAATAAGGTTTTATAAGCTTCTGCCTCTTCTAAGGGAGATAAATCTTGTCTTTGTATATTCTCGATTAAGGCAATCTCTGCAACTTTCTGATTATCCCAGCTTCTCACAAGGACAGGAACTTTTTGGATACCTATAGTTTTGCAAGCTCGCCATCTTCTTTCACCGACTACAATTTGATAACGCCCTTTATTAGTAGGTCGCACTACTAGGGGTTGGATTAGTCCATGCTCCTCAATAGATGCAGCTAATTCTTCTATAGCATTGTTTTCAAAATGTTTTCTAGGTTGGTCTGGGTTAGGATCTATTTGATCTAGGTAGATTTCTGTCACATCATCTTTTTCTTGCTCTTGATCCATGATAGTTGGCATGGACGGTATTAAGGCCTCTAAGCCCTTGCCTAGGCTTCTGCCCAATCCTTTTTTAGCCACGTTGGATCACTTCCTTTGCTAGTTCCCGATAAACTTCTGCACCTCGTGACTTGGTATCATAGATGATAACTGGTTGTCCATGACTAGGTGCTTCACTTAAGCGTACGTTTCTAGGAATGATGGTTGTAAATACTTTGTCTTGAAAATGTTTCTTTACTTCTTCTACTACTTGAATGCTTAAATTTGTTCTTCCATCAAACATAGTTAGTACTAGGCCTAGTAAATTAAGCTGAGCGTTAAGATGTTTTTGCACTAGTTTTATAGTGTTCATTAATTGGCTTACACCTTCTAGTGCATAATATTCGCATTGAATAGGTACAAGTATTGAGTCAGCTGCGGTAAGTGCGTTTAATGTAAGCAACCCTAAAGATGGTGGGCAATCGATGATTATGTAGTCGTAAGCACCATCAAGCGGTTCTAAGGCTCTTTTTAGTTTTACTTCTCTTGAAATAGCTGAAACTAATTCGATCTCAGCACCAGCTAATTGAATTGTGGCTGGTAAAATAGATAGATAAGGAATAATATCTTTGTGTATGATTGTTTCTACAGGTGCTCCGTCAATAAGTACATCATAGATGCAGTGTTGTAAACGCAGTTTATCAATACCTAGCCCGCTAGAGCTATTACCTTGTGGATCCATATCTACCAATAGTACTGAATAGTTCATTTCGGCCAAACAAGCCCCAAGGTTTACTGTTGTTGTTGTCTTGTAGGGTAGACTTTTAGCGCCTTAACCTTACGTCAGGTTTCTAAAAGTCCCCCTCCGAACCGGACGTACACCTTTCAATGTATCCGGCTCTCCAGTCATAAGCTCGATTTATTCTTATTCTTTTTTTATAAATTTTTATCTATTTACATACAAAGTAATATCCATTGTCCTTATATGAAAGTAAATATTTCTTTTTTACTTTGGAGATAGTACCTTTTTCTTTTCTGGCAATTGTTTTTAATAAGCTTTGATAGTGATAATACTTAAACTTTTTTATTTTTCTTTTTACATCATCGGCAAGTGCATAATATTGATAGAAAGCTTTTATTTCTTGATCATATATTTTTACAATTTCAGCTATAGGGAGATTCATTCTATTATGACAGTGAATAGCTTTGCCGTGAGCGGTAAATGCTTTAATTTTTTCATTAATTACGCTGGTAGGTACGATGAGGTTACAAGATCCTTGAACATTTGTATTTTTTGAAGATATAAAGATCTCGTAATCTAAAAAAAATATTTTTTGATCATTAAGGTTAATGAGCCTACCAGGTAAGTCTTGAAGGTAAATAGCTGAAAAATAAGCTTTAATAGTATTTTCTAATCTTTGTGCTATTTCTTTAGTTCCTTCAATTAAAAAAAGAAATTGATCTTCATATCTAGAATAATATAATTTTTCGTTTGTCATATTTGCCAGAAAACTATCAAAGTAAGAAAAATAAATTTCTTCAAGCATAGGCATTTTGTAAGGTGACGTAAAAATAGTTTTGATGAGCTCAATCATGCGACCATCATTAATTTTATCCTTCAGAAAAGTTGCTAAAATATTTACATCAAGCTTACTACGAATATCTTGAAGATTTCCTTCTATAGCCCAGTTTTTGTTTAATCCATTTTTTTTTATTTCTGCTAATGCCTCAAAAGGACTTTTCTTAACTTCGTAAGCACTTGGACTCTCAATAAAGATAGGACTATAAATTTTTTTTAATATTTCTTTAGTAATTTCCATTAGCAAAGAAACTTTATGATTAAGACCAAAGTCTTCTTGCTTACTAGTAAATAAAAATTTATACTTTTCATTTTTCATGTTAGTAATTAAATCTTTGATAACTTCTTTATCGAGAGGTTTTTTTTCATATTTATAGGCTATATTAGTAGTAAGTAATTTTTTGTATGCAAGTAGATAAAAATCTTCATTAAAAAAGTTCCGATAGATTCTTTCGAATTTATAATTCCTATCGTTAATAGAACGCTCACCGAGTATTGACAAAATTACTTCAGCTTTCTGCATTACGCATACCTCCATATTTCTGTCAATTTTATGACCTGCTTCCCTTCGCCACGTAATAGGTTTTCCCTATCTCAGACTACTACGAAAGCTCCGTAGCCCTATCAATAGAAGTACTCTTCTATTGACGTAGGCTATCTCCGTTTAGATTCCTTCTATACAAAAAAGTGACTTAGGCGCCCGTTCATCTCTTTAACGTATTAACAATACGCTGGAGAGCTCGTAGAGAGTATGCAGATCATAGGAAAATATCGGCATAACAAGCTCTCATACACATCTCGACTAGCTACCTGTGTATCCCGTGGTTTAGGCCAAGAGACTAGGTTTCAAGCAGTTTAGCTTTAGCCATATCACTTCCTGGTCTTGCCTGTCTGTCTCAATGCTAGTATATTGACAACAGGCTTTACTGACATGCTATGTTCCCTTATGATATTTCTATCTCCGGTAAGTCAGTTGACCATTCAGAGTTCTCTCTACTCTGAAATCCCTCTAGGGACGATATAGAAAGTTCCTTACGGACGCACTCCTACTCCACCTTTTTGATTAGCAATTGCAATAATTTGAGTCAAATAATAACACCACCTATTCTGCTGAGTTTTTTTCTGATTCTATTTTTCAATTTCAACAAAATCGGTATAACTCCTGCAGAGGTTGATTAAGGAAGAGCCTTTTTCTGCAATAAAAAAAGACAAAATTCGACCTACCTCTTTTAACCGTAATAAAAAGGGCTAGAATTGAACTTACCCCCTTTTTAAGGTAATTACTTTAACCCCTGAAATAGGAAAGCTTACAGAGGCTTTTAACAAGGGAATAATTGTTCGTTTTCAATGTTCCACGTGGAACATGATTTGTATATTAGCATAAAAATTAAAGTTCTTAATTTAATAGGAAATGACATAAGCCTCATGCACTAATTAGTAAAAAAATAATTAAAAAGCGATGTTCCACGTGGAACATCGCTTTTATTATAGTATAGGATTTTTCGCAGGTATACCTGCTCTTCTCGGATATTTTGAAGGTGTAGATTTAATTTTTTTAATTCCTATTAAGAATCTTTTATCTCCCGAAAAAGGTAAGGAACTTTCTTCAGCCCATGCTAATTTACCACCAAGCTCCTCAATTGCTTTTTGTGCTTCTTGTAATTCTTCTTGACCATCTGCACCTTTCAAAGCTACAAATAATCCATTAATAGCTACAAAAGGCAAGCAGTATTCAACTAAAACTGGTAATCTTGCCACAGCACGAGCCATAACAAGGTCTTGCTTTTCTCTATAATCTGTTTGTTTTCCTAACTCCTCAACTCGACCATGTTGAACTAAAACATTAGTACAACTCATTTTCGTTGATAAGTCTTGTAAGAATCGACAGCGTTTCTGTAAAGAGTCTATTAAGGTAACTTGCCAGTTTCTATATAAGATAGCAAGTGGCAATCCCGGAAAGCCTGCACCTGTACCAATGTCAGCTACTTGCAAGTTTTTTTCTTTACTTTCAATCATAGGTAGTAAAAGCATAGGTAAAAAAGAGTCTAAGAAATGTTTTTCTGCCACTTCTTTAGGATCTGTAATAGCTGTAAGATTAAGATTGTTGTTAGTCATTACCATTTCTTTAGCGTAAAAGGTGAATAAGTCTATGGTAGGACTAGGTAAGGGGAATTTTAACTTTTCTAATCCTTCTTGTAAAACATTTCGAAAAATAAGTTCATCTTGCTCAGTCCAGATAATATTTCTTTTGTTCTGCTGAGGCGAAGCACTATTCATCAGCCATACCCCCCGCTTGTCTTTTTCTACGTCTTTGCTCTAAATAAACAAGGAGTAATGAAATATCAGCAGGGCTAACACCAGATATTCTTGATGCTTGTCCTAAGAATTCAGGTCTTCTCTGTATTAGTTTTTGGCGAGCTTCCGTAGAAAGTCCATTAATCTCTTCATAGTTAATATCCTTAGGCAGTCTTTTGTTTTCTAGTTTATTGAATCTCTCTACTTGCAACTCTTGCTTAGCTAAATAACCTTCAAACTTAGCTGAGATCTCTATTTGTTCATTAATCTCTTGTGCGAGAGCTATCTCTTCTTCTGTATGAAGCTCTACAGCTTTCTCTAATTCGAGAAAAGGTAAAAGAAGTTTATATGATAACTCCGGTCTACGTAGTAAATCATATAAAGTAACACCCTTAGTTAGTAGTGAACTCTTTTGTTGATCTAGTATTTTATTGAATTCTTGATTGCTTGGCTTAATAACAGTCTTTTGCCATAGCTCTTTCTCAGCCTCTAAACGATCCATTTTATTTTTAAATAATTTATAACGCTGATCGTCTACTAAACCAATCTGTCGACCCTTTTCTGTCAAACGTTGATCTGCATTATCTTGTCTAAGCAGAAGTCGATACTCTGCTCTTGAAGTTAACATACGATAAGGCTCATTAGTTCCCTTTGTTACTAGATCATCAATTAAGACGCCTATATAAGCATCGGAACGTTTAAGTATAAAAGGCTCTTTTTCTTGCACTAATAGTGCAGCATTTATCCCCGCTATCAAACCTTGAGCAGCTGCTTCCTCATAGCCTGATGTACCATTAATCTGCCCTGCACTAAAGAAGCCTTTGATATCTTGATGCTCTAAAGTAAGCTTCAACTGTGTTGGATCGACATAGTCATACTCAATTGCATAAGCTGGACGAATCATTTTTACATTTTCCATACCAATAATGGAGTGTAGCATCTCTAATTGAACATCTTCAGGTAAACTAGTAGACATTCCCTGAACATAATATTCCTGTGTATCTCTTCCTTCAGGTTCAATGAAAACTTGATGACCTGTTTTGTCTGCAAATCGTACTACTTTATCTTCAATAGAAGGACAATATCGAGGACCAGTCCCTTCTATGACCCCACTAAAGAGAGGTGACCTGTGAAGATTATCACGTATAATTTGATGAGTTTTTTCTGTTGTATAAGTTAGCCAACAGGATATTTGCTCTCTAGCTTTAGGCTTGGAGATATAAGAAAATTTTAAATTTCCATTGTCACCTGGTTGCTCTGTCATCTTAGAAAAATCAATAGTACGACCATCTACACGGGCTGGTGTGCCCGTTTTGAATCTACCAACTTTGATGCCAATTTCTTTTAATGACTTGCTCAGAGATTGGGCTGAAAAGTATCCATTAGGTCCTCCATCATAATAGAGATCACCAAGAATAATCTTACCTGTAAGGTATGTACCTGTTGTAACGATTACGGCTGATGATCGATAAATAGCACCAGTCTGGGTTATTACTGCCTTTACGGCACCATCTTCTACTATTAATTCTTCTACCATAGCTTGCCGCACATCTAGATTGTTCTGGTTTTCCAATTGTCTCGTCATATAGAGCTGGTAAGCTCTCTTATCAGCCTGTGCTCTTAGTGCTTGTACAGCTGGTCCCTTGCCAGTGTTCAGCATTCGTATCTGTATAGCTTCTTCATCAATAGCAAGACCCATTTGTCCACCTAATGCATCAATTTCTCGCACTAGATGACCTTTGGCAGGACCACCGACAGCAGGGTTACAAGGCATAAGAGCGACATTATCCCAACTAATTGTTAAAACTAGAGTTTTACATCCCATTCTAGCCGAGGCCAAGGCGGCTTCACAGCCGGAATGACCAGCACCAATGACAATAACATCATATTGACCAGCCTCATACTGCATGATCCATCAACTCCATCTATTTTCCAATACAAAATGATGCGAAGATCTTGTCCATAACATCTTCGCCTACAGTTTTTCCTGTGATCTCTCCTAATGCTTCCCAAGCGGCTCTTAAGTCGATAGTTAGAAAATCTGCACTAGTCTGTAATTTTACAGCATCGATCATTTGTCTTATATGTTGAAGAGCTCTTTCTATAGCTTCTCTATGCCTAGCTTGTGTTATCAAATCAAGACGCTCATTACTCGTCAAAATTGCCTTATTTTCAGCTTCATCTCCAAATACTAGGTGACGAATTTTTTCAGCTAATTCTTCAATACCCCATGCTTCTCGTGCAGAAATAGAGATAATTGGTTTTTTGACAAGATTATAAATATCTTTTTCTTCTAAACGTCGATCTTTTATATCCGATTTATTAATTAGAATAATTGCTGGTCGATCTGCAAGAGATTGAAGCAATTCTTTTTCCTCTTCTGTTATCTCTTCTAAGCCATCTAGGACAAATAAAACAAGATCAGCCTGCTCCATGTATTGTCTTGTTTTTTCTACACCTAATTTTTCTACTAAGTCTGTTGTTTCTCTGATCCCTGCTGTATCGATAATACGTAATGGAATACCACCTAGATCGATCATTTCTTCAATAGCATCACGAGTTGTGCCTGGTATATCTGTTACTATTGCCCTCTGTTCATCAAGTAAAGCGTTTAACAAGCTTGATTTACCTACATTAGGTCTACCAACAATTACAGTCTTCCAACCTTCTCTTAAGACTTTGCCACTTTCTGCCCTGCGCAATAGCTCTTCTAGTTTTGTTCGTATATTTTCTAGATCAGACAATAACTTTTCATCGCTTAATTCAGGCAAATCTTCTTCGGGAAAGTCAATAAGCGCTTCTAAGTGAGCCATAACTTGTAATAGTTGTTCATCTATAGTCTTTATCTTTTTAGATAAGTGTCCTTCTAGTTGAGAAAGTGCCGCACCTAAGCCATCTCTTGTTTTTGACTGAATTACTTCCATAATTGCTTCTGCTTGGGCTAAGTCAAGTCTACCACCTAGAAAAGCTCTTTTCGTAAATTCACCAGGTTCGGCCGCTCTTGCACCAGCTCGTAAAATAGCTTCTAAAGTTTCTCGCAAAGGCAAGGAACCACCATGGCAATGAAATTCTGCTACATCTTCAGTCGTAAAAGTTCGCGGTCCTTTCATCCAAGCTACAAGTACTTCATCAATAGCTTTACCATCATCGGGATGAATAACAGTTCCCAGATGAAGAGTATGGCTAGACCAGTTTTTTATATCTTTTGCGTACCGTGGTTTAAATACTTTATCAACAATCTCCATAGCATCAGGACCACTTACGCGTATGATGCCAATAGCCCCTTCACCAATAGCTGTTGAAACAGCCGCAATTGTATCTTGAATCATAGAGCAACAACCTCTCCACATAGGAAAAAAAGCGCCTAAGCGCTTTTTATCTATCGTATCCAGAATTATCTTTTTCAATACTTTTAGGCAAGCCATTTCTATCTTGATAACGTCGTGTCCGACCTCTTGGTCCGCTTATATTATGTTCGCTAGCAAAACCATGAGGACGATCTTCTCTAGGGCGTCGTATCTCTTGTTTAGGAACAATTATTACTTTACGGAAAGGATCTTCTCCTTCAGAAAAAGTCGATAATTTTGAATCCCCTTGTAAAGCAGTATGAATAATTCTACGTTCTTGAGGATTCATCGGTTCTAACACAACACGAGTGCCACTTCTCTTTGCTTTATCTCCTAATCGTTTCGCCAACCTTATTAAGGTTTCTTCACGGCGCTGACGATAGTTTTCTACGTCTAAAACTATACGGAGACGACTGAGGCTTAATCGATTAACAGCTAAGTTAGTTAAATACTGTAATGCATCAAGGGTGTCTCCGCGACGACCTATCAATATGCCCAGATCGTCTCCCTTGAATGTGATGTGGAGAATTTGATCTTTCCAAACTGGAATAATCTCTGCCTTAACATCCATGGTAAGAAAAACATCTGATAAGAAACGTACAGCATCTCTTAAGGGATCTGGTTTTACAGTCACTCGAATACGAGCTGGTTTTACTCCAATAAAACCAAGAAAACCTTTATTAGGTTCTTCTAAAACCTGAACTTCAACATCTTTTTCTTCTAATTGAAGTTCTAAAAGAGCGGCATTTAAAGCCTCTTTCACTGTTTTTGCTGTTTTTTCAACGATAATGGGCTGGGTCATTAAGCGGTTCCTTCTCCCTTCTGAACTTCAAAGGATCGGTTGATGTACAACTGCTGAAGGATACCTACAGTGTTAAAAGTTACCCAATAAAGTGCAAGTCCCGCAGGGAAGGTATGTGCCATCCAACCAATTAAAAGTGGCATCATAACAGACATCATTTTTTGCATCTGTTCAGACTGCGGTGTTTGAAGATTTTTGGGTGGCGCCGACACTTTCATCTGTAAATAAGTAGTAGCCGCCGCAAGTAACGGTAGTATATAGGGATCAGATACAGACAGGCTAGGTACCCAAAGAAAGCCAGAGTGTGCTGGATTTGCATAATTGAAGTTCAACAAGGCACCGTAAAAAGCGATCAATATAGGAAGCTGTATAAGCAAAGGCAAGCAACCACTTAAGGGGTTGACACCTGAATCTTTGTAAAGCTTCATCATCTCTTCCTGTGCTTTTTGAGGATTCTTTTTATGCTTTTCTTGAATAGCCTTCTGTTTTGGCGCCAACTCAGCCATTGAGCGCATCGATCTCATCTGTTTTACCGTGAGAGGATAAAGAGCCATTTTAATAAAAACAGTAATCAAAATAATGGCCAAACCATAGTTAGCTAGTCCAACCATGGAAGTGATGTTGTAGAAAAACTGAATAAGAGAGCTAAATGATCCTACTATGAGATCCCATAGACCCAAGGCAAACATTCCTCCTTACATATGTACCGACACGAATCGGTAACTCATAATGCCGGGCCTTATACTGGATCGTATCCGCCAGGGTGAAAAGGGTGACAGCGAAGGATCCTCCATAGGGCCTTACCAATGCCTCGCCATATTCCGTATTTCTCTATGGCTTGAATAGCATATTCCGAACAAGTAGGCATAAAACGACATCTAGGACCTAACATGGGAGAAATATAGCTTTGGTAGAATCGAATCGGCAAAATGAAAAGCTTAGCGATTGCCATAAGCCCCCCCTGTCCAGAGCTTGGCCCTTTTGAATTGTTTGATTACATCTTTTTCGACTTCACTAAATGGAATTCCTTTTATTTTTTGACGAGCTATTAAAATAACATCTCGTCCATTTTGTAGTCGTGAACGATAACGTCGGCAAATTTCTCTAAACTGTCTTTTTACTTTATTACGAACGACAGCTTTACCGACTTTGGAAGATACAGAAAAACCAAATCGCTGTGTTCCTTTTCCTTTTAGAAGATATAAAACAACATAACGACCGGCAAAAGAATTTCCACGCTGATAAACAGCGTGAAAATCTTTGCTCCTACGTAATCGATAGCGACGGGGTAGCAAAAAAAGATCACCCCCAAAAACAAAAGAAGGCCCCCGAAGCGGCCTTACGCACTGAGAACCTTCCTACCTTTGGCCCGGCGACGTTTTAGAATATTCCGGCCGTTTTTTGTGCTCATACGGCTTAAAAAGCCATGTACACGCTTATGTTTTCTATTCTTAGGCTGATAGGTGCGCTTCACATGGAACACCCCCTTAGTTTAATTACATCTATATCTTTTTATACATGTCACCTGCTAACAGGTTGGCCTGACAGCAACTCACAAACACTACAAGTATATTCGAAAGAGCCTAACAAGTCAAGGAATTACTACAGCTTAATATCAACAATTCTAGGGTTGTGGTTAAAATAGATTTTTTTCGACACTTATCCCCTTGTGGATAACTCATTAACACTGTACAATTGTGGATGAAACTTTTCCACAGGTGGATAACCCTTACCATGATTGGTTTTTCAACTAATTATTCCACAGCATGTGGACAAATTGTGTATTTTTTGTTTTTAACTTTGCTCACTCAGCCGTCAATATCTGAGTATTTTTTTATTATTATATTTATCCTCTGTTGAAATAATTCAGTTATTTAGATATTGTGGATAAATATTTTTAAATAGGCATTAAGCCTTATATATAAAGCACTTTTGTGTAAAATTTTTTTGGGATAAAAACGTTAAGATGTTGTGAATATCCTGTTGGGGGTATGGATCGGTGGCACAAACACAGATCGCTGGACTTTGGCAACAAACTCTGGAGATACTAAAGCAAGAATTGAACCCTGAAAGTTTTGATACCTGGCTAAAAAACACGCAACTTATCTCACTACAAGATCGCGAAGCTTATGTAGCCGTCCCTAATGATCTAGCCAGAGACTGGCTAGAAAATCGTTATGCTACATTAATTAAAAATTCTCTATCCGTTGTCGTGGGGCATTCTATTGAGCTTCACTTTTTTTCTCCTAATCAAGAAGGAGCACAAAGTGAGAGTACTCCAAAAAGAAAAAATAATAACGATGAAGAATATTTTCATCCACAACTGAATCCTAAATACACTTTTGATACTTTCGTTGTTGGTAATTCAAACCGTTTTGCTCATGCCGCGTCTCTAGCTGTAGCAGAATCTCCAGCTAAAGCCTATAACCCACTTTTTATCTATGGTGGTGTAGGTCTAGGAAAAACTCACTTAATGCAAGCCATCGGTCACTATGTAATTAACCAGTGGGCTCAAACCAAAGTTATGTACGTCTCTTCAGAAAAATTCACCAATGAGTTGATTAACTCTATTCGTGACGATAAGACTGTAGATTTTCGAAATCGTTACCGCAATATTGATGTTTTACTTATTGATGATATTCAATTTCTAGCAGGAAAAGAGCGAACGCAAGAAGAGTTCTTTCATACTTTTAACGCTCTTCATGAAGCAAATAAACAAATCATTATTTCATCAGATCGTCCTCCCAAAGAGATACCTACTTTAGAAGATCGTTTGCGTAGTCGCTTCGAATGGGGCTTAATTACTGATATTAACGCTCCAGATTTAGAGACTAGGATAGCTATCTTACGTAAAAAAGCAATGGTGGAAAATCTTGATGTTCCTAATGAAGTAATTTCTTTTGTGGCCAATACTATTCAATCAAATATTAGAGAATTAGAAGGTGTACTTAACCGCATCATGGCTTTTTCTTCGCTATCCAAAAAAGAAATAACTGTGGAGTTAGCCGAAGAAGCTCTGCGCAACATTATGCCCTCTAATCAACCGAAGATTATTACAATTAGTCTTATTCAGGAAGTTGTAGCAGAACACTACAACCTCAAAATAGACGATCTTAAAGCAAAAAAGAGAACTCGTGATGTAGCTTTTCCTCGTCAGATTGCTATGTATTTATCAAGAGAGCTAATTGATATCTCTTTACCCAAAATTGGTGAAGGATTTGGGGGCAGAGACCACACGACAGTTATCCATGCTCACGAAAAAATAACTAAAGAACGTTTAAAAAATCCTCAATTAGAGATGACAATTCAATTATTAAAAGAAAAAGTACAAAGAAAATAAAAGTTATCCCCTATAATCACACTTATCCACAAGGTTATCCACAATTGTTTTTTTAATTAAAATCGATGGTTCAAGCACTTATCCACATATTCAGCTCTTATACTAAGACTACTATATATTTGTGGAGAAAAGTAAAGCGTTCCAAAGGGAGGTAAACCAATGGAGTTCTCCTGTACCCGCCAAGAATTATTAGATGGTGTAAATGCTGTTTCAAAAGCTGTTTCTGCCAGACCTACTATGCCTATTCTTAGCGGTATCTATATGGAAGTCCAAGAAAACTCTTTAAGATTTTTAGCGACTGATATGGAATTAGGGATCGAATATACTATTCCCATCAGAGCAACAAAACCTGGTACTACAGTAGTTAATGCTAAAATTTTTAACGAAATGGTACGTCGTTTACCTGATGGTCCTATTACTTTTTTGTTATCCGAAGATAGTTCTCTTCTTAAAGTACGTTATTTTGGCTCTGAGTTAAGCTTAAATACAATGAACCCCATTGAGTTTCCCGTTTTACCGCACATTGTAGAAGGGGAACATGTGACGCTCACACAAGGTCAATTTAAAGAAATGACGCGCTTAGTAGGTTTTTCTGCTTCCTCGGATGAGTCAAGACCTTGGTTTACAGGTATTTTATGGGATGTAAATCCTGAATATATTAGATGGGTTGCTACCGATACGCATCGACTATCTTTTTTACAGGGAACAATGGTAAGCAGTACGGTACAAGAAGGTCGACAATTTATCCTTCATGCCAAAACGCTTATCGATGTAGCTCGTCTACTTCATGAAGAAGAAAATCCAATTCATCTTACGATTACAAAATCACAAGTTCTTATAGAAACGGAGCAGATGCGAGTCATTCTCCGCATAATAGAAGGACAATATCCCAAATATCAGCAAGTTATTCCGAAAGAATACAAATGCCGAATGACTGTCAAAGTAAAAGCTTTGTTAGAAGCTGTTGATCGTGCCGCTCTTGCCTCGCTCGGTAAAGAAGGCTCGAATATAATTAAAATTTCTATGGATGGAAATATTTTGACCATTCGTTCCAATTCACCAGAAGTTGGCCACATTCATGAAGAAGTTTTTGTTGATAGAGAAGGCGATTCTATTTCTATTGCTTTCAATTACCGCTATCTTCAAGAAGCGCTGAAAGTTTTTTCTGTAGAAGATATTTATATTGATCTAACAGGTCCTCTCGTTCCTGGTGTGATAAGACCTATTGGTGAAGATCGTTATCTATATTTAATAGTTCCAGTAAGAACGGTTTAAGTACTCATAGCTTCATCATTCATTGGAATCTTATCCCATATATATGTTAGTATAGAAAGCAATCAGAACTAAATTTTTCCGTGGGGACGTGCACTTGTGGAAATAAAATCCATAGAGTTGGTACATTTCCGTAATTACGAGCAAGTAAAGGTTCCTTTTCATCGAGGTATTAATATTTTTGTTGGTTCCAATGGACAGGGAAAAACCAACTTGTTAGAAGCTATTGCCTTATTAAGTGGCAATGGTTCTCATCGTGATGCCAAAGATACAGATATGTTAAGCTGGCAAAAAGACTTTTATCGCATAAAAGCAGAAGGCCTTACTTTTAATCACCCTTTTCAAATCGATTTACTCTATAGCGGTGAAAAAAGAAAAAAGGTACAACTTAATGGTCGTACCTTAAAGCGAATCTATGATTTATCAGAAGCAGTAAATACCGTTATATTCTCTCCAGAAGATTTGGCTTTAGTTAAAGGATCGCCATCGGAAAGGCGTCGCTTTCTTGATCGGGAGATTGGTCAGACAAGCCCTGCCTACTGTGACGTATTACAACGATACCAAAAAGCAATTACACAGCGTAATGCTTTACTGCGTCGAATACGACAAAAAGAAGCGACCATGGCAGAGCTAGATCTGTGGGATGAACAAGTTGCCCCTCTAGCAGTAGAATTATTACAACGTCGTCTTGACAGTATTGCCAAAATAGCACCTTATGCTCGACAGATCTACAATTCTCTTAGCGAAGGAAAAGAAGAGCTTGATCTTACTTATCGCTCTTCTTTTCCTTTACAGTATGATCGTAATTACTGGCTTGATGATTATAAAAAAGCTTTACGAGATCGTCGTTCTGAAGAAATAATTCGTCAGGTAACACTTGTAGGACCTCATCGTGATGATCTACAGCTTTATATAAACAAGAGAGAAGCCAAATTATATGCTTCTCAAGGACAACAGCGCTCTATTGCTCTCTCTCTTAAACTAGCTGAAATTGCTTTTATCTATTATTTTCGCAAGGAATATCCCATTGTTTTGTTAGATGATGTAATGAGCGAACTAGATCCTCAGAGACGAGAGCAATTATTAAAAGATTTGCATCGTCGTCAAGTTCAAGTCTTCATAACGACAACGCACTTAAGAGCTTTTCCTGCTACAATGATGAAAGAAATGGCTCTTTTTCGTGTGCAAGAAGGACGGCTCTGGCCGACCAGTGAATAGGAGAGGATGTCTCATGTTTTTACACCTTGGTGGAGAAGTTATTGTACCCAAAAAAGACATCATCGCCATTATTGATTTGGAATCGTCTTTACAAGGTGTGGCAACACAAGAATTTTTAAATTCCACATCAACAAAAAGATTTAATATAAAAATCGCCGAAGAGGGTAAAGAAAAATCTCTTGTACTTACGGATAAATATATTTACTTTTCTCCCATTTCGTCGAACACATTGATGAAACGTGGAAACAACTTTACTTTCATGGTGAAACAATGGGAAGAAAGCGTGAAAGGCTAGCCCGAAAATTTGTGAACCTTGCTAAAGTATGGTACAATATTCCTTTAAGAGAACCTGTATCTAAACCTTGAATGGAGGTTTTCGGGTGGCCGATCAAGAAAATTTAACTATAAATGGAAATGGCAATTACGATGCCAGTCAGATTCAAGTCCTAGAAGGCTTGGAGGCTGTTCGTCGTCGCCCCGGCATGTATATTGGCTCAACTAGTGCTCGTGGTCTTCATCATCTCGTCTATGAAATTGTCGATAACTCTATTGATGAAGCTTTAGCAGGTTATTGTGATACCATTGAAGTAATAATTCACGAAGATAACAGTATTGAAGTAAGTGACAACGGTCGTGGTATCCCTGTTGATATACACCCTAAGATGGGTAAACCAGCTGTTGAAGTAGCCCTAACGGTACTCCATGCTGGTGGTAAATTTGGCGGTGAAGGATATAAAGTATCAGGAGGATTGCATGGCGTTGGTTTATCTGTCGTCAATGCACTTTCTGCCTTCTTAAAAGTTACTGTTCAAAGAAATGGTAAAGTATATGAACAGACTTATGAAAGAGGTGCTACCACCAGTCAATTAATTGTTGTCGGTGAAGCAGAAAAGACTGGTACGACCATCTACTTTAAGCCTGATGCTGAAATCTTTGAAGAACTAGAGTACAGTTACGACACGTTGGCTCACCGCCTGCGTGAGCTTTCTTTTTTGAACAAAAATGTTAAAATCACTCTGCATGATCGCCGAACAGGTAAAGAAAAAGAATTTTTGCATGCTGGTGGTATCATAGACTTTGTAAAATATCTAAACAAAAATAAAGATGTTTTACATCCTCAGGTTATTTATTTTCACTGTGAAAAAGAAAGTGTAGATATCGAAGTGGCTCTTCAGTTCAACGACGGCTATGCAGAAAATATTTATTCTTTTGCTAATAACATTAACACTCACGAAGGCGGAACTCATGAATCTGGTTTTAAGAGTGCCTTAACAAGAGTGATCAATGATTACGCTCGTCGTACTAATTTACTGAAAGATAATGAGAATAATTTATCAGGTGAAGATATTCGAGAAGGTCTTACTTCCATCATTTCTGTAAAAGTACGAGAGCCTCAATTTGAAGGGCAAACGAAGACTAAACTAGGCAACTCAGAAGTCCGTGGCTACACAGATTCTTCTGTAACAGAAGGTCTAGGAACTTTCCTAGAAGAGAATCCTTCTGTAGCTAAAAAGATTATTGATAAATCAGTTCATGCTATGCGAGCCCGAGAAGCGGCACGGAAAGCTCGTGAACTAACACGTCGAAAAAGTGCTTTAGAGTCTACTAGTTTGCCTGGCAAATTAGCAGACTGCTCTTTGCGAGATCCTTCTCTCTGCGAGCTTTTCCTAGTGGAAGGTGACTCAGCTGGTGGTAGTGCCAAGCAAGGCCGCGATCGACGTTTTCAAGCTATTTTGCCTTTGCGAGGCAAGATCTTGAATGTGGAAAAAGCACGTCTCGATAAGGTTTTGTCTAACGAAGAGATTAGAGCTATTATTACTGCTCTAGGCACTGGTATTGGCGAAGATTTTGACGTAGCTAAAGCTCGCTATCATCGTATATGTATCATGACTGATGCTGATGTAGATGGTAGTCATATTCGTACTTTGCTTTTAACCTTTTTCTATCGACATATGAAACCACTTGTGGAAGATGGTTATATATACATTGCCCAACCACCTCTTTATCAAGTAAAGAAAGGCCGAGATGTTCGATATTTCTACAGCGATAAAGAATTAAACAATCATCTTAAAGAAAAAGGTAAAGATAATGTAACCATTCAACGCTACAAAGGTCTCGGTGAGATGAACCCTGATCAATTGTGGGATACAACTATGAATCCTGAAGAGCGCACTATTTTACGTGTCGCTATGGAAGATGCAATGGAAGCAGAAACAGTCTTTACAACACTTATGGGTGATCGAGTAGAGCCTCGGCGAGAATTTATTCAAAATCATGCCCGAGAAGTTCGCAATCTAGATATCTAAAAAAAATCTCCTCTAGTTAATTTGATGCTAGAGGAGATTTTTTTGTGGAAAATCGCTGTGGATAAAAAAATTCTAAAGAAAAAAAAGAATATCCACAGATTTATCAACAATTTTGTGGATAAATCTGTGGATATTCAATCTTAATCACACTTATTCAACAGATGGGCAATACCGACAACTTTATCTAAACTTAGTACAAAACTAATTCCTGTAGCTGGCTTTTTTAACTGACCAGCTTCCATGATGGCCTCTAAGACTTGATCAGTTTTGCATTTTGCTATGACAGTTAAGATAATCTCTTTTTCAGGTTCAATAGGAATACCTAATAATTTTTTTTGTTCGTGTATACCTGTACCTCGACCATATAGGATAGTAGCCCCTTCTGAGCCTGCCGCTTTAGAAGCTTTGATAATGCGCTCAGACCATCCCTTTTTCACGATTGTTACAATGAGATCATGACTGTTCACTTGCATCAGTCATATCCTCCTTTTCACGGCTTCCTAAAAAGACGCCTAAAATGATGACAGATAAAATAGGTGCTAAAGCTACTAATGCAATTAAACCAAAACCATCGATAACAGGGTCACGGTTTTCCATTACCGTAGCTACACCGATAGCCATGGCCATAATAAAAGTTACTGTCATTGGACCTGTAGCTACACCACCGGCATCAAAGGCAATGGAAGTAAATGTGGGATTAGAAAATTTAAGTAGTATCATGGCTAAGAGATAACCAGGTACGACAAGGTAATAAAGAGGAATGCCATATATAATTTTGGCCATTCCTAAAGCTACGAAAACAGCTACACCTAAAGAAAGAGTATAAATCATAATTTTTTCTTGAATATAACCTGTAGAAGCTTCTTCTACTTGAGAACTTAACACACGAACAGCTGGCTCAGCCATAGTGGCAACAAAACCTAAAACAAAACCAATAGGTATTAAGATCCACCGGTGGTCATAGGCCCCTAAAATTTCCCCCATCTCTCTTCCAGCGGGCAAAAAACCAATATGAACACCATGCAAGAATAGCGTTAAGCCAAAGAAAGTAAGTACAACACCTTTTACAACTCTCAAAATAAATTCTTTGGACTGTTTGAGATAAAAGATCTGAAAAAAGAAGAAAAAGAGTAACAGCGGTGCTAAAGCTTGGAATACTTCAAGAAATACGTGACCAATACCTTGTAAGATAATAAGATCGCTCAACCATACATCACCCCCAACAGGAGAACGGCTATAATTGGACCAATAGAAGCAAGACCAACTAATCCGAAACCATCGCTAAGTGAAGACTTTCCACCGAGAACTGATACTGTACCAAGACCGAGTGAAAGAATAAAGGGTACTGTCATCGGGCCTGTTGTAACACCACCAGCATCAAAAGCAATAGGTACAAAATTTTCTGGTGTGAAGAAAGATAACAGTAATACGACGGCATATCCTGTTGCTAGAATATAAGCAATCGGTATACCTAATACAATACGAAGCATAGCTAGTCCTACAAAAAAAGCAACGCCCATTGCTACCATGGTAATTAAAATAGTTTTACTAATCTCGCCATCAGAAGCAAATTCGACTTGGCTAGCTAAGATACGCACATCAGGCTCAGCTACAGTTACGACAAAACCAAGAATGAAGGCCGCAAAGACAAGAAAAAAACAGAACCACGATTAGGTAATTCAGCACCAATAGCTTCCCCCATAGGCAGTAAGCCTACTTTTACACCTTGCAAAAAAAGAATGAGACCTGCCATAACCATGACAGCACCAATTAGAAATTGTAGAAAAGTTGATGTGGCCATGTGTATCACAAAAAACTGTAACAAAAAGACTACAACAATAACTGGAATAACAGCCTGCACTACTTCTATAACGATTTCTTTCCATTCATGCAATAGCAACACCCCTTTCTCTTCTCTCTTTCTTATTCTACAGGAAAGCAGTTGATAAAAAAACAATTAAAAGGAATAAAATAACAGCGCTCTCACTTCCCTTATTATGGTAAAGGAAATGAGAGCGTATTTTAATTAATATGTTTTTAATTAGGAAAACTATATAGACAGCGAGTACTCTTAGTAGTTATAAGGTGCTTCTTCATACCAACCTTGGGGATGTTGACAAGCTGGGCAAACATCGGGAGCTTCTGTGCCGTTATGGATGTAACCACAATTTAGGCAATGCCAGTCAATAGCTGTATCACGAGTAAATACTTTACCGTTTTTTACATTTTCAGCAAGGGCACGGTAACGTTTTTCATGAGCTTCTTCTACTTCAGCGATCTCTTTGAACAGATCGGCTACTTCTTCAAAGCCTTCTTCTCTTGCTTTAACTTCAAAATCTCTATATAACTTAGTCCACTCTTCGTTTTCGCCAGCTGCTGCCATGAGTAAGTTTTCTTCTGTAGTACCTAGATTGGTGGCCGCTTGCAGAAAGCGCTTAGCGTGCATTCTTTCGTTAATTGCTGTTTCTCTAAAGATTTGACCAATCTGACGGTAGCCTTCTTTTTCAGCAATCTCCGCAAAAAACTCATACTTGTTTCTCGCTTGTGATTCACCAGCAAAAGCGGCTAATAAATTTTTTTCTGTCTCTGTTCCTTTCAAACCAGGAACGTTTTGAACAACTGTTTTTGGACTCAAGAAAAATCCACCTTTCTCACATATAATATAAAAAATTAAAGCATAAGTTATGGTATTTTCATATGTTTTTTTACATATAAATCCATAACTTATGCTTGTTTAAAGATTAACATACTTTCAAGGAGAGAGACAAGATTGACTTTATGATTTTTTGGTTTTTAAGAGAAGGTAAGAAGCAACAAGTGCTGTAATGGGAATGGAGAGACAGAGTCCGATAGACCCAGCAAGAGAACGAATAATTTCACTGACAATTAAATCTGAGTTTAATAGTTTTAGAGCTGGAGTTTCGTAAGCTACCATAAGCAATAAAAGTGGAAGAGCACTACCTGCGTAAGCAAGAATGAGCGTACTAGACATCATGCCCATGACATCTTTACCAACGTTCATGCCAGCTTTCCAAAGTTCTTTGAAAGTGATTTTTGGATGAGCCGCTACAATCTCGCGCATAGATGAAGCTACTGACATCCCTGTATCCATAACAGCACCTAAACTTCCTATGAGAACACCAGCAAAAAATACTCCTCTTAAATCTAGATGTACTTCATTAGGAATGTTCAAAAGTAAATTGATATAATCAAACTCTATACCTACAATGCGTGATTGAAAGCCAGCATAATAAGCTAGAATACCAGCGATAAATACACCGGATATAGTACCAATTACAGCAGACAAAGATTTACGATTAAAGCCGGCAATCATAGGAGTACTAAGAATACTAACGAGCATACAGACAATAATAGCACCAAGTAGAGGGTTGTACCCTTTTAAAACAGCAGGAAGTAAGCCAAACCAGATTAAGAGACCTGTCAAGATAACCGTAAAAATAGCTCCCAAACCTTTAAGACCACCTAGTACAAGCAAAGTTGCAACAAAAAGAAAAGCGAGTAAAAAGATTGGTCTTTCACGGACAAGATCCTGAATATAAATCTCTTGCAACTCATTATTTTGGTCTAGTACGCCATAGATGACTACTTTGTCTCCAGGCACAAGATAAACACCTTGATATGGATTAGTCATACTAGCTGTATGTTCTACAATTTTTCGTTGGCCCTGATAAGGTTTATCAGTTATTTCAACTTGTAATTGTTGTCGCATTAAATCATGAATGCGTGCATCAAAAAAGTCAGCAGAGAGCGGTGTTTCATCAATAATAGAAATAACTTTACCTTTCAAAAAGACTTCGTTGATAGGACCAAAATCTTCAAAGGGCAAAAGATCTTCAGCGTAAACATCGCTGTAATATTCATCCAGAGGAGCATCTAAGAATTCCTCTCCATTTTCTGCCCAGGCTGAAGTAAGGGAACTGAAGTTGAACATGGTAAAAAAGAGCATAAAAATTAATGCAAAAATAGCGGGCTTAAAGAGCCTGTTATTTTTTTTGTCCATCGTAACGCCTCTTTCATTGTATGGTACTTGTCTTATTATAGCATTAAGACAATAATAGTTCTCTTTTTACGCCTGAAACTTTGAAATCATTGAAAAGATTGGTTATAATAGAAAAAGTGAGTATTTTTGAGCTTATTCTGAATAGAAGGAGTTTATTATTCCTGAAAAGGTTTTATTACTCATAGAAGCTAGGGAATAAAGCTTGGAGTGAATGATTATATGACCGAAGTGGTTGGAAAAGTTTTACCAATTAGATTAGAAGATGAAATGAAAAAGTCCTTCTTAGACTATTCTATGAGCGTCATTGTTTCGAGAGCACTGCCTGATGTAAGAGACGGTCTCAAACCCGTTCATAGAAGAATTCTTTATACTCTCCATGAAACAGGTCGATCCCCGGAAAAACCTTATAGCAAATCAGCCGGTCTTGTCGGTGATGTAATGGGTCGCTACCACCCCCATGGTGATGCGGCTATTTACGATGCTATTGTCCGACTAGTTCAAAACTTTGCTTCTCGCTACCCTCTAATTGATGGTCATGGAAACTTTGGTTCTATCGATGGAGATCCAGCGGCGGCCATGCGTTATACAGAATTACGCATGGCTAAGATTACTTCTCATATTCTTACAGATATTGAGAAGAATACAGTCGACTATAAGCCTAACTATGATGATAAGCGACAAGAACCAATTGTACTACCTGCTCGTGTACCTAATCTTTTAGTTAATGGTTCTTCTGGTATTGCTGTTGGTATGGCTACTAACATTCCTCCCCACAACCTTGGAGAAGTAGTTGATGCCGTCATTATGATGATTGAAGATCCTAATGTATCATCAGAAGATCTCATGAAAGCTATCAAAGGGCCAGATTTCCCTACTGGTGGATTAATCATGGGCAGAGAGGGCATTCGACAAGCCTACTTAACTGGTCGAGGCAGTGTAGTAATGAGAGCAAAGACACGCATCGAAAAGATGAACGGCGGCAAGATGCGTATTCTTGTTCATGAAATACCTTATCAAGTCAATAAGTCTCGTCTTTTAGAGCGGATTGCTGATCTAGTAAGAGATAAGCGTATTGATGGCATAACAGACCTGCGCGACGAATCAGACCGTAAAGGTATGCAAATTGTCATTGAGTTGCGACGAGATGCTAACCCACAAGTTGTCTTAAATCAACTCTTCAAGCAGACTCAATTGCAAGATACATTTGGTGTCATTTTACTAGCTCTTGTAGATGGTGTCCCCAAAGTATTGGCGCTTCGTGATCTGATCTACTACTACCTAGAGCACCAAAAAGAAGTTATCGTTCGACGGACTCGTTATGATTTAGAAAAAGCAGAAGCAAGAGCCCATATTCTAGAGGGCTTGCGTATTGCTATTGATAACATCGATCGAATTATTGAAATCATCCGTAACTCACCGACAGAAGATGCAGCTCGTCCTCGTTTAATGGGTGAATTCTCTTTAAGTGACAAACAAGCCCAAGCTATCTTAGAGATGCGTCTCAAAAGGCTGGCTGGTTTGGAGCGGGAAAAAATTGAAGAAGAATATCAAGCTTTACTTAATGACATTGCCTACTATAATGCCGTATTAAATTCTGAAAAAATGGTACTAGACATTATTCAAAAAGAAATCAAAGATATCAAAACCAAGTTTTCCGATGAAAGAAGATCAGAAATTACTTCTGCCGGTAGTGATTTCAACGTAGAAGATCTAATCGCTGAAGAAGATGCCGTGATCACTATTACTCACAATGGATATATTAAACGCTTGCCTGTAAATACATACAAGGCACAGCATCGTGGTGGTCGTGGTGTTACTGGAATGGGAACTAAGGAAGATGATGTTTTAGAACTTCTATTCATTACTACTACCCATCATAATCTGCTCTTTTTCACTAACCGAGGAAAAGTTTATCGCCTCAAAGCTCATGAGATTCCAGAAGCTTCGCGAATAGCGAAAGGAACAGCTATTGTAAATCTCTTGGCTATCTCAGGTGAAGAGAAAATAACAGCCGTCTTCCCTGTCAAAGATTACGATCCCGATCATTATCTTTTTATGGCAACTCGAAAAGGCGTCGTCAAAAAAACACCTGTACAAGATTACGATCGCTCGCGCAAAGACGGTATCATCGCCTTGAATCTAGATGAAGGCGATGAACTTATAAGTGTAAGAATGACTGACGGACAGAGTGATGTCTTGCTTGTTACCTATAAAGGAATGGCTGTTCGCTTTAATGAAACTGATGTTCGCACTATGGGTAGAGTTGCTCGTGGTGTCAAAGGTATTGATCTGGTCAGTGATGATTACTTATCGGCTATGGAAATCGTTAAAGATGATGATGATTTACTCATGATCTCGGAAAGCGGTGTAGGCAAGCGGACTTCTCTATCTGAATATAGGAAACAACGTCGTGGTGGCAAAGGTATCATGGTCATGCGTTTGACGGACCGAACTGGCATGGTAGCAGGTGTTAAAGTAGTTCGCACTGGTGATGAAGTTATGGTTATTTCTTCAGAAGGTGTAGTTATCCGTCTTGTTGTTGATGAGATCAGCAAGCTTAGCAGAATGACACAAGGCGTTAACATTATGCGCATGAGCAAAGATGATAAAGTAGTTGCCCTTGCTCGCGTAGCCATGAAAGAAGAAGAAGTCTAACTTTTAGAAAAAGAAGTCTATCTTGAAGAAGAAGCCTTTCTTTTATTACGATTTGTTTTCATTATAGGGGTTACACTTTTTGAACAGGTCTGAGTATTTTATAAAAGGAAGGACAAGAGATGAAATTCTTGCCCTTTCTTTTTTTCTAGCTACACAGTTTTATAAAAACTAGTCTGCTCGTAAGCTAACCGTTAGCCTCAATAATTAAGATAGAAGAAAAAATATCATCAAAGATGTTGACACTCTCTATAGCAACATGATAGAATAGCTTTCGTGCCACAACAGAAGAAACAAACGAGGCAAACAACTTAGAAGTACAAAGCAATTGGAAAAAAATAAGTATTGCCTTAATCGAAACAACGTGGTATAGTATTGACTTGTCGCTAGGAAATAGCGGTGAGACATCTGGTCCTTGAAAATCAAACAGTTGTAAAAAAAGTCAAGCGTGCGAAACGTCGAAGCCGAAAGGCAGAGACACCAATCAATTTAAGTCAATTAGAGCTTGTCAAAGCTCCGGAATATAAGGATATAAAGGATGTTAACCGCTATTGCCATCCATGGCGCGGTTAACTCCGTAAAATCCATTTTACGGAGAGTTTGATCCTGGCTCAGGACGAACGCTGGCGGCATGCCTAACACATGCAAGTCGAACGGAGTCGATTAAGTA
>NZ_WBXO01000028.1 GCF_008933955.1 Heliorestis acidaminivorans
AGTCGAGTAGACCAAGGGAATTTCACCCTCAGACCCTCACAGAACCGTACGTGACACTCTCATGTCATACGGCTCTTATTATCCAATCGTTTACGTTATTCCAACTTTCCAGTGTGCAAATAGGTTTCTTTCTTTTGTTGCTATATAGCTCAGTAGTTGTCGTGCTTGGGTGGGTTTCGTTTTGTACTTTTTGTATTTCCTACGAATCCATAAGCTCAAGTGCAGGTTGATGTGTTCCAGTACTTTGGTGAGCTCTTTCTTCCCGTACTTTCCATAGTAATTCAGCCATCCGCGAATTACAGGGTTGTATTGCCACGCAATATCTACAAGACTTTTGTTTGTCATCCAGAGTAGTCGCCAACTTTTGATGGTTTGGCGAATATGCTCTTTCGCTTTCTTGCTTATTGCAGGCAGAAAGCTGGTGAAGACAGTACCGTTTTGGCCCTTCGCTTTTCTTGGCTTATATGTGTAGCCCAGAAAGGTAAACTGGATGTTTTCATGGTTCCCTTTCCGATTGGAATCTTTGCAGTAGACGATTTTCGTCTTATCTGGATGCATTGCAAGTTTACATTGTTCAAGTCTTTTCTCTAAGCTTATCCGAATGTATTCTGCTTGTTCTTTGGACTTACAATGTACGATTCCATCGTCCGCATACCTGCACCAGGGATTGTTCGGAAAGTTTATTACCATCCATTTGTCGAAAGTGTAATGAAGAAAGAGGTTAGCAAGTACAGGACTGATTACTCCCCCTTGCGGAACACCGCTATTTCTAGGGACAATTTCTCCATTCTTCTTTTCAAAGGGAGCTGTTAACCATCTTTTGATATAGAGCAGTTCCCACTTGCAGTCTGTATGCTTTGTGACTGCTTTCATTAATAGCTCGTGGTCAATGTTATCAAATAGTCCTTTTATGTCGAATTCGAGCACCCAATTCATTTGCCAGCACCGTTTTCTTGTGACAGCTAAGGCATCATGAGCTGACCTTCTTGGGCGATATCCATAAGAATCTGGAAGAAAGTGTTTCTCTGCCTTAGGTTCGAAACTGTTTCTAACTACCATCTGAGCGATTCTATCGGCTACGGTTGGTACACCGAGTACTCTAGTTCCCCCATTTTTCTTTGGAATTTCCACGGCTTTGACTGATGGTGGAAAGTAACTGCCTGATGATAGTCGATTCCATATCTTATAAAGGTTCTTCGATAGTTTTTCCTGAAACTGCTCGATTGAGATGTTATCTATCCCCGCGGCACCCCGATTAGCAACGACTTGATTGTAGGCTTTGAATACCATTTGTTTTGAAATCGCAAACGACTTTGTCTTGTTCATTCAGTTCCTCCCAGTGTGCCGGTTGACTAAAGCACAAGACTGGATAATATAGCCCCTTCGCTCTACTTCCATTACAGAAGCTTCATTACTACTACGAGCTATTCCGCCCCTATACAACCTTGCATCTGTACTTTCGCCCTTGTAGATTTTTTTTTTTTTCCTACTTGTGGCTTTTCCTTTGGCATCAAGGTTCTAGGTTCTCACGTTCCCCATAAAAGCCTGTGCTATATTCATGCCACCTTTACCCCGGTTGTCGCTTAGACAGTAAACAGGTGTCCTCTAAGCTTATCCCAGCACTGCATTCCTTACTGGTTTTGACAACGTCTGAGCCTTTCGAGGCGTCTTCAGTGGTTCACTTTCGTTCATCTCTACAACACATACCTGACAAATTCTTATGATTTGCCTTTTCCTTAACGCTCAGCACATCAGCTTTTGACTGACGCACCTTAAGGTGGTTTGAACTCTCTACCTGTATAGCGAGTTCGAGGGGCCCAAAACCCTCATCTCTTATGGAGCATGAAACAACTACTTAGATGTTTCGTCGTGACACACGAA
>NZ_WBXO01000024.1 GCF_008933955.1 Heliorestis acidaminivorans
GTGGAGCCAGCGACAGGACTTGAACCCGCAACCTACTGATTACAAGTCAGTTGCTCTACCAGTTGAGCTACGCTGGCCTAATATTTACTCGTCTTTCCTCCGGAGCACGAGATATAGAATAACAAGATTAATAGAACTTGTCAAATGAAATATATTCCATATGTAAACTTCTTTAATGATTTTTTTCATTCTTGCCAGACTAATAGCTAAAGTAATATCTAGGAGGAGTTCCCTATGCCTTTTATTAAAATTGAAGCTGGAAAAATCAATACAACAGAACAGAAAGAAAAGCTTATATTTGGTCTAACGAAAGTAGCAAGCGAAGTACTTAATCTACCTGAGGATAAATTTATCGTATTATTAAAAGAAAATGAACTTGATAACTGGGGTGTTGGCGGGGAGATGCTAAGTAAAGTACTTAGAAAGTAGTAGGATAAAGAAACTATTAGGTCCGTTAAAAGTTTACCTTACTTTTAGCGGACCTTAACTTTTCTCTACTTCTTCTTTTAAGTTCTTACTAGAGAAAAGTAGATTCTGTATAGTTCCTTCTTAGTGATTACCTTCTATAATTATCTTCTAACGTACTTGAATATCTCCTTCATAAACAAAACCTCGTAATGCATCAACTGTTACTACCATACCATCTCGCAGAAGTTTTAGAGCATCTGTGGCACTGACAACAACAGGAATATTGCAGTTAATACCGACTATGACAGCATTAGAAGACAAGCCAGACTCCTCAGCCACGATAGCCGCTGCTTGAGACGCATAAGGTGCTGTTGTTTCATCGATTCCTGCTACAACCATAATATCGCCAGGCTGAAACTTATGTAGATCTTGATGCTTTCTGACTAAGCATACTTTGCCTTGTGCAGCCTGTTGTCCAATACCTTGGCCTTTTAACATAATTTTGGCCACGAGATGAACTCGAATCATGTTGGTAGTGCCAGGCGTTCCAAAGGGCATGCCTGCTGTTATGACAACTAGGTCGCCACCTTGGATGAAGCCACTATCTTGGGCGATCTTCATGCCGTCGTTAACAATATCATCAGAGTTGTTGAATTGTTTGGTTAGCAAAGGATAGACGCCCCAGCTTAATTGTAGAAAGCGTGTTGTCTTTTTACTAGGTGTCAAAGCCACGATCGGCGCTTGGGGACGATATTTGGACACCATGCGCGCTGTATGACCAGAGTAGGTGGCTGTAACAATAGCAGAAGCATCTAACTCATGAGCCATTTGCACTGTAGCATGACTAATCGCATCAGTCGTTGTAACTTGAATGTGTTTAGCTTTGACACTTTTTTGCAAAAGCCAGTTCTCATAAGGGAGATCTCTTTCCGTTCGTTGAGCAATTCGGGCCATTGTTTCCACAGCTTCAACAGGATATTGGCCCATGGCTGTTTCACCGCTGAGCATTACAGCATCTGTTCCATCCATGATAGCATTGGCCACATCACTAGCTTCTGCTCTTGTTGGTCTTGGATTAACCATCATAGACTCTAGCATTTGAGTAGCCGTAATAACTGGTTTTCCTACGTTGTTACATTTTTGAATTAACATCTTCTGAACCATAGGCACATCTTCAGCTGGTATCTCAATGCCTAGATCTCCCCGTGCAACCATAATTCCGTCGGCAACGTGGAGAATCTCATCAATATTATCTACGCCAATAGGACTTTCTATTTTGGCGATAAGGGCCATGTGAGCACCGGCATCTTCTAGTACTTTGCGAATCGCTAAAATATCGGAGGCCCTTTGGATAAAAGAAGCGGCAATGCAGTCCATATCCAGAGCAATTCCAAATTGAATATCTGCGATATCTTGAACTGATAGAGGTGGTAAGTTAATAAGCACTCCTGGTACGGCCACTCGCTTATTGTTGCTAATAACGCCGCTGTTTTGGACAATTGTATAGATATCTGGTCCTTCTATCTGCTCAACTACTAAACTTATTAACCCATCAGCCAGCAAGATGCGAGCACCAACCATAACTTCTTGGGGAAGGTTTTGGTAGTTAACGGAAACTTTTTCTGCTGTCCCCACTATTTCTCGCGATGTTAACACAAAAGATTGCCCTGCTGTTAATTGAACTTTATTGTCAGCAAAAGAACGAATGCGCATTTCAGGACCTTTCGTGTCTAACATCAGAGCAATCGGTTTTCCCGCTCTCTTGGCGGCCTCTCGAACTAAAGCGATGCGTCGACCATGCTCTTCGTGGGTGCCATGGGAAAAGTTAAACCGGGCTACGTTCATACCAGCTTCAATCATCTTATCTAAGACACCTGTTGGGTCTGTACTGGGACCGACGGTACAGACGACTTTGGTTTTCTTTTGCATCACTTCAAATGACACTCCCTCTTTTTTGCAAGACTATGAAGAAACCTCCGTAACGATAAAGTTAAGACAAGCACTTTGGAAAGGAAAGTATATTCCAGATAGTATCTTCTATAGAAGTTATTATGGATAGAGCGTTAAAAACCTGTTTTCTCTTTGACTTTTTAGCTACAATTTCTCATGCGAATTTTTGTAATTTTTAAAGCAACGACTCTTCATAACTCCTGCTTCACAATGATTTATTTCTTTTTTGTTCTTTCTTGTAAGCCATTTTTTCACCTACACGGATGAGTCGGCACATTCTTATTGTAGCCTCTAAAAGCAATTCTTCGGCTGAATTAATAGCATCATCTAAAGTCATTGGTTGTGGCACAATCGATAACAATCCGTCAATGCCATGCTGATACACATCGGAAGCTCCTTAGCCAAGACCTCCCGAGAGGCAAACTGTAGGAACCTGATTTTTTTCAGCGATAGCGGCTACACCGACAGGCGCTTTTCCAAAGGCTGTCTGAAAATCAGTCCGTCCTTCGCCTGTGATTACAAGGTCTGCTTCTTTTACCTTCTCTTCAAAACGAGTCGTTTCTAGAACTATTTCTACACCTGGGCGGAGCTGAGCATTGGACTTCTGTGTAACTTCTTCTACAGAACCATATAGGATTTTGCGGATTGTTTGGCGGGAAAGCCCAGTATCCCTAGAAATTTGTCGGATTGACTTACGTTCCTTAATGTGAAGATCTTTGATATACTTATATGTATCCACCTTGATCATCCTTTTCTACCTGCCTTTGCTGTTGTCTCGTCAACTCCAGCTTAGCAGGTTTGATGGTCAGGGTGGTCAACTTTTTTTTCTAGCATTTTTTATTCTAGTGGTCAATTTTTATTATAGCGATTGCAGTCATTATCATCCTTTTCACTCATATAGAAGATCCAACGTTTATGCCCTCTAACTCTAGTAATCGTCTTTTCAATTCTATACGCTTATCAGCACCAGTAAACCCACCTAGCCCCTGACAAGCTAACACACGATGACAAGGGATGAGCAGAGGATAAGGATTTTTACGCAAAGCACCACCGACTGCACGAACAGCTTTGGGATTGCCAAGTTGCTCAGCTATTTCACCATAAGTCTTTGTCTTGCCTTCTTCTATTTTGCTAACCTTCATCAAGGTAGTATAATAAAAGCTCGGAAATCCAGACCAGTCCAACTCCAAAGGAAAGTCCATTCGCTTTCCTTTATACAAATACTGCTCTAGCCATTGGACCAATATTTTCTCTTTTTCTAAATTGGCAATCTTTTCTATGCCTCCGTATGTATCATTATGCACAGGCGCTTTTCGCATCTGTTTAAGAGCCTGTAGTGCTCCTTTTTCTGTTGCTTCTGGCAAAGTAAGTGCCCATAAGCCTTTAGTGGACCAACAACAGGCGCAAAATCCCCAATCTTTTATAAAGATAACCAAGTTATACTTACACTCCTTACTTACATAGTAGATACAATTATAGTTTCATATTAAAGAAAGGGTAAATAAAATAAATTTCTAATTAGCTTTAACGGCTACTACGAGAGCAGCATAAGACAAGCAAAATAACACCAAAAGTTTGGTATGCTCAATGATAAAAAAAAAGTACTAGCAGAACAGTGATTTTAAGAAAAAAGTAGCCATAGTTAATACGGCTACTTTTAGTGATAATCCTTACCTCACAAACCCTCTACGTCTTTGTCTTCTTATTGGCGCCGGCCTTGTAATTGGTCTACGTCTACGAATGGGGCTTACAATCGTTCTACGCCTACGTATACGTCTTCCTACTAATCTACGTCTTGGAAGAAGAGGTAATCTAAGCAATCTACGAATAAGTCTTAATGGCCCTAAAAAAAGCAACACTATATATGCCTCCTTCCTATCTTATTATGGTTCACTTTATTCCAATTGGTAATTTTTGGTTACAATTAGAGGTGATAACTTACTATTGGAAAACCTTTTCTTCTAGGAGCTTTAACTAATAAGCTATAAATTCACATCTTTCTACAAAATAAAAAAAGCCTATGGCAGGATTAATCCTATGCCATAGGCTTTTGCTTTTTATTCCTTGAAAGCTACACAGAGATTTAATTGCGATGTAATAAGAAGTAGGTTAAGTCCTCGACCGATTCGTACTCGTCAACTACACGCCTCACAGCGCTTCCATCTCGAGCCGATCAACCAGGTCATCTTCCTGGGGTCTTACCTACTTACGTAGTGGGAAGTCTCATCTTT
>NZ_WBXO01000003.1 GCF_008933955.1 Heliorestis acidaminivorans
GCGCCATGGATGGCAATAGCGGTTAACATCCTTTATATCCTTATATTCCGGAGCTTTGACAAGCTCTAAATAGACTTTAATGATAACTGTTACTTTCCTCAGTTCTACATTGTCTATTACGACAACGCAGAAGGCTAATTCAAGCAATAGTTTCAGAATTGATTGGTGTCTCTGCCTTTCGGCTTCGACGTTTCGCACGCTTGACTTTTTTTACAACTGTTTGATTTTCAAGGACCAGATGTTATTTCGTCGCATTTCTTTGTTTTTTCGTTGTTTGCGACGGAATTACATAGTATCACGGAACATTATTGATTTCAAGTGTTAATTTGTTCCTGTTCGGGTGAAACTGTTTTTTGTGTGACCCGAACGAGATAGAATGTTATCATAAAAAATCGAAACGTGCAACCCCATTTTCAAAAAAAGATATAGAATTGTTTAACAAAAGTTGCTTGACTCTTATTTTTCTATGAACATATAATTGAAAGGATCGAAAGCTAGAAAAACTAAGAAGGTAGTAACGAATCAAAGAAGATAGGCTCGTTTATCTAATGCAAGGGCTCATCAATTGAAGGAGAGAAATTTGTGAAACGGACTGACCTAAGGAATATCGCGATTATTGCCCACGTTGACCACGGCAAAACCACTTTGGTTGATGGCTTGCTAAAGCAATCTGGTATTTTCCGTGAAAATGAAGAAGTACAGGATTGCGTCATGGACTCTAATGATTTAGAGCGAGAGAGAGGTATTACCATCCTCGCTAAGAACACGGCTGTTTCTTACAATGGAATCAAAATTAATATTGTTGATACACCAGGTCACGCAGACTTTTCAGGAGAAGTTGAGCGCATCCTCTCTATGGTAGACGGTGCTATTCTCCTAGTTGACAGTGCTGAAGGTGTCATGGCACAGACAAAGTATGTTCTACGTAAAGCCCTCGAGAAAGGCTTGCGTCCTATTGTAATCATCAACAAAATGGACCGTCAAGATGCAAGACCTGCTGAGGTTCTTGATGAGATACTGGAGCTTTTCATTGATCTTGGTGCTGATGATGATCAGCTTGATTTCCCTGTACTCTATGCTGTGGGCCGTGATGGCTGGTCTAGTCTAGAGCCACACGAAAAAGGTGAAGATTTACAGCCTCTTTTTCAAAAGATTGTAGAACACGTGCCTGTCCCTGAAGGTGATAATGAAGGTCCCTTACAGTTCATGATTACCACATTAGATTACGATAACTATGTAGGCCGTATTGCTGTTGGACGTATTCATCAAGGTAAAGTAAGAACAGGACAGCAGGTATCGGTCTGTAAAATCGATGGTACTGTAGCTAAAGGTAAGGCTCAGCAGATTTTTACCTATCAGGGCTTAAGCCGTATTGCTACGGAGGAAGCAACAGTCGGTGATATTATTGCCATCACCGGTTTGTCTGATATTAATATAGGTGAAACTATCTCCGATCCAGAAAACCCTGCACCTCTACCAGTCATGAAGATTGACGAACCTACCTTGCAAATGACTTTTCAGACCAACACAAGTCCCTTTGCTGGTAAAGATGGCGATTTCATTACCTCGCGTCACTTACGCTCACGGCTTTATAAAGAGTTAGAAAAAAACGTAGCTCTACGCGTTAGCGACACAGAAGATCCTGATGTTTTCCTTGTTTCTGGTCGTGGTGAACTACACTTGTCAGTTCTTATTGAGACAATGCGCCGTGAAGGCTACGAGTTGGCTGTTTCCAAGCCACAGGTTATCATGCATAGAGACGAAGCAGGTACTTTACTTGAGCCGATTGAAGACTTAATCATCGACGTTCCAGAGGAATATATGGGCGTCGTTATGGAAAAGCTTGGCACACGACGGGCCGAAATGACTAACATGAATCCATCAGGTTCTGGGCAAGTTCGTATCGAATTTACTATACCTGCTCGAGGCCTAATTGGATATCGCACCGAATTTTTGACAGATACAAAAGGTTTTGGTGTTATGCATCATCTCTTCCGTGGTTACGAAGCACATCGTGGCGATATTCCCGGACGTTCCAAAGGTGCTGCTGTGGCCATTGAGCAAGGCACGGCCACACTATACGCCATGGGATACTTGCAAGAACGGGTAAACTTTATAATTGAACCAGGTGCAGACGTTTACGTTGGCATGATTGTTGGTGAAAACGCTAGAGAGCAAGATATGGAAATCAACGTAACGAAAACTAAGCACTTAACAAACATGCGCAATAGCGGTTCTGAAGGTGCAATTTCTTTGAAAACACCCATGCGTCTTTCATTAGAAGATGCTCTAGAGTGGATTGACGAAGATGAGCTAGTAGAAGTTACACCTAAAAATATCCGTCTTCGCAAAAAAATTCTTGATCCTCATGTGAGAGCCAGAATGGCAAAAGATAAAAACATGGCTACAAAAAAAGGAAAATAAAAAGGAAAGACCTTAAAAAGCCTTTCCTTGCGGCTGTCGATAAATCAATCTTATCGACAGCTTTTTTATTGTATTACATCTCTCTAATTGTTCTTAAAAGGGAAAAAGCAAAGGTAAAAGGAACATCATAACAACACCAATTAAGATCTGTAAAGGAACTCCTACTTTTGCAAAGTCACTAAACTTATAACCTGCTGGAGCCATAACCATAGCGTTAGTTGGTGAGGCGACAGGTGTAGCAAAAGCCATACTGGCAGCTATTGCGACAGTTAGCAAAAAGGGATAGGGACTTACGCCTACACTAACGGCTGTAGCAATCGCAATGGGAGCAAATAAAACGGCCGTTGCTGTGTTGCTGATAAACTGACTAAAAAATGTGGTCAACAAATAGATGCCGGCCATCACTGCAAGTGGGCCATAGGGGCCTAGTAATTGTACTAATCCTTCGGAAACAACAATTACGCCACCTGTCTTTTCCAGTGCTGTAGCCATAGGTAGCATAGCCGCAATAAGAATAACACTTTCCCAGTTAATTGAATTATAGGCTTCTTCAACATTGCGCAAACAACCCGTAATAATCATCAGAATCGCCGCAACTAGTACAGCAATAACAGCTGGAACAACTTCAAAGGTCATCATCGCTAGCATGGCAAACATAATAGCTACAGCTACAGGTGCTCGACCACTAGTTGCCGCTTTGCTCGCTTCTTCTTTTGTTTGCCCTACAACAACCACATCATGTGTTTCTTTAGCTAGTAATTCAATCTCTTCCCAGGGCCCTTGCACTAATAAAGCATCGCCAAAGCGCAGTCGCTGTCTTGGAATGTTTTCTAAGAGCTGTTCCCCTCTTCTATTAATGGCAAGTACATTAACATTATACTTTTCTCGAAAGCGCCATTCTTCAATGTTGTGATCAACCAAGCTAGAGTGAGGTGTTAAAAGCACCTCTGCCAATCCCAGCTCCCGTCCTACAAGTTGATCAGCCGTAGTAAGGGGAGACTCAGAAAAGCCCTCTGTATCTTCTCGATCTACTTCTGCTTCTTCTGGTCCTTGTTGAATAGCCAAGTTGTAATTAAGAGCCAGCTTATGCACTTGTTCCGGCACACCCTGTACATAAACAATATCCTGATCTTTGATTACACTATCCGGTCCGGCCATCTCTCGGGACATAGTTGTACGCAAGGGACTTCTGCCGCCCTTGCGTTTGATCTCTAATACTGAAATATCGTATTTCGAGGGAAGGGCCAGATCTGCCAATTTCTTTTCTACCATGGGGGAGCTACGACGAACACGAAGCCGAAAGATGTTGCCTGATAAGTGGTAAAAGTCAGCCAACTCTTGTGGTGTCAAATTGGCCGAACGGTTTAGCATTCTTTCATCAAGATTCTGTCCCGGCAATAGCTTCCTACCAATGGTGAGCATAAAAAGAATACCAAGCAACAATGCCACCAAGCCTGCAGGTGTATAATCAAAAAAGCCCAGTCTTGCATAGCCATATTGATCAAGTGTTTCACTTACGATTAAGTTAGGCGGTGTACCAATTAAAGTCATAACCCCGCCGAGACTACTAGCGAAGGCTAGAGGAATCAATAGACGACCTGGATGAATACGTGCGTCCATGGCCAGGCTAACAATAATCGGTAAAAAAACAGCAACAGTACCAGTATTGCTCATGAATGCACTCAACACCGCAACCACAATCATAACCAGTACTAATACATAAGTCTCATTATTACCAGCCGTGCGCAGTAATCTACTGCCCACGGCTTTAGCTACTCCTGTTCTAAAAAGTCCGCCACCGACAACAAAGAGACCTGCAATCATTAGTACAATTGGATTAGAAAAACCAGCTAATGCTTCTTGTACATCTAATATGCCTGTCAAAGTTAAAGTTAGCAGAGCACCTACAGCTACAAGATCAGAGCGAAGTCGATCAACCATAAACAAAGCTGTCGTTACTGCCAATATAGAAAAAACAAGCACCATTTCTGCAGTTACAGTCATCCTTATCTACCTTCTCTCCTCCCAGCAAATGCTCTTAGCTAACTATTCCATCTTCATCCTTTCTTAACCTGCATAAGGCGATAAAATTATACAATCTTCGCGACTTCTTCGATTTTGTGGGCTGAGTCGGAAAACTCTTGTACGGAAGCATAGATCTCTTCAGTAGCCGCTACTTGTTGATGGCCAATATCTGTAGTCTGTGAAATCTTACTGTTCATTACTGTAACACGCTCTTTAATTAAATCTAGAATCTCACGAATTTCTTTTACAGATTGAGCACTGTTTACGGCCATTTTACGAATCTCCTCAGCCACAACGGCAAACCCCTTGCCTTGATCACCTGCTCTAGAAGCTTCAATAGATGCATTGAGACCAAGCAAATTCGACTTCATAGCTACATCATTAATAAATTTTAAGATCTTATCCGTCTTTTTTACCTGTTCCAAAACTTCATTGCTTAAGCGATTAAGCAATTCCTGTTGCAAAGCTAGCTCTTCTGCCGACTCTGCTAGTTCTTTGGTGGCTTCTGATATTTCTTTTGACGATGTCACGATCATTTTAGATATGCCTAATAAAGTTTCCTGTGTCTTCAAGCTTAAGCCTAAGGCTATCGCTCCGACTACCTGCCCATGGTCGTCTTTGACTGGAACGGCAAGGGATTTGAAGGGAATTCCAAAAACTTCAGCTGGTATGGTTACACTGTGCTCCCTACCTGAGTTGATGGCATGATAAAGTCCATCTTCAGTAGAAATTTTTCTACCTTTTAAGTCGCTCCCTAATGAAATTTCCCTACCTGGAAGATAATATAAGAATTTTTCCCTATCTGTAATACCTATCATACAATCTAGGGGCATTAGTTTTTGAATCAGTGGAGCTACATTGATGATTGATTGTAGTCTTTCATCCATTTTGTAGTACCTGCCTCTCATCAAAATGTTCACAAAAGAAAAATCATAACAATACTTTCCTATTAATTTCTTCTACAGAAGGTTAGTGAATCCTTCAATTTTAATGTAAATTATCCTAATATAACCTGAGCATTATTTTTTATTTATTTGGCCATTAAAATTAATTTCTAGGAAGATCGTCATTCTAACTCTAAAAAAGCTGTGGTATGATGAATTCATATTTTTACCTGCACATAAAGGAGATTATTGATGGTTATAAGCATACATTTTGCAACTTCTTTTTCTAAAAATTTCTTACTAGCCTATCGATATGCTAGCAAGCATAGTACTTTTCGCAAAAAAAGCCATAACGGGCGGCAGGGCTATCAAGTAGAACTTGGAAAAAGTCCTGAAGACTTAATCTTCCTCACTGAGATATGGGATCTTGTAAAGGATGACCGCAACAGTCAGATCCTAGCAGATGAGCAGGCTGTACAGCGAGACTCTTTTGAGTTAATCATACAATGCTTGCGCCAGTGTCTAAAATCTTCGGACCGAAATATCCATTGCAATGGACTGACACGTGATTACATAGATCATGATGGAGCTATTTATTTTTTGCCGGGCTGTCGATTCCTTGTCTTCGATGATTTTGCTGTTAACGACTCGGGACAGCGCTGGTATCGTTATGGTACTGTTGATAGCGAAGGTGTTTTTTACGTTGATAAAAGTGCCATATCATCTGCTGTTGAACAGTTAGCCAAACAAAACAAATGTTTTTATTGTCCTCTCTTAACATGGAAGGATGTACAAAAGCAAGTTCAAGCTTTGCCAGATAGCATCAATGCTGAAGAAGATTCAAACTGGATTCATCTATCTCGTGAAGGACGTATCATTGGTGTAACTCGTAAACCTTCTGTATCAGCACGCGGTCGAGCAGACATGGATACATCTCTAACAGGTCAATATGCTGATGCATCGAAGCGAAAAAGAGAGGAAGCTCTTACTGCTTCTTCAGAAGGTACTAATGATATAATCGAACCAGTAAAAATGCCCAAAAAAATCTCCTACCATGATGTAGGAGGATTAAGAGAAGAAACTCGTTTACTTAGAGAAGCAGTTGAACTTCCCCTGCGCTATCCAGAGCTTGTACAAGATCTTGGTATCAAGCCACCCAAAGGTGTTCTGCTATATGGTCCGCCAGGTTGCGGTAAAACTTTACTCGCCCAAGCTGTAGCACAAGAAGTACAAGCTACTTTTTTCTCTGTAAAAGGTCCTGAATTTCTGTCACCTATGCACGGACAAAGTGAAAAAAAACTACGTGAACTCTTTGCTCAAGCAGAAAAGAAAGCACCATCGGTAATTTTTTTCGATGAAATTGACGCCTTTGCTTTTGACCGTAGCCGAGCTACAGCAACTTTTGAAGCTACTTTAGTCGCTCAGTTTCTCTCACTAATGGATGGCTTTGACCGACGTGGTCAAGTAGTCGTCATTGCCACAACAAATAGACTGGATATCTTAGACCGAGCTTTACTGCGACCAGGTCGCTTTGACTATCGAATTCGTGTTTCTCTCCCTCAGCGAATTGATCGAGAGCATATTCTACGACTCCATACAACCAAAATGCCCTTAGATGAAAAAGTTGATTTGCCAGACTTAGCCGATAAGACAAAGGGATATACTGGTGCAGATCTTGCGGCCCTTTGTGCTAAAGCCGCTCTAATCGCAGTTAGCCGTGCCTTAGGTCAAGATATGAATCACTGGCCATCAAGTCTTGATAAGGAGCTTACATCGCGCATTAAGGTTACTCTAGAAGATTTTAATGACGCTCTTCAACAAGTTGTTCCATCGACTGAAGATGATGAAGATGACGACCTTGCTAGAGCTAAGTAATTTTAAGGTTAAAGTAAAATGCAGAAGAGCCTACTCCTCATATATGGAGTAGGCTCTTCTTATTGCATTCTAAGCATTTATTATATTGAGTCAATTAACTATCTTGTTAGGAAGTGGCAGTTGCTTTGCTAGCATCACGCTTTGCCATATAGCGAAGCGTGAAGTATCCACCAAGACCAGAAATAAGAGAAGCAAAGAGGATGCCCACTTTAGAAAGTGTTAGGAGACCATGATCTTCAAAGGCCAAACCGCCGATAAAAAGAGACATGGTAAAACCAACACCTGCTAACATACTAACGCCATAAACGTGGGTCCAGGTAACACCTTTTGGCAAGGAAGCCCAGCCCATTTTGACAGCAATATAAGAGAATAAGGTAACACCAATCTGCTTACCTAAGACAAGACCAAGGATGATACCTAAGCTAACAGGGTGGGTCAATGAATCTACTAGTCCACCTTCAAAGACAACGCCAGCGTTCGCTAGAGCAAAGACAGGCATTACGAAGTAAGAAACATAAGGATGTAAACTGTGTTCCATACGATGTAGCGGAGAGTCTACACTTTCACAGTTGCTTTCTAAGGCTTGTACACAAACTTGATGATTTTCTGTCATGTTTACTTCGCCTTTGCGACCGTTACCTGCATTCTCAAAATCTTTGATCAGTTTGCGTGTCCGATTCATAAACTCTTCGGCATTAATCTTAGAACTAGCAGGAATAGTCATAGCCAGTAAGACACCGCCGATAGTTGCGTGTACACCTGACTTTAAGAAAGCAAACCAAAGTCCAATACCAAGTAAGATGTAGATTAGAGGGTGACGAACTCCAATAAAGTTAGCTAAAGCTAATACAGCTAAGAAGCCAAATGCAACAGCCAAGGCCATTCCAGAGATATCGGCTGTATAGAAAAGAGCGATGACGAGAACTGCGCCAAGGTCATCGACAATAGCTAAAGCAGCGAGGAAAATTTTCAAGGCAAGTGGAACTCTTTTTCCAAGTAGTGCTAAGATACCGAGGGCAAAAGCAATGTCCGTAGCCATTGGAATACCCCAACCGGTAATCCCTTCTGTTCCCCAATTCAAAGCGGCATAGATACCGGCAGGAACAACCATACCACCAATAGCTGCTGCAATAGGGAAAGCTGATTGGCGAGGCGATTTTAATTCACCGTGCAAAACTTCTCGTTTAATCTCCAAGCCAACGACAAAGAAAAATATGGCCATCAGACCATCGTTAATCCATAGAACTAGAGGCTTCGTAAGGACAAATTCACCAATGCCTATTGTAAAAGGAATTTGCCAGACCATTTGATAAGATTCGCCAAGGGGTGAGTTAGCCCAGGTCAGCGCAATGACGGTACATAAGAGTAGAAGAATCCCGCCTGATGCCTGTAACTGAAAAAACTGCTGAAATGGACGCATTAGTCTCTCTGTGAAGGTAATGGGCTTACTTATAGCGAGCACTCCTCTCTTATTTGATCAGTGATAAGCCTATGCAATCTGTCTTAGATCCTTCTCTTCGCATTCTCTTCTCCACAAAAAGAAGCCTTTTTTCCTTGAATGGGCACAAAAAAGGGAGGAAAGGAAGATCTCCCCAACCCCCATTGGAAAAGGGATGCAGTGGACTATGTACAAGGCTACTATGCCCTATACAAATATTCCAATCTGCTAGCCTTAGCTTCGTCCATTCATTACAAGCCTGTCCACCTAATTCATCTATTTTTGACTTATCAGCTTATCTTAGACAAGTAAATGAATTAGTGAGTAAGGATCTACGTCATATTCTATCAAATCTGTATATTTATTTTCAACCATTCTCTCAGAAATTTTATGGTTATTTTTTACACAAACTTTTTTGAATGTCTGTAGCTCCGCTTCTCTCTATTGTAAGGGGTCACTTGAGAAACTCACATGAAGAAGGACTTGCTAAGTCATGGACAGCATTCATAGCTTTCGAGATCACCGTGCTTATCACACTCAAATATTTTCTTATAAGGGGGACTCTTTGTCAATATCCTTTGTGATTGTTACTGCTATCATTATTATGTTAGATAACTTTACTTTTATCGGTGATCGTAAGTTTTTTTATAAAAAAAATTGTTCCTATTTTTTTCTTTTTACCACGTTTAAATACACTTTGCCATGAAAAAGCAAAACGACCTTATTTAGGAAGGTCTCAAAATCATAAAAAATTTTATGTAAACTTTTTAATTGTACAAACTAACAGCGTAAGTCGGAAATACCTCTGCGTAAAAAAATCATGCTAATCCCACGCTTTTTAGCTTCTTTTTTTACAAAGTTTACAGCATTATGGTTAATAAAACCTGTAAGTACCACAATTTTAGTAATTCTAGATAAACTAGGGCGACGACTTCTGCCATCCCAGTGAATTAATTCTTCTTTACTGTACTCTGGTGGCAATAAGCGTTCAACTGCACCTAAACGATCTGCACCGACGACAAGACACATTTTCTTCAATACCTCCTCATGATCACTAATAACAAGAGGTTTATAAGTTATATTAATAATTATATGCTAATTATAGTTGATATTGGTTTTCATCGTCAATGGTAATTTTTATGACTTTGCTGTAAGTACACAAAAAGAGCTCTTAAACTGCAGTTATGAGTACAGTAAGAGCTCTTTTTAGTTTGAATATATTACTACATCAAGGGGCGCGAGGGCTCAGAAATATCCGAAAGGGCATCTCCTGCTTCATCATCGTAGATATCCATCACAGCTAGATCGCCCAGTGCTAAAATACCAACCAATTTTCCTTGATCAGTGATGAGCAGACGACGAATCTGATTTTCAGCCATAATTTCAGCAGCTTCATGAATGTCTGTGTCAGGTGAAGCTGTGATTAACTCTTTTGTCATGACTGATTGAATTTTAGTTGTCTTTACATCTTGGCCTTTGGCCACTGCTCTAATGACAATATCTCGGTCCGTAATGATGCCCACACATTTGCCATTATCAACAATAGGCATGGCACCAACATCAATAGAGCTCATAGTTTTGGCCGCGTCAACTAAAGTCTGATCAGAGCTCAAAGTTTTTACATCGCTGGTCATGATATCTCGTACAGGCTGGTTCATAGACGAAACCTCCTTCCCTACTATCGTAAAATGAATCACACACACTATAGAATGCCTCTTCTTGATGTAATTCATCCCGATGAGAGAAGGAGGTTTTGGAAGTTTAAGGTTTGAGATTTAGTTTAAGATAAACGTTCTAAAGCTCTACGTCCAATATCTTTACGGTAATGTGCACCAGCAAATGTAGTTTTTTCTGCTTGACGGTAAACTAATTCAATAGCTTCTCGAATATCTTTCCCTTTAGCCGTTATACCTAAAACGCGACCACCACTTGTTACAACATCACCATTAGTTAGATTTGTGCCGGCATGGAATATTTCCACCTTTTCCAGCACATCGTCAAGACCTTGAATAACTTGACCTTTTTCATAACTATCAGGGTAGCCTTTAGCTGATAAGACAACGCAAACTGTTGCTTCTTCGCTCCACTTAATTTCTATTTGATCAAGCTTTTTCGTCAAAATAGCTTCAATGATATCGACTAGGTCTGTCTCTAAGCGCATAAGTACAGGCTGGGTCTCGGGATCACCAAAGCGTGCATTGTACTCTAGTACTTTAGGACCTTCAGAGGTAATCATTAATCCAGCATATAAGACACCACTGTAGGGACGACCTTCTGCTTTCATGGCCTCAATAGTGGGCTTTAAGATTTTTTCTAATACAATTGGTGCTAAGTCAGCTGTATAAACCGGTGCTGGGGAGTAAGCTCCCATACCACCTGTATTGGGGCCTTCGTCGTTGTCAAAAATGCGTTTATGATCTTGAGCAGATACCATTGGTACAATGACATCGCCATCAGTAAAGGCTAGAATACTAACTTCTTCGCCTTCCATAAATTCTTCAATAACTACACGGCTTCCCGCATCACCAAAGCGATTACCTTCTAGCATTGAACGAACAGCATCTTTGGCTTCCTCAATAGAAGATGCTACAATAACGCCTTTACCAGCCGCTAAGCCGTCAGCTTTAACTACACAAGGGCAGGTACTTTGAGTAGGTTGGCGTGATGCAAGATCATCGATAAAGGTAAGTGCCGGTTCCACTTCCGTAAATACGCCATATGCGGCTGTAGGAATATTGTATTTTTGCATCAAGTCTTTGGAGAAAGCCTTACTTCCTTCAATCTCTGCCGCCGCTTTTGTAGGACCAAAAATCATCAAGCCATGGTTAGTAAAAGTATCTACAATTGCTTTGGCCAAAGGTGCTTCAGGACCTACTACGGTAAGATCTATTTTGTTTTCCCAAGCAAAAGTTAATAAAGCCGTTACATCGTCTGCCGGAATGTCGAGACATTGTGCCATTTGAGCAATTCCTGCGTTTCCAGGCGCACAATAAATTTCATCAACGCGAGGACTTTGTTTTATCTTCCAGACAAGAGCGTGTTCACGACCGCCGCCACCTACAACTAGTACTTTTAAGCCTTTTGCTTTCAATGTATTCACTAAAGTAACTCTCCTTCCCAAGGATCGAAATCTACCAAAAATTCTATATGCCAATCTGGCCTGAGAAAATATCCTCAGGCCAGATTGAGCGCTTTATTAAATATTTATTAATGCTTGAAATGTCTCATGGCTGTAAAGACCATAGTCAAGCCAAGACGGTTGCAAGCCTCAATAGACTCTTCGTCACGAACAGATCCACCCGGCTGAATGATAGCGGCGATTCCATACTTAGCCGCCATTTCTACAGTATCTTTGAAGGGGAAGAAAGCGTCAGAAGCTAGAACAGCACCTTTTGAAAGCCAGCTATCAAGATCAGGGCTTGCTTCTTTTTCTGTACCGATAGCCGTTCCCCGAGCTTGTTCAAGAGCAATATGGGCAGAACCAACGCGGTTCATCTGTCCTGCACCTACGCCAATAGCTACACCATCTTTAGCAACTACGATGGCGTTAGACTTGACGTGTTTTACTACTTTCCAAGCAAAAAGCAGATCACGGAGTTCCTCTTCTGAAGGAGTTCGCTCTGTTACTACTTTTAAGTCTTCTGCTTTGATCTGGCCATAATCGCCATCTTGTAACAGGAAGCCACCACGAATCTTTTTCAGATCGTAGGAAGGAGCCGCTCCTTCAAGTGAACCTACTTCCATGATGCGCAGATTCTTTTTCGTTTTCAATACTTCTAGTGCTTCTGCTTCATAAGAAGGTGCAATAACTGCTTCCATGAAAGTTTTGACAAGTTCTTGTGCTGTGGCAACATCAACTGGACGGTTGCAAGCTGTAATACCACCAAAAGCTGATACTGGGTCTGCGTCAAAAGCTTTGATATAAGCTTCTTCTAAAGTTCCAGCAATAGCTGTCCCGCAGGGGTTGTTATGTTTAATGATCGTTACTGCAGGATCATCAAATTCACGGACAAGCTCTAAAGCGGCATTTAAGTCAAGCAGGTTATTAAAAGATAATTCTTTTCCCCACAGTTGCTTAGCTGTTCCAGCACCAGCTCCTTGATAAGCAACTTCTTTATAAAAAGCCGCTTTCTGGTGAGGATTTTCTCCGTAGCGTAGATCTTGGACTTTTTCTACTGTGCCTTCGGCAAAAATAGCTAGTCCACAATCTTCACACTCTGCTTCCTTATCCTTGAGGCCTTCGCATTGCCCTTTTAAGTAAGCGGCAATGGCACTGTCGTACTCGGCTGTATGGGCGAAAGCTTCTAAAGCTAGCTGGCGGCGTGTCTCTGCAGAGACGACACCTTTTTCTTTCAGTTCCGCTACAATGCCGTCATATCGATCTGGGTTTACAACGATCGTTACAGAAGCATGGTTCTTTGCAGAAGCACGCACCATAGCAGGTCCACCAATATCGATGTTTTCGATGGCTTCTTCAAAAGTAACGCCTGCTTTGGCAATTGTTTCACGGAATGGATAGAGGTTAACAGCTACTACGTCGATAGGGGTAATGTCATTATCTTTTAATTGCTCTAGATGGTCAGGCGTACGACGAGCTAAAATGCCGCCATGTACTTTGGGATGTAAAGTTTTTACACGTCCATCAAGAATTTCAGGGAAGCCTGTAATTTCTGTAACGTATTTAACTTCTACACCTGCAGATTTGATCGTTTTAAAAGTGCCTCCTGTAGAGACTACTTCAAAGCCTAATTCCACCAAAGCTTGGGCAAATTCAACTACACCTTTTTTGTCTGAAACACTGATTAAAGCACGACGCTTCACAGCGGATACCTCCTCAGTTTGATAACCTTAATTTGACAAACAGCTCTAGATGCTCTTGAAGAGCATTTATTAAAGTATTTGCACTTTGCGTCCTTCTACACGCAATCTTCCCTGAGCTAACAGTTGTAAAGCTTCCGGAAGGATACGATGCTCTTCTTGTAAGATGCGAGCCGCCAAGGTTTCTTCTGTATCGTCCTTTTCCACAGGCACAACAGCTTGTACAATAATTGGTCCTGTATCCATCCCTTCGTCAACGAAGTGAACGGTACAACCACTGTATCGAACACCGTATTCAAGTGCCTGTTTCTGGCTATGAAGACCTGGAAAAGCTGGTAAAAGGGCGGGGTGTATGTTAATAACCCTTTCTGGAAAAGACTCCAGAAAAGGTCTGGAGATGATGCGCATATAGCCAGCCAATACAATTGCTGTGGCGCCTCTCTCTTTAAATAGCTCTGCTATGGCTAGATCATAACTTTTTCTGTCATTAAAATCTTTGGGATTTAAATGGACGGCAGGTACACCTTGGGCTGCTGCTCTATCTAAAGCCATCGCATTTTGTTTATCAGAGATAACTAATACGATTTCTGCGTCTAGTGTTCCTGCAGAAATTGCATCAAGTAGAGATTGTAGATTTGAACCTCGACCTGAAGCAAGCACTCCGATTTTCAAAGCCATCTTGTCACCTCCTTGTTGCAGGCAACATTACGCCCAGGGAAGTTCACCACGATAACAAACTTCAGGCGTCTTATCTCCATCTTCTGGTATAGACTCTATGACACCGATAGTGTAAAACTTTTCGTTTAAGTCTGACAAAATGGCGCTTACTTTGCCCACTTCTTCTGGTGATACTACGATTACATAGCCAATACCACAGTTAAAGGTTCTCAGCATTTCTGCTTCAGCTACATTACCTAAAGATTTAATCACCGAGAAGATAGGTGGTACATCCCAACGACCAAGTTCTACAGAAGCTCGCATTCCTTCTGGCAAGATTCGTGGTAGATTCTCAGTAATACCGCCACCAGTAATATGGGCCATTCCTTTAACATTAGCACCAGTAAGGAGAGCCTTAACTACGTTGGCGTAGATACGTGTCGGTACTAGCAACTCTTCTCCTACCGTTTTACCTAGTTGCGGTAACTCAGTATGAATATTGTGCCCAGCATGTTCGAAGAAGACTTTACGTGCTAATGAATAGCCATTACTGTGAATGCCTGAAGAAGGTAAGGCGATAAGTAAGTCTCCAGGCGCAATGGTTGAGCCATCAACAATCTTCGCTCGATCAGCTACACCAACAGTAAAGCCAGCAATGTCATAATCTTCATCGGCATAAAAGCCGGGCATTTCTGCTGTTTCTCCTCCGATGAGAGCACAGCCTGCTTGACGACAACCCTCAGCTACGCCTCCAACAATAGAGGCTACTTTTTCTGGATCTAATTTGCCTACAGCAAGATAGTCTAGAAAGAAGAGGGGTTCTGCACCTTGAACAAGGATATCATTAACACACATAGCTACACAATCAATTCCAATCGTGTCATGACGATCCATCATCATAGCTACTCTTAACTTTGTGCCCACACCATCAGTGCCTGATACAAGAACTGGTTCTGCATATTTTTTGATATCTAAAGCAAAGAGACCACCAAAGCCACCAATGTCTGTTAATACTTCACGACGAAAAGTGCTTTTTACAGCGCTTTTCATTAAATCGACGGCTCGGTTGCCAGCAGTAATATCGACACCAGCCTGGGCATAGGTAAGACTTTCTTGGCTTGCATCTTTTTGATTATTTTTAGACACGAACGTACCTCCCGCACTTTCTAATGCTATCTCTTAACAGCAGGAGGGATCCTGCATATCATGCTTATCAGAAACTTCAATAGGATAGTCACCAGTAAAACAGGCTGTGCAGAAATCTTTGCCAGTCATAGTATCGCTTTGTTGACCCATAGCTTCTAAGATTCCTTCTTCAGTGAGATAATGCAGACTATCAGCACCGATTAATTCCCTAATCTCCTCAATAGTTTTGACAGCGGCAATCAGTTCTTTCCGAACAGCCGTATCAATTCCATAGTAGCAGGGATAAGTTATTGGTGGTGATGATACAAGCATGTGCACTTCTTTGGCACCAGCTTGACGCAACATTTGAACGATCTTACCGCTCGTTGTACCACGGACTATTGAGTCATCAATCATTATGACTCGCTTACCTTCGACAGCTTTTTTAATGGCATTAAGTTTTAACCGGACAGCTTGGCTACGCATTTCCTGTGTCGGTTGTATGAAAGTGCGTCCTACATAACGGTTTTTCATTAAACCTTCTTCAAAAGGAATGCCTGATTCTAGAGAGTAGCCAATAGCGGCGGCTGTTCCAGAGTCAGGAACACCAATAACAATATCAGCATCTATTTGTACTTCCCTCGCCAACTGACGACCCATGGCACGGCGAGCTAAGTTTACCCAGATACCATCAATAACAGAATCTGGTCGCGCAAAGTAGATGTATTCAAAGATACAGGAAGCTTTGCGTAGAGGTGATAGGGTTTTCAAAGAGGTTAGACCTTTTTCATCAATAACGACAATTTCACCTGGTTCAATGTCTCTAATAAAGGTAGCACCCATTGTATCAAGAGCACAAGATTCTGAGGCCAGTACATAAGCACCGTCTAAGCGACCTAAGCATAAAGGACGAACCCCGTAAGGATCTCTCATGCCTAGAAGACGATTTTCTGTCATTACTAATACAGAGTAAGATCCTTTAATGTCAATCATGACTTTCATCAATGCTTCTTCCAAAGATGATTGACTGTAACGAGCTAGAAGGTTGACAATAACTTCTGTATCTGTAGTTGTTTGAAAAACAGCGCCTGTTACAGCTAAGTCCTGACGAAGTTCACTGGCGTTAGTAAGATTGCCATTGTGGGCTACAGCCAACATGCCTTTGGCATAGCGAAAAACTAGAGGTTGAGCATTGCTGACTAAGCTAGATCCTGTTGTAGAGTAGCGAACGTGACCTATCGTTACTTGGCTTTTTTCATTTTCTATTTCGGCAATTTTTTTCTCGCCAAACACTTCTGTTACTAGGCCCATTGCTTTATGAATAGAGATTTCTTGGCCATCACCTACAGCCATACCAGCACTTTCTTGACCACGGTGTTGTAGGGCGTGCATTCCAAAATAGGCTAACCGGGCAACCTTTTTGCCCGGTCCATAAATTCCGATCACCCCGCACTCCTCCTCCATTTTGTCCCAGGGGAGATCATGAATTCCTTCAATAGACATGATTTGGCCTCCTGCCAGATATTTTTATGATATTTCATCAAGCTGAATCTCATATCGCTCTATCACTGGGTTTAACAAGTTATCTTCAATAAACTGACTTACTTGTCTTTGGGCTTCCAGCTTGTTTTTACTATCTATAACCATCTCTACATAACGGCCTGTGCGCACTTCTTTGACATCATGCAAAGTTAGATGCTCACTAGACTGTAGTAAGGACTCTCCCTCTCGGTCCGGTATTATTTCTTTGAGCGTAATCACAATTCGGGCCTTATACACGAAGGTAAGGGCCTCCCTATTTTACTAGTTTGCTTTCTAGACGACGCAAAATCTCTCGATAAGCTTCTTCCAGACCGCCTAAGTCACGACGAAAACGATCTTTGTCCATTTTTTCTTTCGTATCTTGATCCCAGAAACGACAATTGTCTGGAGATATTTCATCACCCAGAATAACTTGCCCCTTATGAAGACCAAACTCAAGTTTAAAGTCCACGAGATCTACATTAATTTGAGTCATTAATTCCGTTAAAATGCTGTTGATGCTTATGGCTAGCTCCTTAACCTTATCCATCTGTTCCTGTGTCGCTAGATTCATGGCATCAATATGATACTCGTTAATCATGGGATCGCCAAGAGCATCATCTTTGTAATAGAACTCTATTACAGGCTTCGATAGTACAGTCCCTTCCGGTTGTCCAATTCGCTTGGCTAAGGAGCCAGCGACGATATTTCGAGTAACCACTTCTACTGGAATAATTGTCAGCGAACGGACTAGCATCTCTCGATCATTAAGCAATTCTACAAAGTGCGTCGGAATGCCCTGTTGGGACAGATATTGAAAGAAAAGAGCTGAGATTCTGTTGTTGAGAGTGCCTTTGTTAGCAATCTCTTCTTTTTTCACGCCATTAAAGGCTGTAGCTGAATCTTTGTACTCTACCCAGACAATATCATGATCCGTTGTTTTGTAGATCTTTTTGGCTTTGCCTTCATAGAGTTGTTCTAACTTTTCCACTTGAGCCATGGCAAATTGGGCCCACCTTTCTACTTAGGAGACAAAAGTGACTAGGCTAGGCCTACCCGTTTGAAAAGAGTGTCTACATGCTTCGTATGATAGTCGTAGTCAAAGAGGCCTTCTACTTCTTCAGTTGTCATTTTGTCCATGATCTCTTCATCTTGCAACACTAACTCTTTAAAAGGTTTTTTGACTTCCCAGGCTTTCAGAGCGTTGCGCTGTACCCAGTGGTAAGCTGTCTCGCGTAATACGCCTTTATCAACTAGGGCAAGCATAACCCGTTGGCTATTTACCAGACCAAGGGTTTTCTCTACGTTCTTCATCATGTTTTCAGGGAAAACTTTCAGGTTATCCACGACATCAATCATCTTAGCTAACATGTAATCTAGTAAGATAGTGGAGTCGGGAATGATAACACGCTCTACAGAAGAATGGGTAATATCACGTTCATGCCAGAGTGCTACGTTTTCTAAAGCGGCAATAGCATTGCCACGTAAGACCCGAGAAAGGCCGGAGATACGCTCTGATGTGATTGGATTTTTCTTATGAGGCATTGCAGAAGATCCTTTTTGACCTTTGCTAAAAGATTCTTCTACTTCGTGAATGTCTGTTCTTTGCAAGTTTCTAAACTCTGTAGCAAATTTGTCCAAAGTGCTAGCGACAACAGCTAAAGTAGACATATATTCGGCATGACGATCCCGCTGAATGACCTGTGTAGAAATCGGTGCGGGCTTCAATCCTAAGCGGTTACATACGAATTCCTCTACTGATGGATCGATCTGAGCAAAAGTTCCTACAGCACCAGAGATAGCTCCAACGCGAATTGTTTCAATAGCATGGTTCATTCTAGTAATAGAACGTCCTACTTCATCGTACCAAAGAGCCATCTTAAGACCAAAAGTTACAGGCTCAGCATGAATGCCATGAGTTCTACCCACCATTACGGTGTACTTGTGTTCAATGGCTTTTTCACCGATGACCTCACGAAGCTTTTTCAACTTCTCTACGATCAATTCGCCTGCTTCTTTCATTTGCATAGAAAGAGCTGTGTCCAAAACGTCAGAAGAAGTCATACCCATGTGAACATACTTAGACTCTTCACCAATATATTCTGCAACACAAGTTAAGAAAGCTAATACGTCGTGTTTCGTTACTTCCTCGATTTCCAAAATACGCTGTACATTAAAGCCCGCCTTGTCACGAATAGCTTCATAAGCTTCACGAGGAATCTTACCTTGTTCAGCTAAAGCTTCACAAGCGGCTACTTCAATATCTAGCCACTTTTGGAAACGATTCTGGTCCGCCCAGATAGCGCCCATCTCGGGCAGGGTGTAACGTTCAATCATTCAACCATGTCCTCCTTGCAAGTCCTTATGGCTTCGGGTTAAAAAGTTTGACAAAGTTTAGCGAATCCTGTCATCTATTTATATTGTCCTTCAGAATTGAAATAAAGGCAAGAAATAAAGACTAGGATTCAAAAAAATCAAGCCCAAGCGGATAGATTCCCCCACTTAAAAGGTGGGAACCTATCCGCCTGGGCTTTTCTCCCTTCGGTGTAAAAGATTGAGCCTCTTAGGGCAGAATCTTTTTGCAGCGCTCGGACCAGACCATAAATGCGGAACCCTGAGCTGCACTTCCACGCGAAAAACGCTTATATACTTGTATAGTGTCCTTACAGCGTCAGTTTACCACAGGAAAAGGTCTTAGGGAACCATGGATTTGCAGAAAATCACGATAATTGTTGGACTTGAGAACTCAAACTCAGCCGTCGACAGCTTGCTGTCAATAACAGCGTGGGACCAGTCCAGATCTAAGGGAGTTATATGCACTCTTCCTGTGTCTCTGTAGTTTTCCCATCATAATTATTGCACAGGATATAAGTATCTGATAGAATTTGCCTAGTTATGTCAACTGATGGCGAAATGAGGAGGATCTTGTTTTGAGTAATTTTACGCCGATTCTACCTGGCAAAACAATCGGCCTTCTCGGTGGAGGCCAATTAGGTCGTATGTTGGCCATGGAAGGCAAGCGCATGGGTTATCAAGTTATTTGTCTTGATCCAACGCCTGCAAGTCCTTGTGGTCAAGTATCTGATGAGCAAATTATTGGTTCTTTTGAAGATCTTGAATCGGCCCGTAAGGTAGCAGAACGCAGTGATGTTCTGATTTATGAAACTGAAAATATTAACGCCCAGGTGGTAAAAGAGCTTGAAAAGTCGCACTGGGTGCCTCAATCAAGTAAAATTCTTTCCTATTTTCAAGATCGGAGAGAAGAGAAGACGCGGCTTGCTATGGCTGGCTTTCCTGTTGTGCCTTATCGAATTACGGAGAAATCTGCTGAGATCCCAGCATTGATTGATGAACTAGGCTGTCCTTGCATTCTTAAGACAGCTCTCGGGGGTTATGATGGCAAAGGTCAATGGGTAATTCGTGAGAAGTCGCAATGGGATGAGATTCGTCACGAGATCAAGGATGGTCAATGGGTTCTAGAGAAGATGATGAATCTAACGACAGAGCTTTCTGTGATTGTAGCACGTACACCCGATGGTAGCACACGCTCTTTCCCAGCGGCGGAAAATATACATCAACATCAGATTCTACGCGCTTCTATTGTGCCTCCTCGCATTGCGCCAGAGATCGTAGCAGAAGCACAAGATATAGCCGAGAGAATTACGGAGCATTTTAAGGTTGTTGGCCTTTTGGCTGTAGAGTTCTTCCTTGTTGGCGATAAGGTTTATGTAAATGAAATGGCCCCTAGACCCCATAATTCTGGACATTACACCTGGGAAGCTTGCTATACTTCTCAGTTTGAGCAATTGATTCGTGCTGTCTGTGGTCTTCCTCTTGGCCCTGTCGATCTTTCTTTCCCTGTTGTCATGGTCAATATCTTAGGCGAAGATTACGATAAATTAGAAGCATTAATTCCTCACCTTTCAGAAGAAGTAAAGCTTCATATATATGGAAAAAAAGAGATGGCTTTTCGTCGTAAGGTTGGCCATCTTACCATTAAGACAGATAAGCCAACAGAGTTCCTTGCTGATTTAACCGAAAAGATGGGCTGGGACCCAATAGTATAAATAAAGTTCTATCAACACTTATTAACAGAATTATCATAGTGGCTGAGAAAAGGGATATGCCTTAAAAAGTAAAGGAGTGAGTACCATGGTTGGTTTGCTTATGGGTAGTAAAAGCGATTGGCCTATAATGAAAGAAGCGGCTATCATTTTAGAACAACTAGGTGTTCCTTGTGAGAGTCAAGTCGTTTCAGCTCATCGTACCCCTGACTGGATGTTCCAATATGCCGAAAAAGCACGGGAAAAAGGAATTAAAGTGATTATTGCTGGTGCTGGTGGTGCTGCTCATTTGCCAGGCATGGTAGCTTCAAAAACAACTTTGCCAGTCATAGGCGTCCCTATTCCAGCTACTAAACTTGAAGGCATGGATGCTTTGCTCTCTATCGTGCAGATGCCCGGTGGTGTTCCTGTCGCTACAATGGCTATTGGCATTCCTGGTGCCAAAAACGCAGGCTTAATGGCTGCTCGTATTCTATCTATAAACGACAGTGCTTTAGAAGCTCGTCTGGAAGAATACAAAGCCAAAGAAGCTCGTAAAGTAATGGAAGCAAACGAAGAAGGACTACCACTATAAGTATAGAAGTTAATCTTTAAAACAAAAGCCAGAGATAGTCTCAAAGACAATAAATTGAGATTATCTCTGGCTTTTTATTTAGACCAGCTTTACAAGTGCCTTCTTCATGAACAGAAGTTTGTAATTCAATGCTTCATGTTATTTTTTTCTATTCATGATCTCGTCAATGCCCTGCTCCAAGGCTTACATAGCGCCAAACAATTAATATTGAAACTACATACATAAGCCAGTGTACCTCGCGCCCTTTGCCAACAAAAACTTTCAAAAAAGTGTAGAAAACGATACCTGCAGCGATACCGTTGGCAATATTGTAGGTAAAAGGCATAAGTGAAAGTGTTAAAAAGGCAGGCAAAGCTTCGGTAAAATCATTAAAGTCAATATCGCGTACAACAGAGATCATAAGGACGCCAACAATAATTAAAGCTGGTGCAGTAGCAGCGTCTGGAATGATTCTAAAGAAAGGGGCTAAGATAAGAGCCACTAGGAAGAGTAAGCCTGTCACTACTGCAGTTAGACCTGTACGACCACCTTCACTAATACCTGCAGCAGATTCTACATAAGCTGTGATGGCTGACGTTCCTAGAAAAGCACCTAAGCTGACACCACCAGCATCGACCATCATCGCTTTACCCAGTTTAGGCGAATTACCTTTTTCATCAAGCAACCCTGCTTTGTTAGCCGTCCCTACAAGTGTCCCAAAAGTATCAAAAAGCTCTACAAAAGTAAAGGTCAATACGACAGCAATAATACCCATTTCAATAGCCCCTCGAACGTCCAAAGCCCCGACGGCAAGATCATCAAAGGCCGGCCAAGCGAAGGTGAAGTCTGCAAGATTTGTTACTCCTAAAGGAATTCCAATAATGGTCGTGAGCACGATACCTATCAAAAGAGCGCCTCGTATCTTCAAGGCCATCAAAGCGGCTGTCAAAGTAAGTCCGATCAGGGCCAATAATGTATCAGGTCGCGTTAAAGCACCCATCGTAATATCCCATTCAAAATGAAGGAGATCGCCAAAGCCTCTTGATTCAATTACTTGATCGAGAGAAGGTCCTAGGTGTAGGCTTACAATAGTTAAATGGGAAAGCTTTAAACCGATGATAGTTATGAAAAGCCCAATCCCCACGGTAATCGCTTTCTTAAGAGAATTGGGAACAGCCACCACAAGGAGCTGTCGTATCTGTGTCACTGTTAAGATAAGGAAGATTACACCGGAAAGAAAGACAGCTCCTAAAGCAACTTCCCAAGGAATACCACCTATGGGTGAAGCAACCACAGCAAAGTAAGCATTTAAGCCCATACCAGGTGCTAGAGCTACAGGATAATTTACATAGAGACCCATAGCGATGGTAACAAGGGCGGCACCGACACAAGTAGCAAAAAATACAGCGTCGCGACTCATTCCTGTAGTCGCCAGAATGTTCGGGTTAACAGCCAAAATATAAGCCATGGTCATGAATGTGGTTACGCCGGCTGTTACCTCAGTTCCTACTGTTGTTCCTCTGTTTTGTAGTTGAAATAATCTTTCTAGCAACTCTGATTTCTCCTTTTTTTCAACCTCATTCTATTAGGAGGTGAAATTTTGATGTCAACGAAGGGTAGTCTATTGTCAGAGCCAAAAGTGCCCTCGTTGTGATATTGGGAAAGGAGAACTTTATGCAGATACTTGATAGCTCTCTATGGATCTCTCTGGCTCGAGGTACTGTAGCGATTCGTTATGCTTTTACCGTTGCTGTATCAGCTTATGTTGAAGGTGCAACGGCCTTGTCCATGCTCACTTTAGCACTAGCTGGTTTTTTTCTTATTCTAGCTGTACACTCTTTTGATGATATTCACGACTTGGCGGAAGACCGGGTCAATCATCCTGAAAGACCTTTGCCAGCTGGTAAGATTACAGTGTCACAAGCACGTCTTTTTGGAGCGGCTACTTTGATTCTTTCTTTATCATTAGCCATTTTCCATCTACAAGCTTTAATCATCATTGCAGTAATTACAGCCTTTGTCGTCATCCCTCCTTTGCATCGCCTTATGCAAGAACATTGGTATGGACGTAGTATATCTATTTTTCTATTTATTTTTTCCGCTTTTTTACTAGGTTCTACTTCTACGGCAGATTTACCATCTACTAGATTACTTCTATTGGCTTTGGCCATTAGTACACTTCATTTGGCTAGTCGGGTGATTCGAGATGAATGGGATCTAGAAGGCGACTCTCAGCGACCTCTGCGAACTTTACCACATGTCAACCTTTCTTTGGCACGCCTCTGGGTCCGTTATAACCTTATTGCCGCCGCTATTTTGCTACTTCTTCCTGCTTTCTTTAACTTCCATATCCTCTATCTTCTCTTGGCAGGTCCTGCTTCTTTAGCCATTATGGGACATGCTCTACGGTGGGATGAAAACCATTCGGCCAGTCATCCTAGTCATCTCTGGGCTTTTCTTGTCTTGATTGGTGCTATGTTGGGACGTTAATTTCACTAACGAGTTGCACCTAAAACTCTTACAGTTACTGAAACATTTATGGTTACTTCTGGATATACATCGAACCAATCCATAGCCTCCCACTCACGTATATCTATAGGTCGCACATAGCGACCTAGGTGGAGCACATCAGCTTTTAACTCTTTTTGGATCTTCTCTATTACTGCTTGCATTTTCTTTTCTAGAGCCTGAGCCGCCTGTTCGTTCATGGCATCAAAGTCATCACGGTCATAACGAACTTGCGGTGGATTAGCATCACTGAGCATACCAGTAAAGTGAACATGAATATTAGCTTCGTATTGTTGAGAGCCTATCTTTTCGATATCATAACTTCTCTGAACTCGATAAAAGCGTAGTGTCATGCGAGAAGCTTCTTCATCAGGTACATCCATTTTGCCTTCTCGCTCAGGTCTTCCTTCGACACCATTACTTTGCTTTTGCTCTTTTTTCGGTTCTCTATCACCTTCTGCTAAGTGGCCTTTTTCTGGAGAAGAACCTTCTTCGCTATCTTCTTGGACTTGCTCTTCGGCAGTTTGCTCTTCCTGTACTTCTTGCCGCTCTTCTACTGCTGGGACTTGCTCGTCTTCTTGTCCATTTTCTTTCACTTCCGGAGGGATAAAGTCAAAAGTAAAAAGATAGGGCATTCTCTCTTCTGCGATAATATTTACAAAAGCAGACTCGTCGGGATCAAGCAGACCAATCATGCGATCGCCATCGAAGACAGCTGACCCTTCATAATAAATGCGACCTTCTTGAGAGCGAACAAAAGGTACCATAAGACTACCTGTTCCATCCAGTTGAATTCGATAGGCTTCCCATAGATTTACTCTAGTTAGGGCGGCTGTCTTTCGATCAGCCATAAGCTGGCTTACTAGTAGCGCCCCACCCATTGTTCCTTCAACAACTCTTGCTTCTTCAGTAAAAAGTTTTTGTAGGTCCGTGCTCGTCACAATAACATAAGAGTTGTTGCGCACATTGGGATGAAAGAAAATCCATGATAGATAAGGAAAAATTCCTTCTCTAGCCGCATCTTCTGTAATAACCACAGCAGAAGCAAGGCCAAAGTCAATACGCCTGGGCATATTGCGCCGCTGTTCTTCTAAGCATTCATCAATAGTAGTTCCTTCTGTTCTAGGTGCAATCACAGCAGGTCCTAAAGCTCCAGGCGGTCCAACCATGGTATTGGCATCAGACTGTTTGGCGTTGTGAATGTCTAGAACAAGAGCTAAAGGTTTTTCTTCACCTACATCAAAGCCAATGTTCATAACCAAAGCTCGACGCTCCATAGCGGTAGAGTCCCAACACCCTGTCGTAAGTAAAAATAATAAGACTATGAAAAAAAATGTTAGCGATCGCATCGGTATTATCACCTTCTTGGGGAAGCTTTTTGTGGATTTTTCCAAAGTGAAGCAACAGCTAGAATTAGCAAAATTAAAGTAAGATAAAGCATCCAGATAGGACCTAGATAGAGCAGAGTTCTTTTAGCATGCTGGAAAGGAAGCATAAGGGGCGATAAGGTAATAATAACGAGGTAATATATAATAACGAGGCGTCGATAGTCCGGCAAAGACATCCACTGCCCTAGTGCTCGAGCACCTGTAACAATCAGTACAGCTTTCGAAGTTACTGTTGGAAACAACCAGAGGAGGACTAGAAAAATATCAATCCGTTCAATAAAGACGGTCTCTCGTAAGGTCGTCATTTTTACCTTTAAAGGCTGATCAAAAGTTGCGGCCATTTCCATGCCTAGTGTTCCGAGGATCATATAAGCTGTAATGAATAAGTAAATAGCACCAATAAATTTAAGCCCAAAGATCATACGGTAAATTTTGGTGCTATGACTTATGGAATTGTTTAAAAAAAGAACAATAGTAAAGCTAAGAAACAGAAGTAAGGAACCATAAAATTCAGGTTGAATCCAATAAGAGAAGTCCACTTGTAGATAAGGACGTGTTAACTCCGGTCGGATATCGGAGAAAGACAAAAGAAACATGATCATTGTTAATGGAAAGATAATTACCAAGTGTTCATCATTAGTACGGGCTACTGCTTCAGTCCCTAGCGTAGCTATCCAGCAGGAAATGGAAAGCAATACTACTGTCATGGCCCAGGGTGGTGTTTGTTCTAAATAAACATCAACAATCAGTTCAGATGCAATTCTCGAGATAGCAAGAGGAAGAGTAAAGTGAGCTACCACTAGAGGAAAAACGATAAGAAAGCCAAAAAAAGGCCCTACTAATTCATTAGCCATAGTTAAAATATTTTTGCGAGGGTAGCGAGCACAGAGCCAAGCCGCCAAACCTGCCGGAATAAAACTTAGTAAAAGTCCTGAAAAGAGAGGAACAAAGGGATTATAATCAACAGTTTGAAAGAGAAAGCCATTGTAATACAAACCTGCACCAGCTACAAAAAAAGAAGCCATGAGCAAGCCGATTTGTAGCATTGAAATTTTTTCACTATACATCGTCCAGACTATCCTCGTTATATTTCATCTTTTTCGAATCCCAGCGTTGACCATCAATAGTTTTGAAAGTACGTGGCCGATGGGTTCGCATTTTCGGAGAAAAAACGTAAATCGTATCGAAAACATCACGGAGGTGAATAGCTGACATTTGACTCAAGTAAGGTATACCATAAGATTTGAGCGAACCAACATAAGCTAGCACTGTTGTAGCGGCAAAGACAATGCCAGCTACACCAAAGAAGGCGGCCCACAAAACAAAGTAATATTTGAGAAGTCGCATTGCCGGTAACATGGCCAAGTTAGAAACGGTCAAATTAGTAATAGCTGTGACAGCAACGACGATAACCATAATATTAGAAGCTAACTTTGCTTGAACAGCCGCTTGCCCGAGAATTAAACCGCCCACAATGGTAGTTGCGCCGCCTACGAGACGAGGCAAACGTTGGCTAGCTTCTAAGATAATGTCTAAAAGAATTAGCATAAACAAAACTTCTAGTACGGGCGGGAAAGCAATTCCTTCTCGGGAGGCCGCCATGTTCATTATCAACTGAGAACCAATGATCCCTGAAGGAAAATTCGTAAAAGCTACATAAAAAGCTGGTAGCATCATAGTCAAGTGATTGCCAAAAATCATGCGCAGAAAACGAAAAAAAGTAGCCAACACAGGTGAACTATAGTAATCTTCTGGCGTTCGCCAAAAATCAATAAACAGAGCTGGTACAACCATAGCCGCTGGAGAATTTTCTAAAAAAATTGCAATTCGCCCTTCCATAAGGGCTGCTGATACTTTATCTGTTCGTTCACTAGTCATGCTTAAAGGAAAAATGTTAGCCGATCGTTTCTGTAGTAAAACCGATAACTCAGCCACATCATGAACAATATCTATATCTAGACTCTTAATATCTTCTTTGACGGCATCGACGCGAGGTTTATTAGCAATCCCATCGACATAGGCCACAATAACATTGGAGCGACTACGCCGACCTAGACGCATACTATCTAAGCGAAGCCTTTCATCTTTGATATGTTTGCGTAAGAGAGCTCGATTCACTTGCAAAGATTCAACGAAGCCTTCTATCGGACCTCGAATGACTTGCTCTGTTATCGGTTCGTTTACAGTACGATGTTCATATTCATGGTTGAAAATAACGAGCGCCGAAGAAAGACCATCAGCAAAAAGTAAGCTGTTACCATCGAGAAGCTGGTTTTTTGCTTCATCAGTGGTATCGATTTTTTCCCATTGTGAAACAGAGATAATCTTTTCGCCTAAGGCTTCTAGAATATCTTCAGTTTCATCAAGCACTTCTTTGGTTGTCTGTAATGGTTCAACAACATGGAGAGACAGTTCTTTCTGATCCACCAGTCCTTCTAGAGCACAAATCATAAATTTGCGTTTGAGAGCTGGCGGCTTAATAAAGCGAAAGAAAAGATCTCCTGGTTTTCCTAGGCTTTTTTCCAACATCTCTTTAGCCGCAAGAAGAGAAGAGGGCAGAACTTGTTCCACCTTATAGTCATCTTCTTCAGGCGGAGGAGTGCTTTCTTTTTCTCTGTGTTTGTATAAGAAAGTCTTCCAAAGACTTTTTCGATCATTTTCCATATCTGTCACCCGAGACTAGCTTTTCCCAGAACAGAAAAAGAATGCTCTTTAAGGGCATAGAATACAAAAAGCCTTCTGTAATGGCTCAATTAATGAGCCCTTACAGAAGGCTTTTATAATATTAATATAGCTGGCTATGTTCGAGAAAGAGAAGTCACTAAGCAACTTTGAACTTGTCTACCAGCAGATTCAATTCAGTAGCTAAGGCACTTGCTTCTTCTGTTGTAGCCGCAATCGTTTCCATAGAAGTAGAAGCTTCTTGAGTCTTCGCTGCTACTTGTTGGGCGTTCTTTGCGGCATCTTCAATTACTGTAGCTACCGTACCAATTAAGGCTACAATCTGATCCGAACTAGCTACTGAATCATCAGCGAGCTTGGCAACACTGTTGATTTGCTCTACTGTACCATTGACAGCTTTTAAGATGTCTTGTAAAGCTGTTCCCGCTTGGTTAATTAGCAAAACACCTTGATCGATCTCTGACCTACTTTGTTGGGCCGATTGTACTGCTGATTCGGTAGCACCGAGAACTTTTTGTAATAGCTTATCTACTTCTGCAGCTCCTTGATCTGATTGTTCTGCTAGTTTGCGAACTTCGTCTGCAACGACTGCAAATCCCCGTCCATGTTCACCAGCTCGAGCCGCTTCAATAGCCGCATTAAGGGCTAACAAGTTAGTCTGATTAGCAATGCTTGTAATGGTGTTGGTGATGGTGCTAATTTGACGAGAGTAATCTTGTAAGTTCTTCATTTGCTCTTCCGTCTCGCCCATCTTACCTTTGATATCTAACATCTGCTTATTGTTCTTGTCTACGCTTTCCTTTCCTGCCACAGCTTTGTCCATAGTTTTATTCGAGCTCTCTGTTGCAACACGAGCTTTTTCTTTGGCTATCTGTAAAAGTGAAGAAATCTCTACGAGTACCTGCGCAACTTCTGCAATCGACTGAGTCCCCTGCTCAGACTCTGTCGCTACTCCTTGTGTACTTGTGGCAATCTCTGATACAGAATAACGTACTTGTTGTGATGAAGCGGCCATTTCTTCTGATGCCGCCGCCAATTCTTGAGCGTTTTGTTTTACCTTTTTGACTAGTTCTGTTTGATTAATAACCATGAGATTGAAGGCAGAACCAAGAGCTTGAATCTCGTCTTTAGAGCGAAAATCGACTTGCACGGTAAGATCTCCTTCTCCAAGACGTATCATCTTGTCACCTAGTTCTTTTAAGGGATTTAGAATAATGATATTAAGCATGAACAAAACAATGAGAGCCGATACAGCTAGATTTAGTACTGTCGATATATAAATAGAGAGGTTACCTACTGAAATTTCGGAAGCTAACAATAAGTCCTGAATAAAACGATCTAAAAAAACAGCAATAGTAGGGCTAATTAATAAAGCAATTACGAGGCTTAAAGTAATTTTTAGCTTAATGCTAAGAGGTACTTTATTCATATTAGTAACAGAACCGAGCATTGTTTTGGTTAGTTTGTCAACTCCAACAGTCTTTACCAACTTTTCTATTTCATTGTCACCCTTTTTTTGTCTTTTTCCTTCTTTCTTCAAAGTTAACTCTCCTTTTCCACTTCTCCACTAGCATCACATCTATATATCTAATTCACCTTTATGATCATTAGGTAATCTAAATGATACAGTTGTTCCTTCATTCTCCACACTAGTTACCCAAATAGTTCCTCCCATCAATTCAACGAGGTATTTACTAATTGTCAAGCCTAGTCCAATACCACCATACTTTCGTTCTAGGGAGCTATCACTTTGTACAAAAGGCAAAAATAATTTTTCTAGTATAGTTTTTGTCATGCCTACGCCTTTATCAGCAACATCAAAACGCAACCATTCCTGATTACCTTCTTGTTCTATAGTCACTCTTAATAGTATTTCTCCTTTGTCTGTGAATTTGATGGCGTTATCTAATAAGTAATCTAAAATCTGTCTTAGCCGTAAAGGATCGCCACACCAATAACCTTTAATAGCTGGATCAACCTTCTTGATCAGCGTTAAGCCTTTGTTAATGATGGCGTAGTTTTTCCGTTCCGTTAATTCTTGTAAAAAAGTGTGCATGTCAAATAAAACTGGTTTTAAGCTTTTATTTCCTGCCTTGATATCACTAAAGGTTAATAAAGCTTCTATGATTTTCAAGAGATCTTGAGCAGATTTTTGCACTGTTGAACTAAACATTTGTTGTTCATCGTCTAGCTCCGTCTCTATTAAGAGCTCATTCATACCTAGAATGCCGTTAAGTGGTGTCCGTAATTCATGACTAATAATTGAAACAAATTCGCTTTTGATACGTTCTGCTTCTACAGCCTCTTCCTTAGCTTTAAGCAGTGCTTTTTCATCTGCTCTTCTTTGACTAATATCTTCTTTGACAGCAACAAAGTTAACAATATGGCCTTGATCATCTGTAACAGGCGTAATTGTCATTTCTTCTACGTATAAGCTCCCTCCTTTACGTTTGTTAATTGTTTCTCCTTTCCATACCTTTCCTAATAATATGGTCGACCACATCGTTTCATAAAAGCTATGACTATGGTGACCTGATTTCCATAGCGAAGGAGTTTTCCCGCGGATCTCTTGTGCTGTAAAGCCAGTTAAGTCTTCCAAAGCTTTATTATTCCAAGAGATAACACCCCTAGAGTCTGTAATTAATATTGCATTAGCTGTAGATTCAACAGCAGTTGTTAAGAGATTTATCTCTTGTCGCCGCACTGCACCAGCTAAGGCAATGGAAACTTGTTCGGCACATCTTTTGAACGCTGCTACTTGTCTTGCTTGTAATAGTTCATAAGTACCAGCGTATAGCGCAAGGTATCCCTGCACACCTTTTTTGGTCTTTAATGGAACAATTACACAAAAACGCACTTCTTCAAGAACTTTTTCTTCTTCTTGAAGCTGAAAGTGTGAGTCCGTAATAAGTAAACCTTCCATACGCATGTTCAGTGCTTCTACAATATTTTCAGCCAGAAAAGGTTGAGACCTCCTATAGACTTCATCACTGTGTAAGCGTAAGGAGAGAAGTTGATCACCTAGTTCGCCAGCATAAGCTTCGATGGAAACAGTTTCATCTTGATTTTTAATGCCAACCCAAACTAAAGGCAACTCAAATATTTGTACCATTCTTTCACAAACAAACTTTAGGATTTTATCTAAAGGTTGCCATTCGAGGACTTGAAAAGAAATATCACTGAGTAGTCGTTCTCCTTCTTCTGCTTTTTGAAGTCTTCTTTTTTCTTGAATTCTTTCAGTTAAACGAAAGATACTTCTTCTGACTGCTTTTTCGGTAAGTGGTTTGAGAATAAAGTCAATAGGCTTAATTTCATAAGCTCGCAGAGAGTTCTCAGAGTACCCTGTGACAATTACAACTTCTATATCTTTACCTACGAGGAGGGTTCTAGCTATATCTATCCCGTCTTTACCATCAAATTCTACATCTAAAAAAATAGCATCTAACTCTTCAAGAGCAATTATTTCAATTAGTTCACTTTGATCTCTTGCCGTACCTATCACTTCTACGCCAGAGATATCATTGATTAGTAATTTGAGTCGCTCAATTGCACCTAGATCATCATCTACAATTGCTACACGCACATATATCCCCCCACACTCGGACCAAGTAAGATTGCTATTTTATATCAATGTTTCTCTTGAGATAAGGTGCTCTTTTAGGTCATTTCAAGCTTGATTTGCTCCCTTACTTCGCATTTCTTTCATTTGATATTTTGCGACATAACGAGCTATTATATTTTTATCATTTTCCAGAATATTTGAAAATTGAACACCAAGCTTATAAGAGTGCGATGTTTCTGTTTTTAATTTTTCAACGTGACAAACAAGCATATTGCATAAAATATTGTTTGTATCTAAGTTGAATTCTAACCACAGTTGTTCTCCAGACTTTCTTTCTTCTTTGGTTATAATACTTGCACCACCTAATGAAAGGTTTGCAATCAAACAATCATGCCAATCCCATTCATCCATTTGACTTATGTCTAGTTGCGGAGTGTAAATAGCAGATAACAAAAAATCAATACGGTAAAAGTTGCGACGACACTTCATTCTCATCACCCATTCTGCAAATATGTAAGATCAATTATTTCTATAAACTTTTATAATTATCTCTATTCTAATTTATAAAAGTTATTAGGCTTATATGGTATTGTAATAGTTCTCTCTTTTCTTTTGAGCTACATAACATAACCTCTCTACAACCATTGCGTTACTATAATTAATAAATATTTCTACAGCTTATTACAATGTCCTTCCTTTTTTCTTTTTTTTTGGAATTTCACTATGAAGCTTTACTTTATTTTTCTCAGTCCTGTCGAAAGCCCTTATTTAGAGTCTTTTACAGATGAATCGCTTCCTCCTTTGCCAGAACCAGAAAACCCCGGCTTTATACTACACAGGAAGATCGTAATCCACCTCAACAAGAATTCTACAGTAAGTCGCTGTCAATATTTCTCTAATTTAGTTAGTTTTATGTATATAAAAAGGCGAAAGATAAGTTTCTTATCTCTCGCCTTTTATGTTCGGAATATTAATTTTAACACTCCTATGGCTGTAAAAAATATTGCAATAACCTATGTTCAGATGGGTCATTAACCTGCTACGGAAGTAGCATTCTGCCCCATGGAAATAGCACATTCATTACATACTACTTTGCCTCGGAAATTCTGCACATCTACAGCACTCCCACAGAAAACACAAGCTGGCTCATATTTCTTGAGGATTATCTTTTCGTTGTCAACGTAGATCTCCAAGGAATCTTTCTCATCAATGCCCATTGTGCGGCGTAACTCGATAGGTATTACAACCCGACCTAGCTCGTCCACTTTTCGTACAATACCTGTTGATTTCATAATGTATAAATCCCCCTTAATATAATTCATCAAGATTCGACACCGTTTGACACCCTTATAATACCATTCAAGTTAATATAAGTCTAGCCCCTTTTTATATAAAATTTAAAGGATAGAAGATAATACCTTTTATAGCAGTTGCAATTTCATTTGTCATCTTTTGCACATTATTTGTTAATCTTTCTTCTCTATAAGAACAGGAGATAAAAAGCTTAGGTATATGGGCAGAGAGAAAAGTTTTTGAAAAAAACAATAGCCTTCCTGTACCAGAAAAAGGTATCTGATGCAGGAAGGCCTAAGAAGACTAAAACGATTCTATTTGAAAAACTAGACATGATTGTAGTTATATTTGCTTTCTAGATTGTGCTGATAAAACTTTTGACTCCGTTGATTCTTGAAGAACTTCTTGAATAAAAGGTGGTAGTGCAAAAGAGGCTCGATGAATCTCTGGTGTGTAGTATCGTGTCTGTCCGTCAAGGTATGAAACGTCGCGAAGTTCAAGGGGATCTATTCCTTTTGAGCCGTAGATTAGGCTATAAGGCCCTGTACTGTACGTCGGAATTGAGGCCATATAATAGCTGGTATTCTGGAATAATTTTTTTACCCTTTTATAGACTGTTTTTAACTTTTCTAATTCAAAAAGAGGCGAGCCGATCTGGGCCGTAAATATTCCTTTGTCTTTTAATCCTGCTTCTACAAGCTCATAGAACTTACTTGAAAATAGCGGTGCTGCAGGTCCAGAGGGATCACTGGAGTCTACTAGAATAACATCAAATTGATTTTTGTGCTTGGCAATAAAATCAAAGCCGTCTTCAATAACAACATTTACTTTAGGGTGTTCTAAAGAGCGACTAAACTCAGGTAAATATTTCTTCGATAGAGCTACTACACGCTCATCAATTTCGACAAGGGTAATCTTTTCTACCATAGGATGTTTGAGCACTTCTTTGATCATGCCACCGTCACCGCCACCGATGATCAGTACCTGTTGTGGATGAGGGTGACTGGCCAAACAGATATGGGCCATCAATTCATGGTAGATGAAAGCATCCTGAACAGTGATTTGCATAGCACCATCTAAAATTAGACAACGTCCAAATTGCACTGTCTCTGCTACCGTAATCTCTTGATAAGCACTAGTCTCCTGATGTAGTATTGACTTTATTTTCCACTGGAGATTGTAACCTTCCGTGTGTTCTTCTGTAAACGTCTTAATGCTCATTCTCTACTCCTCTTCTATTTATTAGGGTACTTTTATTTATAGTTCATCTGTTTTTTCTCTCTGAACTTCTTTGTTTATTAATATTGTTTTCAGTAATACTTTGATACTCTCCATCAACTCACTAGTTTACATAAAAAAAAGGGGCTCTTCAAATCTCAAATTACTATTGTATGCTGTGAATACTGCCGAAAATGCTTGTTCTAGATAGAAAAAAACAAAAAAACCAGAGCTTTTGCCATAATGGTTGCTCTGGTTCAGGTATAACTTAAGAATAGAAATATTTCGGCTCTTTACCAGTCTCCGCTAACAGATACATAAGTGTCTTTAATATCATAAATAACATCAAGAACTGTGCCTACCGAACCTTCAAAGTGCATGTCGTAGTAAAGGCTTTTTTTCAAAGAGTCGTACAAATCTTGAAACTCTTCAAAGTCACTAACAACTAGCGAACCGTTAAAGGTAAGCTTGTTGATTGCATCAGTATCAATTTCTAGTGTATCTCCTGAAGTAAGCGTGATTTTGATAGTGCTTTCACTGTTTTCTTTACTTTGAATCACTGCTTCTCTGTAGCGGTTATCGCTAGTAATTAACTTATTAATCGCTTTACCCGACTCTTGTAATCTTGTAAGCATATAGTCGAGCATTTGACCGTATTGATTCATTTACTAAGTGCCCCCCTTTTTAATCAATAGCCATATTCTACCTATACATTCTTTATTCAGTCAACTACTTTTGAATAACTTTAACATTCTCTTTTAGGTAAATTAATTTTATGGGGGGCGGCTTATATGCGCCCATCATTAACTTGGTAGACCTAAATCTTAAACTTTCATTTGTTTCAATAGAGCATTCATTGTCTCTGCCCTTTGGACTAAGTTATCACTGGCCGTAGCTATTTCCTGCATAGACACCCTTTGTTCTTCTACAGAGGAAGATGCTTCTTCTATATTTGCAGAATTTTCTTCTGCGATCGCTGTAAGATTTGCTAAGACTTCTATGATTTGATCTTTTTTCTTGTCCATTTCTTGACCTGTCTTTTCAATTGTCTCAGACATTTCCCTGACTTTAGTAATTGCACCAGCCATACCGGCAAACTTTTTCTCTGTTATATCAATACTTTCATTTTGCTCTTCCACAAGGTGGGAAGCCGCTTCAATTACTTGTACTGCTTTTTGAGATTCTTTGATTAGCTCAGCCAAAACTTTTTCAATTTCTCTAGAGAATAGATTTGATTGATCGGCTAGCTTACGAATTTCTTCAGCCACTACAGTAAAACCACGACCAGCTTCACCTGCTCGAGCCGCTTCAATAGCGGCATTTAAGGCTAATAAGTTCGTTTGTTCTGCAATATTTCCTATCATCTGACTAGCTTCAGCTATTTTCTGTGCATTTGCATTATTCTTTTCTATTACTTTATATACCTGTACTGTCGATTGGTTGGCTTCCTCAGCTTTTTTTACCAGTTCATGAAAAGCTTCTTCGCCTTGGTTTTTGATGCGCATCATGTTATTAGCAAAACGGCTTAGTCTTGCCACAAGCTTTTGTTCTTGTTCAATTAATTCACCAAAATCTGTTACAATTTGTGCTCCCTGTTCTGTGTCCTTGGCTTGTTCATGTATGCTACCGGAGATTTCCTCAATCGTTCTAGCGCTCTGCCCTACAGTGGTCGTCATATGCTGGAACTTTGCTGTCATTTCTTCAGCTGATGAAGCTAGTTGTTCTGCTGACTTACTAACTTTATCAGCTAATTCGTGAAAGCTATCTTGCATGGCTATAACAGCCTGCGCTAGCCTTCCAATCTCGTCTTCTCGTTTTATGTACTGCTTAGCTACCTCTTGGCCCTGTAAACTAAAATCACGGTGAGTAACTTTCTCCATAGCCTCTGTCAGATCGCTAATTGCTTTCGTTAAGTTACCAAGCATAATGTAAAGAGAAGTTGCTACTAGAGCTATGGCAGAAAAAGAAAGCACTATATATAGTCCCACGTTTGGATTAGCTTGGCTAAGCATTACAAAATAGATAATCGAAAAAATTACTGTTAAAAGTGCTACCATCATTAGGACAAGCTTCATTCGCAAGTTCATAAAGAGCTCTCCTTCACTGAATATTGTGAATAATTGCTACCTCGCCCTTCTTCTCACAATTTATATATAAAAGATACTTATTTATTATACTTTTTTCTTTCCTTCTTTTCCATCTTTCTTTCTATACTTTCTTTTATTCTTTGAAATTAGACTTTTGATCAATTCAAGTAGTAGGGCGATAAAGGGAAGGATATTCACGAGATACGAAGAAATTTTATTAAAAAGATTAACTTTATCATCTTGCGTGGCATTAGGTACGAGGAGTCAAGGAGTGGTTTGTGTGCAGGAGCCTGGTTATCAGCAACACTGTAATTCTATAATTGAGCAGGCTGAAGTTGTTTTACATAAATATTACGGTTACTCATCTTTTCGTTCAGGTCAGGTTCAATTAATTAAGCAAATTCTCCATGGACAGGATGCTCTGGGCATAATGCCTACTGGTGGGGGCAAATCTATTTGCTATCAAGTTCCGGCACTTATGTTACAAGGACTGACAATCGTAATTTCTCCCCTCATCTCGTTAATGAAAGATCAAGTAGACAACTTGAATAACTTAGGTATTTCTGCAACTTATATTAATAGTTCTCTTACTTGGAAAGAGGTACAAGAGCGAATCTATAAAGCATCACGAGGCTGGTACAGACTAATTTATGTAGCGCCAGAGCGTTTAGAAGTAGCCTCCTTCCAAGCTTTACTTCGTAATCTGCCTGTATGTCAAATTGCTGTGGACGAAGCTCATTGTGTTTCTCAGTGGGGTCATGATTTTCGTCCAAGTTACCGATCAATTGCTCCTATGATTGCCCAGTTAGCTTATCGCCCTATTGTCACAGCTTTTACTGCTACAGCAACAACAGAAGTAATTCATGACATTATTCATCTACTCGGCCTGAGAAATGTGACACCTTCTGTAGCTGGTTTTGATCGTGAGAATTTAAGCTTTACCGTTTTGCGCGGTGAAAACCGTAGAGATTTTATTTTTCGCTATCTTTCTGATCATATCAATGAATCAGGGATTATTTATGGCGCTACACGTAAAGAAGTAGATGCTCTTTATGATTTTTTGTTAGCCAAGGGTTTTTCTGTGGGGCGCTATCATGCTGGTCTCTGTGACGAAGAGCGCAGTCGTAACCAGGAATTATTTTTGTATGATGATCTAAAAGTTATGGTGGCCAGCAATGCTTTTGGCATGGGTATTGACAAGTCTAACGTTCGCTTTGTAATTCATCACAACATGCCCAAGAATATGGAGGCTTATTACCAAGAAGCTGGGCGAGCTGGTCGCGATGGTGAGCCTAGTGAATGCATTCTTCTGTTTAGCCCGCAAGATATTGTAGTTCAGAAGTTTTTGATTGAACAAGGTCAGATGACGGAAGAACGGAAAAGCTACGAATACAAAAAGTTACAAGCTATGATTGATTATTGTTATACAGCCCAATGTCTTCGTCAGACTATATTGCGTTATTTCGGAGAAGAGTCCTCCTTAGACTGTGCTAATTGTAGTAATTGCCTTGATGATCGAGAATCGGTAGACGTAACTATTGAGGCACAGAAAATTTTCTCTTGCGTAAAACGCATGGGAGAGCGTTTTGGTACTTCCATGGTTGCCGCTGTTCTAAAAGGCTCTAAAAACAAGCGCGTTCTCCAGTTTAAGTTTGATCAGCTTTCTACTTACAATATTATGAAGGAATACAAAGAAAAAGAGATTGTTGATCTGATCAATCTCTTTTGTGCCGAAGGTTATTTGGCTATGTCGGAAGGGCAGTATCCTGTTCTTAAGTTAACGGCTCGAGCTTATGCTGTCTTAAAAGGACAAGAAAAAGTTTTTCATAAAGTTCTTAAGCCCTTAGTCAAGAAGCTAGAGGAAGATTCCAGCCTTTTTGAGGCCTTAAAAGCTTTGCGTAAAGAAATTTCTCAAAAAGAGCAAATCCCACCTTATATTATCTTTCATGATAGTACACTGCGAGAGATGGCTGACTTGAAACCCCTTGATCGACAGTCTATGTTATCAATTAAAGGTGTAGGCGAAAACAAATACCGACTTTATGGAGATTTATTTCTTGCTTTGATTGAGGAGTTTACCAAGCCTGATAAATAATAAATAGCCTTACCAGAACCTTTCTTCTGTGGTTCTAGGTAAGGCTATTGCTATAGCTGGACCTAATTATTATATAGTTTGTTCAGTTAAATCTATTTGAATAAGAGTTTCCACTCCTGATAGAACATCTTCAAGTTCAAAATAAAATGAACGAGTACGAGCAATACAATTAAAAAGCCTAGCCATATATGAAGTTCCATCATTAAGCCATAGGGCAGGCCCAGAAAAGTAAAGCTCCTAGCCATAGGTCCATGAGGGGCTATCCAGAGACCTATACCTGTTACCGTTACGATAAGGCCTAGTAAAAAAAGACTAAGTGACGTTATTGCTTTAACTTTAAGGATACTTTGACTAGATTTTTTAGGAGATTGAAGGCCTTCTTCTCTCGCGTCCGAAGTGACTGTCGTCATCAAAATATTCACTCCAAAGGTTTATTGATACTATCTCTTTAATCTAAATAAGACCATAATTTGACCGCTCACAGACTGAACTGTGAGCGGCTATAGAGAGGGTGAAAGTTATTTGCTGAGCATAATATCTATTTTCGTTTCCATAAGCTTTTGCATTAAGTCAGCTTTTTCTTGTGTAATTGTGCCCTCTGCAACTAAAGGCTCAAATTTTTGCTTGTGCACTTCTAGCAATTTGGCCTTCACATCGGCTTCAGAAAAGCCTTTGGCTTCGATAACTTCTAGAAAAGTCTTGCCAGCTTGTAATTGTTCTCTTGCTTCTTCTGCTGTAATACCTAGTGCTTCCATAAATTCAGGGTGCATACCTCTCATAGTGTGAAAGCCTTTTCCTGCTTTATTGCCAAAGCCTCTCATTTCACCTTGCGAACACATTTCACCTCGAGCTGGTCTTTGACATTCACCAAAACGGAAAGATTTTAGGCCTGCCTCTTGCGTAGAGTCAGTAGCGGCAAAGGCTACGAGTCCACCAGCAAAAATCGAGCCGATCACTGCTGTGGCGATAATGCTTTTTTTCAAATTTCCTTGCATGCAGAACACCTCACTTCGTTATGTTACAGGAGAATTGTTAACCATCGTTAACCATCGCCCTGTTAATACTAGTGTACCCTTATCTTTTCAAGTACTTATGAATCACTTTTTAAGATTTTTTCAAGATTTCCCAAGCTCTTCTTCTAACTGAGGAAGGAAGATGGCAAAGCAAGTACCTTTATATTCTCCTTTTAGTACAGTAATCATACCTTGATGGGCAAGGACAAACTCTTTAGCTATAGCTAGTCCTAAGCCGCTTCCTCCTCCTCTTTGTCGACCTCGAGAAGAATCACACCGGTAAAAACGGTCAAAGATATGAGGCAAGTGGTCATCTTCTATACCTGGACCTTCATCAACTATGGCGATGACCAATCCTTTATGGCCTGCCATGGAAGAGCTCTGGTTTTCTTCCATAGACTCTTTACGAAGCCATTTTTGCACTTTTTTTTCTAGAGCTTGTTGATCTTGTAGATTAGGTAGAGAGGTCCAGAAAAAAGTTATAGTAATCTTGCTCTTTGGTGGACTATGCTCTAAAGCGTTGCTTAAAAGATTGACCATAACTTGCGTAATCCGGTCGGGATCTACGGTGAGTGAAACAGGCTCTTTTTCTTGTGGGCTTTCTAATTCTACGGTAAGCCCTTTTATCTCAAACTCTACGGAAAAGATATCTATAATCTGGTTGATTCGCTCTCTAAGATTAGTCTTTATTTTCCGAAGCGGCAAAGCGCCTGATTCCGCTAGAGTCAGTTGACGAAGATCATCGATTAGTCGATTGAGTCGAATCACTTCATCGTTAATTGGTAAGATATTCTCTACTGTTGCAGGAATCAAGCCTTGTTGAATTGATTCAAGCTGTCCTTGCATAACTGTCAAAGGTGTACGTAGTTCATGAGCTACATCGGCCAGCATATTTTTTCTAACTTGTTCACTGCGTTGTAATTCCTCGTTCATTTCATTAAAAGCTTGTACAACTTTACCTACCTCATCTTGTGACGGAATCGGTAGCCGTAAGTCAAAGTGCCTTTGCTTGATTTGCTCTGTTGCAACAGCTAGCTGATGCAAGGGTCTTGTTAGACGATTGGCCAGTAAAAAGCTAATGGCAAAAGCAAGCAAAGAACTGATAAGAATAGCGAAAAGAAAGCTTGCCATTATGGTTGATAGCACTTTCACTTTTATGCCGTCTAAGTTCATGATGTTTTGCGAAGGTAACCAGAGTGTTCCTACAACTTTGTCCTCTACTTCAATAGGCAAGGTAAGGCCAAAAGTCTTAAAATCTACATCTGCCCAGCGCTCTTCTGTACCGCGAGGCCAAGCCGCCACAACCTCTTCATTATGATCAAAAAGCACCATGGCAGGTCTTCTATAGTTGCCTCGATCTCTTGGGGAGAAAGGCATAAATTGTTGCTGAACTCCCCGCCAGCTTCCGTTATTAGCTACATAATAGTGAGCTAGTGTCTTTTGCATTTGATCGTCTATATGATGTTGTACCATTTTTTCATAGCGCTCAAAGACAGTATTTGTTGTAGACATGGAAATTATTAGAAAGACAAAGCTCAATGTTACAATAATGAGGAAAGAACTTAGTAATATTTTCGTCCGTAATTTCATAAGCCTTTCCTCCTTATGAGGTCAATGCTACAAATTTATAGCCTATTCCAAAGACAGTCAAAATATATTGTGGGTTTCCTGGTGAATCACCAATTTTTTTACGCAAATTGCTTACGTGCGTATCTATAGACCGTTCATAGTTTACATAAGCTTCTCCCATAACAATGTTCATTAATTGTAAACGACTATAGACGATACCTGGACGCTGTGCTAGTGTCTGTAAGATTTTGAATTCTGTAGCTGTCAATTGTAAAGACTTGCCGTCTAAGGTAGCTTCGAATTTTTCTATATCAATGGCCAAGCGACCGCGCTTTAAGATATGACTTTGTCCTTCTTTTTGCTCAATTTTTTCACTTTGAACAGCATAACGACGCAGGACAGATCGAATGCGAGCGGCCAGTTCGCGAAGGCTAAAAGGCTTGGTAATGTAGTCATCAGCACCCATTTCTAAGCCTAATATTTTTTCACTTTCATCTACTCTTGCTGTTACCATAATAATGGGTATAGTCGTGGTACTACGAATCTCTCTGCATATATCAAGTCCACTTTGTCCTGGTAACATCCAATCTAGCAAAACTAAGTCTGGTTTTTCTTGCATTACTATGTCCATAGCTTTCTGTCCTTCTAAAGCTTGAAGGACCTGATAGCCTTCCGTAAGAAGAAATTTGGTAACCATATCGAGAATTTTTTGTTCATCGTCAACGACGAGGATTTTTCTAACCATAGCTATACATCTCCTGCTTTTTGTTAAAAGGCGATAAGTGGACGATTTTATGAAGCTTTTTGTACAAGTGTACTACATAGTTGTTTAGATTTTTTTAAGTTCTGCAATTATGTTACACTATTCCTTAAGTACGAAAAATCTACTATTAAGTAAAGTCATAGAATTCACATGAAAAGATTTGTTTTTTGAGAAAAGAGCTGATGACATGAATAACAAAAAGCATGATTATTGTGATCCTTACGATAAAAATGAGCCTTTTTATTGGATGAAGCTAGAGCATTTAGGCCGCTATTTATATGGAGCTTATCTAGCAAAAGAAAAAAATTATCGCAGAATAGTTGATGGTGCTTCAGCTAATGGTTATGGTTCTTTGCTACTTGCTTCCTTGCCTTCCGTGGAAGAAGTTATTGGCCTAGAGTTAAGTGACTTTTTAGTCAATGAAGCCTGGAGATTAGCGGAACAAGAGAAGAATAAAAAGGTGTCTTTTAAGCTTTGCGATCTAGAAGAAGATGCTTTTGCCGCCGCATCTATTGCAGGTCCTATTGACATGGTTATATCTTTTGAAACCTTAGAACATTTGGAAAAACCGAAGCAGGCCTTAAGACAGTTTCATCAACTGCTAACTGACGATGGCTTGTTACTTCTTTCTGTTCCTAATGCTTATTACGAAGCTAAAAACAAAGAAGGTAAGTCCAAAAATCCACATCATAAACACCTTTTTGATGTAAGCTCAATTAGCGCTCTATTGGAAGATGAGGGGTTCAAGGTTCAAAAAGTTCTAGGTCAACCTCTAGCTAATACTTGTTTGTATCGCGAGAAAACAATTGTTAATCTTTACAAGTATGATGTTCAAGAAGTTCAGTCCTTCTATAACCAAAGCAAAGAAGGTCTTTACTATTTTAGTAGGCTTTTTGCCTGGCCTGAGGTAGATCAAGTAGAAGGCTCTTATTCAATTATTGTAGAAGCTACTAAAAAACTATAAGTGCTTAGGAGTTTTACAAAGTGTCACAAAACTGTAACTTTGTCGACACCTTCTTGTCATCTTTTTTAGGTATATTAAAGGTGCTAGGAGCACTGCTCTTGGTTGTAAGAAATATTTGTTTTGGAAAGGAGATGAGCCCATGAAAGGAAAGAAAAAAATTCTAGCCTTAACTCTCGGTTTTGCTATGCTCTTTGGATTCGTCGGTTCAGCCTCTGCTGTTACTCCTGAGCAAGCAGAAGCAATGGCTAACCATCATGAGCTTAGAGTACAAGAGAACAGGGAAAGATTGCAAACACTTGTAGACGCGGGAAGGATTACAGAAGAACAAATGACTGCCGCACTCGCTAAAATGGCTGAAAACTATATAGTAAGGCAAAGTAGCGATTCTGCCTGCCCTGGTATTCAACCTGACGGCACTTTCCTAGCTCCTCAGCGAGGTACGCAAGCAGGTCAAGGTATGGGTAAAGGCATGCTTCGATCCGTAACGGGTGGAGTTGGCAATGGTGAAGGCTTTGGTGCTAAGATGGGGCAAGGACAAGGATTTGCACAAGGTTCTCAAGGTCTCAAGAAAGGTCCAGCCTGGTCTAGATAAGTAATAAAAAGATAAAAGGTTGAGCTAGCAATTGCTATAGCTCAACCTTTTTTCATATTCTCCTATTCTTCACTCTTATAAGGAATAAAAAAGAAGAATCTAGCCCCTTTACCAGGATTATTTTCTAAGCCAACCTGACCATGATGACCTTCTACAATCGCTTTTACAATAGCTAGTCCAAGCCCTGATGCTTCCGTTTGACGACTTCTTGATTTGTCACCGCGATAAAAGCGCTCCCAGACTCGTGGTACATCTTCTTCTGTTAAGCCTGGACCTGTATCTGCAACTGAGAAAATTAATCCTTTTTGAGAAGGTTCAAGATTTATTCTTACTTCTCCCCCCTTAGGCGTGTGCCTCAAGGCGTTTTCTAGTAGATTAATCAACGCTTGTTCTATGCGACTTCGATCAGCCCAGATCTCTTGTAAGACTATTGATCTTTCTGTCGTCTTAGTTGGTACGCCGTAATGTAGTTGAATACCCTGATCCTTAGCAGGTCCTGCCATTTTGTGACATAACTCTTCTACCAGTTGAACTGGCGAAAAAAAGGCCATCTCAAAATGAAAATAGCCTGATTCAAGACGAGCTAGTTCCATTAAGTCTTTAACGAGTCCTTCCATTCTCGCTGTTTCAGACAAAATAATCTCTGCCATCTCCCTGCGTTCTTGAGCAGACCGTGGCATGTCATCACGCAATGCTTCAGCATAACCCTGAATCAAAAACAAAGGTGTTCTTAGATCGTGCGATACATTAGCCGCTAAATCTCGCATGCTCTGCACACCTCTAGCTAATTGCTGATTCTTCTGTTCTAAAGTCTCTACTGTCTTTGCTAATTCTTGAGATAAGGTGTGCAAAGTTTGCCCTAATCTCCCAATTTCATCGTTTCCCTCTACTGCTAAAGGTTGTTGGTAATTTCCACGACGCATCTCTTCTGCTGTCTTATGCAGTCTTGTTAAAGGCCTAGCTACTTTTCGTGATATCAAAAAGGCGGAAAAACCAGAAAGAAGCAAAAGAAAAAAAACTGCACTAAGAAGTCCCATCTGTAGTTGTTGTAAATCTTGAGTTATGCGATGAAGAGGCGACAATATATAGACAACACGAGACACTTCATCATCTTCTAAGATCGGTACAAATACAGCTAATACAGGCACATCCAGAAAGGGCAATGGTCCTTGTCTGCTTATCACTTGACCTTGCTCTAATTGAATTTTTTCCTCTACAGTTACATTAATCTGTGCATTGTCATCAGTTAATGTGGGAAAGGATAGAGTGTTTTCTTGTCTTTTTAGCTCTCGGCCTATACCTGGTCCCATAAGTGGTTCTTGTTGACCCCAGCGGTGAAGCCTTCCCTGCCTACCCATTCCCATTTCTTGCATTGATGTGATAGGCTGAGCAAAAGTTTCCTCTATCCTGCCATTGCTATCTCCAAACATAACGAGAGCACCTGTCTCAAAAGAAATAGCATGTGCCAATTGTGTGGCCCGATCCATATCTTTTTCTAATCCAACTAAAGCCGCTTTGCCAGCTAAATCTCTAGTTTCTCGCTGAACCGTAAATGTTCCTATCATATCGTTAAAAAGCCATCCCGTAAGGGCTAGTAAAGCTAGTGAAAAAAGAATTAAAACTAACCATATCTTAAAAACAATACTTTGCCAGTACTTCATCGTAGGACCTCAAACTTATAGCCAGCTCCTCGTACTGTAACTATGTAGGAAGCAACTTTCTCGGAGTTACGTGATATTTTTTCTCGAAGTCGCCGTACATGGGTATCTACGGTTCTACTATCACCAGCAAAGTCATAACCCCATACCCGATCTAAAAGCATATCTCTAGTTAGAACTCGTTGTGAATTCCTGGCCATAAAGAGAAGTAAATTATATTCTAGCGGAGATAGAAGGGCACTTTGACCTTCAACTAATACTTTATGTTCATCTGGAAAGATGTCTAGGCCTGGAAAGTGAAGCGCTTCTTCTCCCTGATCTACTTTTTGTTTTGCCTGACCATTACGGCGCAATAATGCTTTGATTCGCATAACAATTTCCCGAGGACTAAAAGGTTTGACTACATAGTCATCAGCACCTAACTCAAAACCAAGTAAGCGATTGGCTTCATCTCCTCGAGCTGTTAGGATCAAGATGGGCATATCTCCCTGCTCTCTTATTTTTCGACAGGTAGTCCAACCATCTAAGCCAGGCATCATCAGATCCAAGACGATAACATCTACAGCCTCTTTGGCTAAGATTTCAAGAGCGGCAAAGCCTTCTTCCGCTTCGAGTACCTGCATATTTTCTTGTTCTATAAACATGCGCAACATACGCCTTATTTTTATGTCGTCTTCGACTAACAGGATGGTTTTTTTTTCTTCCATTTTCTAAACCCACCTTAGAAACTGTCTTTTTCTACAATTTCGGTTATTTTTGCCTTTTTAAAGCTATTCTATATACAATTAATGATTCCTTTGTAAGTGCTATGCATTTATTACAGTTCTAAGTAGTACTTGCGAGATTGAAATGGATAAAAAGGAAAAAGCCTGCAACAGTTGATCTGCTCCCAGATCGCTGTTGCAAAGCTTTTAACTTTTGCTTATGAAACTTTTATTCTCGTAAAAGAACTATTATTTTAATATCGAGGTGGCTTCGGTAATTGTTTTCAGAATCGCCTTCTTGCTATGTTCGTCAACCATTCTTTTGGCTTTTGCTTTATGGTTAAATGAAGAAGGTCCTCCTACACAGCCGTTTACACAAGCCATTCCTTCGATAAAGTTACCAGGTGGCCTTCCTGCTTTGGCCATGCGTAATGCTTTTACGCATTCTGCCGCTCCATCGCACTTAACTGGAGTCACTTCTAAAGGCAGGTTATATTCTTTTACTGCCTGAGCAACAGCTTCACCAACACCACCACACCGAGCAAACGCGCGCCCAAAGACAGACGATTGTTCTAAGGGGACTGGGGTGCATTCAGCAGGCTCTATATCAGATGCCACAAATAGGGCTAACATTTCTTCAAATGTGATTGCATAGTCGATAGCATCATTGCGGTCGCTTTGTCGAGCTTCCATCTTTTTGGCAATACAAGGACCAATAAAAACTGTTACTGCATCGGGATGATGTTTCTTTACGTACCTTCCCACTGCTATCATAGGGGATACAGAAGTTGAGATATTATCTTCCAGTTCCGGGAAGTGCTTACGAATTATTTGCACAAAAGCAGGGCAACAAGAAGAAGTTAGAAATGAACCTTCCCGAACTTTTTCTACTACTTCTTCCGCTTCTTCCGCCAGTATCATATCAGCTCCTAGAGCCGCTTCATGAACTGCGGCAAAACCTAGTTTAATTAAAGCTCCGTGTATTTGTTCCATCGATAAATCTTCAAACTGAGCTACAATAGAAGGTGCTAAAACAACGTGTACTGGTGCTTCATCTTTTTTCTTTAAAGCTTCTACCACTTGAATAATACAGGAAACATCAGCTATTGCTCCAAAAGGACAGCGTAAAGCACAGAGACCACAATAGATGCACTTATCTTTTTTGATTCTAGCAATCTTGTCTTCACCGAAGTCAATGGCGTTAACTGGACAAGCTCTAATGCAGGGGCGTTGTGTATCTGCAATGGCGTCATAGGGGCAAGCGCTGTGACAACGTCCACATTCAATGCATTTCTCTTGGTTGATGTACGCTCTACGGTTAATCTGAATAATTGCATCTACTGGACAAGATTCCATACAAGGATGAGAGATACATCCGCGGCAAGCTTCTGTAACCGTAAAACGATCGACAGGGCATTCATCACAACCGGTCTCTAGGACTTGAATAAGTTCACCGCTCTTACAAGCTTCTGTGCCATCAACACCAATGCCACAAGCCAATTCTACCCGTTGTTTGACAACTGCTCTTTCTTTGTAAACACAGCAACGAAACCTAGCTCTTTTTCCTTGCACAACCACATAAGGTATCATTTCTTTATCTCGCTCAACAGTGCCACTCATGGCCATGCGAGCTACTTCTACTAAAACTTCATGGCGCAATAATTGCACAGTTGTTTCAAATCTACGGGCCATTTTTCTACACGACCTTTCTGAAGAAATATTCAGATTATACCAACTCCAATCTACATATTTTCGACAAAAAAAAAGTATACCCTTCCTTACACTGGCATAATAATAAACTTTACACCCTGCTTTTACCAACAAATGCTCTAGTCTTGCCATTTGCTACAATGATAGAAAAAATATTGACAGGCTTAGTCCATTATGCTACATTCGTTATGTTAAATATTAATACATAAAAAACCCTCACTTTTCTGGTGGGTTTTTTTATATTATATTGTATATTGCATCTATTTACTGTGTCCAATGAAGGATATATAGGCCTCTTGTTATGGCCTTTTATTATTGCTTTAAGGAGGTGAGGACTTCATGAGTACGGAAGCAGACCCGGCGAGTAGCACTTTTTATAATTTAATAAGGAAAGTCTCATGGAGTCCTCACCCACTGAATTAGAGCCTTGAGGACGAGACCTTCCTGATCTAAGAAAGACAGGAGGGATTTTTTTCATGACCAAGGCAATTTCAATCCACGGCGCTTCGCGCCCTCTGGAGCACGAAAGAAAAAGCCTTACTCGTACCACTGCTATAGCAGAAATTATTGATGAAACTAGAGAAGAGGCACTCTACGCACCTGAGTCCGTGGGCACTATCATGCATGATAACTTTCTAGCTGTACCTGAAGAATATTCGGTAGCAGAAGCTATGCAAGTCTTGCGTCAAAATGAAATTGGTCAAAAAAGCAAGTACTATGTATACGTTGTTGATTCTTGCCAAGTGCTCAAAGGAATCGTTCCTATTCGCAACTTACTTACAGCATCAGAGAAGCAAAAAATTGCAGAAATCACTTGTCCCGATGTCGTTTCTGTTTCTGCCCATCAAGATCGAGAAGAAGTAGCAACTTTTATGCAAAGTCGTGACTTTCTATCCGTTCCTGTAGTCAATGAGCAAGGCGTTCTTGTTGGTATTGTAAATGCTAGGGACGTACTTGGCATAGTTGAAGCAGAAACAACAGAAGACTTCCATAAGATGGCTTCTGTAAGCGCTTTGAAAACTAGCTTAAAATCTGCTAGTATTTACCTTCTTTTTCAAAAGCGAGTCGGCTGGTTACTTCTATTAGTCTTTGTAAACATCTTTTCCAGCACAGGTATTGCTTACTTTGAAGATACTATCGCTTCTATGGTAGCTCTCGTCTTCTTTTTACCCCTATTAATCGGCAGTAGTGGCAATGCTGGATCGCAATCTGCTACCATGATGGTTCGAGCACTAGCCACAGGAGATGTTAAACTTAGAGATTGGGCTAGTTTTTTGGGAAAAGAGCTTGTTGTTTCCGGATTACTTGGTCTAGCCATGGGGCTAGCTGTTGCTACCATCGGCTTCTTCCGAGTCGGTACAGAAGTCGCCATCGTAGTTGCATTAACCATGCAAGTTGTTGTTATTGTAGGTAGCTTAATTGGTATGTCTCTCCCCTTTGCACTTGACAAGTTGAAGCTAGACCCTGCTACTGCCAGTGGCCCACTAGTCACTTCTATTGCCGATATTGCCGGAATATTGATTTACTTTTCCATTGCGACTTGGTACCTTGGCCATGTTGGGATAATGTAAGCTATGGACGAAAATAAAAAGCAGACCCTCCCTTAATGATACTATTACGGGAGAGTCTGCTTTTTCGATCAAGTATACTAAAAAAACACTGTGTTCTTCACCATTTTTCGACATTTTTCTTTCGTGATTTTTGGGCATAAATGCTACAATGATCAAAAAAAAGGCGTGGCTTTGTAAGCCTACGCCTTTTCTTTTTCTCTGCCTCTACGCACTCTATCGAGCAAAATGTATAAAGAAGGTAATAGCATTAATGTCAACATGGTAGAGAAAAAGAGACCAGATATAATCGCTACAGCCATAGGCTTAAAGAGTACGTCACCACTGAGAACTAATGGCATTAGGCCTGCAATAGCTGTAAACGATGTAAGTAGAATTGGTCGTAGTCTAGCTTCGCAAGCACTTATGACAGCATCATCTAGTGATTGACCGCTTCGGCGAGCTTGTTCAATAAACTCAACTAGAATAATCCCGTTGCGGACGACAATTCCCGAAAGGCTCATAGCACCCATCATGGTCATAAAGCCAATAGGTGTCTGGGTGATAAAGAGGCCTAATAAGCTACCAGCAAAAGCTAAGAAGATGGTACTTAAGATGAGAATAGGTAAAGATAAGGAGTAAAACTGCAGGGCCATCAAAATAATGATCAAAAATACTACAACAATGAAAAGTTGAAAAATCTCTACAAAGACATCCGTCTGTTCTGATGTCTCACCGGCTATTTCATAGCGATAACCAGGCGGGAAATTCATCTGATCTAGTTGGGGAATGATTTCATTCATTACTTCTGTTGCTGTTCTCTCTCGCACATCACCTGTAATAGTAACAGCACGAGATAGGTTATAGCGATAAATTGAGGCAAGGGTAAAGTCAGGCTCAATCTTTGATACTTGATAGAGAGGAATTTGCTCCCCCCTAGTGTTAGTAACAGTTAAGTGTTGAATAGCCGCCAAAGGGTCTTGACCTTGTCGATTACTAAACAGTACTACATCAATTAACTCTTGACCTGTATCAAATTCTGTAACCTTCAAACCTTCACTGACCAAACGAATAGTTCGAGAAAGATCAATTTCTTGCACCATAAGCTGGTTCATTTGAGCTCGATCTACGTCAAAGTTTAAAGCATAACGCTCTACCCCGAAGGTGTCTTTAATGTCGAAAGTGCCTTGAACACTTTTTACGATCTCTTGAATTTCTTGTGATATGCTTCTTAAAGTTTCAATATCTTCACCAAAAACTCGTATCGATACAGGTGCTCCTACAGGAGGTCCAGCCATCAATTCTTCAGGTACAATTGATGCTTGGGGATAGTGATGCTTAAAATACTCTTCCCATTCACGAACTGATTCTCTAGTAGAAAGAAGCTTCTTATCAACACGGACAATAATCTGGGCAACATTATCTCCACTTCCCTCGCCCGTATCACCTGAAAACATCTTTGGTGCTATAGAACCTGCATAAGTAGCTGCAACTTTTACCCCAGGCTGTTCTAAGATCCATTTACTAGCCTCATTAGCTATGCGCTCTGTTTCTTCTAAGCTTGTACCGGCAGGAGTGCGCACATTAACTATCATCTCAGAGCGATCATCTGTTGGAAAGAGCTCAATGGGTGTAAAGATAGCTAAACCATAAGCCATAGCTCCGATTAACAAGCCCACAGTAGCAGTTCTTTTAGGATGACGAACCAAGATAGGCATTAACTTATTGGCATACCATTTTGAAAGCTTTTCTATCTTGTCTCCCAAAATACCTGGTGCTTTCCGTTTTTGTATTTGCTGTATTTGCTGTCTTTGCTGTCTTTCAATTTGTCTTGATTCATACCACTGTCTAAAGATAGGAACAACAGACAAAGACATAATCATAGAAGAAAGCATAGCCAAAATGATGATGATTGGTACAGGCTTAATAAAGTTTCCTATGTTGCCCGTCAGAAAAAGCAAAGGTGCAAAAGCACAAATGGTAGCTAAGTTAGCAGTAAAAATAGAGATAGCAACTTCTTTGACACCTTTAATAGAACTATCAAGAGGATTATCTTTGAAAACTTGTAAGCGTCGTTCAATGTTGTCATTAACAACTACAGCATCATCAATCAAAATCCCTAGTACGATGATGATTGCGATAAAGGAGATCTGATTAAGTGTAATCCCCAAAAAACCTAGTGGAATAAAGGCCATACCAATAGCAATTGGAATAGCCATAGCTACTACAATAACAGAAGGTACGTTCATACCGAGCATACAGACAAGCATAACGGCAATGACTGCAAAAAAGAGAGAACCTGTAAGGTTACTAAATAGTTCATCTACTCGCTCTTTTTGTGAATAGAGGGAAGATAAGCCTGCCCAAACTGGCAAGTCGCCTTCTAAGTAAGCCATCATATCGTCAATTTGCTTTTGTAATGAAGGAATATCGCTTCCTGTTTCACCACTAATGCTTAGACTGATAGCTGGCAAACCATTATGATAAGCCCTGGTATAAGAGTCTTCAGTTGTCAATTCAACAGTAGCAATATCACGTAAATAGATAGGTGTTCCATTTTGGGTACGCCATACTAAAACATTATTAAATTCATCTACCTCTTGCACATCTGTTAAGACTAATTCATAAACTCTCTGTTCTGTTTTAACTTCTCCGAGAGGTACTTTCTCGTTAAAGTTTTGAACAGCATTGCTGACAGCACCCCAAGGGATACCGTAGTTATGAATCTTTTGCATATCTAGCGTTATATGCACTTCTTGTTCAGGAAGACCTGTCAATGTTACGTTCGATACATTAGGCAAAGTTCGTAATTGGTCACGCCAACTGCGCAAGGTATCACGGAGTGAGTAAAGCTCTTCTCTTGATGGAGCAGTAATATTTAGAGTCTGAGCATAGATACGGTTAAGATCATCATTAATAATAGGCTGATGAGCTTCTGCTGGTAAATCACGTTCAGCATCGCGCACTTTATTGCGCATCTCATCAAACTTAGGCTTAGGATCTTCATCTGGATTGAGTTCAACGATGATCGAGGATAGTCCTGGCTTAGAGTGAGATTGTATGTATTTAATGCCTGAAATCTCATTAATCCGTTCTTCTATGATTCGTGTAACTGTCTGTTCTACTTTTTCAGGATGAGCTCCAGGGTAAGGTGTTGTGACTGTTGCTATAGTAACTACTATATCGGGACTTTCTTGTTTGGGAGTTTGCGTAAAAGACAAGATACCTAAGACAACAAACAAGGAAAAAAAGAGCAAGGTGATTTTGCGCTTTTTGATGATATATTCGATCATTCTACATCACCTGCTTGCCCCAAAGGCGTCACTTCATCACCATCAAATAGTCTATCCACAGCGGTAATAATAACTTGCTCACCTCTATTGAGGCCAGAAGTAATCGCAAAATGATCGTTGATTAGATCGCCTATTGTAACTACTCTTTTTACAGCTCTATTGTCTTCTAAGATAAATACATAAGGTTCATCACCACGACGTACAACAGCTGATACAGGAACCCAAATAGCTTCATAAGCTTCTAACTTCTTACTAACTTTAACTACTTGTCCAGCAAACCAATTATGTTCTCCATTAGCTACCCAAACTTCAACACCAATAGTACCTGCCGCCCTGTCCGTAGCCGGGTAGATATAACGAACTGTACCTTCCCGTTGCTGTCCATAAAGATTTAGAGTAACTTTTTCTCCTACTTGCCATTGTTGAATTTCTCGATCAGGCACGGGAATAACAACTTTTAGCTCATCAATTGCACCGATGTTATAAACTGGTGTTCCCGCATTAACTAACTGACCTTCTGAAGTTAGTCGATTGATAACTGTCCCTGTAAAAGGTGCTCGTAATTGCGTTTTATCTAAAGCACTTCTAGCTCTCTCTTCTCTTGCAATAGTTTGCTCGAGCATAGCCTGGTTCATTTCTCGAACTTCTCTACGTGCTCCTGTGACCATGTTTTGATGACTTTGTTCTGCTATTTCATAATCTTTCTTGGCTGATAGGAATCGCAAACGACTATTTTCATATTCATTAAGCGAAATAGCACCATTTTCTAAAAGCATTTCAAAGCGCTCATAATCGGCTTGACTTTTCTCATAGTTAGCTTTTGCTTTTGCTAGCATGGCCGCAGATTGATTCAATTCATATTCTGTAGCGCCTGTTTCTATTTGTTCTAAGTTTGCTTCTTGTTGACGTCTTTGGGCCGCCGCCGCAGTAAGGTCAAGGGAGTAGTCAGTACTATCTAAGCGTGCTAAAACTTGCCCCGCAAATACTCGTTCTCCTTCCTTGACAGCTAGGTCTACAATTCTACCAGGAACTTCGAAAGCAACAGCAACTTCTTCAATAGGTTGTAAAGTGCTTGAGAATTCACGACTAGATTCCTGTAAAGTCTCTTCAACTGTAAAAACTTCTACAACTGTAGCTCTTGATTCTAAAGTGTCTTCCTTGTTACCACAGGCTGAGAGTAATAACAAGGTTGATAATAATAAGAAGAGAAAGCCCCACTTATTAAGGCTCTTCAAAAGGATCACTCCTTCAATCGTTTTCATTTTTTATTTTGTCTTTTATTTTTTTTAAGCTTTGTAGAAAAGCTTCGTGATGTTCTAAGCCAATGTGCCAACAAAGTTCCTGTACAGGATGCCACTTTTTTTCCTTATCTTGAAGGATATTATGCAAACGATTGATACCTTCCTCGACAGTAAGCATTTCTTCATCAATCAATTGCAATAGTTGCTCTTGCGAACTGTGATGACCAAAAAAAAGACGCATGATAAAATCATAGCGAATCGATTTAGGTTCTAAGGGACTATCTAAGTAGGCGTAAAATAGTTCACGCCCTTTTTCCGTAATAGCATAAACATTTTTGTTAGGCTTTCCTTCTTGTTGCACTATTTCGCGAGTTATGTACGCTTCTTTTTCCATTTTGTTCAGTGTTGGATAGATAGTACCGAAAGTTGCCACGAAAAAATCGGGAAAAAGATTTTCAAACTCTCGTTTTATCTCATAACCTGTCCTAGGCTTGTCTATAAGCATACCAAGTATGACATCTTGTCCTTTCAACAGCTCCTCCCCCTTATGCCTTACTTTGTTCCAAGTCATATTAACATTATAAATATCAATGTCATTAATATAAGTTTTTTAATTACTACTGTCAATAGGACTACTTAGCGATAAATGCCAGATCTGACTGCTTGCTTTCTTAATTCTTTGCAGGATTCGACAATGGCGCTGTCGAAAAAGCCTGTAAGAGTGTAGGGCAAAGGGGGCAGGGGTCAGAAAATGGCAGAGTGGAATAGACGACAGTTCTTACTCTACGGTGGACTCAGTTTGGTCACAGTTGGAACAGCTGTTCTGGTTAGTAAAGGTGCTTTTGCTTTTGAGGAAAGTGCAGAAACAGCTAAAAAGCTCTCTCCTAACCCGATCCCTGTTAACTGGGATACTTTAATCTGGAACGGAAAAATCATTGATGGTACAGGTGCTCCCCTCTTTTTGGGTGCTTTAGCCATAGAAGGAGATAAAATCTCTGCTCTTTTTCGTGAAAAAGAAGGTGCTCGACCGGGGAGATTACAAGGTGATAATGGCCAGTTTTCATTAGCTGAGAATGAGCAAGTGCTTCAAGTTGAAAATTACGACAGTGCGATTAGTGATATTAGAGAGCCTCTCACTTTTTGGGCTGATGAAAATACACCTTTTGTTCTTCCTGAGCATTGTAAGATCATAAACGCCGCCGGGCGTTGTGTCACACCAGGTTTTATAGATGTACATAGTCACAATGAAGCTTATCTACGAACTAATCCTGAAGCCGAGCTCAGGCTTACACAAGGTATTACTACGCAAATCGGTGGTAATTGCGGCAATTCAGTACCATCGATCACTGCTTTTCGCAAGGAACTTGGACCATTAGGATTAAATTATAGTCAGTTAGTTGGCTATCGCAATCTCCGCAATCAGGTTATTGGTGATAGTGCTAGAAAAGCAACAACTGATGAAATTGACAAGATGGTCGCTCTTTTGGAAGCAGAATTAGCTGATGGCGCTCCAGGTTTTTCCGTAGCCTTGGAATATCATCCACAAACAGCAATTACTACTCAGGAACTAGAAGTTTATGCTAGAGTAGTTAAAGATTTTGATAAAATTTTAGCAGTTCATTTGCGTAGTGAGTCCGATGGCCTTCTTGAAGCTTTTGATGAAGTGCTGTCAGTAGCTCGCCAGACAGGTGTAGCTGTTCAATATGGTCATGTTAAGGCACTTTTTCAAGCTAACTGGTCTAAGCATAGTTTGTTGATGGAGCGCTTCAACAGTGCTATAGCTGAGGGCATCGATCTCTGGGGAGACGTCTACGCTTATGATTTTTCTTCTTGGGATTTCGGTACTAATCGTGTCTCTATTTCTGAAGCAAACTTAATTGATACACTACAACAAGATCGTATCTTTGTAGGAAGTGATAGCGGTCTTTATGAAGGCGGGCGTGTCAATCACCCCAGAGCTTGCGGTAACTTCCCTCGCATTTTGGCTCGTTATGTAAGAGATAAAGAGGTTTTATCTTTAGAAACAGCCATTGCTAAGATGACATCTTTACCTGCTCGGCGTTTTCGCTTCCATGATCGAGGTACTTTGGCAGTAGGTCAAAAAGCTGATGTGCTTGTCTTTGATCCTGAGCAAATTCAGGATAGAGCAACTCGACAACAGCCTGGTCTTATTTCTACTGGTATTGACTATCTTTTTGTTAATGGTATAGAAACGATTTCTGCCAGTCTTCCTACTAAAGCTCTAGCAGGACAATGGCTATAACGTAGCTAACTTGCTGCTTTTCTTAACAAATCATAACAAGTCATGACTACAAAAAATACAAAGAAAAAGGCCCTTTGCTAAATAATCTGCAAAGGGCCTTTTTTCTATGGTCTCTATTATGTCCTTACTCCCACTCAATAGTACCAGGTGGTTTAGAAGTAATATCATAGCATACACGATTGATGCCATTTACTTCGTTCACAATTCTTGATGATATACGTTCTAGCAGCTCATAAGGCAAACGTGCCCAGTCTGCCGTCATAGCATCGTCAGATGTGACAGCACGTAGAATAGCTGGATTAGCATAAGTCCGCTCATCGCCCATTACACCAACTGTCTTTACCGTTGTTGGTAGAACAACGAAAGATTGCCAGATCTGACGATAGAGACCTGATTTTTTGATCTCTTGGAAAACAATATCGTCAGCTTCTCGTAAAACATCGAGACTTTCTTTGGTGACAGCACCAAGGACTCGAATGGCTAGTCCTGGACCAGGGAATGGTTGACGCCAAACGATATCATCTGGCAAGCCTAGAGCTTGACCGACTGTACGCACTTCGTCTTTGAAAAGTGTTCGCAAAGGTTCAATCAATTCAAACTGCATGTCTTCTGGCAGACCACCTACGTTGTGGTGTGTTTTGATAGTAGCTGCCGTAGAAGTTCCGCTTTCAATAACATCTGGATAGAGAGTTCCTTGAACAAGGTAATCTACTTTGCCTATCTTGGCCGCTTCTTCTTCGAAGACGCGGATAAATTCGTTACCAATGCTTTTTCGCTTCGTCTCTGGATCGGAAACTCCTTCGATTTTTTTGAGGAATCGCTCTTCAGCCTCTACGAAGATGAGGTTCATGCCCAGTTCTTCGCGAAATGTCTTGACGACTCGTTCTGATTCATTGAGACGCATAAAGCCATGATCGACGTAGACACAGGTAAGTTGATCACCTACAGCACGGTGCACGAGTAAAGCTGCTACAGATGAGTCAACACCACCGGAGAGTGCACAAAGCACTTTCCCTTTGCCTACTTTATTGCGAATCAATTCAACTTGTTCTTCAATAAAGTTTTCTGTCGTCCAATCGCCTTGGCAACCACAAACGTCAAAAAGGAAGCTTTTCAGCATATCCATTCCTTGTGGTGTATGACGAACTTCAGGGTGGAATTGTACACCATAAAAACGGCGCTCACTATGACCCATAGCCGCAAAAGGAGCGTGATCTGTTTTACCTGTAACTATAAAACCAGTTGGCAAAGCTTCTACTTTGTCACCATGACTCATCCAACATTGAATAGCACCGCTAAGGTCTTTAAAAAGACCTTCTTCAGCAGTGATCGTTAGATCTGCTTTACCATATTCTCGCTTGTCGGATTTAGAAACTTTCCCACCTAATTGATGAGTCATTAACTGCATGCCGTAACAGATACCTAGAATAGGAATACCTAAGTCATAAATAGCAGGATCAACAGCGGGAGCTTCTTCTGCATAGACGCTTGAAGGTCCACCAGAAAAAATAATGCCTTTAGGGTTCATCGCTTTTATTTCTGCTATAGCCATGTTGAAAGGATGCATTTCGCAGTATACATTCAATTCCCGCACCCTTCTAGCGATGAGCTGATTGTATTGGCCTCCAAAGTCAAGGACCAATACTGTTTCGTGAGATTTTGTCAAAACTTTCGCTCCTCTCAATTCGGTAGAACTCTCTCTTTAGGATTCGTAAACTTCTCTTTTTAAGACGGCCACAAAGGGAAAGTGACGATATTTTTCAGCGTAATCCAAGCCGTAACCAACTACAAACTCATCAGGTATGGTAAAGCCATTGTAGTCCGGTTCAATGGGAATGGTACGACGATTGGGCTTGTCCAAGATGGTGCAGGTTTTTACAGAGGCGGCACCACGAGACTTTAAATTATCAATCAGGTAGTTAAGGGTCAAACCAGTATCAACAATGTCTTCTACAATTAGAATGTGACGGTCTTCAACAGCTTTATCAAGATCTTTAAGAATTCTTACAGCGCCTGAAGACTTAGCACCTTGTCCATAACTAGATACAGCCATAAAATCAATCGTTACAGGTATCTTTATAGCACGAATCAGATCGGCCATAAATACTAGTGCGCCCTTAAGAATACCTACCACTAGCAGGTCTTTACCTTCATAATCTGCCGAGATCTGAGCACCTAATTCTTTAACTTTCGCTTGCAGTTCTTCTTCAGAAAGAAGGATACGATCAATGACTTGCTCCATGGTAACGCCGCCTTTCACCTTCGTTTCGACTTATCTTTAACATAAATAAGGCCGGCATCATCTACCGGCCGTTAGCAACAAGTCTGCATTCTATGTTAGATTCACCGAGTCTCAAAAAATTATACCAAGGAATGAAAAAAGATGTCAATCCTTCTCGGAATTTGTCGCTTCCTTTTCCTTCATTAGTGTTGGCAGGATTACTTCTATCTTCTGATCATAATCCCAAAACTCAACTGTAAAATGTAGCCGATCTTCCGGTGCATTCCGACTGGTAGCTTCTATGACAGCTTTGTGTACTACTTCTTTCCAGGGATCAACCCAGATGCGGTATTGAAAATCTTTCCACAACGTTGTCAATAATTTATTAGTTACTGTGGCGTTAAGTTCTAAGACAAGGCATTCTATGTCTCGACTTTTTTCTCTACTCACAACAACAGCATCTTGTATATCGCTTACTTCTAGGACAGAAAGGGGACTAATCTCTTTAAGCAGTAAATCTTGTGGTCCAAAGTCAGCTTTTTCAATACTGTACCAGCCTTTTTTCAAAGGATCCCAGAGATAAAACTGAGGGCCTACTAGAAATATCTCTGTCGGTGATTGCAATATGACGCCTTTTAGATGAAAGGTTTCTCCACCAGAGCGTTCTCCTGAAAAACGACTGACTAACTCATCACGACCATCAACACGAATAAAAAATCGACTTTCAAAACGAAAATCTGAGCTTTGTAGTGTTTCTACCATTGCTTTAGTGACTAGTGCTGTTGGATCTTCTGGATTCCAGCGTTGTTGATAGAACCAGTATGCAAGGGCTCCCCCAACAATCAAAGCCAATGTTACTATGGCAATGATTAATTTTACCCACCAGCGCCTCAAAGCATAGCTCCCCCTTCCCTACCTTTCCTTTACAGGAAAGATATTTGTCTGGAAAGGGAACTATGTTACTTTTCACTACTCTGGTCTAGCGCATTCGCTTGCTTTACCTTGTAAAATGGCAAGGCCATGTGGTAGGGCTGATAAAATTATATCGAGGCATTCAGCAACAGCCTTAGGACTGCCTGGTAAATTGACGATTAAAGCAGTACCACGAATTCCAGCGATTCCTCTAGTAAGCATGGCTCTAGGTGTAATCTTTAGCGATTCAGCTCGCATAACTTCAGCAATTCCAGGAACAAGCCGCTCTACTACATCCATTGTAGCTTCTGGCGTTACGTCACGAGGCGCAAAGCCTGTGCCTCCTGTGGTAAAGATGAGGTCAATGCTATCTTCATCAGCCATTTGCCGCATTGTCTCGGCAAGTAAATCTCTTTCATCGGCCACGATCTCGTAACGAACTACCTGACCCTTAATGGTTGCTATTTTCTCTGCGATTACTTGACCGGAGCGGTCTTCTCGCTCCCCTCTACTACCTTTATCAGAAGCTGTGATAATGCCGACTCTTATCATCCTTAGTCCACTCCATCTTCTTTTTCACCAGCGGTGAATAAGACTGTGATTGTATCGCCCACTTGAATAGGTCCACTTTCTATGATTTTGATGAAAATGCCTTCTTTGGGCATGACACAATCTCCAGCTTGATAGTAGATGGCACAACGATTGTGACATTCTTTGCCAATCTGCGTTACTTCACCGATAGCTTGTTCTCCAAGTTGAATGCGGCTACCGAGCGGTAAACTGAGCAAATCAAGACCTTCTGTCGTAATATTTTCAGCAAAATCACCGGGATGAACGTCTAAACCACAGTTACGCATTTTCTCAATACTTTCTATCGCTAGCAAGCTCACTTGACGATGCCAAGGTCCACCATGAGCATCTCCAGCTAAGCCAAAGTCAGCTTCTAATGTGCCTTGGCCGATATTTTTTTTACGTACACCTTTTTTTTCACTACTACAAACAGCTACAATTTTTCCTTGCTTGCTTGCTTTTTCTAGCTTTGTAGCTTTCTCTTTAGCTATGGTCTCTTGGGGCTTAACTATTGCTTCGCCTCGTCGATAATGACCACTCTTACCGCCTTTTTTCTCAAGCAAAGTAATATCACTAATAACCATAGCTTTATCTATGGCTTTGGCCATGTCATAGATAGTCAAAGCGGCTACAGAAACAGCTGTTAAGGCTTCCATCTCTACGCCTGTCTTACCTGTAGTTTTTACCGTTGCTTTAATTTCGATGGCTAAGTTCTCTTCGTCGAAGGTAAAGTCTACTGTTACACTTGTGATCATCAGCGGGTGGCACAGGGGGATTAAGTCGCTCGTTCTTTTGACTGCCATTATTCCAGCAAGACGTGCAACAGAAAGAACATCACCTTTTTCTATCGTACCCTTTTGAATTCTCTCATAAGTTTCCCTAGCCATGGTAATGCGACCTTGGGCAATAGCTTGGCGCTCTGTATCTGCTTTCGGGCTCACATCTACCATATGAGCCCGCCCTTGTTCATCAAAGTGTGTCAAATCTGACAAGATCAAAGCCTCCTCTATAAGTAAAAGCCTAGAGCAATGAAGCAAGAACTAGCCACCGATTTGGGACATGATACGGCCTTGTCCAGCCCAACCTTCATCGCTTAGACAGTGTTGTTCTGGTTTGGACTCAATGGCTTGCCGAAAAAGAAGTTGCAATTTCTTTTCTGTTGCTCCCATACGCAAAGGTGTCTTCAGATCCATTTCTTTCTGTGCATGTAGACAAGGTCGCAATTGCCCTTCTGCTGTTAGACGTAAGCGATTGCAAGTACCACAAAAGTGTTTGGAAATAGCACTGATAAAGCCTACCGTTCCTTGAGCTGATGGTAAAGTATAGTAAGTTGCCGGACCGCAACCTTTAATACCTTCATGGCTTTGAAGTTTTTGGCCACTCTCGATTAGTTTCTCTTTCATCTCATCGATAGAAACGAAGTGTCCCCTGTAGGATGCTTCTCCTTCTCCAATAGGCATGATTTCAATAAAGCGTACATGAATGGGCCAGCGTTTTGTTAAACAAGCAAAGTCGGCAATTTCATCGTCATTAATGCCTCCCATGACGACAACGTTGACTTTTACGGGGTGAAATTGAGCCTCTAAAGCCGCTTCGATGCCAGACCAGACTTCATCAATATGGCCATTGCGTGTAATTTCCTGAAACCGTTGTGGATGCATAGTGTCTAAACTAATGTTAACACGGTCAAGTCCCGCTTTTTTTAAGTCCTCTGCATATTGGGGAAGTAAAATTCCATTAGTCGTTAGGGCTACTTCTTCAATGCCTGGGATAGCTTTAACAGCGGCTACAAAAGATAGTAGATCTTTGCGCACCAAAGGTTCGCCACCGGTAAGGCGTACTCGCCGAATGCCTAGAGAGGCGGCAACTTGGATCAACTTTTCCATTTCTTCGAAAGTCAATATTTCTTCATGACTTAGTAAGGAGACACCTTCTTCTGGCATGCAATAGACACAGCGAAGGTTACAACGATCGGTGACTGATACACGAAGGTAGTGAATATCACGAGCAAAGCGATCAAGCATGAAGGCCACCTCTTTCTAGACTAGCTTATCGCAGTAGAAGTATTTCAACCTTTTCTCCGGCGACAACACCTTCAGAAGATCTAGGGATGCAGAGCAGTCCGTCAGCTCTAACGAGAGACATAATTACACCGGCCCCTCTTTTGATAGGGGAAGCAAGCCATTCCCCGGTTTGTTCATTTTTTTCTAACCTTACACGCACCCATTCTTCTACACCAAGTGTAGAAGGGATTTTGCGTGCCATCTTTGCTTCAAGCTTTTTATCTTCTACTTTTAGATTTCTTATTTTCTCAAGCAAAGGTTTTAAGAACAACCTAGCTGTTAGAGCTGTAGAAACAGGATAACCAGGTAATCCAATAATTGCTTTGTTGGCAATAGAGCCTAAAATAACTGGTTTGCCTGGTTTGATTGCTACACCATGAGTAAGTAATGTGCCCATCTTAGTTACAATTTTTGCTGTATAGTCTTCTCTTCCTGCCGAAGAACCAGCGTTGATGACTACAATATCAGCTTCTTCTATTGCTTTTTCTACTCTTTTCTGCAAGGCTTCTTCGTCATCAGCTGTAATGGGATAGACAATTGCTTCTGCGCCCCATTCTTCTACAAGGCCTTTTAAGATGGTGGAGTTAAATTCAATGAGCTGTCCTGGCTCTGGAACTGTACCGGCTTGCACCAGTTCTGTCCCAGTTGGCAAAATAGCAACTTTCGGTTGACACTCTACTTTGACTTGAGCGATAGCGCCTGCTAAAAGTGCACCTAGATCCCAGGGACGCAGTATCGTGCCTGCTGGAACGATCGGGTCGCCTTGGTTTATATCTTCTCCAATGGAACGGATATGCTGACCTGGAATGGCTGGCGCTCTTATTTCTACTTCTTCGGGAGAAATAACTTGCAGATGCTCAACCATGATCACAGCATCAAAGTCTTGGGGGACTTCATCACCCGTATCAACGATGCGCCCTTCTTTTTCTAGTACTATTTTTATTGGCTTACTGTCTGAAGCACCAAAAGTATTTTCAGATCGCACAGCAATACCATCCATTGCTGAAGCAGGAAAGTGTGGCGAAGCTATAGCCGCTGTCGCTGTTTCCACAAGACGGCGTCCTAAGGCTCTAGAAACAGGAATAATTTCTTCTCTTCTAAAGCTTTCTGCAGGAAAGGCGGCTAAGAATTCTTCCAAAGCTTCTTCCCAAGGACGATTATCGAGATAGATTTTTTCGGCAATGATTTTATGATTACAATCTAAAGACATCGATCCACTCCCCTGTTTGTACCCCTTCTTTTACTAGTGCAATTCTTGCTAATCCTTCTGCTTCTGCAAGAGGACGAATAAGACCAGACTTCCCAAATACAGGAATAGCCCACCATTCACCTTCCCGTTGTTCTAGGCGGACAGGAAAATACTCTTCTCGTCCTGATGTGGAGGCCATATTGCGATCAATTCTTGCCGTAAGCCACTGAAAGGGTTTGTTCGCTTGCAAAGATAATGTGGCGTTTAACAAAGGTGATAAAAGCAAACGAAAAACTACGGCCGCTGAAGTAGGTTGGCCTGGTACTCCAAAAAGTAAGACAGAACCAATGGTCACTGCCAATGTAGGCTTACCTGGTTTCATGTGAAGTCCATGAAACAAAACCTTGCTTTCAGGAAAAGAAGCTAACACTTCTTCTGTCAAATCTCTCGTCCCTACAGAGCTCCCTCCAGAAAGGCATATATAATCACAAATCTCCAAAGCTTCTGCTACCTTTTGGCGCAGTTTGTTAAAATCATCAGCTATGATGCCATAAAAGCGCACTTCAGCTCCCGCTTCTTGAGCCAAAGCGGCTATAGTATAAGAATTTATATCTCTCACGGAAGCACCGGACAGAGCTTTTTCTGGGCTTACTAGCTCATCACCCGTAGCAATTAGGCCCAGCACAGGCTTTTTGTATACGGGAACTTCATGTATACCAACGGCGGCAAGAACTCCAATCGATGTAGAGGTCAAACGATGGCCTTGAGGCAACAAAAGTTGATCGCCTTGAATATCTTCACCACGACGAAGCCTGTTCTCACTAGGAGCAACACCGCGAGTTATTTCAACATACTTTTGAAGGCCCTTAAGCTGTAGACCTTCTTGCACTACTTGATTATCGGGGAGGTTATCAAAAGCTAAATCTTTTTCTGTAAGCAGTTCTGTATATTCAACCATGACAACAGCATCAGCTTCTCGAGGCAACATAGCCCCCGTAGCCACAGCAACAGCCTGACCAGGAGCAAGAGTAAGATTAGTCTCTTCTCCCATCAGAACTTCGCCTACAAGAGGAAAATAAAGAGGCACTTCTTCTGATGCGGCAAAAGTATCAACAGCTCTAACAGCATAGCCATCAACAGTTGAACGATCAAAAGTAGGTACATCAAGAGGAGCTAATACAGGGTTAGCCAAAATACGCCCCACCGCTGAAAGCAGAGGAACTTTCTCCATCTCTCTCTGAGGCTTGGTCATCTCATGTTGAAGAAGCAACTCCCTTGCTTCTTCAACAGTCTTTACTCTAAAAAAACTTTTCATCATATTAACAAATTCCTATTAAAAACAGCCTAACTGGCAAGCACGTATTTTAATCCGCAATTCATCAGCCATGGTACCGACTTCATCATAGGGCACTTGCATTTCTTCAGCTAAAGCTCGAGCTTTTTCACAAGTAATGCTGTTGTTTTGAGCTTCTTCACTTAAACGTTTTTTCAGTTCATCTTTTTTAGTCATCTTAAAGTTGCCTCCTCTTTATAAGTATAGAAACCTTACTCTATTCATTAGTAAAACCACAGAGAAGCAAAAAGACCAGCTCCTAAGGAAGGAGTCGGTCTTTGATTAATGACATTGACTGCTCCTTTCCAAAAAGGGGGGGCTTGGTCGTTTCCCACCAAACCGTTTACCTATCTTTTTCAAGTAGGTCGGCCCTTATGTCCTAGATTGTAATCCGTAGACAAAAAGGGCTCGGAACATAGTTTATTTAGTTTTTTTGTACTTGTACAAACAGATTAATTTGTTATGGTTCTGAAGTCAAGCAGAAAGGACACTTCTTGTGCACTTTTTATCTTGTTTTGCATACTATGGCCTAGCATTGAGAAAAAAAGCAGGTGATCCTGGTGAAGTGGGCTCTAGTACTCAGCGGTGGGGGATCAAAAGGGGTCGCTCATATTGGTGTAATTCGAGCGCTAGAAGAAGCCAATTTACAGCCTTCCTTTGTCATTGGCGTTAGTGCTGGTAGTTTTATTGCTTCTTTGTACGGCACTGGTTATTCTTCTTCTGAAATGCTTTCTATTACTAGAAAGCATCGTAATCATCATTTATTTGATTTTGATTGGCGCTGGGCTTGGCATGCCTTTTTGGGTGTTTTTTACAAAGTATGTGGTAAGCCTTCATTTTTTCTTTGGCCTCGTATCCCTTCTGGAATTTTGCGAGGTCGTCAATTTGAACGCTTATTGGAAAGAATCTGGGAGAAAGAAACTTTAGACTCTACTACACCACCAGTAGTTATTACAGCTACTGACTTAATCTCTGGTTCAGCTCTTTGTTTTACTCCTAAGAATCTAAAGCCTCTTTATCCGCTACCTTACAGACGCTTTATAAACGATGTCCCTATTGCCAGAGCTGTTCGTGCCAGTTGTGGTGTTCCTGGCGTTTTTCAACCACTTTGTTTTGAAGGCATGGCTCTTGTTGATGGTGCAGTGCGCTCAAATCTTCCAGCTGATGTAGCTAGAGCCCTCGGTGCAGAGAAAGTTATCTGCGTCAGTTTACGTAATCCTGACACTCCCTCACATTCCGCTCAAAACTTGATTGAAACGATGCTACGTTCTCTTGATATTCTGGGCTTAGAAACAGATCTGCGTACTATGCAAGAGGGAGCAAACTTAATTCTTGAGCCTTCTGTACAGGAGATTCGAGTTTTTGATTTTAGTCAAATTGATGAAGCTGTACAGGCGGGCTATAAAACTACTATTTCCGCATTACCAGAAATCAGACGTATGCTAGCACCACAAGAGGAAAAGTTATCTTCTGATGCTTCTGAAGTACAAAAAGAGAAAGATCTAAAGAATGTTTATTCGAAAAATGTACAAGAAGAAAAAAAGATGCCATCTAAATTGATTGTAAAGATTAATGGAAAATGAAGATATAAAAACCCCCTGGCTTCTACTCTGTATTCAAAGCAGTTCAAGCCAGGGGGTTGGTTATGCGCCGTAGGCTAATATTATTGCCTGTGCTATTGATTTGATACTCGTTCTTTTGTTCATTGCTTGCTTCTGAATTCTCCGGAATGCTTCAGTCTCACTTAGACCTTGATGAGACATTAAGAGTCCTTTTGCTTTCTCTACTAATTTACGTGTCATTATCGTATCTTTAAGCTTGTTAATCTCTTCTTCAAGCTTGATAATCTCACGAAAGCGACTTACTGCAATGTTTACTATTGGTTCTAGTGTAGCCGCTAGTACAGGTTTGCGTAGATAAGGAATCATCGTTTCATTTTCAGAGCGACCGTATAGCCCCACATAACCAGGTTCAACTAAAAGAATCACGGCACAGAGTTTTTCTTCTTCGATAATTTCAGCTACATGTTCCCCGTCTCGCAGGGTAGAATTATGAGTAATAAAGGCTAGATCTGGTGTTAGTCTGCGCAGAATCTTCAAAGTCTCTAAACTATTACTTGCTTCTCCCACAACTACGTGACCCATGGCGTTTAACATTTTTTTTAACTCTTTCCGTTGTCCAGCGTCACTATCACCAATAATAATTTTTAAACTATGCATACGAATGCTTCGCCCCCATCGTTGTCACCATAGAGATGTCTACTAATTAAGACAGAAACTGATGGATACAACTTAATATCTGGGTATATATAACTGCTATGTAATAATTATGTTTAACTTTTTTTTCTGTCTACGTTTTTTATTGTAACTATCTCTTGCTTATACGTCAAAGGATTCTAAGGAAGTATACATAATTCTTATGATATACTTGCAGTATCAAAGTATTTTTACTATCGCAGGGGGAGAAAATGGATTACCTATTGCTTATTCTCATTGGTCTTTTTGCTGGCGGCCTTGGTTCTCTAGTTGGTGTAGGTGGTGGATTCGTTGTAATTCCTTTTTTACTGCTTTTTTTCGACTATCCTCCTGCATGGGCTGTTGCAACGTCTTTGGCTTTTATCTTTGTAAATTCTCTGTCTAGTTCTATAGTCTATAGTCAGCAAAAACGTATTGATTTCAAAACAGGCATACCTTTTGCTATTAGCACTATTCCAGGTGCTATTGCAGGTGCTTTTATTATTCCTTACTTTGCTGAAAGAACTTTTGATACTGCTTTTGGCCTCTTGCTCATTGCTGTTTCTATTTTTATGCTTATGCGCCCTGAAGGACCTGTTAAAGATCGTACACCCTCTTGGCTTGGTCCAAAAGTAACACGTCAATTTGTTGACGCTCACGGTGTTGAGTATAACTATAGCTTTAGTATTAAGTTTGGCATGTTGTTGAGCTTTGGGGTAGGCTTTATTTCAAGTCTCTTTGGGATTGGCGGGGGAATTATTCATGTGCCTGCTATGACACTTTTGCTAGGAATTCCTCCTCATATTGCTACTGCTACTTCTATGTTTATCTTGACTATTTCCACAGTAGTTGCTTCCTTTGCCCACTTTACGCAAGGGAATGTTCAACTTATGACGGCTCTTTTTCTTGCATTAGGCGCTATTGCAGGTGGACAAGTAGGAGCTCGTTTAGCTCCTAAAATTAAAGGCCCTTTGTTAATGCGTATCTTTGCTGGCCTCATGTTCATATTGGCGCTTCAGTTGTTAACAAAGTAAAAAAGAGCAGAACTGCTTAGTCTGCTCTTTTGTTATAGCATTTATAATACTTGTGCTGTACCTTGGTAAATCAGTCCTCGTTCAGTATCTAAAGTTACTTCCATGCCAGTTTCTAATGCTGTCATTGCTTCTCGCACACCAACGATAACAGGGATATTGTAATGTAGGCCTACTATAGCGGCATGTGAAGTTAGTCCTCCCTCTACAGTAATTATACCTTTACACCTTTCGATAGCTGGAATGTACTCTTTGTCAGTTCCAAAGGCTACGAGGATATCTCCTTTTTCCACTTTTTCCAAATCTTCAGCTGTTCGACAAATAGTTATTTTGCCAGTAGTCGTCATTTTACCAATACCCATACCACGTGCGGCGATTTTACCAGTTATATGAACTTTAACCATGTTAGTAGTACCAGAAACACCAACAGGCACACCTGCTGTAACTACAACGAGATCACCAGATATTATGCGATTTTCCAACTGTGCACATTCAATTGCTTCTGCTAGCATGGCGTCTGTTCCTTTTGTTTCCTTAACGCGCATAGGCTCAACACCCCAGACAATAGCAAGTTGCCTTGTTACAGCATCTTCAGGTGTAGAAGCTATTATATTACATTTAGGTCTATAGCGAGAAACCATGCGCGCTGTTGAACCTGATTTGGTAAGAGTGATGATTGCTTTAGCTGAGAGATCAGAAGCGATCACGCAAGTAGCATGACTGATCGAATCAGTAACATTATTGAAGCTGGCATGATTGCAACGTGATAGTTTTTTATCTTGTAAAAGCGCTTGTTCTGCTCGACTAGCTATACGAGCCATCATTTCAACAGCCTCTACTGGATATTTCCCTGCCGCTGTCTCACCGGAGAGCATGATGGCATCAGTGCCATCAAATATAGCATTAGCCACATCAGTCGCTTCAGCACGAGTAGGTCGGGGATTGCGAATCATAGAGTCAAGCATTTGCGTAGCAGTTATTACAGGTTTGCCGATGTTATTACACTTTTCTATGATCTCTTTTTGTACTACTGGCACTTCTTCAGTAGGTATCTCTACGCCTAGATCACCTCGAGCGATCATGATGCCATCAGCTACTTTCAGTATCTCATCAATGTTTTTTACACCTTCATGGTTTTCAATTTTTGCAATGAGCTGAATTGAAGCACCATGGCGTTCAATAATCCTGCGAATATCTAGTACGTCGTCACTATCGCGAGTAAAGGAAATAGCAATAAAATCAACTTTATTCCTAGCGGCAAATTCTAGGTCAGCTATCTCTTTAGCTGAGATAGCTGGGATGTTAAGCGCTAAGCCTGGTACACTGAGACCTTTACGACTTGATACGATTCCTCCGTCTAAGACAGTACACAAAACACGCTTTTCTTCTACGCGAATAACTTTTAACTCTACATTACCGTCATCAATAAGAATTTTTGTTCCTGTTATAACGTCGCTAGCCAAATCTGCGTAGGAAATCGGCAGAGCCTCTTCTGTACCCTCACTTCCGTCATCAGGGTATAAGCAGAGCATTTTATCTTTTTCTAAATTGATTTTATCTTGGGCAACTTGTCCGATGCGAACTTCAGGGCCTTTCGTATCTAAGAGAATACCTACAGGTACTTTGGTTTCCCAGGCCGCCGCTCTAACTGCTTTTATTGCTTTTTCATGGTCTTCATGGTTACCGTGAGAAAAGTTAAAGCGGGCAACTCTCATCCCAGCGCCTACCATTTTAAGGAGTGTTTCATGTTTCATACTGGCCGGTCCTATGGTACAAACAATTTTGGTGCGCAACAACGTTTTTCTGCCCCCTTTGCTTTTTCCAAGCTATCATTTATTGTTCCTCTTTATACTGTGGAATATTTTCTAAATAAATAATAAGCCCGTAGGCTCTATTGCATATGCATTCAATAGACCTACGGGCTTAGTCTTAGCTTTAATAGTATTTTTGGTTGTTTTTGTCACTTTAACTATTATACTACCTTATCCAACTTTGCTATTACGATAAGTAGGTTGATCTACGAAAATTCTATCCTGACATTGTGGGCAAGCAAATTCATCGTGCCATACAACTGGAATATCAGGATTGACCAACAAATCATGCAAAACCAGTGTTGAACCACAATCGGGACAATTTGCTTCTATGTATACTGGCTTGCCATCTGGTCTCTGTTCATAAGCTGCTAATTCTTTCATTATTGGCCATCACCTCCTTACCAAAGTTACCACTCATAGTGTTTAGTATAACACGGAAAAAGAGGCTTATCTATAAATATAATCTCTACAAATGTTAAAAAAATATTTAATAAAAAAATTATTCTTCATACTAGCAATGACTTAGATTGAGAGCACACCTGAAAGTTTATACAGAGCCATATCTAGTTCATTCGACTTTTTAAATGCTTCTTCTAGATTTTTTTCTGCAAGCTGTCCCTTATGAACAGAGAGCATTACATTTCCTTGTCCTCTTAATATAAGCTCTACAGCACGAGAGCCCATGCGAGAAGCCCAGAGACGGTCAATAGCTGTAGGACTACCTCCACGCTGTATATGTCCTAAGATGGTTACTCTCGTTTCTAAGCCAGTTTTTGCTTCGATAGATTCACCAATCTTAACAGCACTACCTACGCCTTCTGCAACCAATATAATTGAGTGTAATTTGCCTCTTTCGTGTCCTCTAAGCAGACGAGCACAAACATCATCAATGTTAAAAGGCACTTCTGGTACCAATATAGATTCTGCACCACCAGCTAAGCCTGCTTGTAAAGCAATATGACCGGAGCTACGACCCATTACTTCTATCACGTTTGTTCTATCATGAGATGTTGCTGTATCTCGAATCTTATTAATAGCGTCTAATACAGTATTTACTGCTGTATCAAAGCCTATGGTATATTCTGTCCCTGGAATATCATTGTCAATAGTACCAGGAATGCAGACTACCGGAATACCTCTTTCCATCAGTTTCATAGCACCACGAAAAGAACCATCTCCACCGATGACAATAAGGCCTTCTATACCTGCTTGACCGAGCATTTCTGCGCCTTTGTCTTGGTTTGATGATTCCATAAATTCAATGGAACGAGCTGTTCGCAAAATAGTTCCACCGCGATGAATGATGTCACCGACTGAACCAACATCCATAGCAAGGTACTCTCCTGATAACAAGCCTGCATAACCACGCATAATCCCTGTTACCTTGATATCATTATAAATAGAAGTACGTACGACTGCGCGTATACAAGCGTTCATCCCTGGTGCATCGCCACCTGAGGTCAAGATGCCAATTCTTGTAACCATTTTGCAATATCCTCCTGCTAGGTTGTTTCTTAATTATCATGCCCAGCACCAAGATATTTCACCACAGCTCATACATGACAGTAAAAATTCCACAAGTTCTTACAATTCCATCATATTGTGTCCCATATGTCGATATTTCTCATAGCGGTTTCTTAAAAGTTCCTCTTTAGAAAGACTGAGTAGTTTCGTTAATTCTTCTTCTAATGCTTTTTCGAGCTCTTCAGCGGCGCCAGCTGGATCACGATGGGCTCCGCCGGAAGGCTCTGGCACAATACGATCAATGACTTTTAGATCATACAAGCGCTCGGCAGTAATACCCATAGCACTAGCTGCTCTAGGTGCTTGTGTGGAATCTTTGAATAGAATAGACGCTGCTGACTCGGGAGAAGCAACAGAGTAGATAGCATGCTCCATCATCAATAGACGATCTCCCACTCCAAGGGCTAGTGCACCACCACTACCACCTTCTCCAATGACAACTGATATGATTGGAACAGGCAAGTTAGCCATCTCAAAAAGATTACGAGCAATAGCTTCGGCTTGTCCTCTTTCCTCTGCTCCAATACCACAATAAGCGCCAGGTGTATCTATAAAGCAAATGATGGGTCTATTAAATTTCGCAGCCTGCTCCATGAGACGCAGGGCTTTTCTATACCCTTCAGGATGAGGCATACCAAAATTACGATATAGGTTTTCTTTGGTGTCTCTCCCTTTAACATGACCAATCATCGTAACTGGTCGGTCATGAAAAAGTCCAATGCCTCCAAAGATGGCAGGATCATCACCATAGAGGCGATCACCTTTCATCTCAAAGAACTTATCTACAAGTAAACGTATATATTCAACACTATTAGGTCGCTGGGGATGGCGCGCCAACTGAGCTTGTTGCCATGGTGTAAGGTTTTGATAGATATTTTTTTTCAATTCTTTAGCCTTTTCTTCTAGTACAACGATCTCTCCCACTAGGTCAAGATTTTTGTCACGAGTAAAGGCTCTTAACTCTTCGATCTTGGCTTCTAGTTCATATAATGGTTTCTCAAAGTCCAGCGGTGCCATCTTCGCTCCCCCTCTCAATTCCTGCTCTGTGTAAAGCAAGCAGGGTTGCCAATTCTTTGCGCATTTCTGTTCGGTCTATAATTAAGTCGACCATACCATGCTTTTGTAAAAATTCGGCCCTTTGGAAACCTTCAGGTAGTTTCTGACGTATCGTTTGTTCAATGACGCGAGGACCGGTAAAGCCAATTAAGGCACCTGGTTCAGCTATATTAATATCTCCAAGCATAGCAAAGCTAGCAGTGACGCCACCTGTCGTTGGGTCTGTAAGGATCGAAAAGTAAGGTATCCCAGCTTCTGCCAGACTTTTTAAGGCTGAACTAGTCCGAGCCATCTGCATTAAGGACAAGACACCTTCTTGCATTCTGGCACCACCAGAAGCAGAAAAGAGAATCAAGGGACAGCGCTCTTGACACTGGTTACATTTAACCCATAAACCATCCATTTAAACCGCGCCCTTCATTGCTGGAGTAGGAGGCTGTGGTTAATACTATTTAACCACCTAAAGCACCACTGATAATCTCGTGCGCTTCTTCTGCTTCTGATTCTGGAACGAGAATCTCAACTGAACCAGAATCGCCCAAGTGGGGGACACCAACAGGCCGCAACATGACAAGCAGTCCTTCTGTCGTTAAGACATTTTTTAAGTTATCAGCTGTACTACGATTTGGCGCTATATATACTACAGTCCACACCAAGGGTTCACCTCACTTTTATTGACATTCAATTACCGCTTGTCGAAATAAAAATCTATCTTTCCTTAACTTCCCGCTTCGACTTGTCCGTGTTTAGTGTAAAGTATGGCCTTACCTCGAATTTTCATGGCTGATGTATGTTCTGTAAATTGTACAACCATAACTTCGCCTTTATCCAATTTTTCTGAATGATGAAAGCGAGTATCTTTCCCTCTTGTTAAACCTATAATGGTAACTCCATTCTCTAATGCTTTAACAACTAGATAGTCGCCTGTAATAATCTGTTCGTTCTCTTGCAAGGAGAACACACCTTCCCTTATAAATTACCAGATCTTTTTAAGAATAGCATAAGATTGCTTTTCAATGCAAACGAGCTGGAAAATTTCTCATTTCTTTTCCTATGCCCTTTTTTTTGTCCTTTTAATCGTCATCACCTTAGAGCCGACAAAGTTCTCCAGTTCTATTTGTAAATGTGGATTTTCTTGAACCCAATATACTGGGGACAGTTGAAAAGCTCGACTGTCATTAAGAAAAATCAATTGAACAGGTGTAGCACCTTGGTGTTTCTGTAGAATCTCTAAGAGGGCTTCTACTGTTTTTTTCTCTGATGAAGCGAAAGGAACTCGCAAAATCACCACCTTATCGCACTGCTCTGCTTCTACTGCTTTTTGGTAAGTTAAAGAAATTCTATCTTCTGGCTGGAGTAAGGTTAGACGTTCACTAAAGACTTTCTTATTTTCTTCTTCATAATGAATCTTTCCTTCTACGATCACAATTCCTTCATCAATTAATTGACTGCTATAGCTATTATAGGTGCGAGGAAAAACAAGTACTTCAATAGCTCCGGCCCAGTCTTCTAGAGTGAAGTAAGCCATAACTTCACCACGCTTCGTAGTAGTCCGTCGCAGTCCATGAATAATACCACCAAGGGTGACTCGCCTCTGATCCATTTCTCTTTGAATCTGCGCTAATGGCAAGGTTGTTCTATTTTCTATTAGAGGTCGCACTTCTTCTAAAGGGTGACCACTAAAATAAAAGCCTAAAAGCTCTTTCTCCATTGTTAGAAGATCTCGATGGGGAAATTCTGTCACCGACGGTATTGGTACATCGTCGTTATAACTTTTCTGCCCATCTTCACCAGCTTCTTCAGCGCCAAAGTCGAAAAGATTCATTTGACCTGTCGCTAAGTCCCTTTGCCGCATTTCTGCTACTTCCATGCATTTATCAAGAATCATCAACAAAGGTCTTCTGGGGCCGATAGAAGCCATCGCTCCTGCTTTGATTAAACTTTCTAAGACTCTTCTATTTACTTGTTTTCCATCAACACGAATGCAAAAGTCCACTAAACTGCGAAAATGCTTATCCTTCTCTCGAGATAATAATATTGCTTCTATTGCATTTTTGCCTACATTCTTAACAGCAGCTAATCCGAAGCGAATCTTATCTTTCTCACCCTTCTCGCTTACGACAGTAAAATCAACATCAGAGAAATTTACATCAGGAGGCAAGACTTGAATAGACATTTGTCGACAAGCTTCAATGTATTGAGCTACTTTCTCTGAACTATCAGCGGCGTTAGTTAATAAAGCGGCCATAAATTCTAGAGGATAGTTAGCCTTCAAATAAGCAGTCTGATAGGCTATCAAGGCATAAGCGGCTGAGTGGCTTTTGTTAAAGCCATAGCCCGCGAAAAATTCCATAAGGTCAAAGATATGCCCTGCTGTTTCTACAGCAATTCCTCTCTTTTCTGCTCCTTCTATAAACTGACGTCGCAATCCTGCAATTACTTCAGGTTTTTTCTTGCCCATTGCGCGGCGTAACATATCGGCTTCACCTAGTGTAAAGCCTGCTAGTTCACTAGCAATTCGCATTACCTGTTCTTGGTAGAGTATAACACCATAAGTATCTTTCAAGATAGGCTCTAAAGCAGGATGTAGATACTCCACAGCTTTGCGTTTATGCTTTCGGGCAATAAAATCATCGACCATGCCTGATTGTAATGGACCTGGTCGGTAAAGTGCCACAAGGGCTACAATATCTTCAAAATGAGAGGGCTTTAGCTCTTTGAGAATAGCTCGTAAGCCCGCACTTTCTAACTGAAAGACGCCAAAACTATCGGCACGACCAAGCAAGGCATAAGTCTTAGCATCATCTAGTGGAAGCTCTTTTAAGTCAACCTTTTTTCCCCTGCTTTTGGCAATCTTGCGAATAGCATCACCGACTAAAGTAAGGGTCTTTAGGCCGAGGATGTCCACTTTTAAGAGACCTATTTCCTCGACCTGATCTTTAGCGAATTGAGTCGTTACACCTTCGTCAGAACCTCGCTGTACCGGTAAATAATCTACTAGTTTCGTAGGAGCAATTACAACGCCAGCGGCATGCGTTGAAGCATGACGAGGCATGCCTTCTAGAGCTTGAGCTGTCTCAATAAGTTTCTCTACTTCCTCATTCTCTTTAAGCTTTTGTAATTCTGGGCTTACTTTCAAGGCTTTTTCTATAGTCATACCTAGTTCAGCAGGAATGGCTTTGGCAACTTTATCAACTTCTGATAATGGTACGTTTAAGACTCGACCTACATCGCGAATAGCCGCTCGAGCGGCCATAGTTCCGAAAGTGATGATCTGAGCAACTCGTTCACTACCGTACTTCTTAACGACATAGTCAATCACTTCACCACGGCGTTCAAAGTCAAAGTCTATGTCTATGTCAGGCATGGAGACGCGCTCTGGGTTAAGAAATCTCTCAAAAAGCAAGTCATAAGCTAAAGGATCAATATCAGTAATCGCCAGAACGTAAGAAACTAGACTACCTGCGGCAGAGCCTCTACCTGGACCAACAAGAATATCATTTTGACGGGAAAAGTTACAGAAGTCTTGTACGATTAAGAAGTATCCTGCAAAGCCCATACGACAAATAGTCTGTAGTTCAAAAGCAAGTCTCTCTTCATAAGCTTGTTGACCACTAATACCGCGCCTAGCCATTCCTTGTTGACAGAGATAGAGAAGATATTTTTCTGTCTCTTCCCAAGTTACATTAGGCCAGGGCGCTTGGTCTTGTTGTGCTTTCCAATATTCAAAATGCCCATCCTGAGGTATGGGGAAAGGTGGCAAATAATTGACACCAAAAGTAAAGTCTACATGACAAGCTTCAGCAATAGTTAAGGTGTTGTTTAATGCTGAAGGATAATCACCAAAAAGAGCTGCCATCTCTTGAGCACTTTTTAAGTAAAATTCTTCTCCTTGAAAACGCATCCGTTCACTATCCTGAAGTGTTTTGCCCATCTGGACACACATCAGCACGTCTTGAAGATAAGCATCTTTACGGTTTACATAGTGCACATCATTAGTTGCAACTAAACCTAATTCAAAAGCTTGGGCTAGCTTAATTAATTGTCGATTAACTTTTTTCTGTTCCGATAGGCCATGATCTTGTAATTCTATATAAAAATTTTCTTTGCCAAAAATTTGATGATATAATGCTACCCGCTCTTTGGCTTGTTCTTCCTGATCTCGTAAAAGGAGTGAGGGGATCTCACCAGCTAAGCAGGCACTTAAAGCGATGAGACCCTTGCTATACTGAGCTAGTAGTTCATGATCTACTCTTGGCTTATAATAAAACCCTTCTAAATGAGCTTTAGAGACAAGGGCCATCAAGTTACGATAACCTTCTAAGTCTTTCGCTAATAAAACTAGATGATGCTGTTCTCCGTCTTTTTGAACATCTCGATCTTTTCTGTTTCTTGCCGCAACGTAAACCTCACAGCCAATAATTGGTTTGATTCCTCGAGCTATTGCTTTTTTATAAAAATCAATGACACCATACATTACACCATGATCAGTAATGGCTAAGGCTGGCATCCCTAAGTCAATTGCTCTATCGATTAAGCGGGAAATACGGGCGGCACCGTCTAACAAGCTGTATTCTGTGTGTGTGTGTAAATGGACAAAAGGTTGACGCAGGAGAGTTCACCACCAATTCTAAACTCGGTTATATCTTTTTCTTCACTCCCCACGGCTCTTCCTTCTTCTTTTTCTGTCCCCTTCGAAAGCATTGTTCAAATTCTTTAGCCGCTTGAATTGCCTCTTTCTTATCATCAAAGTAGCCAAGCTCCACACTATAGCCTTTTTGAGCTAACCAGCCTATTCTTCTTTTGTGTTCTTTCACCATTACTTTGACTGCTTCGGGCATAATAAATTCTGGAGCTCCATCAAGACCTAGCTGTAAACCTACTTTTAGATCTAGAAGACCAGCACCAACTTGCCTTGGTGGTGCTTTCAAGCTTCGAGTGTTGCGCATAAGATGGGCAAAGATTTCTGATTCCGTCATTTTTCTACCTAATCTATGCTCTTCTAGGGCTGTTAATAAGGCGGCGGCACCTGTAACGTGAGGAGAGGCCATCGACGTTCCTCGCAAAGAAGCGTAACGTCGACCTAACCAACAGCTTAATATATCCACACCTGGTGCAACTAGATCTATAGCATCATTAGAATTCGAAAAAGGTGCAACTTTTTCGTTCATATCTACTGCACCGACACAAACAGCTTCAGGAAAAGCGGCGGGATAGGAGCGTTCTATTGTATTAGGATTGCCATCTCCTTCATTACCAGCGGCACAGACGACCAAAATATCTTTATTTACTACTTTACGCACAATTTCGTGGAACTCTTTGTTGTACTTCGAAGTACCTAGGCTAATGTTTACGATGCGCACTTTTTCACCATTAGGGCCTACCCAGTTTGCAATCCACTCTAAGCCTTTTATAACTGCTTGCACCGTACCTTCGCCTTTTTTGTCAAGTACTTTGCCTACTAGAAGTCTAACATCAGGGGCTACACCTACAAGTCCACTGCTTGATGTTGCCGCAGCTACTATGCCTGCTACATGAGTCCCGTGCCCGTTATCATCTTCATAATCATTAGGGTTGCCACCGGTAAAGTTTTTTCCTCCTATTATTCTCTGGCTTAGGTCAGGATGTTCTCTGGCAATGCCTGAGTCTAATAAAGCTACAACAATGCGATTGCCTTGTGTCCTTGGCCAAATTTCTGGTGCCCCAATAAGTTTAATATTTGGTGGAATACTTGTGGGGCTATTTATATTAACAGAAAGGGTCTTAAAGACAGGTAAACGTAAATTCTGCATGATTTACTCCTTTCTTTGTTAAATTATGACTTTACTATACTCTTCATTGTATTCCACCATTTTCCACTAGGTGTCTTGCTCATCTACTCCTTAAGCAAAAAAAGAAACCTCGTCGCTAGGACAGAGGTTTCTCTAGTAAGGGCTTATGCTGTTTCAATTTTGGCGGCTTCTTCTAAGCCTAATTTTTTGATGTACATTTCTTTAAGTTTGAACTTCTGAATTTTTCCTGATGCTGTCATGGGGTAGCTCTCGACAAAGCAAATGTAACGAGGAATTTTGTAGCGAGAAATCTTGCCACGACAGAATTGAACTATCTCTTCTTCCGTTGCTTCTTCACCATTTTTGAGAATTACGCAAGCCAGCACTTCTTCACCGTACTTAGGATCAGGCACACCTACAACTTGAACGTCTTTAACTTTCGGATTCGTATAAAGGAATTCCTCAATCTCTCGGGGATAAATGTTCTCACCACCCCGAATAATCATATCTTTAGCACGACCTGTAATCTTACAATAGCCATGTTCATCCATGACTGCCAGATCGCCTGTGTGAAGCCATTTTTCTTCATCAATGGCCTCTGCAGTTGCTGATTCATTCTTGTAATAGCCAATCATGGTGCCAAAGCCACGTGCACATAGTTCACCTTGAACACCCTTTGGAACTTCTTCTCCTGTAGCGGGATCAACAATCTTTACTTCAACAGCTGGTAAAGCTTTTCCAACTGTTGAAACTCTTCTCTCTAAACTATCGTAAGGAGTTGTTTGGGTAATAACAGGAGAAAACTCTGTCTGACCATAAGCAATTGTAATCTCTCGGACACCCATTTTTTCTACGACTTTCTTCATCACTTCGATAGGACAGGGTGAACCAGCCATAATACCTGTTCGCAAAGAAGAAAGATCAAATTGGTCAAATTCTGCGTGATCAAGCTCGGCAATAAACATAGTTGGCACACCGTAAAGTACAGTACAGCGCTCTTTTTCTACCGCTTTAAGTACTTCCCCAGGGTTAAAAGTTTCTAAAGGAACCATGGTTGCACCTTTTACGACGCAAGCGAGGGAGCTCATCACACAACCAAAGCAGTGAAAGAGGGGAACAGGAAAACAAAGTCTTTCGTTTTCTCCCCAATTCTGCGCTTCAGCAACTTTTTTGGCGTTATTAACAATATTAAAATGACTTAACATAACACCTTTGGGAAAGCCTGTTGTACCGGAGGTGTACTGCATATTAATAGCTTCATCATAGTGAAGAGACTTTTGCCGCTCTTCAAGAGCCGCGTCAGAAATGCTTTTACCTTTTTCAATTAAGTCATTCCAGCTAAACATGCCGGCTTGTTTGTCATCAGGATTCCTTCCAATGAAGACAATATTTTTGAGCAAAGGAAGACTTGATTTGGTCTTTCCCGCTTCTGTATTTTTAAGATCAGGACATAGCTCATTGATAATCTCTACATAATTATTATCTCTAAATCCTTCGATCATCAACAGTGTGGTGCTATCTGATTGGCGCAATAAGTATTCTAGTTCATAAGTACGATAATTAGTGTTAACTGTTACAAGGACAGCACCAATTTTGGCACTACCAAATTGTACATAGAGCCATTCTGGATAATTAGTAGCCCAAATAGCAATATGTTCTCCTTTTTGAACACCTAAGGCCATCAAACCTTTAGCAACTTCGTTGCACTTTTCTTGAAATTGACGATAGGTAAGTCTAAGATTTCTTTCATCGGTGTAAATAAGTGCTTCTTTTTCAGGGTTTTGAGCTGTTGTCTTGTCTAATAGATCACCAATGGTTATGTTCAATAAATCGGACACTATGAATTCACTCCTCGGCCTTGCTACGACAATGTTTACTTACTTTTATATCTGGCTGGATTTACTGGCGAATTTTGTCTATAAAAAATTTATTATTCTAGATAATAGTGAACAATTCCTTTCTAAGGGTAAAAAAGTTTCAAAAAAGATTATCATAAGTATGAAAAAAGCCTACACAGATATGTGCAGGCTTTTTTCTTGCTCATTATACACCTTGGGCTCTTTATAAACCTTTGGCTTCTGCTAGACTTTGGACAAAGTCTTTTATTATCGGACTCATCTGATCGAATTCAATCAAAAAAGCATCGTGACCATGATGACTTTTGAGTTCTTTATATTCTACTGCTTTTTGCTTTTTCTCCATTATTTTGGTCATTTCGACCATGTAGGAAGGAGGATAGAGCCAGTCAGAGTCAATACCGACAAAAAGCGTTTTAGCTTTTATTCGGCCAAGTGCTTTAGCCAAGCCACCTCGTCCTCGACCAATGTCGTATATATCCATGGCTTTACATAGATAGAGGTAGCTATTAGCATCGAAACGTTTAACTAGTTTTTCACCTTGATAGTGAAGATAGCTTTCTATCTCAAAACGATTGTCATAGCGATAGTAATCATCAGGTCGACTACGAGCCATCCGTCTCCCAAAGCGTAGTCCAAAAAGCTCGTCACTTCTATAAGTAATCATTCCAAGCATGCGAGCAATCGACAGCCCCTGCGCAGGACCAGCCCCTGGATAATAGTTACCCTGATTCCAAGCTGGATCAAGCATAATCGTTTGTCGCATTACTTCGTTGAAGGCAATTCCCATAGCTGTCATGCGACCTGATGTAGCAATAGGTAATACACCGTCAATCTGATCTGGATATGTTACAGCCCATTCAAGAACTTGCATGCCCCCCATAGATCCGCCTATGACACAGAGCAGTCGCTCTATTGCTAAGTAATCTAGCAAGGCTTTTTGTACACGAACCATGTCACGTACAGTAAATACGGGGAAGCTCATCCCATAAGGCTGACCTGTTAGAGGATTAATGCTAGCAGGCCCCGTCGTACCTCGACAACCGCCTAAAACATTAGAGCAAATTATAAAAAAATGATTAGTATCCAGTGGCTTACCAGGACCTATCATATCATCCCACCAGCCTGGATGTTTATCACTTTCATCATATTTGCCTGCCCCATGTTGATCGCCTGTCAAAGCATGGGCAATTAAGATTGCATTCGACCGATCCTTATTCAAGGCACCATAAGTTTCATAGGCTACGGTTATGGGGCCCAATCGGTGTCCTGATTCCAGCACCATTTCCTCAGGAGAGTTGGCAAAAGTAAAGTGTTGAGTTTTTGTGATCAGCTCCCTCGCTGAACGGGCTGTAGAAAACCGAGAGGCCCCTTGATTCATCTATAATCCTCCTGTTATCAAGCTTGCAAAGCCTGATCTAAATCTTCAATTAGATCTTGACCATCTTCTAAGCCAACGGACAATCTAACCAAGTCGGGTGTCACACCTGTATCGCGCTGAGCTTCTTCTGTAAGCTGGCTGTGTGTCGTCGATGCTGGATGAATTACCAGAGACTTAGCATCACCTACGTTAGCAAGGTGAGAGAAAACCTTGAGGCTATCAATAAAGCGCTTACCAGCTTCTAATCCACCTTTGATACCAAAAGTCAAAATAGCTCCAGCCCCTTTAGGCAAGTACTTTTGACAGACATCATAAGATGGATGTTCAGCCACTTCAGGGTAAGAAACCCAGCTTACTTGCTCATGATTCAACAAGAAATCAATGATCTTTCTTGTATTGCTCACATGGCGCTCCATGCGTAGAGACAGAGTTTCAATGCCTTGTAACAACAAGAAAGCATTGAAGGGGCTAATACACATGCCCATATCGCGTAACAATTGCACCCTTGCTTTGATTATATAAGCGGCAGAGCCAATATCTCTACTATAAACAAGACCATGATAACTTGGATCAGCTGTCGTAAAGCCAGGAAAACGATCGTTTTGCGCCCAATCAAATTTCCCTCCATCGACGATGATACCTCCGATAGAAGTACCGTGCCCACCTAAAAATTTTGTTGCTGAATAAACTACAATGTCTGCACCAAATTCTAAGGGGCGACAGAGATAGGGTGTAAGCAAAGTATTATCTACTATAAGAGGTATACCGGCTTCATGAGCCACAGAAGCCACTTTTTCAATATCAAAAATATCGCCTTTGGGATTGCCTATCGTTTCCGCAAAGATAGCTTTTGTGTTTTCATTAATAGCAGCACGGAAATTTTCAGGACAAGTAGGATCTACAAAACGAACAGTAATTCCATACTTAGGTAGGGTGTGAGCAAAAAGATTATAAGTTCCTCCGTAGAGGCTAGTAGATGCTACAATTTCGTCTCCTGTACCTGCAATATTCATAATGGCTGTTGTGATTGCGGCCTGACCTGAAGAAAGGGCTAAGGCACCTACACCACCATCTAGAGCAGTCAGTCGTTGTTCTAAAACATCAATAGTAGGGTTGGTGATTCTAGTATAGATATAACCTGGCTCTTTGAGAGCGAAAAGGTTGGCCGCATGCTCCGTGTCACGAAATAGATAAGATGTTGTTTGATAGATGGGAACGGCTCTCGATAAAGTTTCTGAATCAGCTTTTTGGCCTGCATGTAAAGCTAATGTGTCAAACCGGAATTGTTTTTCATTCATAATTCCTTGGTATCTCCTTCCGCTCTTGTAGATTTTTCATTGGATCAAAAAAGCCCTTCGCAGACGAAGAGCTTTTTTACTATCTCTCATCTGCCAGGACTCTATGTTCCTGAAGGAATTGGCACCATGATCGTAATAGAACTGGTTGCCGGGTTTCATCGGGCCCTTTCCCTCCACCTCTCTTGATGAGCTCCTATTATATTGTGCAAATTTAGTGTTTTTTCTCCACTTTGAAGAATACGAATCCAATTGTAACGCAAATATGATAAAGCGTCAACCCGTTCCAAGTGATAGAAATAGTGGGAGTAAGCTCTGCTTTTTTTCGCATTATAAAGGAAATAAATCATTAATGTAGAAATATGCCTCACAAAGAACTATTGATACGATTGGAGTGCGATGGTTCATGAAAACTACGGAAAATATTGAGGATTTCTCAGAACTATCTGAGTTAGATCGTTTTTTCTTAATCAATCTTGACTTACTATGTATCGCCGATACAGATGGTAATTTCTTGAAGGTTAACAGGGAATGGGAGTCTATCCTAGGATATTCCATAGAGGAATTAGAGAATAGAAAGTTTTTAGATTTCGTCCATCCTGATGATCTCGATGCTACTTTGGATACCTTGTCAAAGCTGGGGGCACAAGAACAAATATTGAATTTTGTCAATCGCTATCGCTGTAGAGATGGTACTTATCGTTATATCGAATGGCGCTCTCAGCCCTATGGAAAATTGATTTATGCTGCCGCAAGAGATATTACTGATCGGATTACGAATCAACAAAAACTTCAAGACTGGCATGATTTAATGCAGTATATCATCAAACATAACCCTAACGCCATTGCTGTGCATGATAAATACTTGCGTTATCTTTATGTAAGTGATCGTTATGTCGAAGATTATGGACTTAAGGGCCAAGATATTATCGGGAAAAACCACTACGATGTTTTCCCTGATATCCCTAATAAGTGGAAAGAGATTCACCGTCGTGCTTTAGCTGGTGAAGTGTTGAGCTCTGAAGAAGATACTTTTGTACGCTTTGATGGAAACATTGATTATACTAGTTGGGAATGTCGCCCCTGGTACGAATCGGAGAAAACAATCGGTGGTATTATTCTTTATACAGAAGTAATAACGAAGCGTAAAGAAGCAGAAAAAAATCTAATAAAGACCAAAGAGCAAGCAGAATCAGCTAATATTGCCAAAAGCCAGTTCCTTGCTAATATGTCTCATGAAATACGAACTCCCATGAATGCCATTCTTGGTTTTCTAGACTTGTTAAAGAATACAGATTTGACAGATGAGCAATTAGAGTACATGGCTTATATCAACACCGCTTCGGAAGGTTTGCTTCATGTCATAAATGATGTATTAAATATATCAAAAATAGAGCTTGGCGTTCTAGAACTCAATGAAGTCGAATTCAACTTACGTTCAACTATTGAGTGCGCTATATTGCCCTATAGTGCAAAAGCACAGGAAAAAGGTCTGGACCTTCACCTGCTTGTGAAGTCCGATATTCCCCAGACTGTTCTGGGAGATCCTTCTCGTCTTCGCCAAGTTTTGTCTAATCTTTTGAATAATGCTATTAAATTTACCGAACAGGGCGATATATACATTGAAGCTGGCTTAAAAAGCCGTGAGCATGATCAGGTAGAAGTATTTTTTACCATACATGATACGGGGATTGGCATGTCTGAAGATGTTTTAAAGCGCATCTTTAATCCTTTTGCTCAAGGAGATGCTTCTTCCACACGCAAGTATGGTGGTACAGGTTTAGGCCTCTCTATCTCCAAAAAAATCGTAGAAAAAATGCAGGGCCAAATTGATGTAGTAAGTAAAGTCAACGAAGGTAGTACTTTCACTTTTACTGTTCGCTTAGAAGAATTAGCTAATAAGAAACCATTAGAAACGCCCTGTTACTCTATCTTACAGGGTAAACGTATCTTCATTGTTGATGATAATAAAGCAAACCGTGATATCTTAAAATTTTATCTCGAAGAAGCCGGTTGCATGGTGCAAGAAGCTAGCAACGCCGCCGATGCTCTTCGTGAATTGATGCGTCGAGACAAAAAGGTCATTCATTTCCATGCTCTTTTGATAGATTATCAAATGCCTGAGATGGACGGTTATGATCTTTCTACAGCCTTGAAAGCTATGCCTTCAACTAGAAACATCCCTCTTGTACTGCTTACTTCAGTTGCTAGTATCGGAGAAGCTCAAAAAGCAAAGAACAATGGCTTTGCTGGCTATCTAACTAAGCCCTATAAACGAAACGAATTATTGGAATGTCTAGCTACAGTTGTTATGAGCAGCGATAAAAATATAAATCAAGAGCTTTTTGTTACTCGCCATAGTACCTTAGAAGCAATTTTCATAAAAAAACCGAGAATCTTACTTGTAGAAGATGACTTAATAAATACAAAATATTTCCTAAACCTCTTAAAAAAGAAAGAGTTGCATTGTGATCTTGCTAAAAACGGTCTAGAAGCAGTGCAAGCCTGCGAAAAAAAGAAGTATGACATAATCTTTATGGACTGCCAGATGCCCTTAATGAACGGTTATGAAGCTACACGAAAAATTCGCCTAAAAGAAGGTGCAGATAGCAACACACCTATCATTGCTATTACGGCCTATGCTATGGATGGTGATGCCCAAAAATGTTATGACGCCGGTATGGATGATTACTTAAGTAAACCTGTAACGTCACAACAAATTGAACAAATGATTGAAAAATATTGTCGTAATCTAGATAGCCTTTAGCAAGCTAGTAAAGGTAGCTCAAACTTAACTGTCTGAGCTACCTTTACTTTTATATTATTTTATTTTAAATCTTCTGATCAGTTGAAGTAACTCACTACTTACGTCACTTGTTCTCTCAGCTGAAGCCGCTACTTCCTCACTAGCGGCCATTTGTTCTTGTAGCACAGAGGCAATCTTTGCAGCGTCACCTGCAATTTCTAAAGCCATCTCATTAGCACTATTTATGTTATTAGTAACTTGATGAGCTTTCTCTTGTAATTGCATTGCTTTTTCTTGATTCGATTCTAAGACCCCTCTTGTTTTCGTTGAAGCTTCATCGAGAGCATGCATGATTTGATTCACTTGATTCATTTTCATGCGCCCTGTCTCCACCGCTTGGTGATTCACGTGCATTGAATGAGCTGACAATTCTACTTGATCATTAATATTTTTTAAGATAGTCATTATAGAATGACTAGATCGCGCCGATTCCTCTGCAAGCTTTCTTACTTCTTCGGCAACAACAGCAAAACCTTTACCATGTTCACCTGCTCTGGCCGCTTCAATGGCCGCATTAAGAGCAAGCATCTGGGTCTGTGCAGATATATTGTTAATGACTTCTGTAATTCTAGTGATTTGAATAGCTTCTTTTTCTAAGTTTTCCATAACAGCTAGGGTTTGTGCTACTGATTGGGTAATCTCTTCCATCTGTATTTTTGCTTCATCTACTCGTTGTAGGCCTGCCTGAGAGGCATCGGCAACTTCTTTTCCTACTAAGATTGCTTCTTCCGCTGAAACTGTCATATCCCTAGCTGTTTGGTTCATGTCGATAGTTAGTTGATTAGCAGACTTTAGTTGAAGCTGTTGATGATCGGTCTGACTTACTAGACCATCAACACTGGTAGAAATTTTCTCTGTGGAGTAAGCTACTTGGCGACTTGATAAAACCAACTGTGTTGAAGTCTCATCAGCAATATGAGCAGAATGGTCTACTGTTTCAATAATGCTTTTCAGACCAATAGAAATTTTGTTCATTTCTAAAGCAATTTGCCCTAGTTCATCGTTGCTATTCTTGTCAACTTTCTTAGTCAGATCTCCCTGATTAATTGCCTTTGTAGCTGCTTTCGTTTTCTCTAGAGATTTTTGAATGTAATTATAGAATGAAAATCCTGTAAACAATGCTGTAATGAGAAAAATGCCCCACGTATAAGCACCTATAAGCAGAAGATCTTGTAACCCTCCTATAACAAGAGTACTCATCATTACTATACCTGCAATAGTTGGTAGGGCTAGCATAGTTAGAAATTTCTGAAAAATGCCTCTCTGTTCAAAAGCCCAACCCACGCGTAGTGTGTAGGCTTTTTTGCTTTGTAACATCACAGGGTGGCTTGCATCAAGTAAAACTTCGCCAGTATTACGGAAATAAACTTGTTCTAGAGGCTGTAGGGAATCGACGCCAGCTTTGCCTACGGGATCTAGAAAAATCATACCTTCCCGTAATCGGTTCGTATGAATTAGGGCTTTCCCTTTTGGATCTACTAGCAATATGTACTCAAAATCTTTAAGTCTATTATCGAAGATATGACGAATATCTACCTCTATATCTTCTACTGCCTTTCCTTGCAGTAAAGATTCCATTTCTCGAGCTAAGGAAGCGGCTAATTCTCGACAAGCGCTGGCTTCCGGTCTCTGTAATAGGCTTTTTTCGTTAACTTTAGCTTCTTTTAATAAGACCACTAAAACCTGCTCCTTATCATTTATTCATTATTTCCTATGTTAAATTACTTATAATAGGACAATTATAGCAGAACAGTTTTTGTTTTTATGTCAAAATATGTCGCCTCAATCAAATTGTCTTTATTACGAGTAAAAGCCTCCATCCTTTTTAGGATGAAGGCTAGATCTAGTAATCAATTTCATTTCTTGTAATATCAGCTTCAGTCATGGCAGTCATCTCTATGTGTTCATAGAACTTTTTTACTTTTACCCTTTTCGTATGGCCGCAACGGGGCAACAGGCGGCACAACAGCCACAACCCGGACAAAGTTGACCGTCAATCTGGAAAACTTTATCCTCTCTGCCATAAGCATCAAGAGCATCCCAAGTACAAATATTGAGGCAAAATTTACAACCGATACAATCCTCTTCAATGCGATAGAAAGAATGCTCTTTACGCTCCTCCGTCATAGTTATCATAATAACCACCCTTTTCTAAAGAAACAGGTTAGTTGCAAGCTTATAAGTTTACTTTTCCTATGCTTCCATTATACCAGAAAAGATGCTTGTTATGAATATATCCATTGTTTCTATAGTGTAATTTCTTGGTTTAAAAGCTTAAGTATCTCTCCTAATTAATATATGACTTATCACCAAGGAGCTCCTTTATTATCTTCCCCAGGGATCAAGAAAAGACGACTCTCTTGCCAAGAGACAGTCGTCTTGTGGGGTTTTCACTTTCTCAAATAATTGCGCACTTACTTACGATCTCTTAATAATGTAGGTTTTCGTAAGTCTTTACAGTTACAAGTGCTCTCTTCTGGAATAGCCTTTAGGGCCATTAGTAATCGTCTTCCTGCTAGAGGTGATTCTTCAAAGAATATATCCTTAAGTTCTTCATGAGTCCAATCAGTCACAATACCCTCAGCATAGTTTACAACTAGCTCTAAACGACCATAGCAAGCTCCTATTTCCCTAGCCAGATAAACTTCTGGAGCTACGCTTTGTCCGATTACATCTCCACCAGCCATGCGAAAGTGCTGTACTTCAGCAGGGCTTTCAAAGTGTCTGCCATCAGTAACAACATAGTTAGAGCGATCAAATACGCGACCCTTGCCTGGCAAATCTTCTGAAGCTTTAATGAGTACTTGTCTTAAGGTAGGACAAAAGGGTTCGCGCATAATACATAAATAACCAGAAGCAATATTAACATCTTTTCGCAGAGAAAAGTCCAGGTAATCATTGGGAATAACTAGATCTCGTGGTCTTAAAAGATGACTTATCGCACCTACGCCACCTTCTGATAAGATAAAGCGCACCCCAGCTTGCTGAAAAACCCAGAATATCTGCCTTGACGCATCAGCTCTCGTCACACCAGGACGCCAACCATGCATCACACAAGTAAGTGTAAGCCTGCCTTCTAGTTCAAAAAGAACGAAAGAAGGGCTATCTCCAAAAGGTGTTGTGAAGCTTTCATAGCTAGCCAGAACTTTTACGCCGGGATAATTAATATCTTCAGGAAACTTTAATGAATTAGTGCTTGACCCCCCGATGATGGCATAGGGAGCTTGCGGGATCTCTTTTGTCGGCAAGTAAGCAACCTCTCTTTCCTAGTGCAAAATATTACTCTATTAATCGCCAAAAGATATTCCAACAGCTTTAGCGGCTTGTACTAGTTGCCCCTGCGGGTTTACTTTCTTCATCTCAATTGCTTCAGTTAGCGGTACAGGTACAATTTTTGGTGTACGAAGAGCCACCATATGACCGAAGTATCCTGCCATGACAGCATCAACTGCTGATGAACCATAACGAGTACTTAAAATGCGATCGGCTGATGTAGGTGAACCACCTCTTTGTACATGTCCTAATACAGTAACGCGCGTCTCCATCTGCGTGCAAAGCTCTAGCTTGTGAGCTATTTCCTGACCAATGCCGCCTAAGCGAATAGGATCGTGACTTTTTTCTACTCTTTGTTGGACAACCATTTCTCCACCTTTTTCGCTAGCACCTTCCGCTATAACAACGATAGAGAACTTTCGACCTCGTTCATTACGCGCCCGAATGTGATCACAAACTTTGCCAAGATCAAAAGGTATTTCAGGTATTAAGATCACATCGGCACCGCCGGCTACGCCAGAATAAAGAGCTATCCAACCAGCATAGCGTCCCATTACTTCAAGGATCATGATGCGGTGATGAGACTCTGCTGTTGTATGAAGTTTATCAATCGCTTCAGTAGCCGTTGTAACGGCTGAATCAAAACCAAAAGTATAGTCAGTAGATGATAAGTCATTATCGATTGTTTTAGGAACACCTACGACTGGCACACCTTTTGCATGAAACTGATGAGCAATATTAAGACTGCCATCACCGCCAATAACGATCAAGCCATCTATGTTATGCTTACGTAAATTCTGAATGCATTGCTCGGACCGATCTTCAAAAGCAAGCTCTCCATCTTTCTCAACTGCATAGCGAAAAGGATTATCCCTGTTCGTCGTGCCTAATATTGTTCCACCCCTATGCACTATACCAGCCACAGATTCTTCATTCAACGGTACCATTACGTCATTGACCAAACCGTGAAAACCATTGATAATTCCAACAACTTCGACGTTATAACGACGAATAGCTGTTTTTACAACAGCCCTGATTACTGCGTTAAGACCGGGACAATCTCCACCACCTGTTAGTACACCAATTCGCTTAATTGCTTTCATGTGAGAACTCCTTTCATTTATCTTAGATCATTGCTGGAAAGTCTTTTTGTCGTAATGCCTCATAGAGCACTACCGAAACGGCATTCGATAAATTTAGAGACCGTGCAGAGGCAACTAAAGGAATACGAATAACATTCTCCTTATGCTCCTCCAACATCCAGTCCGGCAAACCTTTCGTTTCTTTACCAAAAACGAAAAAATCGCCTTCTTCATAAGTAATTTGATGATAACTTTTATTACCTTTAGTACTCAGAAAATACATTTTAGAGCCACCGTGGACTTTCTGAAAAGCTGACCAGCTTTCATGTACACGAACATCAAGAAGATGCCAATAATCTAATCCTGCTCGTTTTAGCTGTTTGTCATCAATTGAAAATCCTAATGGCTCAATTAAATGAAGCACCGATTGTGATCCAGCGCAAAGTCGTGCGATGTTTCCTGTGTTAGGTGGAATCTCTGGTTCAACTAATACAATGTGAAACAAATTCTATTCTCTCCTATATTAAGTGTATTGTTTTTTGCACCGTCGAAGCAGGAAAGTGGTAAATATAACTACCTAAATCCCTTCGACTTTTTCCAGCAAAATCCTTCTGGTCTTTTTTCAGTATATATAAAAATATGAGACTATTCAAATTGACGGTGCTTTAAATATCTGCTACATTGAACAAGTACTAAAATGAGGAGGGACAACCATGGGCAAGAATATCGTGCAAAAGATTTTGGACGCTCATCTGTTAGACGGGGAGCTAATTCCCGGTCAGGAGATCGCTATCAGAATTGATCAAACCTTGACACAAGACGCTACCGGCACCATGTCTTATCTTCAATTCGAAGCCATGGGTGTGCCGCGTGTTAAGACAGAACTATCTGTATCCTATGTAGATCACAATACTTTACAAAGTGGTTTTGAAAACGCTGACGATCACCGTTTTCTTCAAACCGTAGCGGCAAAACATGGCATCTATTTCTCCCGACCTGGCAATGGTATTTGCCACCAAGTACATCTAGAGCGCTTCGGTGTACCTGGTAAGACCATGTTAGGTTCTGATTCTCATACCCCTACCGGTGGTGGTATCGGCATGATTGCCATAGGTGCTGGCGGTCTTGACGTAGCTGTAGCTATGGGTGGCGGACCTTTCTATTTAACATGTCCCAAAGTTGTAGGTGTCAATCTTACTGGTCAACTTTCCCCTATGGTATCTGCTAAGGATGTCATTCTAGAAGTTCTTCGTCGTCTTAGCGTTAAAGGCGGCGTAGGTAAAGTGATTGAGTATAAAGGACCTGGTGTAGCTACTTTATCTGTACCCGAAAGAGCGACCATTACCAACATGGGTGCTGAACTTGGTGCAACTACGTCTATTTTCCCTTCTGACGAAGTAACGAAAGCTTTCTTAAAAGCTCAAAACAGAGAATCTGCCTGGGTGGAACTAGTAGCTGATAGTGATGCTACCTATGAAGAAGAAATTACTATCGATCTTTCTGCTCTAGAACCTATGGTTGCTTGCCCCCATTCTCCTGATGCTGTAAAAACAGTAACAGAAGTAGGACCTATCAAAGTAGACCAAGTCCTCATCGGTTCCTGTACCAACTCTTCCTATTCTGACTTAATGAAGGTAGCCGGTATCTTAAAAGGCAAAACAGTTCATCCTACCGTTAGCCTTGGTATCGCTCCTGGTAGTAAGCAAGTTTTTGAAATGCTCGCTCGTAATGGCGCTTTAGCAGACTTAATCGCTTCTGGAGCTCGTATTCTTGAATCTGCTTGCGGTCCTTGCATTGGTATGGGTCAATCACCTAACTCTGGCGCCGTATCAGTACGTACCTTTAACCGTAACTTCGAAGGACGTAGTGGTACAGCAGATGCCAAAATCTATCTCTCTAGCCCAGAAATTGCGGCGGCAGCAGCTATTACAGGTGTCCTCACTGACCCTCGAGAGCTTGGTGACGCCATTGAAGTAGCTATGCCTGAACAATTCTTAATTGACGATAGCATGGTCTTAGCACCTGCCGAAGAAGGTGCTGACGTTGAAGTATTACGAGGACCAAATATCAAAGCATTACCTATTAACGAAGCTTTAGCTGACACCTTACAAGCTCCTGTTCTGCTCAAAGTAGGCGACAATATTACAACTGACCACATCATGCCTGCAGGATCTAAAATCTTACCTCTTCGCTCTAACATTCCTGCTATATCACAATACGTCTTCTCTGGTGTTGACGCTTCTTTTGCTGATCGAGCCAAAGAAGCAGGTCGTGGTATTATCGTAGGTGGTCAAAACTACGGACAAGGCTCTTCTCGTGAGCACGCCGCTCTTGCTCCTATGTATCTAGGTGTTAAAGCTGTAATCACACAGTCTTTTGCTCGCATTCACAGAGCTAACTTGATTAACTTTGGTATCTTACCTCTAACTTTCGTCAACGAAAGCGATTTAGATAAAATCTCGCAAGGCGACGAATTAGAAATTGTGGATGTAACGACAAAGTTAGGTCAAGAAGAAGCCCTCGAAATCCGTAACGTGACTACCGGCGAGACTTTCTCCGTCCGCCCAGATCTCACAGCACGCCAAATTGCGATTATCAAAGCAGGTGGGTTACTCAACTACACCAGACTTAATGCTTAATACAATCTTGTTTTATAATAAGAAATGCAAAAAAAAGTGCCTCAGGATCATGATCCTGAGGCACTTCTTCACTTACCTATAAGATTTCCGTAGTCACTTCAATGACTTCCACTTCACCAGAATACTCCATTTGTCGAACTGCTTCATCAAGTACTTGTTGGATATGCCTGCGGTTATTACTTACAACAGCCAAACCAATCACTGCAGATTGCCAGAGATCATGTTGATCTACCTCGGATATGGATAGATTGAAACGACTACGCAAACGTTCTACTATACTTTTTACTACACGACGCTTTCCTTTCAAAGAATCTACACCATGAATATGCAATGATACTTCTCGATACCCCACTGTCACTTTTTTTGCCTCCCTTAAAGAAAAGCCATTGGACAAAATTAATCAGTCCAATGGCTTTTTCTTTTATGCTCTCACATGAATAATCATTTCTAAGTATTTACCAGCTTTTTTTACTTTGCTGATTAAGTCCTCCGTAATCACATCACCTGGTTCAGCCAAAACTTGACCTATATTGCTCTCAATGCGCTTAGTTACTTTTTTGCCAATGTAATATTTATGTTGAAGCTCACCAAACAAAGGTCCTACAGGTTCTGCTTCTGTCTCTTGCTTTTGACCAGAAGGTTCTTTACTATCCTGAAAAGATGCTTGGCCATTTCCGTTTAAAAGAGCTGACTCTTCTTCTAAAACTTGCAAAAGAGGTAAGAAGTCACTTTTTTCACTATTTTCTTTCTTCTTATATGCTTGTGCAACTTTAAAGTTGAGCGGTTTGGTAGGTTCTTTAGGTAAGGACTTTTCAGGAAGTAGTGCAACCTTTTCAGGTTGCACTACTTTGCTCTCTATTATCGGAGGACTTGGCACTCTTTCTTCTGTCTCAATCTTCTTCTCTCTAACTATATGATCAGAAGCAGTCTCTTCAGTCAACTCTGCTTTAGGTATTACTTTTTCATCATAAATTGGTAGCTCTTGTACTTGCAGATTTTTGTCCACAAGGAGAATCTGACGGCCCATTTTAACGATCTGCTCAATGCTAATCAGTCTTTCCCCGAGAGCTTTGTCAAGCGGTTCTATAACAATAGCCATAATCTTACCAGCTGAATTAATAAAAAACTCTTTTACCTGTCCAATTAAAACGCCGTTACTGGTTAAGACTCGTGAGCCAATTAAATGAACTTTTTTTTCTATCCACTTAACTAGATCAGGTCTTTCCTGTAGGGATTGTAAAATATTAGCATCTTCGATGATGGCCGCATATTCTCCTATTCCTTGAATGGCGTCAAAATGCAGAATTTTGGCACCATAATACCAATCTTCTGGCTCGATTAATAAACCTTCAATTTCGATCTTCTCCGGGTTGATCAACAGATCGCGAACGAAACCAATCTCTTTTCCATCATCAATACTAATAACAGAAATCCCTGGTAAAGACTTGCTGTTAATCATTGTTTCATCCCCTTGTGTACCCAACAAAAAATGAGACATTTAAGAAGTGCTTAGTAACTTTATTTTACTGACGACCGACTTTTTGCAAAGCTCGACGATAAAAAGCCATATAATCTTTAGCAGAGCGTTCCCAGGAGAAATCAAGAGTCATAACATGGCGCACTAGTTTATTCCAATCTTGCTTGTTTTCATAAAGGCGTAATGACCTATTTACCGCATCAAGAAGCTCTGCCGCTTCATAATTGTGAAAGACAAAACCATTGCCTTTCTCTGCATCTTGATCGTAATCAAAAACTGTATCAGCTAACCCACCTGTAGCCCGCACAATGGGAATAGAGCCATAGCGAAAAGCTATCATCTGACCTAGGCCACAGGGCTCATACCGCGAAGGCATTAAAAAGAAGTCACTAGCTCCATAAACTCGTTGAGCTAAAGACTTATTAAAGCCAATAAAAGCCCGCACTTGTTCAGGGTAATCCTGCTCAAATTGACGAAACATGTTCTCATAGAAAGGATCACCTTCTCCTACAACAACAAGTTGCGCCCCTTTTTGTAAAATATCATGGGCAATATGACCGATCAGATCGAGCCCTTTTTGATCGACAAGGCGAGATACAAGACCTAACAAGGGAGCATTATTAACAGGTAAGCCTAACTCTTTTTGTAGGTCTGCCTTGACCTGCTTCTTGCCTTCTACATATTCTGCTGAAAAATGATGGGACAGATAAGGATCAGTGCCTGGATTGTACTGGTCTGTGTTAATACCGTTGAGAATGCCAAAAAGATGGGCTTCTCGCTTACGCAAAAGTCCATCTAACTGCTCTCCATAAGCTTCTGTCTTAATTTCCTCAGCGTAAGTTGGGCTTACTGTATTTACTAGATCGGCATAGACTATGCCACCTTTGAGGAAGTTGATTTGTCCATAAAACTCCATCTTCTCAGGATCAAATAGCGAATCAGATAAGCCTAAAAAGTCAAGCATAGGCCGACCGAAAATACCTTGATATTTTAGATTGTGTACTGTTAATACTGAGGCAATCGACTTATAACCTTCTTTGTTCTGATATTCTTCTTTTAGCATAGCCGCCGCTGGGCCTGCTTGCCAATCATTGAAATGAAGAACATCAGGATAGAAGTCGATATGCTTTATTAGCTCTAATAAAGCACGACTAAAAAACCCCCAGCGATCACCATCGTCAGCATAACCATAAATATTGTCACGGTAGAAATAGTGATGATTGTCGATAAAAAAAACTGGTACTTCTACAGAATCATTTGGGTCTGATGTTGCCTTGATACTGCTTTGCCGAATAATAGCTGTCTCCATTCTGTTCTGTATAGGAACAGGAAAATCAGTTACGTAGGTACCTTCTGCAATAAACTTATAACTTGGCATAACTATGGCAATGTCCATACCGGCTGAGGCTAGAGCCCGCGGTAGTGAGCCAGCCACATCGGCTAAGCCACCTGTTTTAGCGTAAGGTTCAACTTCCGTAGACACATATAAGACTTTCAATGGCTGAGCAGACAAGATTCCAATCCCACCCTTTCCTTTTTAACCCTTAGAAAACCATATTCGCTAAGTCTGTTCTAATTCCTTCCTTGCCATAGTCAGGCAAGCCCTAGAAGGCACTTCTATAAGCTTTCTAAGTGCCTTACTTTATGATAATAGCTTACCCAAAGTTCTCATTTTCGAAGAGATGCATTTTACTTTTTTGGCCAAAAACAACGATTAGATCGCCTCGACAAAGCACTGTATCAGCCTTAGGTTGAATAGGTTCATCGTTGTGATAAATCATCAAAAAAGAAACTCCAAAGCGATTCGTGGTGTTAAGATCCCTAATTGATTTGCCTTCATAGCCTTTGCCAACTTCCATCTGTTCTACAACAAAGCCTTGTGGCATTTCTAAGATATCAATTTTTGATTCTGTTGAGATCATCTGAGCCAAGCGCAAGCCAATATCTCTTTCTGGGTAGACCACATTCTCGGCACCCATCTTTTCCAAAACACTGCCTCTGCGTTCATTAGAAGCCTTTACAGAAACACGAACGCCTGCTTCTTTGAGAATGTGAGTTGACACAAGAGCTCCTTCAAAGTCAGCTCCTAGTGCTACGACAGCTTCATCAAAGTTTTTCTCTCCTACAATGCGAATGAGCTCTTCATCATCTTCGCCTACATCTAGAACAGCTCCAGAGACGATCATGTCACGAACATGATCAAGTGCCTCTTCGTCAATATCTATAGCGAAAATATCATGGCCTCTCTCATAGAGACCTTGAATAACACCACGACCAAAACGTCCTACTCCAATAACAAGAACAGACTTTTTTTTCACTGATTAAGCCTCCTAGCCGATAAGGATCGACTCTTTCATATAACGAGCTTTTCGAGCTTCTCTGCCTGCCAAAATTGTGATCAATGAAAGCACTCCGACCCGTCCGATAAGCATCAATAAACCAATAATAACTTGACCGAAAGCAGATAACTCTGCCGTTATACCCATAGACAAACCTACAGTAGCCAAAGCTGAAACAACTTCAAAAAGCACTGGCTTAAATGGCAGACCTTCCACCAGCATTACAAAAAAGGTACTGACAAAAACGAGTAAAGCAGCCGTTACAACTACTATAAAAGCCTTTAGTACACTTTCCGTAGCAATTTCTCGTTCAAAAAGCACAACTTCTTTACGACCTCTAACAAAAGCCCAAACAGCAAGAATGATAGTTCCAAAAGTGGTAGTCTTAATACCACCACCAACGGAGCCTGGACTAGCTCCAATAAACATCATCAAGATCATCAGTAAAATAAAGGATTCCGCCCAAATTGTAACTGGCTCTGTCGTAAATCCTGCTGTTCGAGTAATTGCTTGAAAGAGACTATATACCAATTGGTGAACCCAGGGTAGTTCATCTACACCTCGTTCTATAGACGTAACATAGTAGAAAAAAGAACCTACTAAAGCGATAGCAGAAGTAACCCACAGTACGAGTCGACTGTGCAAGCTAAGCCGTTTCCACTTGCGACTTACAAAAAGCTCCTGTAAGACAACAAAGCCCAGACTTCCAATTAAGATTAATACCGTAAAAACAAAAATAATGGCACTGGAATCTTTATATGGTGCTAAGCTCTCACCGGTAAGATCAAAGCCAGCTCCATTAAAAGCACTAACAGCGTGAAAAGTAGTGAAGAAAAGCCCCTCTAGCCAACCATTGTCCCAGATACCAGGTAAGAGCATGGCAAGAGCAATAATTCCTATCAACTCAATGATTAGGGTAAGAATCACTACGTTTTTTACTAACTTGACAACGCCCGAAATGCTAAAATGATTCCTTTCTTGCGCTATAAGGGCACGATGGCCAAGCTGGATTTTCATCCCTAGCGCCGTCAGCACCAGGGTAGCCATCACCATCAGACCGAGTCCTCCGATTTGCATGAGTAGTAGAATCACCGTATGGCCAAAAAGGCTCCAGTAAGTATCGGTAGGAACGACAATTAGACCGGTAACAGTCAAAGCTGAAGTTGCTGTAAACCAAGCTTCTAAGAGCGTCGCTGAACCAGGCTTTACGGTAGCCCAAGGTAGTAAAAGCAAGAAAGTGCCAGTAATGTTTGCCAGTAAATAACTCATTAAAACTAAAGGACCTGGCTTTGTTCTAAAGAACCTCATCGAAGTATGATTCTCCTGTTCTCATAACAAATCTATATCATTCACCATAAAAAGTGTTCCATCATAGTTTATATTAGCCCAAACGGTGCTTTACGTTACAGGAAAGCAAAGGAGGTAAATTATGATGAGCACCAAAGATGCCCTTTACTCTTTTGCAGAGCATATTCAAAAAGAACATCCCTACTATTTAAGAAGACCTCATAGCTTCCCTGAAGAGTGGCATAACTTAAAGTTTACTTTTTTAGGTCATGGTGACTATATGGTTGTTTTTCGCTACCGAGATTTGGCTATTAAAATCCCTAAAAATAGTGATTATCCTTTAGAAAAAGATAAAGAAAGACTATTAGCCCTCAAGCCCTGGACTTCTTACGAAAAATATGTAGCCCATAGTTCCAATTGGATTGCCACCCGTTTTATCCAAGGCGAGCGCCTCGATAAGCTCTGGGAAGAAGATCGTCTGGTGTTAACAGACGAAGCCATACTTCATCTTGAATTTGACTTGCGACACTCCATGATTACAACAGCCTATCTGCCCTGGGATGTAGAGTTTTTTAACCTTATCAAGACACCTCAGGGACAACTAAAACTAATCGACACAGGTGAGTTTCTTAATCGTAAAGAGCTCCCTATTCATGAGCAAAGAGAAGCCTTTCAAGCTTCATTAAGTCGTATTAACAAATCAATTCTACAACTTTCCGAGCATGTAAATCGTTCTATTCCTTAACAGAGCAATCTACATTAAAAAGCATAGCAATCTCATCACAATTAGGGAATTTTGGACATTCGATGCATTCTTTCCACACTTTTTGAGGTAATTCATCTTTGGTAACCTTTAGAAAGCCACAGCGAGCAAAAAAGCCTTCTTGATAGGTAAGTGCAAAAACGCGTGGAATCTTTAAGCTTTTAGCTTCGTCGAGCAATGCTTCAACAAGAGCACGTCCGACGCCTTTTTTTTGCGATTCTTTAGCAATGGCTAGAGCTCTAATCTCAGCAAGATCTTCCCAGAGAATGTGTAAAGAAGCGGTGCCGATAATTTTTCCCTCTTCTTCTACTACCATAATATCGCGCAAACCTTCATACAAGCGAGAACGAGGCCGCGCCAACATTAAGCCTTCACCAGCATAGTAGCTGATTAAGCTGTGAATAGCTTCTACATCAGTCATTTTCGCTTTTCTTAAATTCATGGTTTTTGCCACCTTTATTGATTTGTTACTTTCTTCATCCATTCTATTTCTCGACGATAATCTTCGATTTCACCAGGTGTTTCCAGATTAATGGGCAAACCTTGCAAAGCTGGTGCTTGCAAGACTTTAGCAAGTGCTTCGGCACCAATAAGACCTTGTCCAATCATGGCGTGACGATCTTTGCGTGATCCTAAGGGCTGTAAACTATCATTAAAATGCATAGCTTTCAACCGTTGGAGACCTACGATCTTGTCAAATTCTTGCAAAACCTCTTGAAAATTATCTTTAACATCATAACCAGCACCAAAAAGGTGACAAGTATCTAAGCATATACCAACTACTTCCGGTACTTCTAGACGTTCAATAATAGCCGCTAGATCTTCAAAGCGACCTCCTACTTCCGAGCCTGCTCCAGCCATACCTTCTAGTAAAATCAAAACTTCTTGATCTGCTTTTAAGACATCATTCAGTGCCTTAGCTATTTTCTCAATTCCTACATCTAAACCTTGTCCGACATGACTGCCTGGATGAACGACAATATAAGGTATGCACGCTTGTCTCATCCGTTCAATATCAGCCGCCAAGGTTTGCCGTGCAAAGTTCCAAGTCTCTTCTTTTGGAGCGGCTAAATTAATAGTATAAGGCGCATGAGCCACTATAGGACCAAAGTTATATTCTTCTCGTAATTGTAATGCTTTATCAATATCTTCTTGCTTCAACGCTTTCGCTTGACCGCCCCGAGGATTTCTTGTGAAAAATTGAAAAGTCCTTGCCTCTATAGATATCGCTTCGCGGACAGCATTATGGAATCCTTTTGAGATAGATAAATGGGCACCAAAATACAAATTCTTTTCTCCTTTCTATGTGGAGGCTGATTTTTGTGGAGTTATTAAAAACTTTTAACTAGACTTAAGATAGTAGCTTCTTTAATTCTACGGCATTTTTCTGGGGATCATCTTGTGCAAAGAGAGCGGCTATGGTTGCAACTCCTTGAATGCCAGTAGTTTTCAAGCCTTCTATATTGGTAGCATCAAAACCACCAATGGCAAAGACAGGGATACGAACATGATTACGAATCTCCTGTAAACCCTCATAACCCATAGGTTTATCAGCAAGTTGCTTAGAAAAAGGTGCAAAAACAGGACCAGCACCTACATAATCAGCACCTGCTAGCTCTGCCTTACGGGCCATAGTAGCGTCTCTAACAGTAATACCAATTAACCCTTTTGGCCAGAGCTTTCTAGCTTGAGATAGAGGCAGATCTTCTTGTCCCAGATGAACACCATCAGCTTCTACAGCCATTGCTATATCAAGACGATCATTAATAAATAGCTTCTTCCCTGCCTCACGAGTAACTTCTCTAAGTAGCAAGGCTCTATGATAATAGGTAGCTGAATCTATGTTTTTTTCTCTCAATTGCACTATATCACAGCCACCAGCAAGAGCGCTTTTCACTTTACTTACCAGCTCTTCATTACTTAGAGCTTGTTCTCGTCCCAAGATACCGTATAAAAGTAAGCCGTCACTGAATCCCATTCTGTTCATTTTCTTCATCTCCTTCTGCGGAGTAACTACTAATAACTATCCGAAAAGCTTAGCAAGCTTTTTTTTAAGTCTCTTAAGGTCTTCGCAGGCATTTGAGTAGTCATAGCACTACTCATGATAGCAATAGCCTTAGCTCCATGACGAAGCGTCAAAGCTCCATTGTAGCTGTCGATGCCTCCTATAGCTACTACAGGCCAAGGGGAAGCACTTGTAAAGCGACTTAGTTCCTCCAGACCAAGACCTTTTTTGCCGGCTTTACAGTCAGTTAAGAAGATATTACCAAGCAAAAGGTAATCTAAGGCTTCTCGATCCTGCTCTGAAAGATTGTCAATATCTTCCCAAGTGTGCACAGATAGACCGAGCCATTGTTGTGTTTTCAGTAAAGATCTTACAACAGCAGGCTTTAGAGCACCTTGACCAAGATGAACTCCATCAGCTTGTACAGCTAAAGCTACTTCTACAGAGCTATTAATAATCAATGCTGTATCGCTTTGTTCTGTTATTTTTTTTACTTGTACAGCAAGCTCATAAAGCTCCTGAGGCGGTAGATCTTTTTCTCTTAAAATAAGTGCACTTGGTTTTTCTTGCACTATCTCGGCTATTTTTTCTAAGAAAAAAGGGCCAGCTAGATGACGATTCGTTACAATCCAGAGTGGTTTGGGAAAGTTCTTCTGTTGCACAAAAAACAACTCTCCTAGGCTACTTTCTCTTCGATATACCAATCTTTAAAGGTTTTGTAAAAAAACAAAAATAAAAAGAAAGGTCGGAGCAACAACTGTATAAATAGTCGTGCTCCGCTTTATGCCTATCCTATCAGATTTTTTGTTAAGATGCTATGAAAAAATTTTTACGTCAGCGACTCTAGTTCTTTAAGTAACTGTTCGAAGAGCTGAAGAGACTCTTTAATAGGTTCTGTACTCTCCATATTGACACCAGCAATTTTCAATAAATCCAGAGGATATTGAGAACTTCCACCTGCTAAAAATTCGAGATAACGTTGAACAGCACTATCGCCTTCTTCAAGAATCTGCTTTGTTAAGGCCGTAGCGGCCGCAAAGCCCGTAGCGTACTTGTAGACATAGAAATTATTATAAAAATGAGGTATGCGAGCCCATTCTACATCGATTTCTTCATCAATGATCATATTAGGTCCATAGTAATCTTGGTTTAACTGCTTATAGCTACCTTTTAGATTCTCTGGTGTAAGAGCTTCGCCACTTTCTACTTTATTGTGAATCAGCTTTTCAAATTCAGCAAACATCGTCTGTCGGTAGACAGTCCCTCTAAATTGTTCTAGATAATGATTCAGGAGATAACGCTTTTTCGTCTTATCTTTTTCTTTTTTTAATAGGTAATGGATGAGTAAAGACTCATTAACTGTTGAAGCTACTTCTGCTACGAAGATAGAATAGTGGGCATAGACATAAGGCTGTTTTTGATATGAGTAATAGGAATGGAGTGCATGGCCCATCTCGTGGGCTAGTGTAAAGACATCAGAAAGCTTATCCTGATAATTTAATAGGACATAGGGATGAGTCCCATAAGGACCCCAGGAATAAGCTCCACTCGTTTTTCCTCGATTTTCATAGACGTCGATCCAGCGATTTTGAAAAGCTTCTTCCAAAATTCTTCCATAGTCATTACCGAGTGGCTTTAATCCTTCTTGAACCATTGTGACTGCTTCTTCATAAGGTATTTGCCAGTCAATGCCTTCTACAATAGGCGTGTAAAGGTCATACATGTGAAGTTCTTCAACTTGCAGTTGTTTTTTTCTGTACTCCACATAGCGATAAAAAGTAGGCAAATGTTGCCGTACAGTTTTGATCAAATTATCGTAGACTGTCAGGGGTACTTTGTCACCAAAAAGAGCACTTTCTAGAGCCGATGGATATTTGCGTATCCGTGACATTACTACAGCTCGCTTTACGGCTGTACTCAAAGTAGCTGATATTGTATTTTCTAGGCCACGATAAGTTTTATAAAGTGCTTGAAAAGTATGGCGTCGCAAATCGCGGTCTCTACTTTCCATCAACTGACCATAACGACCATGAGTAATTTGAATCTCCTTACCTTGACTATCTTTTACAACTGGAAAAGTAAGATCAGCGTTGTTCAACATGGTAAAAATTTTACTAGCCGCTCCTGTAACTTCACCTGTTTGCGCTAATAAGGCTTCTTCTTTTTCTGACAGTACATGAGGTTTTTGACGTCTTAGATCGTCTAAAGCAAATCTGTATAGCTCCAGGCCTTCCTCTTTTTGCAGAAAATTTTGTAAGGTTCCGTCAGGAATAGCTAGTATTTCTGGTAATAGAAAAGATGTAGTACTATTTACTTCACTACCTAAGGCAGTAACCCGATCGGTGAGCGCTTGGTAAGTTGTGTTGCTATTATCCTCATCACGGCGCATTCTTGCATAAGTAAATAAACTCTCCATTAACTGTCCAAGATCGTCTTGTAGTTGTAAGGCTTGTAACAAGATGCTACTTTTTTTGCTTAACTGACCTTGTAAAGCTTTTATCTTTTGCACACGTTCTGGTACAGATTGGAAATCTTTCTCCCAGGCCTCATCTGATGAATAAATATCCTCAAGACGCCAACGATACTCTTCTTGCACCCTATTGCGTTGAGGTAATGTATTAGTTTGATCACTCATTCCATAACTTCCCTTCACGTTTACTTGTTTTCTTGAAAATAGTATGTTTGGAAAGGCTAGAAGATATTTGCCTCTTCTAATAGGTGGCTTTAGTACGATGATTGTAAGTAAAAATAGCACTTCATCCTTATTGCAGGTGAAGTGCTATTTTTTATGCTGTCTTTATATGATTACTTTTTGAAATAGCTTCTTGCACTGCAATTCTTAGTTAGGCGCCTAAGAAAGCAGACAAAGGTGGTACGACTTGTTTTTTTCTAGAGAGTACGCCAGGCAGGTAAGCTTCTTGATCTTTTACTGTAACTTTGAAAGCTTTATCTACGATTTCAACATCCTTACCAGCAGTCAACAAGAGAGTACCTTCGTTAATAATATCAGTAAGCATGAGCAATACCATGTCTAGTTTTTTGTCACTGCGAATTGACTCCATTGAATCTAGAAGGTTTGCTTTCAGCTTCTGAGCGCCTTCCATATCCATCGTTTCGACCTGACAGATACCTAGCTTTTTATCACCTAAGTGAAATTCTTTGAAATCCTGGAAGATAATTTCTTCTGGGCTACGACCTTCAAGGGAAGAGCCTGCCGCAAACATTGCTTTTCCGAATTCCATAATGTCAACACCGGCGATTTGGGCTAGTTTTTCTGCAATTACTTTATCTCTTTTGGTGCATGTGGGGCTCTTAAAAAGCACTGTATCCGATAAGATAGCAGCTAACATGATACCGGCTATATCTTGGGGTATCTCTACATCCTGCTCATCATACATAGAGGCAATAATGGTAGATGTGCAGCCTACTGGTTCACCACGGAAGAAGATTGGCTCGCCAGTTTGTACATCTCCCATACGGTGATGATCAATAACTTCTAGGATTTGGGCCTGTTCTAAGCCCATTACGGCTTGGCTTTTCTCGTTATGGTCTACTAGTATGACTTGTTTCCGTTGCATTGTTAGCAAGTGGTATCTAGAAACAACACCTACTAAGCGTTTTTGTTTATTAATAACGGGATAAGATCGATAACGTGTGTCTAGCATGACTTTACGAACGTCATCTACATAATCATCTTCTTGGAAAGCAATGATATCATCTTGATGCATAATCGTGTTGACTGGTGCGCACATGCCCAAGAGGCGTGCGGCACTGTAAGTGTCATGAGGCACTGACAGAATAGGAACGCCTGCAGTTAGAGCCTCTGATTTTACTTTTTCGGTAACAGAAAAACCACCTGTAATGATCAAGCAACCAGCACCAGCCTTGATAGCGGCCAATTGAGCTTCTTCCCGATCTCCAATAACTACAAAGTCACCAGGCTCAATATGCTTCACCATGCTATTAGGATTCATGCCACCAATTACAGCTTTACCTTTTAAAGGTCTTTCTTCATCAGTAGGTGAGATGAAACAACCACCCATGGTATGAACTAAAGCACCTAAGGTAATACCCATTTTATCAAAATCTTTGAACTCTTCTAAGTTCAGATATCTTTCGGCAATATCACCTAAGGTAATCATACCTACGAGGTGATAGTCTTGATCTACAACAGGCAAGGACTTGGTATTTTCTTTGGCCGCTAAAACACCTACATCACGGATAGGAGCATTAGCTAAGACAGCAAAAGGGCTTTCTTGGCCAATCATATCAGTAACACGAGCTTTAACATCTTCAAAGTACGTTGGCTCTTCTACTTGGAAATGATCAAGTACAAATTTGGTTTCCGGTTTCACGTTGCCACAGCGCCCGGCTATGTATGCTTCATTCGTAACTTGACGCTTTAAGTAAGCATAAGCAATAGCTGAACAAATGGAGTCTGTATCTGGATTGCGATGACCAATCACGATGACGGACATATTATTGTGACGCCTCCTCTGATTCCATTTCATACAAATATTCTATCTTTTCTGTAGTATTCTACCCTATTTTTTCTATCAGTTCCAGTCTCGAAAAAAAAAGCTCGAACATTCCTTATATTATCACCATTTCATTTTTTTGCCATATCATTTTATAGAGAGAAAGAGTTAAATCACTTAGAAAGGAGTGATTTTTCCGTGAGCTACGCAGGGCATGGTTTCTTTGGCGGTCTTCGCAACGTGGCTGGGTTAGTAATTGCTCTAATAGTAATTGGAGCTTTCTTCCCTGATCTTTTTGGCTATAGAAGATAAGTTTCCCAAAATGTATCTTCGAGAAAGGGTGAGCAATCTATGAGTGGTGCTTGCGGTGGTTTCTTTGGAAACGATATCGTTGCTTTGGCAATTTTGATTATCATTATTGCTATTCTCGGTTCTTCTAGAACAGGCTATCGCTGTTAGATAGCCTGTAAAAAAAAGGGAGCATCCTTTTTACTGATGCTCCCTTTTTTCCGTTCTTCTTTTTTAGAACGGAAGTCTTGAAGTTGCTGTTTTTTATTGGTAATAGGGTTGTAATGACGCCGTTCGCCAAGGGCTACATGGCACTGGCAAATCGCTCACTATGTCATTACAACCCAGATTATGCCATTAAGCTACCTAAATAATCCTCTATGGTTAATAAGAAAAGAACTTCCATACCTACCGCCCCAAGTAAAGCAACGACGGCAAAATAAATAAGGCTTATAATTATGAGCAAGTATCCGGCTATCAACAAGTAACCATCCCTTTCCAGACTGCCAGCGGCAAGAAAAAGGACAGCATAAGCAGGAATAGTGTTAGATAAGGGTAACGGTAAAGGAGCCATTAACAAGAAGGCACTAAAAATGATTAGAAAAACGTTAAAGCGAATCATCATATCTGCCTCTGTTAAAACAAGAAAACGAGGACGCATGAGCTTTTCAAGTTTAGCTAAAAGCTTAGCGCCAGATTCAAGAATATATTTCAAAGAATCGGAAGCAATCTCTTTATCTGCAAAGCCTTGAGGCAACCATAAAGGTCGGTTTAATATCAAAGCCATCCCAGCTAGTATTATGGCTAAACCAAAAGGAATGCTAGAACCAGGAATAGATAGAGGAATCAGAAAAGGGAGAGTAAGGACCATACAAACAGTCAGTAAGCCCCTCTCTCCTAGTTGATCAATCAATTGTCTTATGGTCATTCCTTGACCCGGTATATTACGGGCGATTGAAAGCAAAAGTTTCGAAAAACTTTGATGTTTTATTCTGCTCTTGTTTGCCAACAATTAAATCTCCACCTGGTGATTACTTGGGACTCACAAGAACCATTTTACTCCTTTTAAGCTTAAAATGAAATTTTTTTCTTTCAATCTTCCCATTTTTCATCTTCATTACTATAATCGTCGTAGCACATTTTTAAGTTTTGTATTTTTAAGGCATCATCGCCTTCTCTATCAAAAAGAATGTGATGAGCTTTTTCACTAAACGCGTAAGCACCAATGATGGACTTATAGATACTATCGGCTAAGATGGGGCCAAACTCTTTAAGAATTGCTTTTTCTAACAATTGCTCAAATGTATCAAGTTGATTAGCTTGATGATTTCTCGACTCTTGTTGTAATTTTTCTAATTGCTTTTTCTTGTAATAATCTAGAGAAACAACTTTATCTTTTTCATTCATGCTCCATACCCCCTCATATCGCATCGAAAAGAAAAAGTAACTGTATAAAATAGTGACGGTAGCATAGGGTTAAAGCTGAAAAAGATCACTGGATTGTACTTGCGTTCATCTTCACTTTATCATATTTTTCCGTAAATTCCAAGATGTTTTTTTTTGCACAAGAAAAGGCCTTTACACAAAAATGCGTAAAGGCCTTTGGAAGATCTAGATCTGCTTAATTTCGCTCCTGACGTAGGCGGCGAATTTCTCGATTAGCACGATTCAGTTTTTCCTCTAAATTATCCTTTTCTTGCCGTTCATAGACTAGTTGATCTCGTAGGTTACTAATAGCTACACGCTTACCACTTAGTTCACTTTCAAGATTTTGAATCTTACGAAAGAGAACTTTTGATCCTGTTTTGATCGTTTCCGGTACTAACATAGTTACAGCTTGTAATCTCATTGCTTCAAATTCTTCAATCAAAGGAATATGTAATAATATATAATTGGTTCGAGTCTTGCCATATTCCTTTTGATATTTTTTCACACTGTTCCAGCTTTTACAGAGGTCGTGTTGCAACGTATTAACCAGAAATTTGTTTGCAGCAACAAAAAAGATTTGATGTTCATCTTGGGGAAGATCTTTTGCAAATTGTAACATAGAAGCTTGCGAAAGACCTTCTAGCTCATCAAAATCAAAGCCAACAGCAGCTAGGCCTATGGCTATTTCATGATTTACCATTTCTTCTAGAACGCCATCCCATTGCTTTTGGCAAAAATGGTAAAAACCATCCCAAAAACGGGTAGATCGATGCTTCCAGTGATCATCTTGCTCTTGCATTAAAGTGGGAAAATCTTTCTTACGGCTTTGTTCGTCATCTTTTTCATCAATTGTTTGGTCAAAAAATTGAAAGCCTTTATTTTGAATCTTCATCAAAAATACAATCTGCTTCCCCACAAATAATTCAAAGTGAGTAGCTAAGGCTTCTTGACCACAACAATGTACAGAAGGGACATAAAGCTCCGTCTCTTTCGCTTGCTTTATAATCTCTTCCATAGTGCTGCCAAGAAATTGAGCAAGATTGACTTTGGCGTTCTTATTACATTCTGAACAAAACCTTGTTGCAATCAAACGAGCCCCCGTCAATTTTATCCCTGCCTTATCGATGAATTGAAAGAATTAATATTTCACCTAATTACTTTCGTCATCAATCATCGATTTACCTTCTAGGCACTGAAAGAATTTTCACGAACTTTGCAGTTCCCTGTCGTTAAGGTAGTTTTACTTTAATTCATTTGCTACTTTTGCAGTAATTGCTTCTAAAATTTCCTGATCAGGAATGTATTGTACTTTACTTTGTTCCAGCATTTCAAAGCCACAGCTTTTTAACCATTCTTCTACCTGACCAATACTTTGTCCACCCCAACCATAAGATCCAAATGCCAATGCTTTTCTCCCTTTTGGAGATAAGCCTTTTAGATAGGTTAAGAAAGCGGCAACAGAAGGCAGTAAGTTATTGTTTAGAGTAGGAGAGCCTACACAAATATACTGGGCATCAATTATTTCTGTCATTACATCTGATATATGGTTTTCCTTTAGAGACATTGTTACTGCTTGGTATCCTTTATTTTCAAAAGCTTTTTGAATAGCAGAAGCAACTTTTTCTGTAGAATCCCACATGGTGTCATAGACAATTACTGCTTTAGGTGCTGTTGTATTCGTTGACCATTGCTTATAAGCTTCTATGATTTCCGCAATGTGAGAGCGCCAAATAATACCGTGGCTTGTAGCAATTATATCTGTTTCTAGCGGTGCTACTGCTTCTAATGCTTTTTGTACTTGACCACCATAAGGTAGCACAATGTTAGCGTAATACTTCTTAGCTTCTTCCATAACAATAGGCATAGAAGCTTCATCATCAAAACGCTCTTCTGAAGCTAAGTGTTGCCCAAAAGCATCGTTAGAGAATAGAATCTTATCTTCTACTAAATAACTAACCATATTATCTGGCCAATGTACCATCTGAGTGAGAACAAAAGCTAAATTGCGCTTTCCGATATTCAGTGTGTCACCTGATTTTACAATTTTGAACTCCCAGTCTTTTTTATAATGAGCTCGTAAGCCTTTTTCTCCATTCGGTGAAGTCACAATCGTGGCATTCGGTGCTACTTCTAACAGTTTGGGAATGCCTCCAGAGTGATCCATTTCTACGTGGTTACAGATAATGTAATCAATTTTGGAAGGATCTATGATTTGAGAGATCCTTTCGATCATTTCATCGTATAAATAATGCTTAACTGTATCAACAAGAGTGATTTTTTCATCAATGATTAAGTAAGCATTATAAGTAGAACCTCTTTGTGTGAGGTATCCATGAAAATCTCTCAAACCACCATCAATGGCACCAACCCAATAGATACCTTCTTTTACTTGCACAGCTTTCAAAACATTGGCCTCCTTACATAATTTGCGAGCCATTAGCTTTCTCTATAAAATCACAACTATTTATTTTACTAAAACCCTAGAAATATTTTGCCTTAAAGTAAATAATTTGTCAATCAGTAATGGTAACTAGTAATCCCTTTTTGCCGCCTTTTCACTAATACTATGAATAATAACTTTTACATCTCTTTGCTTTCTAACTTGCTCAAGGCCGTCTCTTAGATTACTTTCCATTAATTACTATTAATAATTGATAGATTCGGGACCTTGGCCTGATGTATCAATTTTTTCCTTGTGGTAAATTAAAATTAGTCTTACGGCAGGCAAGCGCTATCTATAACTATTCAACATTGCTCTAATCAAGTAAGGAGGACATCGATGAAGAAAAAAGCAACCCTAGTTACACTCATGCTCTTTTTCGTCTCTTTATTGATACCTGTTATGGCCACAGCCGATAGCAACTATGGTACTCGTACGCTAAATCAAGGATCTTCAGGCTCTGATGTAGCACAGTTACAGCAATACCTTTTCGATCTTAAGTACTTAGCACACACACCTACAGGCTTCTACAGCTCTGATACTCGTGATGCTGTAAGAGAATTTCAACGTGCTAACAGCATCAGACCTAACAACGGTTTTGCCAATGTGCAAACACAACAAGCCATACAGCTAGTGTGGACAAGCTCTTTTGGCAATTCTGCACCCTTACCAACAGAGCCTAAACCAGAGCCAACACCAGCACCTGAGCCAACACCGACACCTGAACCAGTACCTGCTCCAGAGCCTGAGCCAACACCAACACCTGAGCCAGTGCCCGCCCCGCAGAGTAATAAGATTATTCTCGGTTACTATACAGTTGATTATCCAGGTGACAAAATATCCTACAATTCTCTAGCTAGCTATGGTGATCACTTTAATGCCATGTCAACTTTTTCATACCGTGTAGATGGACAAGGAAATCTCCATGGAACAGCTCCTACTGATGGCCTTGCTCTTGCTAAGTCCAAAGGTATTCAATCTTATGCTTTGATCCACAACTATGTCTATCCTACAGGCTTTGATATGGATATTGCCTCTAATTTGCTCAGCCGCCCAAGTGCTCGTCAGAATTTGATCAATCAGTTGAAACAAATTCTACCAGCTCACGGCTATGCTGGTGTTAATGTTGACCTTGAGTACATAAGAGCGACAGAACGCCCCAACTATACTCAGTTCATCAAAGAACTAAAAGAAGAACTTGGTCCTCTCGGCTATACAGTTATTGTTTCTGTAACTGGTAAAACTTTTGATGATAAAACTTCTCCCTGGGGTGGTGTTTTTGACTTTCCTGCCCTTGGAAAATACGCTGACTATGTGCAGATCATGACTTACGATGAGCACTGGTTTGGCGGTACTCCTGGTCCTGTAGCTTCCATCGGCTATGTAGAAAGAGCTGTAAATTATGCTGTTTCTACTATTCCCAGCGAGAAGATTCTGCTCGGTATTGCCGCATATGGTTACGACTGGTACGGAAGCAATACAAAAGTAGTTAATTATCACAGCGTACCTAAACTACTAGATCAGTACAATATTACACCTTCTTGGGATAATACTGCAAAATCTCCCTTCTTCCATTACACTGATGAAAGAGGTATTCGTCACGAAGTCTGGTATGAAAATCCTCGTTCTATGGCTTATAAGCTTGCTTTAGTCGACAAACATGATCTTGGCGGTATTGGCATCTGGAGACTAGGTTTTGAAGATCAGAGTTTCTGGGACGAAGTTGATAAGTTCATGAAAAAGTAAAATCTCTTTCATCCCTATTGGCCAGAGCTAAATTGCTCTGGCATTTTTTTATTTCTTTTATTCAAAGTCCTTCATTCATCCCCGGCCTTTCTGAAGGAATATACTTATCTGGCACTTGAGAGAAATATTTGATCAATCCTTTGACAAGGGCCTCGCAAAAAGCTTGTTGAAATTCTTCATTTTGAAAAACCTTCCGATCTTCATTATTAGTTATAAAGCCCATTTCGACAATTACAGCTGGCATTTTAGTATGTTTCAAAACAAAATAATTTCCCTTCATTGGATTATGCTTGTAGATTTCTCCTTTATGAGCATAAGAGCTGTAGAAATAATTTAGTTCTCTTTGCAGATGCTGAGCTAATCGTTCTGTCTCTGAATCTTCCTTGACATGCTTATAATAAAGCAATAAAGCACCGCGAACACGACTGCTTTGAGAAGAGTTCATGTGCAAACTTAAGAATATGTCACCACCAACTTGATTAGCCCAACGAATACGGTTTGTTAGATCTAGAGTGTTTCTTCTCCGATCATTAGGATCGACACCACTTAGATCCCTATCCAGATCTCTAGAAAGCAAGGCTATAGCACCCTGGTTTTGAAGAACTTTCTGTAGTTGCAAAGCCATCTCTAAATTGATGTCTTTCTCTAAGAGAGCATCTCCTTTACTTGCACCACCATCAATCCCTCCATGACCTACGTCGATCAAAATTCTTTTCTCTTGTAAGGGCGAGCTCGCCGCTGGGGGTAAAGACTTATCTTTTGGAGGTTTTAGAGTAGACCACAAAAAGAAATAGAGACTAACAGCTAACAGGAGTACTAGCATCACTAGAGAAACTATTAGTATTTTACGACGCAAAAAAAGCCAGTACACTCCAACCCTCCTTTCGAAGAAACCATGAAAAATATGTTACTCAGTCATGTATACGCAAAAAAGGACAAAAGAAAAACTCACACCTCGAAAAAAAGGTATGAGCGCTTTCTTCTATCTAATAAAAAAATGATTCCTTCAGTTGATTTTTTGCTTTATAATTTCTGAGCTCCCGAAGCAACTTCTTGTAAAGCCCACTGTGCTTTTTGGAAGGCTTTAAGTATTTCTTCAAGAGTCTCATCGAGCCCTTCCTCAATTTTCTGTCTACCCATTTTCTCCATCTTAGCACATTGTTCTGCTAAATAGATAGCACCTAAGCTAGCACTACTTGACTTCATGCTATGGGCTACTTTTTCTAAGACATAGCTATCTTTTTTTGATACAGCCTCACGCAAAGAGTCAAGGCGTGGAAGGGTATCTTCTAGATACATCTGTATGACTTGACCTAAAAATTCAGGTTCACTATCCATAGCTAACTCATTAATCTCTCTCAATGACCGAAGCTCTAGAATTTCATCTACTTTCCAGTCCTTACCGTCACCGTAACCATCCTGACTGCTAGAACTCATCAAGTGTTCTTTCGCCTCCTCTGAAACTCTTTTGTCATCAATAGAACCTTCACTTATTTGGGTATTTTCACTAACTTTATTCTTATCTACTCGCAACCATTGTACCAGAATTCTTCGCAAGTCCTCCATTTTTACTGGCTTACTAATATAATCATCCATGCCACAACGAATACACTGCTCTCGATCACCGGCTAAAGCTCTAGCTGTAACTGCAATTATTGGTGTGTACCTTCCCGTCAACACTTCCATCTGCCGAATCATTTCCGTTGCTTCATAACCATCCATAACTGGCATTTGACAGTCCATAAGTACCATATCGTATTGATTTTTCGCTAAAGCTTCTACTGCTTCTCTCCCATTATTTGCAATATGAACCTTCACACCTAGCTTCTTTAATTGAATCATTGCTAACTTTTGATTTACCTTATTATCTTCGGCAAGTAAAAAGGTTCTTCCTTTTGTTAGTTCACATAAATTTTCTTCTAGATGGTCGCTTATTTTTTCCGCTTGCCCATTTTCGATTTCTTCCAAAACATCTTCTTCATTATGGAGTAAAAAAGGTATGACTACCCAAAAAGTAGCACCCTCTTTTTCTTTACTATAAACACCAATCTGACCGCCCATCATCTCCACTAGACGCTTGGTAATAGCCAGGCCAAGACCAGTGCCACCAAACTTTCTTGTTGTAGAACTATCAGCCTGTGTAAAAGGATTAAATAGTTTCTGTTGAACTTCTTCTGGAATGCCAATGCCCGTATCTATTACTTCAAAGCGAATAGTACTAAAGTATCTATCTTGCCTCTGTAAATATACTCGCAAAGAGATAGCACCTTGAGAAGTAAACTTCATAGCATTGCTCATTAAATTCATGATTATCTGATGAAGTCTTCTCCCATCACCACGTATAACCTTAGGTGCCTGCTTATCGTAGTGGTAATTTAATATAAGTTCTTTCGATTTAGCTTTAGTAGATAAGATATTTACAATATCATCTAGCAATGCTTTCAAATCAAAAGCATAAAGTTCGAGCTCCATTTTCTCAGCTTCTATCTTGGAGAAGTCTAATACATCATTAATAATTGCTAATAACAAGTTGGCAGAGTCTCGAATAATATTGATATACCCTTTCTGCTCCTCCTCTGAATTCAGGTCATTCAAAACTTCTGTCATACCTATAATACCATGAAGAGGTGTTCTAATTTCATGGCTCATAGTTGCTAAAAAGACACTTTTCGCTTGACTGGCTAATTCAGCCGTCTCCTTAGCACTCCTTAATTCTACTTCAGCATTCTTTCGTTCCGTAATATCGCGGGAAACTGCAATAATTTCATGTACTTCCCCTGTGTCGGGGTGGCAGACAGCTTGGTTTGTCGTTTCGAACCATATGTAAGTGCCATCTTTTTTGCGCATACGATATTGAACAGGATACCTCTCAGCGCCTAATTCTTTTGCAATAATTTTTCTACTGTATTCCTCTAAATCTCGAGGATGATAGTACTCATAAACAGAATGACCAAGCATTTCTGCTGGATCATAGCCTAACAAAGCTTTAGAAGCTGGTGAGGCATAAAGAAAAATCCCTTCGGCTGAATGACGCGAAATCAGATCAGAAGAATGCTCAGCTAACAAGTGATATCTTTCTTCACTTGTTTCTAACTTCTTCGCTAACCTTCTTTGTAATGTGATCAATTCATTGTTTAATCTTGTTAATTCATCATAAAGCTCTTTATCCCGTAGAGCTTGCATCGTTGCTTGTAAAGATAGGTTCTTCAAAGCGGAACGTAGTGCTGTTGTTTGCTCGTTGTTGATTTTCATCATTTCGCCATAAAAACGTATAATTCCTGATCGTGACTGACTTCCTACGATTAAAAACCGGCCTTCTGTCGATCCCCCAGCGAAGTAAATCAGTTTTGGCTTATTACTTACATTAACATAAAATTCCCAGTCGAAAACAGCGCCTTGTAAGCGGAGCATAGATAAAAAGTTTTCTGCTTTGTCTACACTTTCATTAGTAACAATATCGCTAAAAGGTTGCCCTTCGGTAATATTTAAGGCCAATTCATCACGAACAATCCGTAACACAATGCCATTAAAATCACAGACCACTGAAATGCCAGCACTTTCTTCTTGAGACATATTGAAGGAAAACCCTCCTTGCTCCTGTCCAGGCGACTTCTATTATAAAAAGCTTTTAACCCCTAGGATCATGAATAACTAGAACAGTTCAAGATTTTTTCGCCCATGATAATCGCTTCATTAGCATCTTTTGCATAGCCATCAGCACCAATTTCTTTCCACAAATCCGGAGCAATATTAAATGGATAACCACCAACCAAGATTTTTACTTTTGCACAATCTTGATCACTTCGCACAGCCTCAATCACCTTAGCTAAAGTGCTGACATGAAAAGTCATCGTTGCCGACAAAGCTAAAAGATGAGCATTCCATTCTTTTATAGCTGAAATGATCCCTGCAATTGGCATATTAGCACCTAAGTAATAAGTGTCCCAACCTTCCATTTCAAAAAAGTCAGCAACCATTCGAATTCCCATTTCATGAAGATCGCCACCTACACAAGTAGCGACCATGCGATATCCTGTTCTTCTTGGATTATTGAATATTTTTGGATAAAACTGTGACATTATTAATTGCGTTGCCGCCGTACAATAGTGTTCCTGCGCTACAGACAAACGATTAATCTGCCAGAGACGTCCAATTTCATACTGCGTTCTTTGGAAAACTTTAAGATAAATATCTTTAATAGTTACTCCTCTTTGGAAAGCCTCTTCGATAAGCATAAGTGCCTTTTCTCGGTCCGCATCTAACAAAGCTTGTAAATAATTACTAGCTAGCTCATTCCACTCCTCATATTCATCTCCATCATCAATAAAAGGATTTAATTGAGCAGGCATGTTGGGAAGTTGACGCTGAGCCAGTTGAATAAAATGTGTAGGAACCGCTTTTGCTTTTTCTGGTAAATATCCCATTAATACAGACAAGATTAAATCTAGGTGAGCTGACAAGTCCTCTGCCGGCACCTTCATTCCTTCTAATAAACTTTTCAACCAAGCAATGTGATCGAGAAAAAGCATAGGTTGATTTGCGCGAATCGCTTCTGATAAGTAAGCCAAATGACTTTCAAAGTCTTCTAATGCTCTTTCTTGGCTTAATTGTCCGAATCTTCTGCTTAATTCGGTGTCTAAGTTATGTTGACGCTTATAAAGCTCCCTTGCCACAGCAGATCGTTGAGCATCGAGGGCTTTGCTTATACTTTTATGGAAATCTTTCATTCCACTCCCTCCTAGCTATCATCTTAAGTCATAGAAATCCATACCTTAAGATTGTTCTCATATGAGCATATTTCCATGAAAATAATCAGAATCCTGCTTACTCTTTCATTGCTTTTTCAATATATCTGCGTTAGAATTTTTTGTATTGAAAGCTAGGTCTTTCAAAGAATAGTGCTTATTAGCAACGAGGATGCGATGCATTTATGGAAAGAGTCGGTATCATCGATTTAGGTTCTAACTCAGTTCGTCTCATGGTTGTTCAGCTCTCTGAGGATGGCTCTTATAAACTTATAGACGAAGCCAAAGAAGGCGTTAGGTTAAGCCAAGGTATGGGCCCGGAGAAGATCCTGAGACCTTTTGCCATCAAAAGAACTATTGATGTGCTACGTCTTTTCCAAAATCTTTGTCAAGCTCATGGTGTAAACAAAATACTCGCTGTTGCTACAGCCGCCGTTCGACAAGCTTTGAACCAGGCAGACTTTCTACTTGAAGTGAAAAATAGTACAGGCCTTGATTTTACAGTTTTATCAGGCTATGAAGAAGCACAAACTGTTTATTATGGTGTTATTAACACTGTTGAAGTAGAAGATGGTTTAATCGTTGATATTGGTGGTGGCTCTACAGAGCTTGTTCTAGTTGAAAATCGACGCATTTCACATGCTATCAGTTTGCCTTTTGGCGCTGTTACATTAACTGAACTATTTCTTAATGCTGATAAACCAACAGAAGAAGAGCTTAAGAAAATGGAAATATATTTGCGACAAAGTTTTAATCAAATCTCCTGGCTACAAACTGAGCCTACCTATCCAGTGATTGGTTTGGGCGGTACTTTTCGTAACTTATCGAAGATAGACCGCAAAAGAAAACAATATAGTTTTGATGTAACTCACAACTATCGCATGACCAATAACGATGTCCAAGAAATTTACCGCTTACTAAAATGTTCTAATCTTGAAAAGCGCAAAAAAATTGTGGGGCTGTCAAAAGACCGCGCTGATATAATTGTAGCTGGTGTGTCTATTGTTAATGAACTTGCCCATTATATGACTATTCAAGAAGTGATAATTTGCGGTTCTGGTCTTCGTGATGGTCTTCTTTATAAGCATTTGTTACGCCATCAAGTCGAACCGATTGTTGAAAATGTACGAGCCCATAGCGTGGACAACTTAATGAAATATTATGATTTGGAAAGCAAGCACAGTCGCCATGTAGCCAAACTGACTTTATCTATGTTTGATCAATTACTACCTATTCATGAATTAGATGAGCAAGCCAGAAAAGTATTAGAAGTTGCTTCCTTGCTTCATGATGTAGGAATTGTTATCAATTTTTACGACCACTACAAACACAGTTTTTATATTATTGCTAATTCAAGAATTAATGGACTAAGCCATCGAGAAATCTTGCTAACAGCTTTTACAGCAGCTTCCCATGCCAAGCAAATCCGAGAGCAATGGATTGACTATAGCGATATTCTCTCCAAGAAAGATTGGGATATGGTAAGAAAACTTTCTATATTGTTACGTATTGCTGAAGCTTTAGAGAGAAGTGAAGCAGCTATTATTAAAGATGTACGTTGTCATCAATATGTAGATGCTATTCATATTTCTGCTATCACAACAGATCCTGCTGACTTAGAGATCTGTCATGCTCACAAAGTAGCTGACGATTTCAAAAGAGTTTTTGGTCATAAATTGATTATTACAACGCAACCTCTTGTTGCTCTAGGACCATAAAGAATGAGACCGGTACTATCGCCGGTCTCATTCTTTATATAATACCACAATTATATAATCCCACAGTCCTGAGCCCAAGCTACTTTTCGAGTAGCATGGTTCATGAAATATTCTTGGCTTTCAAAAGGCTCTTGATTAGGTGTTGCTATTTTTTCGTAAGTTCCATCAGCTTTCATTATCCGAGCTTTCACATTATCAGCTAGCATAATGTCCAAACTTTTCTTTAGCCTATTGCGTAACTTTTCGTCTCTTACTGGAAATAGCAATTCTACACGTCGTTCCAGATTACGATGCATCCAATCAGCACTAGAAAGATAAGCTTCTTCCTTTCCTCCATTTCGGAAATAGAAAATGCGGTGATGTTCCAAAAAACGCCCAACTATACTAATTACTCTAATATTTTCACTAACACCTTCGATAGCAGGACGGAGGCAACATATTCCTCGAACAATAAGATCTATTTTTACCCCAGCACAAGAAGCTTTATAGAGACACTGAATCATTCTTTCGTCATTAAGAGAGTTCATTTTAGCAATAATGTGTCCAGGATTCTCCTCTGTGCTAATCGCAATCTCCCGCTCAATAAGATCTTCTAAATGTTTGCGCATACCTGTTGGAGCAACAGCTAACTGACGCCATCGGGAAGGCATAGAGTAGCCTGTGACTTCATTATAAAAGTCAGTAGCATCAGCCCCAAACTCTTCTGAGGCAGTAAAAAGACCAAAATCTGTGTAAAAACTAGCTGTAATATCGTTATAGTTCCCCGTACCTAGATGAACATAGCGGCGAATGCGCCCTTCTTCTTGCCGCACCACCAATGTTATCTTCGAATGGGTTTTTAGATTTACTAAGCCATAGATAACATGGCAACCTGCTTTTTCTAATTTTTTGGCCCAAGCAATATTTTTTTCTTCATCGAAACGAGCTTTTAATTCCACCAACACAGTCACTTGCTTCCCGTTGCGAACTGCTTCCGCCAAAGCTCGAATAATGGGAGAATCACCACTAACGCGATATAAAGTTTGTTTGATAGCCAGCACCTGAGAATCTTGAGCAGCTTTAGTTACAAAGTCTACGACACAATCAAAAGACTCATAGGGATGATGAACAAGAATATCTTTTTTGGCTATGGCTTCAAAAATATCTTTCTCACCAAGTAAATCTTCTGGTATCTGCGGTTGCATAGCTTTGTAACGAAGATGATCGTATCCTTTAAGATCATAAATATTCATTAATGTTGTTAAGTCAAGAGGTCCTGTAATGAGATAGATATCTTCATCTTCTAATTCCATCTCTTCTTGCAAATATTGCTTCAAAGCGGTACTAACAGTTGACTCAACTTCTAAACGTACCTCTGCACCCCATTTGCGTTTCTGCAACTCTTTCTCTATTGCTAATAAAAGATCTTCTGCCCCTTCTTCATCAACTGATAAGTCAGCGTTTCTAGTAATGCGAAAAGCTACAGCATCAATTATTTTATTGCCTCGAAAAAGAACTTCTAAATTGTTTTTAATAACTTCTTCCAAAGCCAAAAAAGCATAGCCTTCCTCAACAGGAATAGAAATAAAGCGCGGTAAAACAGAAGGCACCTGCACAACTCCAAAAAGCAAACGCTTACAGATGAGCGTTTGTTCCGGCTCTAGCAAAACAGCAATGTTCAGACTTTTGTTAGCCAACAGTGGAAAAGGTCTACTCTGATCAACGGCCATAGGTGTTAATACAGGATAAACTATATGTTCGAAATATTCTTCCACAAAAGCTTTTTGTGATTTATTTAATTGATGATAAGAATAAAAGTATATGCCTTCTTTCTGTAACTCAGGCAATAACTGCATATTCAACTCTTGATATTGATCGTCAACGAGGCGGTGAACTCGTTGGGAAATCAACTGCAACTGTTCGAGAGGTGCTAAGCCAGCAGCATCTTTCTTGCGAAAACCTGCTTCTACTTGATCTTGAAGCCCAGCGACACGCACCATAAAGAATTCATCGAGATTGGAGCTCATAATTGAAAGAAACTTGATCCTTTCTAGCAAAGGGTTAGAACTATTCAAAGCTTCTTCTAAAACTCGATGATTAAACTCAAGCCAACTAAGCTCTCGGTTTATATAATAATCGTGAGAGTTAAAGCTTACCTGTTCTTCACTATACTCCTTAGTCTTCTCTTCTTGCATCTTACTTTGCACTCCTTCACCCCGACCCAAAAAGTAACATAGTAAAAAGTATTTTCGTCTTATTTCTCCAGAATCTTTACTTTTTTTACAAAAACATATTTCGTAGTCTTCCTTTGAAAATCCTGCTTCCTTCATTGCCAGGTGAATGGGCAAATGATAACATAAGGCCATTATAGTTATCTAAAGGGAGTCGGTCTTATTATGAATGTATTAATCTACGGCCTTGGCGCTTTAGGCACCGTCTATGCAACCTTTCTCCAAAACAAAGGTCATAATGTAACCGCTTTTGTGCGCCCTAAAGCCTTACCTACCTTACAAACAGAAGGGTTAAAAGTAACAGGGATTTGGGGAGACCATAAAACGAAAAAATGCACCTTCATAACAGAGCTTTCTGAGCTACAAGATAGTCCCGATCTGGTAATTGTAACAGTAAAAAGTTTTGATACAGAAGAGACAGCTCGACAAATAGAACCCCTGCTTTCCAAAAAAAGCTACGTACTTTTGGCCCAAAATGGTTTTGGTAACTATGAGCAAGCGGTCAAATATATTCCCAGAGATCAGCTAATTCTAGCTCGAGTTATTTTTGGAGCGGAAACTCTTGCCTTGGGTCAATCAAAAGTAACTGTCATAGCTGATGATGTAATCATTGGTTCACCAACAGAGCAAGTTCCATTACATATCCTAGAGGAAATCGCTAAAACTTTTTGTGAAGCTAACATTCCAACAGGTTCATCAAGAGATGTTATGAAATATATCTGGAGTAAAATCATATATAATTCTGCTCTGAACTCTTTAGGTGCTATATTGGAAGTAAATTATGGTACACTAGCTGAATTAGACCATTCTCGCCAAATTATGAATCATATAATTGCAGAAATCTTTTCTTTATTGGATGCGATGGGACAAAAGACACTCTGGCCTGACCAGGAGGCTTACCTGAAAGCCTTTTATGATCAACTCGTACCTATAACAGCATCACATCATCCTTCTATGTTACAAGATATTCAAAGAGGGCGTAGAACAGAAATCGATGCCTTAAACGGAGCAGTCGTTGCTTTGGGCAAAAAATACGCCGTAGCGACGCCAGTTAACGAAGTAATCGCTAAACTAGTAAAAGCAAAAGAAACAAAACTTATGAAAAAACCTAATATGAGAAAACCCTAAATAGATATAGCCAAAGTTTTTGATTTTACAGGAGGGCTCTTTTTATGAATATCCAATTGGCCAAAATCTACGAGGCCCTCGAGAAAGCAAAAAAGCTCGACAAAGTACTTATCCAAGAAATTATTACTAAAGGTAAAGAGAAAAAGGGGCTAACTCTTCAAGAAAGTGCTTATCTACTTAATCTACAAGACCCTGCCTTATTACAGCACTTATATGACACAGCCGCCAAGGTAAAAGAAGAAATTTATGGTAAGCGCATTGTACTTTTTGCGCCTCTCTATACAAGTAATTACTGTATAAACAATTGCTTATACTGTGGCTTTCGCCAGGCCAATGAAAGTTTGCCACGCCGTCGCCTTTCTCTGCCTGAGGTTCAACAGGAAGCTAAGTTTTTAGCCCAAGAAGGCCATCGTAGGCTCTTGCTTGTTACAGGGGAAGCTCTGCCTGATGCTGAAGCAGAAGGGATTGCTTCCATTGTTGAATCTGTCTATAAGGCTGTCGATATTCGTCGCATTAATATAAATTGTGCCCCTCTTTCGGTAGAAGGATTTAGAATCTTAAAAGAAGCACAAATTGGTACTTATCAACTCTTTCAAGAAACGTACCACCCCAGACAATACGAATACCTACACCCTTCTGGTCCTAAGAAAGACTATTCTTATCGCTTGACAGCAATGAACCGTGCTATTGAAGCCGGACTTGACGATGTAGGCTTAGGTGTTCTTTTTGGCCTTTATGACTATTCTTTTGAAGTGCTAGCGCTCCTTGAACATGCCCGACTCCTTGATGAACAATATAAAGTTGGTCCTCATACTATCTCAGTGCCCCGTATAAAAAAAGCACCAGGAATGGCTCTTACAGCGATTCCAGCTCCCGTAGACGATGAGACTTTCAAAAAAATCATAGCTATTCTTCGCTTGGCCGTACCTTATACAGGAATTATTCTTTCCACTCGAGAATCTGCTACCTTACGCACCGACTTACTACATCTTGGCGTTTCTCAGCTTAGTGCTGGCTCATCAACTCAACCAGGTGGTTACGCTCCTCTAAGCAAAGAGTCCTTAGAGACAACAAGCGCTCCTCTTGAAGGTCAATTTTGTCTAGAAGATCATCGACCTCTCCAAGAAGTCCTTTGTTCCATCATGGAAGAAGGCTTTATCCCAAGTTTTTGTACTGCTTGTTATCGCAATGAAAGAACGGGAGAAGCTTTTATGGAACTAGCTAAGTCTGGTATAATTCATAAACTCTGTAGTCCTAATGCTTTACTTACTTTAGAAGAGTACCTAATCGATTACGGCAATGAAAAAAGCCGAAAACTAGGTCAGCAATTGATAAAGCAAGAAATCGAGAAACTACCAGCTTCACAAGCGACGACCTTGAAGAAGAACCTGAGTGAACTACAAAGCGGAAAAAGAGATCTCTTTATCTAACTTTAATAAGTGTAAATAAGTCTAAGATAAGCTTTTGCCTATTATATACAGTAAGGTTTTTCGATTAGAAAGGGGCTTCCTGATGTCTTTACTGAACAAGTACCTTACTGCTACTTCTGACGAACGGTGGCTACTTATATTTCCTTCTATGCAACAAACCTTACAAGCTCAACAACAGATGGAGCAGGCCGGCTTGCAAGGCGATTTTATTCCAACACCTAAAGGTTATGGTCCTGTTTGTACAACAGCAATTGTATTTTCCGGGTTGTTAGCACCAGAAGTAAAAGAACTAATGAGCTTACAGTCCCTTATCCCCACATATTTAGAGCCCTGGCGTCGTCGTCCAGCTGGTCCTGCTTGGCATGAAGCTCTAGAATCAATAAAAACAACAGCATATGGTGATGCACTTTTACGTTGTCGGGATCAACAAGATTGGACTGTAGAAGAAGTCACTTATCTTTTGTCTCCTCCAACAGTAGAGGATGAAGAAGCTCTACGCTTATCTGCTGAGGCACTTCGTCAAGAAACATTAGGCGATGTTGTTGATGTTCGCGGTGCTGTTGAATTTGGCAACATTTGTCGCAAAGATTGTCACTATTGTGGCCTTCGAAAAAGCAACATCCAACTAACACGTTATCGCCTAGATCTAGAAAAAACCATGCAAGCTATTGAAGATATATACAACATGGGTATTCGTACTGTTATCTTGCAATCGGGAGAAGAGCAGGAAAACGAGACAGCTTCCATTATAAAAATGATTGAAGCTATTAAAGAACGTTTCAAGCTACGCATTACTTTAAGCCTAGGCGAACGATCTTTGGCCGATTATAAAGCTTTTCGTCAAGCAGGCGCTAACAATTATTTATTAAGAATTGAAACAACAGATCATGAACTTTTCAGCAAAGTCCATCCTGACGATGATTTAGAAGAACGCATGCAGCACCTACTCTGGCTTCGTGAAGCAGGCTTTTTGCTTGGTACGGGCGGTCTAGTAGGATTGCCTGGACAGAAAGTAGCCTCTCTAGCGCAAGATATTCTTTACTGGCGTCAGCTTGGTGCGAATATGATTGGTATTGGTCCTTTCTTACCGGCGGCAGGTACACCCTTAGCTAATCAACCAGCTGGAGATCTTGCTATTACACTGCGCGTTTACGCTGTTACACGGTTACTTTGTGGCCGTGTCTTTATCCCTTCTACCACAGCTTTAGCTAGCCTCCACCCCGACGGACAACGTCTAGGCTTACAATGGGGGGCTAACTCTATTATGCTTACTCATACGCCTGAAGAAGTTCGCTCTCACTATCATCTCTATAAGAACAAGGCTAAAGTTGACCTTGATTTTGCTTGCCGCTCTATTCTTGAGGCCAAGCGGGAGATACCTGCATACTTGAATTGGCCAACGAGAAAATAAGTTTTCCAACATAGTTAGTTGATTATTAAATAGCTATAGGTTCGGAAGGGAGTTCGTAGATATTGAGTCTTCAAGATACACCTAGAGGTGAACGATTGCATATTGCTTTGTTAGGGCGTCGAAATAGCGGGAAATCTAGCTTGATTAACGCACTATCGAATCAAGAAGCGGCTATTGTTTCACCACAGGCGGGGACAACAACAGATCCGGTCTACCGACCAATGGAAATTCTGCCCCTTGGTCCAGTTGTACTTATTGATACACCTGGTTATGATGACGAAGGTGAGTTAGGAGCTCTCCGAGTAAAAAAAACACGAGAAGTATTTGCCAAAACAGACGTAGCTTTACTAGTCTTAGAAGCTACAACTGGATGGACAGAAGAGGATCGGCAGTGGCTTCAAATCTTGCAATCATCAGCTCTTCCTGTCCTTATAGTGTGGAATAAAATAGATCTACTTTCAACAGAAGAGCAAAAGTTATGTTGCCAAGACTCTAATGACTTGAAAAATATAGAAGTGCCGTCTGTATTCGTCAGCGCTAGAACAGGCCAAGGGCTGACCTCTCTTCTCGACGAGCTGATTAAAGTAGCACAAGAACGAGAAGAAGCACCTCCCATTATCGCAGATCTGATTAACCCTGGAGATGTAGTCATTCTAGTAGTGCCTATTGATGATTCAGCACCTAAAGGACGAATAATCCTACCTCAAGTACAAACTTTACGAGAACTTCTCGATCACCAAGCTATAACTATTGTGGTGCAACCAGAAAATCTAACTGAATCAATAAGCAAAATGGCTTCTCCACCTACTCTAGTCGTTACAGATTCTCAAGCTTTTCATCAGGTGAAGGAACTACTACCACCGCAAATGGCTCTAACCAGCTTTTCCATACTAATGGCTCGTTATAAGGGTGATATTAAGGAGCTTAACGAAGGATTACAGAAAATTGAAAAGCTTGAGCCAGGTCAATCTGTACTTATTGTTGAAGCTTGTACTCATCGTAGACAGCATCAAGATATCGGTACAGTACAGATCCCCAAATTGCTGGAAAAAAAAGCTAGCGGGAAACTAAATTTCCAGTTTGCTTCTGGCCAAACGATGCCGGAGGATCTAAGCTCTTACAACTTAATCGTCCACTGTGGTGCTTGTATGATTAACCGCAAACAAATGCTATCTCGGATTACAAGAGCCAAAGTAGCCGGTGTACCTATCGTGAATTACGGTATTTTATTAGCTCACTTTGCCGGTATACATGCAAGAGCCATAGAACCATTGCGAAAAATATCTTTTCAATAAAAAAAAGGACCTCACTACGAGTAACGCTACTTGTCGTGAGGTCCTTTCTAATTACCTAATATCTAAACTGAGCCATCATATCCTTTAGCTTCTCACCTTGCTCAGATAGCATAGCCGCCATAGCAGACAGTTGTTCTATGCTTGCTGTTAGTTCTTCCGATGAAGCAGAAACTTCTTCTGTCCCTGCTGAAGCTTCCTCTGTAATAGCTGAAATATTTTGCATATCTTTGTTTAATCCATCTACAGAGTTCATGATTTCATTAGACTTTAGGGTCATTAACGAGATCTCTTTAAGCATGCCTGTCATAGCTATTTTAATCTCTTCAAAGAGAGCTTTCGTTTCCTCTACGGAGTGCGACTGCTCTTGTACAATAGACTCTACTTCACTAACCTGAGTTACTGCCACAGTAATACTAGAAGTAATACCATCTATTAATGTAATAATCTCTCCCGTAGATTGTGATGATTCTTCTGCTAACTTTCTGACCTCATCAGCTACAACTGCAAAGCCCCGTCCACTTTCACCTGCTCGAGCGGCTTCAATGGCCGCATTAAAAGCTAGTAGGGTAGTTTGAGTCGCAATTCCCGATATGGTCTGTACAATCTTTTGAATTGACTTAGAACGATCATCTAGGTCACCAATAGCTTTCGCTACAGTAATAGAAATCGCCCGGTTACGATCCATCATTTCTCTCTGTAGATCTATTTTTTCTTGACCTAAGACAATAGCATTTTCAACTTTCTTAGCTTCTATAGAAGCATTATCTACTACTACCTCTGTATTTGAAGCTAAAGCTTGAATCTGACCTAGAACAGATACAGAATTATTCACAGCTGTGGCAACTTCCTGATTTCCTTTTGCTATTTCTCCAATAGTAATAGCAACTTGTTCTGTAGCCTTACTACTTTCATCACTATTCATTGCCAATTCCTGTGATTTTTCTGATACATCCTGAGCCGTTGCGGCTACATCTGCAACAATAGAACGGAGCTTAGAGATTAGCTTATTTACAGCTTCCGCCAACTGACCCACTTCGTCTTTGCTGTTAATAGATACTTTTTGCGTTAAATCGCCACCCTGTTCTGCTATCTCATTAATCTTTTCGTACAAAGCATTGAGCGGAATGACTACTGAACGACTAACTACAATAGCAATTAGCACACCAAGTACAATACTTAGTAGCGAAAGCATCCAAGCGGCTGTAATTGTTTGCTGTCCATCTCTTACAGACTCGCTATGAAGAATTTCACCACGGCTAATATTAACTTCAATAAGTCTAAAAACAGCAGATTTTGCTTCTTCAAAAGCCTTGCCACCAGAAAGAGCACCAGCTCTGGCTGAGTCTATATTGTTATTCTCAACTAGAGTCAAGTTCTTTTCCACAACTATTTTATAATCTTCCCAAGCTTTGTGCCAAACTACCAAACCAGCTTGTTCCTCTTCAATTAAATAAGTTTCTTCATACTTGCCGATCAATTGTTCAATTTCTTTAATATTATCTCGTACTTCTACTACTGCACTTTTTCGATTGCTTTCTTCTGAATCCACGACCATCTCTAGAACATTTGTTCTTATTTCAAATAATTTTTCTTCCACCCTGGTAAGGTCAACAATGGGAATAAAGCGATCGTTGTAAAATTCATGGTTTCTTTCTAACATATTTTGAGAAGATAGATAAGAAAAAGCTCCGAGTACCGATGTAAAGAGGATTAAAATACTAAATGCAATAAGCAACCTTGTTCTGAATTTCAATATCTTTTCCTTCCTTTCAACAAGAGTAAGTCAAGCATCATAGCAAGACAAGTTACATCCAACCTTGTAAATTAGCACCTATGTTAAGATATTTCTATAATTCTTTTAAGTGCCTTTTCGACGTATTTCGACACCTTGTGATGTTTTTCCTTCTTCTTTTGCTTCTCATGTTAATAAGCTGTTATTTTTGCATAAGATTTCTAAAATAGAAAAACCTTTTTCTTCGCTGTCTCTTGCGAAGAAAAAGGTTTTAGGCGCTTATTGTTCTTTGCATTGTCTTTTTATTGTGTTGTAGAGTACCTCTAGATAGTCTCAAATACTCTTGCCATTGCTCGAATATTTCTTGGTCATAATGCTCTTTATGCTCATCCATGTGCGTCATAACTTGAAAGGCATTTCGCATAGGCTGACCTGGTCTAACTTCTTGAAGTGCTAAATAATCGCTAACAATTGATATAATCTTGGCAAGTACTGAAATCTCAGTACCTTTTAGCTTATTAGGATAACCAGTTCCATCAGGTCTTTCATGATGCTGTACTACAGCTTCAATGATCAGGGGAGGAAAAACAGCCCCTTCCATAAGAATGTTTTGACTGTGTACAGGATGGGCATCCATTTGAATATATTCAAGAATGGTAATTCCTTGTTCTTTAGACCAAAGCTCTTTGTCTACACGTAACTTCCCTATATCGTGAAGAAGTGCTGCCGTTGTACCTAAAATAATCTCTTGTGGAGACCATTCTAGATAACGCAAAAAAGCTTGTGTTACTTTACCTACTTGTAAACTATGGTAATAGGTTGGTGCATGATGAGCATGAAGAGCCGCTAATAATTGATGTGTCTGTTCTACAATTGCTTTATATTGCCTATCAGTAATTAAAACCTTACTCATGCTACCACCTCCATAAATAATTTATATTTCCTTCTTTTGTCTTCATCTTATGCTATTATTGACGAAAATAAAATAAGACCCTGGTCATGACTTTTCATAGGACCAAGGTCTCTTATGCTTGAGCAATTTTCACCGTTGCAATTTCTTTTTCTTCTAATAGCTTTTCTATCTCTAATTTAGCCTTTTCTGCAGCTTCCTCTAATAGCCCATTTTCCTGCACTTCTTGAACGAGAGCAGTTAAGGCTTCTGCTTCTAGTTTTCTAATTTCTTCTCTGTTCAGAGGTTTTATAAACTTGCGCACATAAGGTTCTTGCTGATAGAGAACTTCCCAGGAGTCTACGTTAATAAATTGATAGAGGACTTCTGGTTGGGGCAATTGTAGAATTAGTTCTCCTTGAGGTTGTTCTATTAGCTCAATTTTGTCAGCATCAATTCCAATAAGCACTGTTCCCTGCCCTACAGCTATGTACTTGATCGAAGTCCTGGGCACTGGTTCGGACCCAAGACTCGTCAAAGTGCCTACTAGGCCAAAGTCATGCCAGCGCAAAGGATCGTCGATAGCAATGGTAATTGAAGCATTGTGTTCTAAGGTAACGAGTTTGGCCACTTCCCGAATCTCATTAAGGTACATAACAATCTTACTTTTTTCTGGATCTTTTTGCTTATATAGTTGGTTCAAGGAAAGGATTAATAAGATCGCGATAATAAGCACCAACAGACCTGGAATAGCTTTCGTTGCTAAACGTATCAATGCTCTTCCCTCCTTGCTTAGCCAAACCCACGCTGAATACAGTTTGTCTACTGGAAGAGTTATGCCTGTTCACCTTACTTTATGAGAAGCAAAGTTTTAGACTTTGGGGATATTGCGTCCATAAAAAATTTCATACATTTCTTTTTTGAGACGCTGTTTAATTTTCTTTTTCTCACCTGGTAAAAGTTCTTTTTTGGCAGTACCAAATAGATAATTGTCCAAATCAAATTCTTTCAAGATCATTTTAGTATGGAAAATATTTTCTTGATATACATTCACGTCGATCATCTGGTAAAGGTTACGCGTATCGCTCTCAATATAGTTTTGAATGGAGTTAATTTTATGGTCAATGAAGTATTTTTTACCTGTCACATCACGCGTAAAGCCTCTCACGCGGTAGTCGGTAATTACAATATCAGGATTAAATGAGTTGAGTAGGTAGTTTAAGGCTTTCAAAGGTGAAATATGACCACAAGTAGAAACATCTATATCAGCCCGAAAAGTACTAATTCCTTTATCAGGATGGCTTTCCGGATATGTGTGTACTGTAATATGACTTTTATCTAGGTGGCAGACAACAGAATCAGGAGTGCAGTTATCTTCTTCTGGAGACTCTCCTTCTTGAGAACAATCTTCAGGAACTAGTCCCTCAGATATCAACATTGTGACACTTGCTCCTTGAGGATCATAATCTTGCTTAGCAATATTTAGAATATTAGCACCAATGATGTTAGAAACTTCTGTTAGAATGCTTGTTAGACGCTCAGCATTATATTCTTCATCGATATACTCAATGTAAGATTTTCTGTGCTCTGGCGTTTTAGCATAACAGATGTCGTACATGTTAAAACTCAATGTTTTGGTTAGGTTGTTAAATCCATATAGCTTCAATTTTTTAAAAGGTTTTACTTCCATTGTCTTCGCCTGCCTCTTAGCTTTCAATGTAATGATACTACTTTACGTCATGTGACAAAAAGTTGCAATATCTAATCTGTTAAGTCAATTTTTGCACTTATAAAATGATATCTTTTAGATTACGTTTGGGCACATGATGCACCTTCTGATCGTCACGCCAGTACTTTATATCGCCTTGCAATGGTTCGATAACTATTTCTTCAATAGGTTTCCCTAGGGCAATAACAAGTAAGATCTCATATTGTTCTGGAATTGCTAGAGCTTCAGCTAACTTATCTCTTTGTAATGCCCCAATAATACATCCACCTAGTCCTTTTTCAACAGCACCTAAAAGGATTGATTGAACAGCTATACCATGATCGCAATCTAGGGGCACTGGAAAAGGCTTGGGCGTAACTTGCCTATCTCTAAGTACGATAACATAAGCAGAAGGTCTTTCTCCTTCCACAGGACCTATCCATTCTTTTAGATATCCTGCCCAGGCTAGATGAGGAAAAATCAGTTCGTTTTTTTCTTGATTAGAGGATATGATATACTTCAAGGGCTGTAAATTAGCGGCTGAAGGCGATAAACGGGCTAAATCAATTAACTCTTTCAAAGTCTCTCTTTCGATAACATGATTTTCTTGAAAACGTCGATAGCTTCGATTAGCGTTGATTAATGCTTTGATATGGCTCATACAGGAAAACTCCTTTTATTATAAAAATAGTTACCTTCTATTGGCAAAGTGCTTTTCTTCAGCTATGCTTTCTTTAGTTACTTGAAATTAAGGTAGGTGGCTTGGTAAAACCAATGATGAAAAATATATTTGCTCCTAACCGTTCTTTGTGGGCAATTCCCATAATGTTTTTGCTTTGGTTGCTCCTTCCTTTTCTACTACTTTTGGCAGTAGAATTCATCCATAGAGGTTCTATAGGGGAACTATTTTCTTGGCTTACAAGTAGTCGTCAAATTATACTTCTGAACTACTTAATTGCTCTTTCATTTTCTACCCTTGTCATAGCTATTGTAGGTTCTTTTTATCTTAGCTTATCCCTTGCTACTTTGCTATTACTTCTTTTTGCTCTCATTAACTTATATAAACTTCAGTTTCTCGGCGATCCTTTCTTCCCTTGGGACTTACTCTTCTATCAACAAGTAATCAAGCTATTTCCTGTTTTGGCCAAGGAGACAGGTTTCTCTGATTTGCTCTTAATTGGCCTGGTCGTGTTAGCTATCTTCCTATTGCGCAAATTTTTGCCAGCTGCAAAAGTCAATCTCTGGTTTCGTATTACTGGCGCTGTCCTTTCCATTCTATTGATTTACTCTATCGCCTTTTATAAATCATCACCTAACATTGAGTCCATGATTCGAGAAGATATGAAAATTCATGAGCATGTCTGGATGCAGAGCTTGAACTATGAGATTAATGGATCTTTGTTAGCTTTCGTGATGAATATCGAAAGTGCTGTTGTTACGTCTCCTTCAGGGTATCATTCACAAGCAATTGAGACCATTGCTACCGATCTTGAAGAAAAAGTAGCTTCTGCAAAAAATCGAACAGTAGCTCCCGTAGCATGGCCTGAAGCTTGGCCTAAAAAGAAGCCTAATATTATAGTAATTATGAATGAAGCTTTCTGGGATCCAACAAGGTTAGAAAATGTAAGCTTTAGTGCTGATCCCATGCCTTTTTTCCGTTCTTTGCAAGAGCATTATAGCACAGGCACGTTGCTTTCACCTGTTTTTGGTGGTAATACCTCTAATGTAGAGTTTGAAGTGCTTACTGGTTTTTCTATGAATTATCTACCGCCTGGTTCTGTGCCTTATCAACAGCATATCAAAAGATCTACACCATCGATGGCTAGTCTACTAAAAGCAGAAGGCTATCACACTATAGGAGTCCATCCTTATTCGAGATGGTTTTGGAATCGCGAAGAAGTTTATGGTCATTTAGGCTTTGACCATTTTTATAGCATCGAAGCTTTTGAAGGCTCTTACTATCGCGGACCTTATGTAGCTGACGAAGAAGTATCACGCTTTATTATTGAACAAACGGAAAGTCATGAAGAACCTGTATTCGTCTACGCCGTAACGATGCAAAACCATGGTCCCTATGAAGCCAATCGTTATGAAGAGAATGAAGTTAAGGTTAGCGGTGACCTTGCCCCTGCTTCTATAGCTAGTCTTGAAACTTTTACTCAAGGAGTTGTAGATGTCGATCGCTCACTGCAGTTACTCGTAGAACATTATGAGCAATCACCAGAGCCTACCTTAATCTTACTCTTTGGCGATCATCTGCCTTTCTTAGGAGCTAATCATTCTATCTATCGAGAAGCAGGCTTTATTGAAAGACAAGAAAAAGATTGGTCTTTGGAAGAGTATGCTCGGATGAGAGAAGTCCCTTTTCTACTTTGGAGCAATTATGAACAAGAAAGATTTACCCTTCAAGGCTTGAGCACATCTTTTTTGCCCCCTTATATCTTCCGTATGGCTAATATTGAACTACCACTCTATTACTATTTCTTAGATAACTTTCAAGCTCATTTCCCTGGTTATATTGCTTCTTTGGTTATAGATCATGAAAGTAATTTATTAAGCCAAGTGCCTGAAGAACTTCAGCATCTAGAAGAGCAGTTCTGGCTCCTGCAGTATGATCTCATGTTTGGACGTCAATACGGCCTAGAGTTTCTCCGAATGCCTGTAGCTACGGGGAGTGATGGATAGGAAAAGACCCTGGTCCTTACCGACCAAGGTCTTTTCCTTTTGAGAATTTTTTTGATTAAGGGCAAGGAAAAGCAATGAGTCTACGAATACTTCGTACAGGAATGCGAATAGTTATGAAAACTCGACCAACTCGACTAAAAACTTTTAGTGCAACATAGCCTTTTTTTACTTCTACAAGACATCCTACAAAAGTACGAAACCTCGTTTGTAGAACAACAACTTTACCAAGCAAGGCTCTTGCTCTCTTGCGATATTGCAGTGGTGATACAATTGATTTAGGGCGAACTCTTTTCTTTCTGACTGGTAATTTTTTATCCATCTAAAAGCACCTCCTTTACCAACCATTAGTTCAGTATATACTTTTTTCCATAAAAAGGTTTTTGGGCAATAAAAAAGCAGTGAGTCTTGATATGACTCACTGCTTTTTGCTTATGCTAAGCTCTCTAGCCCATATGGCCGAGTACAACTGTAGCAATGGAAAAGTAAATAAGGAGACCTACAGCATCGATGATGGAAGTTATAAGTGGACCACTAGCTACTGCTGGGTCAAATCGTAATCTCAACAGCAAGAAGGGCAAAAGCGTGCCAATAATATTTGCTGCAACCACAAGTGTAATCATGGTAAGTCCTACAACAATACCGATCTCAAAGCCACCACGGAAGTAACCAAGAATCATACTTCCCAGTGCCATCGTGAGACCAATAGCTATACCTACTTTCATCTCTTTGCTGATTGTTTTAACCCATTGATCCATTTTTATATCGCCAGTAGCGATAGCACGAACCATAAGTGTAGCTGACTGAGCTCCTGCATTACCTCCGCTATCAATAAGCAAAGGAATAAAAAAAGCTAAAGCGATTGCGGCAGAAAGCATATCTTCATAAGCGGCAATTACACCAGAAGAAGCCAAGTTTACGACGACTAGCGTCATCAACCATCCTACCCTTTTGCGATATAGAGACCAAACTGATGCTTCTCGGTAACTAGTTTTTAAAGGAGTCACAGCAGCACCTTTGTGAAAGTCCTCGGTGGCTTCTTTTTGTGCCACGTCAAAGACATCATCAATGGTGACCATACCGATGAGAACTCCGTCAGTATCAACTACAGGTAAAGCAAAAAGATCATACTTCTGCATAACAAAAACAGCTTGCTCTCGATCTTCAAAAGCATTAAGGCTGACAAAGCTATCATCCATGATCTGCTGTACCTTATCATTCGAACGGGCTAAGATAAATTTTTGTAGTTCTAAAGCATCAAGAAGCTTCCAAGAATCATCGGTAACATAAATTACGTTGATTGTCTCGCTTCTTTTCCCTTTATTGCGTATATGATCTAGAGCCTCGCTAACAGACCACTCTGGCCGCACAGCTACATAGTCGGGCGTCATCAAACGACCTACTGACTCTTCTGGATAACCTAACAATTGTCGTGTTTCATGTAAATCTTCAGCACTTAGTAAGTTCAATAAGTGCTGTGTTACTTGGCCAGGTAGTTCTTCAAAAAGGGTTGTCCGATCGTCAGGCGTAAGGGACGCAAGAAGATGACGAGTCTCTTCATCTGTTAAGTCTTTTAAGAGACCTTTGCGATGTTCCGATTCCATATAAGAAAAGACATCGCCGGAAATACGTCGGGGCAACATGCGAAAAACAAGGACACGATCGGCTTTTTCTAGTTCTAGCAAAAGATCGGCCACTTCCGGCAAAGGCCACTCCGCTAGCTCTTCTCGCAGTGCTAACCAGCTTTTTTGGTGAACAAGTTCTTCAATTGTTTTCTTGCGCTCTTCATCGATCATCCACAATCCTCCAGCAAGCAGTCTGAAACTATTGTACTATGTCCACTGAGCGACACAGCGATGGATCGGTTGACCTTGGCTACTAAACTTTTTTTCGTATTCGGTCATAACGCGGGCTGATAGATCGAACTCTTCTATTTCTTTTTCCTGATGAAGATCAAAAGTAACTTCTCGTAACTTGAAGCCATTAGCTTGAAATTCTTCAAGAGAAAATTCAAAAAGACCTCGATTGTCTGTTTTCAAATGAATTTCACTGTTCTTTTTCAATATCACTTTGTAAATATCTAAGAACTTAGTATAAGTTAATCTTCTCTTGCTATGTCTTGCTTTGGGCCAAGGATCGGAGAAATTAAGGTAGATGCGATCGACCTCTCCAGGAACAAAAAATTCCGCCAATCTTTCGATATTTGACCAGATAAGCGTAAGATTCGGTGCTTCCCAGTCCTCTGCCTTTGCTAAGGCTTGTAAGAGTACTTCTTCTCGTAATTCTACACCGAGCCAATATTTCTCGGGACAAGATTGAGCCATAGTGTTAATAAAGTTACCTTTGCCAACACCGAGTTCTAGGTGTACTTCTTTTTCTTGCTCTGACCCTTGTCCTGTTTTTTCAGCAAAATATTCTCGCCAGCGGCCTTTATATTCTGTAGGGTCGAGAACAAGCCATTGGGGATATTGTAGGAGTTTTTCTCTAGCACCTGGAATGCGCCGTAACCGCATCTGAAACCGTTCCTTTCTATCGCTGTTATAGAGCTTTCAAAGTTATAAAGCTTATAATATTTTGTATTAACTATAGTGGAGGTGGAAGTAAGGCTTGCATATCTTCCGGCAGGTCTATTTGCACTTCTATAGGCTCTTTCGTCCGTGGCTGTAGCCAGCGTAGTGCTTTAGCGTGAAGAGCCTGTCGATTTAGACGCATGCTCTGTCCACCGTAGAGGCTATCACCTAGCACAGGTATACCTAAATGACTGAAGTGTACACGTATTTGATGTGTTCGACCAGTCTCTAAATGTACTTCTACTAGACTCAGATCTTTAGATAGTACTTGTAAGACTTTATAATGGGTGACAGCTCTTTCACCTTCTTCTGAAACTTTACGTCGCAAGGGATGACGAGGATCTCTTCCAATAGCTAACTCTATAGTACCTGCTTCTGCTGGTGGTGTACCCAGTAAAATCGTTTGATAGGAGCGCTTTACCTTTCCCTCTTGAAGTTGTTGATCTAAGGCATGATGTGCATAGGCACTTTTGGTAAAGAGCACTAGTCCCGAAGTATCTTTATCTAGACGATGAAGAGGCCTTACTTTGGCCTTTAAGCCTATCTTTTCAAAATAGTAGGCTACCCCATGGGCTAAGGTAGGGCGAAAAGCAGATCTTTGCTCTGGCGGATGTACTTCGATGCCCGAAGGTTTGTTGAGGAGAATAACGTCCTTATCTTCAAAAGCAATATCTAAAGCCATTTCTACCGGTGCTAAATGACCTTCTTCTTCTAAGTGTAGAAGAATTTTTAATACGTCACCAGCACTTACTCTTGTGCCAAGATATGCTTTCTTTTCGTTTAGAGTAAAAGCATCGTTGCGAGCCGCTTTTTGTCTCATTCGTCTCGATAAACCCAGGCTATGTCGCATAATGGATTCTATTTTTCTGCCTTCTTCCTCAGGCTTGATTGGATAGGTTAACCAATCTTTGGTCACAATCAATGCTTCCTCCATTTCTTTGCCTATACAAAGTGTACCTATAAATGATCATACTGGCAAGCAGAAAGGTTTTTAAGGACTATCTTTACAAGTAATCCTACTATGATAAGCTTAGCTTTTCCCGGCTAGAAGAAGATAAAGCAAAAAAAGAAGAACCTTCCGTGATGGAAGGATCTTCTTTTTTTGTTTGCTCTTATTACTTAGAATCTGCTTAAACGGTCTGCTGAGCTAATAAGTTACGAGCATTGTTAACTGTTGGCGTATACATAAGGTCAAAATACTCACGACACATACGATGGGCAGAGAACTGCCAACGAGACATGTCGATGCTGAGAATCATCATTTCTACCCAACGTTTGCGATCGTTATAGTAGGTCGGTACTACTTCTTGCAGAAGAACTCTATACAAGGATTGCATATCCCATTCGTCCTGCTCTTTTTCCGATAAGCTTTCTCCTGGATGAAAGTCAAGCAACCAGCCATTAATGCCGCTTTGAACTCCTTCGCCAACCCAACCGTCTTCAACGCTAAGATTAAGAACACCATTCATGGCCGCTTTCATTCCTGATGTACCAGAAGCTTCTTGGGGGCGTCTAGGATTATTGAGCCAGATATCACAACCTTGTACGAGCAAGGTCGCAATGTCTATATTATAGTTCTCAATAAAGACAACGCTGTTAGGATAAAGCTTTTCGAACTTGACGAGACGGGCAATCAATTCTTTACCCATGCCATCATTAGGGTGAGCTTTCGAGGAAAAGACGATTTGAATACGACCTGTAGCCAGATAAGGTTCAATAATAGAAGCATTACGGAAGATTAAATCGCCTCTTTTGTACTCGGCGGCTCGACGAGCAAAGCCTAGGAGTAAGGCATCTTCCCGTAACTTTACCTTTTTCTTTTGCTCAATATATTGAATTAGTTTTCTTTTGTTATCCATGTGAATAGACCAGAGATCTGCTCTCCGTTCGAAGGCCACTTTGACTCTGGGGTCTTGCCATGTTCCGGAATGAACGCCGTTGGTAATGGAAAAAATCAAAGGTATTGATTCTAAATGGCCCCACATTCGCTGTGCAGTCCGACCATGAAGTTTGGAAACTCCATTTGCCATAAAGGAAAGTCTCAAACCAGCTACTGTCATGCTGAAAGGATCGCCACCAAGATCACGCATTTGATCATAGTGCAACCCATTGTAGGCCTCCATATGTTGTAATAGCGAGTGATCATGAACTTCATTACCAGCGGCAACAGGAGTATGAGTAGTAAAGACAACTTGGTGCCTAGTTTCATTCCAGGCACGTTCGAAGGACAGCCCTAAGTTCATCTTTTCGCGAATTAACTCAACACCAGCAAAAACTGCATGACCTTCGTTAAAGTGATAAACATCGGCTTCCACACCCAAGGCACGAAGAGCTCTTACCCCGCCAATGCCTAGGATCATTTCGGCGGCAATTCGATCTTGCTTGCCACCCCCGTAGAGCCTTCTAGTCATCCATGCATGGGGACTGCCTGGATATCCAGCATCGAGTAAGTACAGTGGAGAATTACCTAAATGATTACATAGCCATACTTTACAGACTACATCTTCTCCACGTACACGGACCGTTACAGTCACGCCTGTATCCTCAAGCTCATCAAAGTCATACTCTGCAAAGGTGTCATAAGGCTGACTGTTTTGGTCAATGTACTGATTAGTGTACCCTTGTCGCCAAAGGATACCAATAGCCACAACAGGTCGCCCCAAATCGCGGGCCGCTTTAAGGTAATCACCGGCTAGGATACCCAAACCTCCAGAATAAATGGGCAGTGAAGTTGATAGCCCGTATTCCATACAAAAGTAGGCTACCTGGGGGAGTCCGGGTCCTATGCTGTAGTTGAACAAGGATCCACACCTCTTTCTGAGATCTTTGTCTAAACAATATAATAGCGAAAGTGGTAACAAATATCTAGTTGTAAAGAGAATTTTTTTGCAAATTTTTGCTTTTTTATCCTTACAATCATACTTTTTATTATCCAGTATTTACTTTATCACTATTTTATGAATATCTATGATAAGAACAATTGCTTTTTTCTACTAGAGTAGCTATAATTCATTTTTATCTTTTTTGACAACAATTAATAGAGCTATGGTAAAATACTACTAAGCATTAAAGGGGAGGTAACAGTAAGCTGTGAGTACTCTATTATCCATCGATGTTAGCCGTCTTCTGTCTGCTCTCTCCATGTCTTTAGATTTTACAACTAAAGGCTTAACTAATCACCATCGTCGTGTTGCTTATATCGCTTTATCCCTCGGTAAGACTATGCAACTTTCTCCAGAGAAAATGCACACCTTATTTTGTGCTTCTACGCTTCACGATATTGGTGCGATCACTTTCGCTGATAAACACACCTTAGCAAGCATGGAAATAAATTCGCCGGAAATTCACTGTGAGAAAGGCTACCAGTTTCTGAACAAAGTACCTCAGTTTAGCGATCTGGCGTTGATCATCCGTTATCATCATCACCAGTTTCAGAAGCCTGAACCACCTATAGACAAAGATCTACTTCAACTTAGCTACCTTATTCATCTTGCCGATCGCCTAGAAATACTTTTGACACCTGCTTACATTTTATCGCAACGTTCTTCCGCACTCGAACGTATTTGTAGCCTTTTTGGTACATATTTTCCACCAGAGTATAAAGAACCGTTGCTAGAGATAGCGTCAAAAGATAGTTTCTGGCTGGACTTAGATTCAATATATTTAGATAAGCTTATTGAGGATATGTTATATTCTGAAATGCATATGGAAGTTGCACCTAAAGAGATCAGAGAAATCGCCTCTTTATTTGCCACCATTATTGACAGCAAAAGTCGTTTTACCCATCGCCATTCCCGCCTCGTATCTACGACAGCTACTAAGCTAGCTACTTTGGCTGGCTTTTCCTCTTGTGATGCTGTCAAAATAGAGGTAGCTGGTTTACTTCATGATCTTGGCAAGCTTAGCATTTCTGAAGCTATTTTAGAGAAGAATGGATCTTTATCTCCAGAAGAATATGATCTTATCAAGCAACATACCTACCATACTTATCACATCTTAAATCATATTCCAGGTTTTTCTGATATTGCTGAATGGGCCGCTTATCATCACGAGCGACTAGATGGTCGTGGTTATCCTTTCTGTATTGATAAAACTTCTTTGAGCACAGGAAGTAGAATTGTGGCTGTTGCTGATATATTCTCCGCTTTAGCTGAAGATCGCCCTTATCGATTAGGTATGAAAAAAGAAAAAATTACTGAAATTCTTTTTTCTTCAGTGAAAAATAACAGCTTAGATAAAGATTTGACTTATTTATTGCTTGAGCGTTATCATGATTTCGAAGAATTGAAAAGTAAATTATGCTAGTAGCGATATCTAATGAAAGTATGTAAGAGGAAAAAAAGCAGCCTAGTGCTATAACACTAGGCTGCTTTTGTGCTTCTTTATGATTACCTTAAGATTTCGATAGGTCCGTCACCACGTTTAAGAACTTTCAGCGACGTTTTCCTGGGATCTAGAACTTTTACTAGATGCCCAATAGCTACTTGTGGATCTACAGTATCACCACAAGTATAACAGTCTAGAGCGGCAAAGCCTTTCTCCGGATAAGTATGAATGGAGATATGGCTTTCTGAAAGGAGTACTAATACAGTAGCTCCCTGAGGGTTGAACTGTTTTTTTTGTGAAGACAATACAGTTGCCCCTGCAATTTCAGCCGCTTCGATCATTTTAGCTTCCAAAAAGTCTGCATCGTTAAGCATAGAAAAGTCTACGCCCCAAGTATCAACTGCTACATGTCGCCCGAAAGTGGAGTATTCCATCTTACGGCCCCCTTCCCAGCAAATTTGAATGCCGGGACCTACGTGATTCATCCGGGGGTGGGTCAGACCTATCATATAATTAAACAGGTCCTCTTCCGTGATATTCATATAAAACCCGTTTTGGATGAACCCTGGTTCCCACAATGAGTATATTTATATCAAAAATAATAGTAAAGATCAATAGTAATGTGAAAAAGGCTGAATATTCACATCTATTGTACTATTGTCGATTGTCTAGTAATTCTGTAACAATAACAGACCAACTCTTACCCTTGTAAGCATTATAACCACGGGTATGAGCATATCCAATCATCTGCATGCGACCTGTATCATCATTTTCTATGGTATAACCATAATGTTCGCCAGCAATAGCCTTTTGTACAGCTTGCAATTGTTTTAGATCTCTTGTCAATATACCATTACGATCTCGTGAGGCAATAACCATACCTTGACTATTGACGACAAAAATATCTCCTGTACTGCCGATTCGCGCCTTGTCTAATATGTCATAAATATACTCCCAGTTAAAGCGTGTTGTAAAAACACCTAAAATTTTACCTTGATCATCTCGAATAGGACAAGAGTAGGCTACGGTATAACCTTTTAATGATTCTGAGTAATAAAGATCAGTTACATAAACATCTTTGGTACGCATCGTTTCTTGAAACCATTTTCTTTTTGACATGTCCTGTCCAACCATATCTTGATGAATTCCTGCCGATACTACAATCCCCTGGTCATTAAGGACAAAAAGATCATAATAAACTTCATAGACATCAATAATTTTTCGAAGCAAGACTTTCGTCAGTGAAAGATCGTAACATTCGTCTTGTAAGCATTTTTTGATCTTATCAAAAGTAGCCCAAGCTTGCACATCACAGTTACGTTCAAAAAGGTTACGGTCGATCTTATCAATAGTATCGTAAGCTACATCAGCTGTTCGGACAGCAATAACTTCGTTTGCTTTTCCTTGAATGTTTTCAATGAGCTCATGACTTACTTTTGTGGAAGAGAAGCTTTGATCGGCCAATTTTTTGATCTCATCGGCTACGACTCGGAATCCTCGACCTGCTTCACCAGCTCGAGCCGCTTCAATTGCAGAGTTCAGAGCCAAGAGGTTAGTTTTCTTGGTAATCTGATCAATTGTTTTGACTACTTGTCCCATCTGGCCATTTGCTTTTTTTAGTTCTTTCAGTAGCAAGGAAACATCAACTAAGTCTTCCCTATTCTCACTCATCTTTTGCACCATCCTTACTGTGATCATCACTGTAAAAATTTTTTAGAAAAAGAACTTCTATGTGTAGAAGCTGTAATATGTAGTTACTTGAAGTATGCCACATCTACAAGAAACTGTGAATAGTTTCTATAAGAAAGAAAAAACGTTATTTCTTAATCAGAAAGGTAATTTTCTCAGAAAAAGAAATAACGTTCTTTTTATTTTATTCTTTTGGTGTTAAAGGTCGCTTCATATAGGCAGTATGAAGTAGCTCATGAGCTTTCTTGCTATTTGGCTTTTCAAAAAATTTGTTGTAGAGCTCTTTTATTGTGGGATTTTCATGAGACTTACGCCAAGTGCTTCCCTTGTCTGCTTTGTATAATGCTTTTAGTCGTTCAATGGGGAAGTCTGTTTTTTCTTTTTCAATTCTTTCTTTACAGATTGGCTGTCCGCCCCCTCCAATACAACCTCCGGGGCAAGCCATAACTTCAATAAAGTGATATTGTTTTTCACCTTTTACGATTTGCTCAAGAAGCTTTTTGGCCTGACCTATGCCATTAGCCACAGCAAGCCTAAAGCGCTGTTCACCTATTTGTACTGTACTTTCTTTGATGCCTTCAAGGCCTCTGACTTCTTCATATTCGAACTTTTCTACTGTCGAACCAGTAAGTAAATCTGCAACAGTTCGTAAAGCTGATTCTGCTACACCGCCAGTAACTCCGAAAATCATAGCCGCTCCCGTTGACTCTCCAAAAGGTTCATCAAAGTCTTCTTCCGTCAAATTAGGAAAATCAATTCCCGCCTGACGGATCATCTGGCCTAATTCCCTAGTTGTTAATACTACATCTACATCTTGAAAGCCTGAAGCTCTCATCTCAGGGCGTTGACATTCAAACTTTTTGGCTGTACAAGGCATAATTGATACAACGAAAATCTTAGCTGGGTCAATGTTAGCTATTTGAGCATAATAAGTTTTTAAGAGAGCACCCATCATTTGTTGTGGAGATTTGCAAGTAGAAAGATGGGAAAGCAATTGAGGGTAATGATGTTCTACATATTTTACCCAAGCTGGACTACAAGAGGTTATCAATGGAAAAGGGCCACCTTGGTTTACACGCTCCATTAATTCATGGCTTTCTTCAACAATAGTCAAGTCTGCAGACAGGTTAGTATCAAAGATGCGATCAAAGGCTAGTTGACGAAGTGCCGCCACCATTTTACCTGTTACATTTCTTCCTTCTCCCAAGCCAAATTCTTCACCTAAGGCGACTCGAACTGCCGGTGCTGTTTGCACTAGCACATGTAAGTCTGGATCGGCTAAAGCTTTCCATACTTTATCTCTTTCATCTTTTTCTTGCAAAGCGGCAACAGGACAAGCGTGAATACACTGACCACAAAAGATGCAAGCAACCTCATTTAAGCTTTTTCCGAATACAGGCTCAATAGTCGTTTGAAAGCCCCGTTCTGTTGCTTGAATAACTCCTACGCTTTGAACTTGATGACAAAGGGCAACACAACGTCGACAGAGTATGCACTTGCTACCATCTCGCAGGAGAGCTGGCGATTGTTGATCGACCGGTCGCTCTGGTAATTCTCCAGGAAAGCTAATCTCACGAACTCCAATTTCCATAGCTAGAGTTTGTAATTCACAGTGACTGTTACGAACACAAAGGGTACATTCACGATTATGGTTAGAGAGAATAAGTTCTAACACTGTACGGCGCGTTGTACGAACTAGGGGGCTATTAGTTTTAATTTCCATCCCTTCTTCAACAGGCAGAACACAAGAGGCTTGCAAGGAACGAGCCCCTTTGACTTCAACTAGACACATGCGACAAGCGCCAATAGCGTTAATATCTTTTAAGTAACACAAAGTAGGAATTTTGATCTTTAGTTTTCTGGCAGCTTCTAATACAGTACTATCCGCTGAAACAGTTACCTGACGGCCGTCGATAGTCAAGTTTACTTTATTCATAGAAAGACCCTCTTCTTCCTTATTCTCTTGACTTTTTTTGAATAGCCTTCACAGGACATTTGCTCATACAGAGGCCGCATTTTGTACATTTTTCTCTGTCTATGACATGTTGTTCTTTTATCTTACCTGTAATAGCTCGAACAGGACAGGTACGAGCACATAGTCCACATTTGCGGCATTTATCATCAATTATGGTAAATTCTAAGAAAGCTTTGCAGACGCCAGCTGGACATTTGCGCTCTATGATGTGAGCCTCATATTCTGAACGAAAATAACGAATTGTACTTAAGACAGGATTAGGTGCAGTCTGACCTAATCCGCAAAGAGAGGCCGCTGTTATAGTTTTGGCCAGTTGCTCTAATTTCTCAAGATCTCCTACCTGACCTTCATTGTTAGTGATTTTGGCTAACAACTCTAACATTCTTTTTGTACCAATGCGACAAGGTGGACATTTGCCACAAGATTCTTCTACCGTAAACTCTAAGAAAAAACGAGCTACATCAACCATACAAGTCTCTTCATCCATTACAATAAGTCCACCAGAGCCCATCATGGAACCTAGCTCTATCAAAGTCTCATATTCAATGGGACTATCAATATAATCTGCTGGTATACAACCGCCTGAAGGTCCTCCTGTTTGAGCGGCTTTAAACTTTTTGCCCTTAGGTATGCCACCACCTATTTTATAAATTACATCGCCCAATCTTGTTCCCATGGGAATTTCTATTAACCCAGTATTGTTGATTTTTCCACCTAAGGCAAAAACTTTTGTTCCTTTGCTTTTCGCTGTACCTATGGAGGAATACCATTCTGCACCGTTGTTGAGGATCATGGGGACATTAGCAAAAGTCTCTACATTATTTAGCAACGTTGGCTTGTTGAAAAGACCCTTTAGGGCAGGAAAAGGCGGCCTTGGTCGCGGCTCTCCTCTTTTCCCTTCAATAGATGCCATTAGTGCTGTCTCTTCTCCACAGACAAAAGCACCGGCTCCAAGGCGAATTTCTAGATCGAAGGAAAAGTTCTTGCCAAGAATATTTTTTCCTAATAAGCCCAACTTTCGAGCTTGCTCAATAGCTAGTTCTAATCTTTTTACAGCAAGAGGATATTCAGCTCGAACATAGATAAAACCACAGGTTGCCTCAATGGCATAACCGGCAATAGACATGGCTTCAATGATTTTGTGAGGATCACCTTCTAAGATACTGCGATCCATGAAAGCACCAGGATCACCTTCATCAGCATTACAAAGCACATATTTCTGATCTGCTTCTGCACGTGCTGTATACTCCCATTTCAGACCCGTAAGAAAGCCACCGCCGCCTCTTCCACGTAAGCCTGATGCTTTTATTTCTGCTATGACTTCTTCTGGCTTCATATCTAAAGCTTTAATCTCAGCCCGATAGCCTCCTAGGGCGATATATTCTTCTATAGATTCGGGATTAATAATTCCGCTATTACTTAATGCAATAGGCATTTGATAAGTCATGTCTTTCTCATAAGCATAATCAAGAACGGGCTTCCCTGCAAAAAGATGAAGAGCAATAATTTTCTTAATCTTTTCTGCTGTTACTTGTACGTAAGTTACTTTTTCTTTCCCTGGTACGTAGATATCTACAATAGGTTCATAATGGCAAAGACCATTACAGCCTGTAGGTGCTACGATAACATTGTTTAAACCATAGCGTGTAATTTCTTTTCTCAAAGTTTCATAGACTTTTTGAGCACCTGCTGCTATACCGCAAGTGGCCATAGTAACGACAATGCGAATACCCTGGCGTGAATCATCAAGGTTGGCCCTTTGGAGCGTCTGCTCGCGCAATTTAGCTATTTGTTGAGCTGTTGCCATCCTCTTCATCCTTCCATGCCATTTCCATGTATTTATGCACAATGCCGTCAATTTGTTCTACCGATACTTGACTATAGACTTCATTATTCACTGTTAGTACAGGAGCAAGGCCGCAAGCACCTATACAACGTGTTGCTTCTAAGGTGAATAAACCATCTTCTGTTGTTTCACCTACTTTGATATGCAATAATTCAGCTAGCTTGTCCACGATGGCTTGAGCGCCTTTCACATAACAAGCAGTGCCAAGACAAACATGAATAGAATATGTTCCTTTCGCTTCTAAAGTAAATGCTGAATAGAAAGTTGCCACGCCGTAGACATCGGCCATAGGAACTTCTAGGGCTTCAGCAATAAAGCTTTGTACATGAATAGGCAAATGACCAAAAAGCTCTTGGGCTTCGTGCATTACAGGAATTAGAGCACCGGCTGTTCCTTTTTTTTCTGCTATGATTTCCCGAAGCTTATCAAACTTTTTGTTTTGACATGAGCAAATGCTCATTGATGAAGCCTCCTTTTTGTAAGATTGAAAGATTTGTAAGGACTGAGAAAGTGAGAAAAGAAAAAAGTGACCTTCTCTCCCTTTATATATGCACTAAGGGATGAAAAGGCCACTTTTTTGAAGTCTCATACAATATTTTCTTGTTACTGTAAGCTTTGTTGACAAACTACCGGCCGACCTTTGCCAACATAAATAGCATTAGCAATTGATTGGCGCACCCATTTTATAGCACGAGCTGTGCTTTCAGGTACTGAATAGGATAAGGCAAGATAAGAGGCCAGCGCTGATGCTAATGTACAACCCGTACCATGGGGATCTTGTGCTGGAACACGCTCACCTGGAAAATCATAGATCTGTTCAGAAGAGTAGAGTATATCGACTATCTCTCCTCTGTCTTGTTGAAAATGTCCACCTTTTATCAAGACCCACTGTACGCCACAGTCTAAAAGTAAGCGAGCTGCTTTTTCCATATCCTCAGTACTTTTGATTTGCATACCTGTGAAAGCTTCCGCTTCAGGAACATTAGGTGTTAATACTGTCGTATAAGGTAACAGCTCTTCACGAAAAGCTTTCAATCCGCCTTTATCTAATAGGCTTACACCTGTTCCTGAGTGCAGTACTGGATCAACGACTAGCACTGCTTCCTTTTCTACTGCTTGATAGTCTCGCCAGATTTTTGCCAGACCCTGTAAAATTAAAGGGCTTTGTAACATACCTGTCTTAATAACTTGTGGACGCAGATCGTAGAGTACTTCGGTGATTTGGGTAAGCACCCAGTTAGAATCTAAAGTATAAATATCCTGAACACCTTCGCTAGTTTGCCTTGTTAGTGCTGTTACTGCTGCCGCTCCATAGACACCTAGTTGAGCCATCACTTTCAAGTCAGCTTGCAAGCCTGCTCCTCCACTAGGGTCTGACCCTGCGATGGAAAGCACTTTGGGGAGTTCAGGTACGACTTTATTAATCATTAGACACTTTCTAACTCCATAGCCATTCAGATTGTCGCAATTTACTCAGTCCTAGATAAACCAGAAAAATGATTATATCCTCTAGCTTCAAGAGGGTAGCTTTTCTTCTCTTTATTCGAACTATTATAGATTCGAATACCTTCTGATGAATTTCTTAATTCACCGATAAAGGAAATGGCTGTACCTGTCTCGTTATGAATTAACTCTTGCAGGGACTCTGCCTTTTCTCTTGCTATCGTAAAGAGTAGTTCGAAATCTTCTCCACCCGATAATGCCCAGTCAAGAGCAGATTGGTCTATGGAATGAGCTAAACTTTGTGCCTCTTCGCTAATAGGTAGGGCTGATAGATCTATAAGAGCGCCACATTGTGATTGTCGACAGAGATGATGAATTTCACTACTTAATCCATCGCTTATGTCTAACATGGCTTTAACAGCGTCCTGCTGAACTAGTATTGATGCTTCCATAACTCTTGGTGTTGGTTCTAGATGTCGTTGCAATAGATAGCTTTCCCCTGCTCCTTTTAGCTGTGAACTCGATAATAACAAGTGAAGACCTGCCGCGGAATCTCCTAATGAGCCCGTTACAGCGATTAAGTCACCCTCTTCTCCACCACTGCGCCGTACTGGTTCTTTTATTGCTAGTCCTAATAAGGTCACATTAATAACCCATTTATCAGACTGTACTGTATCGCCACCAGCTAAAGTAATGCCATAGCAACCAGCTATCTCTCCCATAGCATAATACAAAGCTCTTACATCTTCTACAGAAGCCTTTCTAGGTACAGCAATGGACAAAAAAGCCCAGCTAGGAACCCCTCCCATAGCCGCAATGTCGCTTATGTTGACAGCTAGGGCTTTACGACCGAGGGAAGAAATTCGTTCTGACGACCATAGAAAGTGTACGCCTTCTACAAGCATATCGGTAGTAGTTAATAAAGGCCGCTGGGGAGGAATATCGAGGATAGCTCCATCATCACCAACAGCAAGACGGGGTGGGAAAGGACCTATTACTTTCGAGCCAAGAAGTTGGCAAAGTCGCTCATATTGATCGGCTCTCGTAGAAGCACCTTCTGCCCAAGCTTCTACGAGTTGATCAATTAGGCCAAACTCCCCAACAGCATCTATGGGTGTTGACACTTTGCTTTACGCACTCCTATCTAGCAAGTTCCCATGGGACGGCCAAGGTATTCGCTAACTATCTTCATAGAACAATAAGGTCCACACATGGAACAACCTTCTTTACTGCGCGTATGGGGATGCTTATCAAAAGTTGTTGGATCCATGGCTAAGTTGCGTTGTTCTTCCCAATCTAGTGATTTTCTCGCTCTCGCCATAGCTCGATCCCAATCAGCCGCTCCTGCGACGCCCTTAGCAATATCGGCGGCATGACCAGCAATTCTTGAAGCCATAATGCCTTGACGAACAGCATCTTCATCAGGCAAGCCCAGGTGTTCAGCTGGTGTTACGTAACAAAGGAAGTCGGCACCAGCGGCGGCGGCAATAGCTCCTCCGATAGCTGATGTAATATGATCATAACCAGGAGCAACATCGGTTACTAAAGGACCTAAGACATAGAAGGGAGCATCTTGGCAAAGTCGTTTTTGTAATTTTATGTTCATTTCAACTTGATCGAGAGGTACATGACCAGGTCCTTCTACAATTACTTGAACTTCTGCGGCACGACAACGTTCCACCAGTTCACCTAGTAAAATTAATTCCTGAATCTGACCGCGGTCAGTAGCATCAGCCAGACAACCTGGTCTTAAAGCGTCTCCAAGACTGAGCGTAATATCGTATTGACGAGCAATCTCTAAGATTTCATCAAAACGTGTAAAGAAAGGATTCTCTTTTTCGTGATGTAACATCCAACCAGTCAAAAAAGAGCCGCCTCGAGAAACAACATCAGTAATTCTGCTATGATTACGAAGCCTTTCTAAAGCTTCTAGCGTTAGTCCACAGTGAATCGTCATAAAATCAACGCCGTCTTCAGCTTGTGCTTTTACAGCTTTAATAATATCTTCTTCTGTCATAGAGATAAAAGAACCATTCTTCTCTTGTGCTTCCACTGTTGCTTGATAAATAGGTACAGTGCCGAAAGCAATAGGGCAACCATCGATTAAAGCTCTACGTACACCATCAATGTCAGGACCAGTGCTCAAATCCATAACAGCATCGGCACCGCATTCTATGGTAATTGCTAATTTGCTTTTTTCGTAATTAATTCCAGAAGTACCTTTTGACGTTCCTATGTTGGCATTAACTTTGGTCTTTAATCCTCTTCCCACACCACAATATTTTTCTCGAGGCCGAAGATTATTTGCTGGAATCACTACTCTACCAGCAGCAATTTCAGCCCTTAAGACTTCTGGCTCCCACTTTTCTTCTTTTGCTACCTGCACCATCTCTGCTGTTACTTCACCTTGAATTGCTCGCATCATTTGTGTTCCCGGCTGAATTGTACGCATAATCAATCCTCCTGGTTTTTTTACCCCTAGCAGACATAAAAATCCCTCCTTAGTAATCACAAGGAGGGATAGAAAATAGATCTGCTCTATCCGCTTTCCTCCGCTGGTATTACTCCAGATCAGGTCCAAAGGGTCGGAGTAATTAGCGCTTACTCCCTCTCAGCCCGAACATCATCGGGCTCCCCTAGCGGTCATATATGACTGAATGGGTTATAAGTTTTTCACAAAAACAATTGTATCCTTTTTTTTTAGAAAAGTCACGCAAAAGCTTTTTTTTGTTTTTTTACAATTTTTGCCCAAAACCTTTTCTAAGCAGGATTTTGACAACATAAAGAGAAATGTTATAACAAGTAAAATATAGGGGAGGGCTATTTTTTTTGAGAAAAATATCAATTGAACAACTAACACCTGGCATGATTTTAGCCCGTAGCCTATACAGCTCTGATGGGAAGACTTTGCTTGGTGCAGGTATTACTGTATCTGCCCCTTTTATTAAACGTTTACAAAAAATTGGCATACCAGCTGTTTTTATTAAAGACCAACTTATAGATGATCTTCCCCTTCCTCAAGTGATTAGTGAAGAAGTGCGGAATGCAACGATAAAAACGGTACGAGATATTTTTCAACGTGTTCAACTAGCTGGCGAAAACAAAATCAATGCTAAAGAAGTAAAGAAAGCAGTTTCTAGATTATTAGATGAAGTTATCTCTAATCGTCATATTTTAATTCATATGAGCGATATTCGTTCACACGACGATTATACTTTTGGTCATTCTGTTAATGTAGCCGTTCTGTCTATTATGACAGGCCTAGCTATGGGCTATAATGAATTACAGCTTCGAGATCTAGCTTGTGGTGCTCTCTTGCATGATCTCGGGAAAATGCTTGTTCCTCTTGAAATTCTTAATAAACCAGGTGCCTTAACAGATGATGAGTTTAGGGAAATTCAAAAGCATAGCAATTATGGATTTGAGTTGATTCGCAACCAACGTGAAGAGTTCTCTAGCCTAAGCGCTCATGTGGCTTTTCAACATCACGAGCGCTTTGATGGTTCTGGCTATCCTCGAGGCCTAAAAGGTGAAGGAATTCATGAGTATGCGCGCATTGTTGCTATTGCCGATATGTACGACGCCCTCGTTGCCGATCGAGTTTATCGCAAAGCTTTTTTGCCTTATCAAGCTCATGAAATGATTCTGGCCGCCACAACCCATCATCTAGACCCAACTATTGCACAATCTTTCTTGCAAAATATCGCTATATACCCAATTGGCTCAGTTGTACAATTGAGTTCTCTAGAGATTGGTATCGTCGTAGATGTAAACAAGCTTTTTCAGACTCGCCCTGTGGTACGCTTAATTGCCTCTACAGAAGGTCAACCTTTAACAGATTGTGTAGAAATTGATTTAACAAGACATCCAACTTTATTTATTAATAAGATACTTACAGAAAATGAGACTAATCAACTGTTATACTGCACCAGAGAAGAACAATGTAACTAGAGCCTAGCATTTACCTAGTAGGAGAACCATAAGGTTCTCCTTACTATTTTACAGGCTATATTATATGTGTTATCCTAAAATAGGAAAATAAAATATTATCCAGCGCTGAGTTTCACCGTTGTGGAAGCGGAGGACCCAATATTTTTGGGGTGAATCCAGTCCTTTGACTGGTAGGGTCTGCTCTTTGACCCGAATCCGACAGCTAACTTCGCAAGCGCCATAAAAGGGCATTTCCCCCAGTCTAGCACTATCTTTTTGCAGGGCACTGAGAGAGCCTATTCGCACCATTTCGTCCCATTTTTTTACTTTTATGGCACCTCTTTGTCTGATTGTGAATTTATTGTGTTTCTTAGCTCTCGCTGGTATTTACGGCGAGAGCTTTTTTGTTAGTGCTAGTCCCAACGAATTCTAGGAGGATGAGAATGACTGAATCGCGAAAACGATATTGGCCTGACGTAACTGATGAGCAATGGAATGATTGGCGATGGCAAATGGCCAACCGCATTACAACACTCGATGAACTACAAGAAAAAATGGCTCTCACAGAGGAGCAAGCTCATAGCATTCAACAGAGCTTGGCGAGCTTCCGTATGGCCATAACACCTTATTACTTTTCACTTATCGATCAAGAAGATCCCAACTGCCCTATTGGCCTCCAATCCATTCCTTCTGCCTTAGAACTAGAATCTTCACCAGCTGACCAAGATGATCCTCTTCATGAAGATGGTGACTCTCCTGTGCCTGGATTGACTCATCGCTACCCTGATCGAGTCCTCTTATTAACAACAGACCAATGCGCTATGTACTGCCGCCATTGTACAAGAAGACGCTTTGCAGGAACGAAAGATAAGCAAAGAAGTAAAAAAGAGCTCAACCAAGCTCTTAATTATATCCGAAGTTCTCCTGAAGTACGCGATGTGCTCATCTCTGGTGGTGATGGACTCTGTATTAGCGATGAAATGTTAGAGTACTTACTTTCTGCTTTACGCAAGATTCCTCATGTTGAGATTATTCGCATTGGCACAAGAGCACCTGTAGTAATGCCTCAAAGAATTACAGCGGAACTTATTGAAATCATTCAAAAATACCACCCTGTCTGGGTGAACACTCACTTTAACCATCCTAAAGAGATTACGGCAGAATCAGAGCAAGCTATTGCTAGGTTGGCCAATTCCGGTGTGCCTCTTGGTAACCAGGCTGTTCTATTAAAAGGTGTTAATGACTGTCCTGTGACGATCAAAGAGCTAATGCACAAATTAGTAAAAATGCGCATTCGTCCCTATTACCTCTATCAATGTGACCTCTCTCGCGGAATTGAACATTTTCGAACATCTGTAAGTAAAGGAATCCAAATTATCGAAACCTTGCGTGGTCATACTTCGGGATTAGCTATTCCAACTTTTGTCGTCGACGCACCAGGTGGTGGCGGTAAAATACCTGTTCAACCTACTTATCTTATCTCACAATCGGACGATCAAGTAGTTTTGCGTAATTACGAAGGCTTAATCACAGTCTATCAAGAACCTCGTGATAAACAAAGCGCCTGCGAAATCTGTGAAAAGACTTGTAATTCCAAAAAAGCAAGTCGTGCTGGCTTAGCTAAGCTTTTCCGAGGGGAAAAGGTTTGCCTTGTACCGCAAGATAATCAGCGAGATCGAAGACGAGCAGGCAACTACTACCAAAACGCGGTGGTGGAAAGTCGATGATTTCAAAAAAAAGCAGGCTGACGAAAGAATGTACTTTTGATTCTACTTCTATTTCTCCACAAGTAGATCAGCTTAATCGTCGCCTCATCATCACCTCAATCCCTTCTCCCCTACCTCCTACTTTTGCTTCCTCTATAATAGAAGTAGCAAAAAAAGAAAAGCTCGAAAAAATCTGGCTTTGGGCACCTATTCGCGAGCTAGCTCCTTTGCTAGAGCAAGGCTTTCTACTAGAAGGTATCATAGAAGGCGAAAAAAAAGAGAAAACAATGGCTACTATGGCTTATTATATAGTTCCTCAGCGAGGCATCTCCCGAAAAACAGAAGAAGAAAAGGCCTTATTGCATGCAATAGCTGAAAAACCTATCAAAAAATTAGATCCACTCCCGTCCTCTTATGATCTGCGTTTTTTACAAAGTCGAGATAGCTTTGCCATCTCCAAGCTACTAAGAGAAGTCTTTGAGACCTATCCAAGTCCTGTTGATAATCCAGCATATATTCAAGAGCTCATGACTAAAGGTTGTTTATTTGCTGGCGCTTTTTATGAAGATAAACTGGTAAGCCTTGTAGCAGGCTATCCGGAAAAAGAATGGATGCGTTGTGAGATTACCGATTGTGCAACCCATCAGGATCATCGAGGTCTAGCCTTTACTGAGCGCCTAATACCACTAGTAGAAAAAGCTATGCTCAAGAAAGGTGACTATCGTTTCTATACCTTAGCACGGGCTACATCATATGGAGTCAATAGGGTATTCTATAAGTTAGGCTACCGCTATCAGGGTAGGTTGATTAACAACTGCGATATAGCTGGTTCCTATGAAGATATGAACCTCTGGGTAAAATACAATATTAACTACTAGACAGGCACACCTATTTTTGTCACGAAAACCTGCCTTCATAGGCAGGTTTCCTTCTTCCTTTTAATAAAGAAAGAAAGGAGCAAGCAAAGTGACCGCACTACTATTTGGCTATTTTGTTGTATTTATGGCTCGAGTAATTGATGTAACTATGATGACCCTTCGTGTCCTCATGGTTATGAGAGGCAAAAAATTATGGGCTGCTACTTTTGGCTTTTTCGAAGTATTAATCTACATCATCGCCTTAAAGCTTGTCTTCGATACACTCGATGATCCTGTCAGTCTCATTGTCTACTCCCTTGGTTTTGCCGCCGGTAATGTTGTAGGTAGTTGGCTAGAAGAGAAGCTGGCTATCGGTTACTTGACCATGCAAGTTATAACTTTCCGCGATGCTTGGAACTTTTCTGATCGCTTACGAGAACAAGGCTTCGGTGTCAGCCTTTTCCCTTGCCAAGGACGAGAAGGATGTCACCAACTTCTGAACATTGTTTTTGAAAGAAAGCGCTTCCGAGAGCTAGAGAAAAAAGTAAACGAATGGGATCCTAAAGCTTTTGTTACTGTTACAGACACGAGGCCCATACGAGGTGGTACTTTCCGAGCTACCCGTAAATAAGGCATTAGTTCTGTCAGCTTTTATAAAAACAATTTTTTTCTCTTTGTCTCACTCCTATCCTTTGCTATACTTAAAACAAAGGATTTTTTTTGAGATATTGAGGTGTATCGTGCAAAAAATTGTTGCCAAGATTTCTGAAGAACAAAAACAAAATGTATACAATGATTTAAGTGAAGCAGGACAAGCTAATGGCTACTTTTATCTAATGGTCAGTCTATCTGGTATTGTAGCCACTCTTGGTTTGCTTACCAATAGTGCCGCTGTCATTATTGGAGCCATGTTAATTGCACCACTGATGAATCCGATCATCTCAGGCTCACTGGCTATTACATTAGGTGACACACAACTTTTGAGAAGAGCCTCATTCGCAGAGCTCACAGGACTTACTCTAGCTATTGTCTTAGCTACTTTCATTACTTTGCTATCTCCCACAAGAGAACTTACACCAGAAATTCTAGCACGTATTGAACCTACTCTTTTTGACTTGCTTATCGCACTAGCTTCCGGTGCTGCCGGCGCCTATACGATTACATATCACCCCAAATCGTCGGCCTTACCAGGTGTAGCTATTGCCACAGCTTTAATGCCACCGCTATGTGTTGTAGGTATAGGACTAGCTACATATGAATACAGCGTTGTTATGGGCGGCTTTCTTCTTTTCTTAGCTAACTTAATTGCCATTAGTCTTGCTAGTTCTATCGTTTTCTTGCTGGCTGGTTTTACTTCTAAGTTCAGCGGAGAAAAACAAGAAGTTCTTAATGTTCGTCAGCGTTTTACCATCTCTATTGCCTTACTCGTGATTATCTCCATCCCTTTAATCACCATCATGGCCAGAGCTATTGATCGCAATCAAACAGACAAGCTTATTTATCAATCTTTGACTGACAACTTACAGATCATTCCTCGAACAGAACTAGTGTCATATAATTATCAGAAAGAATCATCAGGGATGAATATTTATGCTGTAGTTCGCTCTCCAGAGCACTTTACACCAAACCAACTTCGCGAGATAGAAAACCTCCTTGAACATAAGCTAAAAGCTCCCGTCTCCTTGCAAATGCAGATGGTTCGTGTTGCAGAAGTCGATCGTCACTCTTTGGTAGATTCTTCAATAGAGGAAAGAGTAGTTCCCGCGATGGCTCTATCAACAGAAACAGAAAGTTCTTCTCTTACTCTGAATAATCCAGAAAAACTTATCGAAGATATCCTCATCGAAAAAAGTCGTGTCTCTCCTGATTTTGAGTGGAAAACTTTCTCCTTTTCTTACTATCGAGATACATCTACCTATAGAGTAACGATCCATTTAGAGCCTGAGGCTATCATTGATAGTTCTTTGACAAACCTTCTAACTAATCTAATTGAAGATCGCTTAAAAAGAAAAGTCACTTTATCTATCATTCAACCTGTAGTAAAAGAAAGCTCCGAAGTGGATGAAGAACAAAGGGGAGAAGAGGACGCTATAGATTCTTCAGATGCTGATTCTGACAAAAAGATATAAGAACAAAAAGCTAAAACAAAAAGGAGAAGGCCTGAGTAGGCCTTCTCCTTTTTGTTTTATTAATAGTAGTACCAGATAGAGCGGTACTCTTCAATTAATTCCCCTCTTCTCTCCATTTCCTGTAGGAAACTGAAGATGGGTACATCACTATGCAAGAAAGGTTCACTTTCTAGGTTGCTGTGATCCCAAGGGAAAAATTCATAAATCCTACTTCCCTCTTCATCGATCATAATCACTTCATGATCTTGACCAGCGCGGAGATAGTTCTTGCCTAAACGTGGTATATTAAAAACTGCTTCATCAGAGCGATCGAGACCTGGGTTGAGGCGAGCTTCCTCTGATTGCTCCTGCAAAAGTCGAGCAATAGGAACTCGATAGTCTTTAGTTTCTTCTTTGCCCTTAGCATTAAAAGTGTAGTAAGGGTCCACACCCATAAGACGCAACCTTTTACGCAGTGCTACCATTTCAAATCGTCGAGCATTATCCATGGTGTAAACACCCTGATTATAAACTGGAATTCCTCTATGTCTTAATCTTTGAATAGCAAGCATAGCTTCTGGCGTAGTCTCATAGGAATGTTCAAAATGAGTCATTACAGCCACTTCACGCTTTCCAGGAATAGAATATTTAGCTAGCAAGTCAGCAAATTCTTCTGTAAAGCGCATGGGCAATACAACGGGCATGCGACTGCCAATACGAATTCTACGTACATGTTCTAGCTTGCTAACTTCTTCTAGAATTGTAGCAAAAACATGATCATTCATAACAGCAGGGTCGCCACCAGTGATTAAGATCTCTTCTACTTCAGGATGCTCTCTGAACCAGCGCAAAGCTTTATCTAGCTTGTTGCGAGAAGCTTGAGCTTTCTCCGAAAGAACATCGTCAATCTCCCAGTTGCGCTGACAATAGACACAGATTTGTGCGCAAGTGTTGTAAGGCTTTAAGATAGCAATCATAGGATAACGACGAGTAATCAACTTTTCTGGAGACGTATCTCGCTCTCCCATGAAATCAAAAGTCTTAGTGGGATCTTGTCGACCAGCAATAATCTCTTTGACGTACTCTAAGGGGGGCAATACTTGCGCTCTAATGGCATGGTCACGACGACGATGGGAAGCAAAGTCCATTAAAGATACATAATAAGGTGTTATTCCAAAGGGAATTTGATGTTCTTTAGCTAGTACAATAGCCTCTTGCTCATCCTCTGTAAGATCAACAAGTTGTGACAAAGTCTCTACATCTCTAATAACATTGCGGCATTGCCATTGCCAATCTTGCCAATCCTTTTCTGTAGCTCCGAAATAATCAATAATTCTTTGACGGTTTTCTGCTCGCTCCTGTAAAACAGAAGTTTCAAAACCATGGGGATACTTTCGAGCTGACTGCAAGGCCTGGCGAGCCATCTGCGAAAGTCTTTCATCTTGAGAAGCCACCTCGCCTTGTTGCACAGCACCATAAAGCTTGGTTTGCCCTTTCATAGCCGTAAAAAGATGACTCATCTCTTCAATAAAAGCTAGCGATACTGGTCGATTTGTTTTTTGAGCTATTTTGTATAAAGTCTTAAGGGCACTTTTTTGAGTAACATCTTCATTTCTTTTAGCAAAAATATTTTTTAATACGTGCAAAGCCTTACGGCCTACTTGTCGCTCCATAGGATTGAGATAAATCTTGCTATGCAAGCTTTTCCGCTCAAAGTCGTGTAGATAATTATAAACCCGCTCTCGAGCTTCTTCTAAGGTTCGGCTTTTCGAAAGAAGCTCTAAAAGTATAGGATTGGCTTCCCAAAAAGTAGCCACCGCTTTTTCAACCTGCTCAGACAAGGTACTTTCAGGTAAATTCCATTGGGGAATTGGGTGTTCAAAACCCATGAACCTCACTCCTTCCAATGTCTAAAAATAGAAAAGCCCTCGACAAAGATGCGTCGAGAGCTTAAAAGGCGTAAGAAAGAAAAGCTTGTATTCTATTCAAAAAATACAAACTCATATGCGCCCGTTCGCACCATCCACGCTTACGAAGTTAGCTGACGGATTCGGATGAATGGTTCACCCTACCGGTTCTTCCCCGGATTCACCCCAATTATTGGTTCCCCCGCTTCCTTATCATAAAGATAAGAAACTCAGCGTTCAAAAGGGCACTATTCGTTTTTAACATCATGATTATAGCATAAAAAAGGCATCTTGTATACAAAATTTCTCTTCTTACTTGATCCGCCTATTTGTTTTCCCCTTCTGGTATATTATTTTTCTTATCTCCACGGTACATCTGAAGAATTTCAATAGGAATAGGGAAAATGAGAGTACTGTTTTTGTCACTTGCTACTTCCGAAAGAGTTTGCAATGTTCTCAACATCAAACCAGCAGGATCACGACTAATTACGGTAGCTGCATCTAACAGTTTCTGAGAAGCTTGAAATTCCCCTTCGGCGGCAATAACTTTAGCTCTTCTTTCCCGCTCTGCTTCCGCTTGCTTAGCCATAGCACGGCGCATACCTTCAGGTAAGTCTACGTTTTTGATTTCTACACCAGTAACTTTAATTCCCCAGGCATCGGTCTGCTTATCTAACTGTTCTTGTAGCAAGGAATTTAATTTGTCGCGCTGAGAGAGCATATCATCAAGCTCATGAGCGCCTAGAACCGATCTTAATAAAGTTTGTGCTAACAAGGTCGTAGCATGTCGATAGTTTTGAACATTTAAGATAGCCGCCTTGGGATCGGAAACAGAAAAGTAAACAACAGCATCAATTGAAACAGGTACGTTATCTTTGGTGATTAGATCTTGCCTTGGCACATCAATAGTGGCTGTCCTTAGATCAATAGGAATAGTTTGATCAATGCCAAAAGGCAGTACAAAGTTTAAGCCTGGATCAAGTACTTTAACGAACTTTCCAAATCGTAACAAGATAGAACGCTCATATTGCCCCACAATTCGAGACATAGAGAAAAGTAAAAAAGCAATGAGAATAAACCAAAAGCCTACGGAAAGCAGATTGAAAAAACCATCCATATCATTGATCATCCTTTCTTCATTCTTATATTTTCCTTTTTATTAGACTTCATTCCCATTATTGGAAAGAATAATAAAAACAAAAAAATTCTGACTTTCTATGTTGTCAGAATTTACTTTATTGATGTCTTCTTATATTTTCTTTTTCCTTTAATTAAGCTTCTATTACTCATACATTTAGCTTCACGAAGATTTTGGAATTCTTTGGTAACACTTCATCTCTTCGTAAGACATAACCTGGTTGCGCCCCTGTCCTTTGGCCATATATAAAGCTTTATCGGCGTAATCAATCAGTTTCATAGCACTGTCGATTTCGACATCTTCACTTGGTACGGTTGTAGCAAGGCCAATACTGACCGTAACATGATCACTAATGGAGGACATGCGATGAGGAATCATAAGTTGCTCAATCTGATGACGAGCTTCTTCCGCTAGAGTAAGAGCTTTATCGCCTGCTGTATCAGGCAAGATAACAGCAAACTCCTCACCACCGTAACGACATACTAGGCTTCCTGTAACCTTGAAAAAGCTCTGAAATGCTGAGGCAACTTCTTGCAAACAACTATCGCCGCTTTGATGTCCATAAGTATCATTAAAATCTTTGAAAAAGTCTAAATCAATCATAAGTAGAGACAGCTCAAGCTCATCTTCACTACAGCGATTCCACATAAGTTTGAGATATTTATCGAAGTATCTTCGGTTAGCTATACCGGTGAGAGCATCGTAAGAGGAAAGCTGTTCTAAATTCTGAACGGCTTCTTCTAGTTTTCGAGTTACTTCTAAGAGCTTTTTCTCACGAGCCTGTCGACTGTCCATCTCACTTTTCATTGATAATACAGATCGAACACGACCGATTAAGTCTACTTTCCGAATAGGCTTAGTAATATAGTCGATCGACTCTTGATGAAAAGCTTCATCTATTTCATCCATATCAGTAATTCCGGTCATCATAATCACAGGCGTATTTTTGAATTTTTTGTGGCTTTTAATTTTCTTGTAATCAGCTAGGGCATCGGAGCCTTTTACTTCGCCAACTGATAAAGCTAAATCCATTAGAACAAGATCGATCTTATCGCCTACTTTATCTCCTCTAACATTACAATTACATAAATCAACAGCTTCTTCAAGCGTTGATGTCGTTATGACTTTGTAGCCAGATAGATGCAAAATAGATTGTAGCATTGCCTGTACTTCTCGGTCTCCGTCGATAATCAAAATTTTCATCTTTCCTCGGCTTCTGCGACAATATCTATCTGCAGAATAGCCTTCCCCCCCTTCTGCTTATCGAATCTCAAGTTTCAATATTTTTATAACAAGTGGCTGTTCCGTCTTCTTAAGCTCAATTCTTATTACTAATAGTTCTCTCTCTTTGTTCAAATTCCTCTTTTCTCTTGTTAGAAATGATAGAAGCATGAGAATCTACAAACTTGTTATGTATGGTATATATTTCATGGTCCACAAAAGCTATGACCGCTGAAAAATAGTAAAGACTATCTATACTGTATTTATTATGAGGGGAGTAGCTGTTGTGAGCCTTTTGAATTGGAAGAAAAGTCTACAAAATTTTAAGAAACTCTTTGTTGTGGACTCCTCTACACAAGGTAAGACTTTTTCTCTCAGTTCTAGTCGTCAGCCTTATCAGAGGAAAGTAACTCTCACGAGAAAATACAATCCTAAAAACAAAGAGAAAAGGGATATTCCTGTTGCAACTAAAGATATTCAGAAGGCTATAGCTTCTCTCTTTCATGCCAATAAAAATCCCGATTTTGTCAATCGTGTTCTTAAAACCTCATATGGGCAAATTTCAATCTTTTATTATCAAAGTATGATTGATGCACAGCAAGTACAAGATGCGGTGATTGAACCGCTCGTTAGTTTGAATGCGGAGCAAGAACAATTGTCTTGGGAGAACTTAAAAGATCTACTTACTTACAGTCATGTCACAAAAGAAGTTACGACTTTAGAAGACAGCGCTGTTCAAATCAGTGCAGGGAGAGTTTTCGTCCATGTTGAAGGTTTTGCTATTGCTCTCGCTGTCAAAGCAGGCACTCGAGAAAGCCGTGCCGTAGAATCACCAAAAACAGAAACAGTCATCCGCGGTGCTAATGACTCCTTCGTAGAAGAAATAAGAACTAATCTCTATTTACTACGCATGCGCTTGTCGATTCCTGAGTTTATTGCTGAGCCTATTGAACAACCGCACCGCTCACAAGAACGTCTTTATATGCTTTATATTGAAGGGGTCACCTCTCCAAAGCTGGTAAAGGAAATGCGTAGAAGACTTCAAGCAATCAATGTCGATGCCCTCCATAGCATCGGGAATCTAGAGCATTACGTTCAGGGAAGGCCTTTATCAGTCTTTTCGCAAGGAATTACTACGGAAAGACCTGACCGAACGATTAGTCATCTCTTAGAAGGCTCTGTGGCAGTAATGATGAAAGGAAGCCCCAATGCCTTGCTGATGCCTGTTACTTTATGGTCTCAGCTTCATAGTCCCGAAGACTATTACTTTCGTTGGCCCATCGGTACTTTTGCTAGGGTTATTCGTCTCATTGCATTAATTGTGGCCATTTTCTTGCCTAGTCTCTATATAGCGGTCGTGAATTTTCATCCTGAAATGATTCGAACAGAGCTCATGCTTTCTATTGCTTCGGCGCGAGAACGAGTCCCCTTTCCAACCTTTTTAGAAATCCTATTCCTAGAGCTGGCTTTTGAGTTTATTCGTGAATCAGCTTTACGCATTCCCAATATGATTGGACCAACTATCGGCATTGTGGGAGCTATAATTATTGGACAGGCTGTCGTTGAAGCCGGTATTGTTTCGCCTATAGTCATTGTTATTTTAGCTATTACTGTACTGGCCGGTTTTTCTATACCTTACTATACGCTGACTTATAGCGTCCGGATTTTGCGGCTTATTTTTGTTTTTTTTGCTAGTACCTTTGGTTTTTTTGGTATCGTTGTAGGACTTCTGCTACTAGCCCACCATCTCGTCTCACTAAAGTCTCTTGGTGTGCCTTTTCTCTCACCTGTAAGTCCACTTCGTCCAGGTAATCAAGATGTGATCATTCGCCCTCTACCTTATCTCCAAGAATTACGCCCTACCTTTATGGGTGTTTTAAATAAACAAAAAGAAGCTCTCCTGCAGAGGCCCTGGGATGTAAATACGCCGTCGGAAATTCATTTGTTGAAAAGCTATACAAGATCAAAGAAGCCTGCTCTAAGGAAAAAGAAAAAGCAATGAAGATACGCAAAAAAGACGGCGTTATCGGTAGCTTTGAAGCTTTTTGCCTCTGCAATTACTTGATCTATACAAAAATGTTCTTGGCCATGCCACGTCACCTGATTGAAGAAGCAGGCCCTATCGCCTGGGCTGTACCTATTCTTGTACTGATTTTTTCTCTACTCTTTTTCTATATCCTAACTAACCTACTCCAAAGATTCGAAGACTTATCATTCTTAGAAATCATCGGGGAACTGTGGGGTTCCTCCATGCAATGGATTATTGGTGTTCTTTTTGCCTTTTTATTTCTAGTCATTACAGCCTATCAGCTTCGCATTATTGGTGAGTTTCTCTTAAGTACACTCTTGCCTCAGACGCCGCTATCAGCTGTACTTTTTATTATGGTCGCTACCTTTGTCTATCTGGCCTACTTTGGCATTGAGAATCTAGCCCGTCTGGCAGGGTTACTTTTTCCTTGGCTCCTCGTTGCTTTTGTCGTTACCTTTTTGTTAGCTGTGGGAAGAGGTGAATTCTACAACTTTTCCCCTTGGCTCGGATACGGTGAGTGGAGACTCTTCGTTTCTACTGTCAATCATATTGGAATTTATAAAGAGATTCTTTTGCTGGCTTTTATAGCACCACTTTTTCGCAAACACCAAACGCTTCGACGCACGGGCTTTACTTCTCTTATCTTTGTCGCTTTTTTCTTCTTCTTTGCTATGGCCATTTATATTTATGTTTTCCCTGTTCACACAGGCTCGGAGTTAGGATTTCCCCTTTTCCAGTTGACTCGCTTGGTCTACTATGGCGCTTTTTTACAGCGCATCGATCCGCTTTTTATGTTCGTTTGGGCTTCTATATCCATTGTTGGTATGGCAACTGGTCTTTACGTTAGTGCTCTCTCGCTGGCCCAAGGCGCTAAAGCTTCTGACTATCGACCTTTTCTATTTCCGCTAGCCGTCATTCTGCTGGCTATTGCTTTTTACCATGAATCTAGCATGGAAGCTGTTAAAAACTATCGATTATTCCCTGCCTATATAGCGATTCCCTTTTTTGGCATTCCCATATTGGCCTGGCTCTGGGCCTTGCTCTTTCACCGTCAAAGGAGGCAAAGGCAATGAAGATAAAGTCCTCATCTCTACCTAAAGCTATTTTTCTCTCCTTGCTTTTGCTTCTTACTCTATTGAATACAGGCTGTTGGGATCGGCGAGAGCTAGAATCGCTTGCTTTTGTCTTAACGCTAGGCATTGACCAGAGCGCTATCGATAATCAATATGATTTCACTTTCCGCATTGCTGTGCCAGGTAATCTGGACCCTCGTGGTGGTAAAGGTACAAGTGCTGAAGAAATGCCAGATACGAGTAAAGTTGTTACGGTAACAGCTCGCTCTCTTCCTGAAGCTATCTCCTTGCTGAGAACAAGCATTGAGCGAAGTCTCGACTTCCGCCATCTTCGGGTTGTTATTTTTGGTGAAGAATTGGCCTACAAGGAAGGCCTTCTTTTCCACATTGATCATCTAGAAAGAGATCCTCATTTCCGTCGCACTATTTATGTATGGATTAACAAATTTGGCACAGCTAGAGACGTTTTTTTGATTAACATGCCTGTGTTAGAAGCTTTTGTAACACGCTATATTGAAGGTACTAACGAAAGCATTCGTGAGACAGGTTATGCTCGACCCATTATTTTGCATGACCTTGTGGCTGAAACGGAAGAGCATCATGTTGATACGGTGATTCCTTTGATTTGCATCAACCCTATCATAGAAGAAGAGAAAAAAGATGGCAAGATAGTGCCCATGCCAACAGAAAAGTACAGGGAATCAGTTAAAGATATTATTGGTGGAGAACAGATGGAGCATATCAACCGTTCCGGTGGCAACCCATTAGAAATAATTGGCCTTGCTGTAATCCAAGAAGGCAAAATGATTGAGCAAATATCTGGCTGGGAGTCACGTGTTTACAGTCTTTTACGAGACAGCTATCGTTATGGCACTTGGACTTTTGAAGATCCTGAAGTAGAAAATAAAACTTTTGCTGTTGAACTATATCGTTCCCGTCCACCTCGAGTGGAGATAGATTGGCAGAAAGAAGACCCCGTAACAATTGATATTACTTTTTTCTTAGAAGGCAATGTACGAGATATTCAATCTTTAGAAAAGTACATTTCGCCAGAAACCTATCCACTCTTAGAAGGAGTAGTAACAAAGGTAATTGCCGAACAAACTATAGAATTGATAAGTAAAATGCAAGAGCTAGAAACAGATCCCTTCTATTTGGCTCGCTTTATTCGCACTCAAATGCTCTATAAGCAGGAATATATTGCTTTAGATTGGAAGAAGCGCTTTGCTCAGGCTGAAGTGAATGTCACCGTTGACTTTAACTTGCGTCGCCCTGGTCTTGTCATTCAACCGATGGTAATTCCTGAACAGGAGTAGTACAAAGACCCAAGAAAAGAGAGAAAGTACAATGAATTTAGGGCAGTTGATCTTATTGTTAACTATAATTACCATAGTACTTTACACAATTAATTATGGCCGCCAACAATGGCGCAAAGGCCTAAAGCTAGCGGCCCTAACAACTTATCTACTTGCTATTGTGGCTTTTGCTTTTCCTATTTTTCTTATATTCTTTCTGCGCAGTTAATTTAACTTATACTTTACCATCTTTTCTCATGTGTAATGTTTTTATGTTTTGTTTTTTTTCTAAGTCAATTAGCTTCTGAAAGTAACCGAGACAGCTTTTTCTTTTGCTTGGTTCTTTGAGGACACAGTAATTTTGTCCACAGATTTCTTCAGCTTGATAGCCATATATTTTCTCGGCACCTTTATTCCAGCTAGTTATGATTGATTCTTTGTTTACAATAATGATAGCATCTTTCGAATTATCTATAATAGATTCTAATTTACGTAGTCTTGCTTCCATGTAGATTAAAGATTTATCTTCATTCATAATTAAATCACCTACTAGGTAATAAAGTATCTATTTCTTACTTATATTCGAAAAAAGCTTTTTTAGCAAGTATCATTAATTATTTTAATCCACCCTTTACCAAAGCATTATAAAACAAAGAACCTTGACGCTAGATTGACCCACAGTGATTTATTCCACAATAAACACTGTGGGTATGTTTTTTTCGCTTTTGGCATTCCTATATCGCATATGTTATATTGTTTCCACATGATTTCTTTCTTTTCTTAAGTTTATCTTGCTTTTTTATTTGTTTTATTATTTGCAATGATACCTTTTATGAAAAGAAGAGAAGTCATTTTTCATGTCCGCTGTTTCCTTACTCATCTATCATCTATATTTCTAAAATTTCAAAAGGGGGATCTTACTTTGATGCAAAAAATGCGTACCTACTTGTCACCACTGCTTGTCTTTGCAATGCTTTTTACCTTCTTACCTCTAGCAGTGGCTGAAGAAAGTACTACAAACAACACAGCGGCGGCTACGGAACAATGGGAAGCTCTACTTCAGGAACATGTTGATGCTGAAGGGCTTCTTAATGAACTGTTAACCTCTCCTGAGCTGATTCAACTAGCTGGTAGAGCCGCTCTTGGAGCTGACTTTTCACTACAATTGCAAGCTGAATTGATTCAAGATGAAGTATCTTACGGCACGGCTACATTGATGGTTGCCGAAAACCAACAAGATCTGCTTGCTTTAATGGCAGGTTATGCACAATTGCAAAATGGTGCTGATGTTGTCGATGTTATCGCTAATCTTGACGTCGAAGACCTTTTTGCACGTCTGCAAGTTGAAGGGCAAGATGTAGATGCATTGACCTTAGAAGAGCTTGAGAAGCTCTACGAAGACTTTGTTGTGCCTTTTGATGTAGAAAATGCTCTAGCTACTTCTGCTTATCAAGTTCATCTTACTTTAATGGATGTAACAAATACTGATTCTCCGCAAACCGTTTTGGCTAAAATTCTACATTTTGGTGAAGAAGCGGTAGAAGAAGTAGTTGTACCAACAGGTCTTACTGATATCGAAGGTCACTGGGCCAATGCTTATATTCTTGATGCTGTTGAAAAAGGCTTAATCTTTGGCTACGAAGACAAGACCTTTAAGCCAGACCAAGAAATTACTCGTGTAGAATTCTTTGTCCTAGCAGCTCGTGCTTTTGCACTAACAACAGAAGAAGTGAACCTTCCTTTTGTTGATGCTGATCTCGTTTACGAAGACTACAAAGGTGCTGTCTCTGCCGCAGTTGCTACTGGTATTCTAGAAGGTTACGAAAATGCTGATGGCACTTTCTCTTTAATGCCTGAACAAAAAATTACTCGTGACGAAATGGCCGCTTTTGTGGTTAAAGCTCTCGAATTAGAATTAGTTGAAACTGAACTTGCTTTTGCTGATGCTGGTGACGTAGCTACTTGGGCTGTACCTTATATCGCTACAGCTACAGAAAATGGTCTTGTAAAAGGTCAAGAAGAAAACCGCTATGTACCTCAAGGTGTAACAACACGTGCTCAAGCGGCTGTTCTTTTCCTCAACGTTCTTGATTACCTAAATCAAGAGTAAGGAATATGAATTAAAAGCTTAGTAAAAATAGTAGAAAGCCCTGCCTGTCCTAAGTGACAAGCAGGGCTTTCTATTCCTCTTTCTGCTTATGTAGGTTCGCTTTTTTCTTTGCAACCTGATACAATATACAAGCATGGGTTTGGGAATCGAAAAATGCAATAATCTGTCTAGGAGAGTGAAAAGGTGGAAAAGAAACTCAGAGTCGCCATTGTAGGTTATGGCAATATCGGTAAGTATTCCTTGCAAGCTATTGAAACTGCACCTGATATGGAGTTGGCTGGTGTCGTCCGTAGAGCCAGTTCCATGAACAAAGCAATGCCAAAAGAATTGACGGGCGTCCCTGTCGTTACTTCCATCAAAGAGTTAGGTCACGTTGACGTAGCTATCTTAGCAACACCAACTCGTTCTGTTCCTGAACAAGCCAAAGAAATTCTTGCCCTTGGCATTAATACCGTAGATAGTTACGATATTCATGGCGCCCTCGTTGATCTTCGTCGAGATCTTAATGAGGTGGCACAGAAACATAACTCTGTCGCTATCATCTCTGCCGGTTGGGATCCTGGAACAGATTCCATGATTCGTAGCATCTTCGAATTCATGGCTCCTAAAGGGCTTAGTTACACTAACTTCGGACCTGGTATGAGTATGGGGCACTCCGTTGCCGCTAAATCCATCGAGGGTGTCCGTGATGCTCTATCTATGACTATCCCTTTAGGCACTAGCGTTCACCGTCGCATGGTCTATGTTGAGCTGGAAGAAGGCGCAGACTTCAAAGCTGTTGAAGAAGCTATTCTTAAGGATGACTATTTTAACAAAGATGAGTCCCATGTAATCGCAGTACCCAAAGTAAGTGACCTCGTCGATATGGGTCATGGTGTACTTATGGAAAGAAAAGGCGTATCAGGCTCAAGCCATAACCAAATCTTAAAGTTTGAGATGCGTATCAATAATCCTGCTTTAACAGCGCAAGTATTAATCGCCTCTGCTAGAGCAACTTTCAAGCAAAAGCCAGGTGCTTATACGATGATTGAAGTCCCCATCATTGACTACATCTATGGCGATAGGGAAACATTGATTCGTCAACTAGTATAGTCATTAAGGTCTTGCTGAAGAAGTTCTTCTTTAAGCAAGTGCGTACAATTTCTACTGAGTGACGATTAGTTAGGCATAGCTCAGGTAAAGAAAAAAGGTCGAAACCCAAGCAATATTGTGGGTTTCGACCTTTTTTCATATTCTATTCTAGCGACCTACTTTTAATTCTGTCCAGAAACGATCGTAGACGGTAAGGACATCGCCTACGTCTTCTAGCCACTCTGTATTCTTCATCTCTTCATCACTTAAGAAGATCATAGGATTGCTCAGATATTCTTCACTATGTAAAGGGTGAGCTTGCTTATTAGGATTGCTATAACCGATATATTCGTAGTTTTGCACACTTACTTCTGGCTCAAGAATGAAATTAATGAACTTTTCAGCTAGTTCCTTATTCTTAGCACCCTTGGGAATGGCAAAAGTATCAGCCCAAATAGTAGATCCTTCTTTGGGTACAACAAATTCAAGATCAGGGTTTTCTTCATAGATAAAAGCGGCGTCACCAGACCAAACCGTACCAATCCATGCTTCTTCAGCAATGAACTTTTGCTTAATCGTATCAGTATCGAAAGCTAATACATTAGGAACTAAAGTTTTAAGCTCTTCCACAGCTTCTTGTATTTCTGTTTCTGATATAGTGCTGTTGGAATAGCCATTTTTCTTAAGAGCCATGCCAATCACTTCACGAGAATCATTAAGTAAAACAACACGCCCTGCATAAGCAGGATTCCATAAATCTTGCCAACTATTAATCTCATCAGTTACATACTTAGGATTGTAAGCAATGCCTGTAACACCCCAAGTATACACAATAGAATACTTATCTTCAGGATCGTAAGATGGTCTTTGGAAGGTCGTCACCATATTATTCAGATTAGGAATGTTCTCTTTGTTAATCTCCTCCAGCAAGTCCAACTTAATCATGGTAGCAACCATATAGTCAGAAGGCTGAATCAGATCGTACTGAGCACCACCAGCTTGAATCTTAGCTAACAACTCTTCGTTACTAGCAAAGATATCATAATTAACTCTTACGTCATACTTTTGTTCGAAGTCGGCAATAACATCTTCACAGAAGTTATCAGCCCAACTATAAATGTTGAGAACCTGACGACTAGAGCTATCTCCACCTGCACAGCCTGTTAGAATGGATAAAGCGAAGAATGCCATGAGAACTAGAGCTACCATTTTACTTTGCTTACCTTGGAACAATTAGGACTCCCCCTTTTTAATGTGTAGTTTGGAACAGCTTTTTCTAAAAAGGCATCTGCCGTTGCGTCTTCTTATCGCCCATGCGATTTCGAAAACGCTCCGGCAAGATGACTAAGGCTACGGTGACTAGGAAGATGAAAAGTATAAGTATTGTAGACAAAGCGTTGATCTCTGGTGAAACGCCTCGTTTGACCATACCGTAAATGTACAGTGGTAATGTCGTTGAGTTAGGCCCTGCTACGAAGAAGCTGATCACAAAGTCGTCGATAGATAAAGTGAAAGCCATCAGTGCTCCCGCCATGACGCCAGGGGAGATCATGGGGAAAGTGACATAGCGAAAAGTTTGCCATGGTGTAGCTCCGAGGTCTTGGGCCGCTTCTTCCATTTCTCGGCCTAAACCCTCTAAGCGGGCTAGGACAATAATAATGACAAAGGATATGCAGAAGCTAATATGAGCGATGATCACTGTAAGCTTGCCCAGTGGAATAGCCAGTTGACTGAAAAGCACGAGTAGTGAAAGACCCATGACAATCTCGGGTATCAAGATGGGCAAATAAACTAAACTATGAATAGCACCTTTCCAACGAAACTTATAGCGATGAAGGGCTAAAGCCGTCATAGTACCCAAGATTGTGGACACTACCATAGCTATTAAACCTATAGTAAGGCTGTTATAAAGAGCTTCTAAGACATAGCGGTTTTGAAAAACAGAGATGTACCAATCTAGGGTAAAGCCTGACCATTGGGCGTTAATTCTTGAAGCGTTAAAAGAGTACAGAACTAGCACAACAATGGGTATGTAGAGAAAGGCGAGTACAACCATAGCGTAAGCAAAGAGTAGGCGATGGCGCAATGATTTCATCGCGAATCCTCCTTTCCTTGCTGAGCTTGTAAGGCTTTGTAATAGAGAAAGATAAGGATAAGTGAGAGAATTGCTAGCATGATAGAAAGGGCTGAGCCAAAAGGCCAATCACGAGCTGATAAGAATTGATTCTGAATTAGGTTGCCAATCAAAGCTGATTTAGCTCCACCCATAATGTCAGGAATAACAAACATCCCCAAAGAGGAAACAAAGACGAGGATCGAACCAGCTATAATACCTGGTAAGGTTTGTGGCAACGTTACATAGAAAAATGTCTTGATAGGTGTTGCACCTAGATCGTAGGCCGCTTCAATCATGCGCCGATCGAGTTGTTCCAGAGATACATAGATAGGTAAGATCATAAAAGGTAAATGACCATAGACCATGCCTAGTAAGACGGCGCCGAAGTTATAGAGCAAGTTAAGCGGTTGTTCTATAAGGCCAAGATCTAATAAGAAAGTATTGACCATTCCTTGAGAGCGCAAGATAATCACCCAGGCATAGGAGCGGATGAGAAAGTTAATCCAAAAAGGAACCATGACGAGGAGCAACATCAAAGTCTGCCAGTTACGTTGTAACCGTGCTATCTGGTAGGCAATAGGATAGCCCAGTAGAAAGCAAATAATGGTGGTAAGCAAGGCCATGAAAAGGGTATCGCCTAGAATCTGTAAGTAAAGAGGTTCAAAAAAGCGTATGTAGTTATCAACTGTAAACTGATAAATTATCTGTCCATAGGTCCCACGTTGTAAAAAAGACATGAAAAGGACAATTACAAGTGGTGCTAAAAAGAAAAATAAGAGCCAAGCTATGGCCGGATAAGCTAACATGCGCCCTCTGCTCATGATTCCACCTTCACAGCATCAGGACCTTCCCAACCAACAAGAATTTCTTCCCCTGGTCGCCAACGACGTTTATCGTCAAAATATTGATAAGCCATCAGAACAGGTAGATCGAAGTCTTTTTCTCTTAAGCGCACAAAAACTTTATCTATGGTGCCTTGAAAAACTACATTTTCTACTACACCAGCGTACAGCCGATAAGTTGACGTCTTCTCTAATGCTATAGCAGGATCATGAAGGTTTACTTTCTCTGGTCTTAGGGCATAACAATAATCGCCCTGACAGAGGATATTATTTTCCCCAATAAAGGTAGCAACAAAGCGTGTTTTGGGCTCATGGTAAATCTCATGAGCTGTGCCCATCTGTTCTAGATGACCTTTATTCATGACAGCGATGCGATCAGACATAGTGATCGCTTCTTCTTGATCATGGGTAACATAAAGAAATGTAAGACCTAGATCTTTTTGCAGTTTCTTGAGCTCTAGCTGTAAATGCTTACGCAGTTGGTAGTCCAAAGCTCCTAAAGGCTCATCAAGTAACAATACTTTAGGGTTGTTCACAATGGCTCTTGCTATAGCCACGCGTTGTTGTTGCCCACCAGATAACTCTTTAGGCTGACGATAGCGATATTCTGTAAGCTCTGTTAAAGCCATAACTTCTTCGGCTCGCTTTTGCTGTTCATGGAGAGGAACTTTTTTCATCTTTAAGCCAAAACATATGTTTTCTTCCACGTTCATGTGGGGAAAAAGAGCATATTGTTGAAAAACCATATTTACGTCTCGTTTATATGGTGGTAATTTGCTTACAGGACTTCCTGCTAGTAAGATTTCACCGCGCGTAGGAATTTCTAGGCCAGCAATCATACGCATTAAGGTGGTCTTGCCACAACCACTAGGACCTAAGAGAGTAAAAAATTCTCCTTCATTTATTGTTAATGAAAAGGGTGGAATAACGAGCTGGCCGTTAAATTCCTTTTCAACATTTTGTAGTTCAATCATTGCTTTCATTGCAGGTCCCTACTTTATCTAATAATCTATCGACCTTTTATTTTTCGCAATATACAAGTCAATGTCCTGCAAAGATTGTATTTTTTCCGAATAATTTCGAAGTATTTGTATGATCATGGTCTCTAATTTTCATTGGCATATAATTCCAAGTATAAAAACCTCTCTTTTTACGAACTTTAAGGGTGTAACAAATAATATTTCAACTACTTACAGGAGGGTACTTTAAAAAATGCCACAAAATCAACAACAGAATCAACAACAGCTCCAACAAGCTATTCAACAAGCTCAGCAAGCTGTTCAACAAGCCCAACAAAGTAACAATCCTCAGCAAATGCAACAAGCCCAAACTCAACTTCAGCAAGCTCAAACTCAATTACAACAAACTCAAAATCAAATGGGCAATCAAGCCACAGCTCAAGAACAGCAACAACTTCAACAAGCTCAGCAACAGCTCCAGCAAGCTCAACAAACAGTTCAGCAGGCTCAACAAACTCAACAACAACAAAATAACAACTTGCAGTAATTTTGCCAGCCTCTATCCCTAAAAGGCCAGGAGTTAAAAGAATAACTCCTGGCCTTTTACTAAAAATAATAGTCATTCAGCTCTTATCTTCTATTTAATAGCTCCTATTGTAGCTTTATCTATGTAGTCTTCATAAAGGAGGAGCTCTAGTGTCTTCACCCTTGGCAGGTTTTTGGGCTTTTCTAGCTACCTATGTAGCTTACTTCTTACCTAGCATTCTCTTTCCTATGGATAGTCGTTGGTTAGCATCGCTTCAAAAACCAACTTGGTCACCACCTGGTGCTATTGTTGGATTGGCATGGATGATCGTTTATGGCATGATTGCTTTGTCAGTTGCTCTTTTGCATACCAAAGTAGGTTGGCGTAATCTTGGTTGGCTCTGGAAGGGTTCTTTTATTGTTAACTTACTTCTTGTCTTCATTTATTTTGCTGGTCAAACAGTGAGCAAAAACCTCTTTCTTTCTTTTTTGAACACTGCATTAATAGCAGGTACAGCTTTTTTGTTAGTTTTTTTTGCTTGGCCTTATTACAGAGTCTCTGCTCTTCTCTTTCTCCCCTATGCCCTCTGGTCATCTTTTGCTACCTATCTTGCTTGGGCCATCTACCGACTCAACGCATAGTTGATTATCGGGCGATGGCCTTTCCTCATCTTTGCAATTCTTGTTTTTTCTTTCAAATTCGACAAAAACTTTGCTTTAAACCGTGCATACTATTGACACTTTTCAACCACAAGTCTACAGTAAGGGTAAGTAAAAACTATATAGAAAAGAAGGTAAGTTTTTGACAGTAGATTGTGCTTTTGAATCGTTCGGGTCTCAAAGTAGCGCAATCTTCTGATTTTTCAGGGAGGGAGAAAAAGCATATGTCCGGATTAAGTCGCAGACGTTTTCTGCAATTATCAGGCGCTACTGCCGCTATGGCGACAAGCTTAGGTTTTTCGCTCGATAGCTTAGAAGCTAGTACGCCTCAACTTCGCATTGCTAATGCCAAAGAAACGACTTCTATCTGCTGTTTCTGTTCCGGTGGTTGCGGCATCATTTGTCACACCGTCAATGGAGAACTAGTTAACGTAGAAGGCGATCCTGATAACCCCGTTAACAGAGGTTCTAACTGCTCCAAAGGTGCCGCTACTTTCCAAACTGCGAAAAACGATGAGCGAGTTACTAAAGTTCTTTATCGTGCTCCCGGTTCAGCAGAATGGGAAGAAAAGTCTTGGGACTGGGCTTTTGAACGTATTGGAGAGTTAACAGCTAAGGCTAGGGACGCTTCCATTGTACATAGGAACGACGATGGTGTCATTGTTAACCGCACAGAAGCAATTGCCAGTCTTGGTTCTTCTATTCTTAATAACGAAGATCTCTACTTAGTCAGTAAGTTGATGCGCGGTCTTGGTGTCGTCAACATTGAGCACCAAGCCCGAATATGACATAGCGCTACGGTCGCCGGTCTGGGGGCCACATTCGGAAGAGGTGCTATGACTAATCACTGGATTGACTTTAAGAACACAGATTGTGCTCTAATCATCGGTAGTAATGCCGCTGAAAACCATCCTGTCTCTTTTACTTGGTTGATGGAAGCTAAAGTAAAAAGAGGAGCTAAAATCATCCACGTAGATCCCCGCTTTACCCGTACTTCTGCTAGATCTGATCTTTATGCACCGATGCGCAGTGGTACTGATATTCCTTTCTTTGGCGGACTTTTTAACTATATCTTCGAAACAGGTCGTTATCATCACGATTATGTACTTCACTATACTAATGCTGCTCATATTGTCCATGATGATTATGACTTCCAAGAAGGCCTCTTCACTGGTTACGATGAAGAAAAGAGGACTTACGCTGATAGATCTTCTTGGGCTTACAAGACAGACGCTGAAGGTAAGCCACTAAAAGACATGACTCTGCAAGATCCCCGTTGTGTCTTCCAGATGATGAAGAAGCATTATGAACGTTACGATATAGATACGGTCTGCTCTATAACAGGTATGCCTAAAGAGAAGTTCTTACAGGTTGCTGAGATGTTCACCGAAACAGCTAGCCCTGATAAAACAGGAACTATCCTTTACGCCATGGGACAGACGCAACATACCGTAGGATCGCAAAATACTCGTGCCCTTTCTATGCTTCAATTACTCCTTGGTAACGTAGGCCGCCCTGGCGGTGGTGTTAACGCTTTGCGCGGTCACTCCAACGTACAAGGTTCTACTGATATGGCCTGTCTCTTCCATATTATTCCCGGCTATATGCCTGCGCCGAACGATGGCGATCATGTTGACCTAGCCGCTTACAACGCTACCACACCTAAAGGCGGTTTTTGGACTAATCGACCTAAGTTTATCGCTAGTCTCTTAAAAGCATGGTGGGGTGACCAAGCGAACCTTGATAACGATCTAGGCTATCATTACCTTCCCAAGCAGAAAAAAGGTGCAAACCACTCTCATATTGCCCTTTTTGAAGACATGATGGCTGGCAAAATCAAAGGTCTTTTTAACTGGGGACAAAACCCTGTTGTTTCAGGACCGAATACGAATCATGAAGCTAAAGCTCTAGAAGAGCTCGAGTGGATGGTTCAGCTTGATCCTTTCGAAAACGAAACAGCCGCTTTCTGGAAGCGTCCAGGTGTAAATCCTAGCGATGTGAAAACTGAAGTCTTCCTGCTACCAGTGACAACGTTCTTAGAAAAAGAAGGTTCTGTTACTCATAGTGGACGTCTAATTCAATATCGTTGGAAAGCGATCGAAGGTCCTGGTCAAACAAAACAAGAATCTTGGATTATCGATCATATTGCCAGATCTATTAAGTCTCACTATGAAGGAAGCAATAAGCCTGAAGATGAACCGATTAAGTATCTTACCTGGGATTACGGTTCTTCTGATGATTTATCTATCTTTGTCGATGCTGTTGCACGGGAGATTAACGGCAAAGACTTAAGAACAGGCAAACAACTGCCAGGCTTCGGTGCTTTACAAGATGATGGTACGACAGCCTGTGGTAACTGGATCTACAGCGGTATGTACACAGAAGAAGGTAACCATGCCAAGCGACGGGAAAAAGAAGATCCTTCTGGCCTCGGCCTTTACCTCAAGTGGGGCTATGCTTGGCCACTTAACCGACGGATTATCTATAACCGCGCTAACTGTGACCCTTCTGGTAAACCCTGGTCAGAAGACAAAAGAACGATCTGGTGGGATGAAACTCAGGAGCGCTGGGTTGGCTATGATGTACCTGACTTTGCACCAACGCGTTCACCACAAGATCCTGGTGGTACTGATCCCTTCATCATGCTTCCTGAAGGACAAGCTCGCTTCTTCGGTGTTAATTCTATGAACGAAGGTCCTTTCCCTGAGCATTATGAGCCTTACGAAAGCCCTGTAGAGAATATACTTTCCAAAGTACAGTATAACCCTGCTATTCGTATCTGGGAAAGTAACAAACGAGGAGAAGCTTCTGAGTTTCCTATCGTCTGCTCCACCTGGCGTGTCTGCGAACACTGGCATACAGGAGCTATATCACGTAACCTGCCTTGGTTGGCAGAGTTAATGCCAGCTCTCTTCGTTGAGATGAGCCCCACTCTAGCTAGAGAACGTGGTATCTCACATGGTGAAATTGTAGAAATTACTTCCGCTCGCGGTGCTATTAAAGCTGTTGCTATGGTAACTGAGCGTATACAGAAACTTGATGTTCAAGGTAAGACGATAGAACAAGTTGGTCTCACTTGGCACTTTGGCTATCAAGGTCTTGTCAAAGGTGACATCACCAATATCCTTACGCCTCATGTAGGCGATGCCAACACGACTATACCAGAATACAAAGCATTTCTGGTTGACGTAAGGAAGGTGAAGTAAGATGGCAAGAATGGCACGTTTTTTTGATGCGACTAAGTGTATAGCCTGTCGTGGCTGTCAAGTAGCTTGTAAACAATGGAACCAACTACCTGGCGAGATAGGTTCTTTTACAGGAACTTATCAGTCCCATAATGACCTTTCTACCAATCGCTGGACCATGATTCGTTACTACGAACATAAAGATAGCCAAGGCGAAATGAAGTGGGACTTTATCAAACAATGCTGTCTCCACTGCGGCGACCCTTCTTGTGTCAAAGCTTGTCCCAATGATGCTCTCCGTAAAACGGATAACGGTACTGTTGTGACAATTCGCGATAACTGTGTTGGCTGTGGTTATTGTGCCACTTATTGTCCCTTTAACATCCCTAAAGTGGATAAAAGAGCTAGTAAGATGTTCAAATGTACATCCTGCACTGGTCGTATTCGTAATAATATGGAGCCTGCTTGCGCCAAGACATGCGTAACTAAGGCCATCGTTTTCGGATCACGAGATGATCTTGTTGAGCTGGCCAAAGCTCGTTTGCAAGAAGTAAAAGGTGAGCACCCCCAGGCTAACCTTTATGGGATTGATGAACTTGACGGTCTTGGCATGATTTATCTTTTACCGGATCGTCCATCGAAATTCAACTTGCCTGAGAATCCACAAGTTCCTTTGTCTCTTACCTTGTTAAAAAATATTGCTCAACCAGCGGGCTCTCTGGCTCTTGCTGGAACAGTCGTAGGTCTTGCTGGTGCAGCTCTGATCAGTTGGCGCAATGAGCGGATGAAAGGGGGCGACAAGAAGAATGACTAAGCAGAAAGGTCAAATGGTAGAGAAGTTTCCTCTTGATCAACGTGTTGTACACTGGATTGGCTCGATTAGCTTTCTCCTTTGTGCACTGACCGGTCTTTTGCTTTTTAGCCCTTTCTTTGACTTCTTGGCCCCACTTTTTGGCGGCAAAATTGTTGCCGGTCGCATTCACCGAATTGCCGGTGTTGTCTTTGCCATTACTCCTATCATCGCCTTGATCTGGAACTTCAAGAACCTTCGTGAATTCCTTCATGACATTACTCGCTTTGACAAAGACGATATTGAGTTCCTGAAGGGCTTTGTTCCATATATCCTGAACAGTCCGGGATATAAATACCCACCACAAGGAAAATATAATGGTGGCGAGAAACTGCAAGCCTTTGCCCAGGTTTTTTTAGGCGTTGCCATTATCGTCACTGGATTTATTCTCTGGTTCGACGGCTTTTTTGGACAGACGCTATTACAGCTTTCTGTGCCCATTCACGGGATTGCCGGCATCGTGACGATGCTCCTGGCGCTTGGACATATTTTCTTTGCCGCCATCAATCCGCGCAGTAATGCAGCTCTTACTGGAATGACCAACGGTAAAGTACCCGTTGAGAAAATTAAAGTCTCTAACGCCAAATGGTACGAACAGTTAAAGCGAGAGAAGAAGATTTAACTACATCGGGAGGAGCATTCCTCCCTTTCTTTTTTCACATTGGCTTTTTAAGAAAAGTGATCAAATTAGTAATAGAAAGAGCTTGTTCTTTTTGCTACAATAATAAAGTCAAAGTAAGAACGATATAGTTTGTAGAAGGGAGGCTGTTCGAAAACGATGGCGTTAATAGAAGCACCACCTGTTGATATGATTTTGTTTTTCCAGAAAGTACGGAAAGCACAGCAAGCGTGGGCTCAAGAGCTTTCTATACCTTTAAGTGATGAGCAAAAGAAGCAAGTTCTGTCTTTATTAAGCAAAAAAGAACATGTTTGGTCTCATGAGCTCTTCCCTTTTGACCCTACTAAACTTCGAATCTACGGTGAAGAAATTCTGGAGCTTCTACAATCCATGTTGGATAGAGATGGTACATCAACAGAAAACCAAGAAACACTCTTTTCCTTAGGCCAACTGTTGCAAGGTGATGGGGCCGATGAATTCTATCGTCTTCTTGCAGAAGGTGATTTTGAAGCTTTAGAAAAGAAAGGCTCTGCACTGTCCATTGACCAACCCTTGCTTCATTATCTAATCCGAGCCATGTTAAAGCCCTATCTGCTTGCTTCTGCAAAGGCACTAGGAGATATTTTCTCAACACAAGAATGGAATGAACCTATCTGCCCTCATTGTGGCTCTGAGCCTAGCATGGGTCGCTTGTCCACAGAAGAGCATGGCAAGCGCTACCTCTTCTGTTCTACTTGCGAAACAGAATGGCCTTTCCGGCGTGTTGTTTGCCCTTTCTGTGCCAATGAAGATCAGTACACTTTGCCTATTTATTATGTAGAAGAGGAAAGGCATTATCGTATTGAAGGCTGTGATCAATGCAAACGCTACTTAAAGACTGTCGATGAGCGTCATTATCCCAAGAAGGAATCTCTCGACTTATACGAAGAAGACGTTGCTACAGTACAACTAGACCTTGTAGCTCGTGAAAAAGGTTTGACGCAAAAGTAGAGGAATAAAAAAGACCGAATTGACAACATAATCAATTCGGTCTTTTTCACTTTTACATAAAGCTATCGACTGTTTCTATGGTCTTCCACGTTCCATCTTGATCTTGTACTATCACGCAACGCCATGTCTCACTGTCATCTGGTGAAGTATCGTGAGGGATAAAAATTTCGTAGACTCGCTTTTTTTCTCCTTCATCTATAAGCTGTAAGGTTAGTTTTTCCCAATTAAGCATAGAGCCACCATCAGCATTAGGCTGAGCCATCCTTCCTTCATGCTCGATAATAGCCATGTTCTGTAAGCTTTGTTCAATAGCGGTAGCTGTAAAGATTGGACTTAAGTAAGCTAATAATCCCTGACGCGTTGCAATATCTCCCTGGAGGTAGCGATAGTCCATTCCTTCATAAGTAAAGTTTTCGAAATCTCCTGTTACTGCACCGCCACGAGCAAGGTAAAGATATTTCTTATGTGCTTCAAGTAGTAGATTACGGACTTCTTCATCTGTTGGCATGTTAGTTGCTCTTTCTAAGAGACCCCATCTAGGATCTAAATGTTCAGCAACTTGTTGATAAGGGATGGCCAGCTTTAAAGGTCCATAGGCATGAGGAGTGTAGGCATAAGTCTGATAATAGATGATCAGGTGTGCTGGCCCTAGATAGTACTCTTGCGCTTCCTCTAAACCAGCAAAATCAGCTAGCAATGTAAGATTACGTGCTTTGATTTGTGCTTCCATCAAAGGATCTAAAAGTGCTTTTAGATCTGTCTTTTCAGTAAATAGTTCAGGCAGATAAACGATCTTGCCCTCCTTTACGTCGACAGTGATGGCGCTCAAATAATTATTCGGATGAGCCGCTCCTTCAAAGTAAGAACCTTGAGGCATGGCGATGCTTAAAAGCCCACTCTGATTATAAGCAACTTCAAAGTCGCCGTAGAAAGACATTTTTTCTCCATCTAATTCTAATTCTGTAGCTTCTTTTAAGGTTTTTTCACGATAGCTAAAGGCTTCATTTTTTAGGATCTTGTTGATTCTTTCTTCAAGGGCTTGATCTGAGAAACCTGTTACTTGAGGATAGGTAAGATCACTTTGAGGCAAGTCAGCTTTGACTTCTTGAACTGTTATTGAGCCACTTTGTAGAATTTCACTTTTTTCTTCTTCTAGCGGTCCTGGACTTTCTTCGTTACTATTGCAAGCTGTAACAAGAAAGGTCGTGAATAAGATGAGTAATATAGATAAAAATCTTCTCAGTCCACTTTTTGGTATCATTGCTCTTCCTCCTACTAAATTGTTACCCTAGGAGAGTGTATATTCTTTTCATAATCTATTTTTCCAATTGTAAAACTATGAAAAGATAAAATTATGAAAAATTTTCTCTCCTTTGCATAATACTTAATTAGTTTGTGCTTGATCTTTTATTCTGCAAAGTAAGAAAAAAACCTCTACAGATAAATAAAAAAATCCACTCTATGGCATAGAGCCAAAGAAGTGGACCTGCAAAAATACTGCGTTTTCAAGAAAACTGGCTTTTTGAGAGAAGGGGACTCAAAAAGCACTTAAAAACCCTGTCCTTCTCGAGCTAAGTTACGCCCTTCTTCTGTTAATTGTACATACTGATCTCGCTTGGCAATTAAGCCCTGCTTAAGAGCTCGCTCCATAACAGAAGTAAAATAAGTAGAAGACCAGCGTAAGTGCTGTCGAAGTTCTTGGATAGCATAAGCATTACCTACAACAGGTGATAATTTTTCTCGATGCCAGAGGTGGATAGCCAAGGTTACAAGGGCAAAATTCCAGCGCTGTTCTACTCGTCTCTTGGCTACCGATAATAAACCTCTGCCTGGAGCAAATAGAAAAGCTATAGCAAAAATAAGGCCTGCTACTGTAGCCATCGATCCAGCGATGGAAGCATCAAGGTAATGAGCCATAGCATAACCACCAAGCGCACTGGCAACACCAAGAAGAGCGCTTAGTCCGATCATAATATGCAAGCGATCTGTAAGTAGGTAGGCTGTAGCTGGTGGAGCAATCATTAAGGCTACTACCAATATAGATCCTACAGCATCAAAAGCACCAACGGCTGTTATAGATACTAAAGACATTAAGGCATAATGAACAACAACAGGACTAATACCTAATACAGCTGCCAATTGGGGATCGAAAGTAACAATTTTCAGTTCTTTAAAGAAGATAGTAATAAAAAAGATGTTGACCATTAGTATAGCTCCCATGATATACAAAGCTTTCGGCCCAAGATCAACACCCTGATATATAAAGCGATCAAAAGGTGCAAAAGCAAGCTCACCAAGCAAAACAGCATCTGTATCTAAGTGAATGTTAGCGGCATGTCGCGAGATTAAAATGACGGCAATACTAAAAAGTAAGGGAAAAACAATTCCAATAGCAGCATCTTCATAGACTAGCCGAGTCTGATGTAACATTTCGACGAGAAATACTGTTATTAAGCCCATAACAGCGGCTCCAATAATTAAAGCAGGTGAAGCAAGGTCGCGAGTTAAGAAAAATGCTAGCACAATGCCAAGTAAGACGGAGTGACTGATGGCATCGCTCATCATGGCCATACTTCGTAAGACGAGGAAAACTCCAACGATAGCGCAAGCAACGGCAACGACAGAAGCTATTAACATAATCTCTACTTGAGGGCTAAACATCTTTCTTCCCTCCTAAGGCCCGAAAACGCTGGCGCAGTAGATAATCACGACCTCTCTGCCAGATAACACCTCTCCTTGGTGCAAAAAGAATAGATAGCACTACAAGAAAGCTAACAGCTACGACTATGGCTGGACCGGCAGGCATACGTGAAATGGTACTGCTAGCGACAGTACCGCTGACACCAGCTAAAGCGCCAAAAAAAGCGGCCAAAAGAACCATAATAGCAAGGTTATCAGTCCATTGCCTTGCCGCAACAGCAGGTGCAATTAACATAGCACTCATAAGCACTACACCAACTGTTTGTAAACCGATGACAATTGCTAGGACGAGTAAAGTTGTTAAGACAAAATCTATAAGTGCCATAGGGTAGCCCATGGTAGTGCCAAAATCACGATCAAAACTTAGTAGCTTAAACTCTTTCCAGAACAAGAAAAGTAAAAACAGCGCAACTAAACCCAGACCCGCCATAATCAAGACATCTTTCTCTACGATAGCGGCGGCCTGACCAAAGAGATATTTTTCCAACCCAGCTTGATTAGCATTAGGTTGTTTTTGAATATAAGTAAGCAATACTAGGCCAAAACCAAAAAATACGGAAAGAATTATCCCTAAAGCACTGTCATACTTTACTCTAGTTAAGCCTGCAATATTGGTTACTAACCAGGTAGCAATAGCTCCAGCTATTGCGGCTCCTGAAAGTAAGACGAGAGCTGATTTATTCCCCGTTAATAAAAAAGCTAGCGCAATACCTGGTAAAGCGGCATGGGAAATAGCATCTCCTAGAAGACTTTGGCGACGCAAAACGGCAAAAGAGCCTAAAGCACCGCTTACTATACCTAAAGCGCCAGCTCCTAAAGCAACTGTTCGCAAGGTATGATCAAAAAAAAGATTATTAAATAATTCAATCATGGCAAGGCCCTCGCAGTCGCTTTCAGTTGCATGAACCTGCCACCATAAGCTTTCTCTAAGTTAGCTTCTGTGAAAACCTCTTCCATAGGACCATTAGCTACAAGGCGCGTATTCAAAAGTGTAACCCAATCAAAATACTCAGGTACTGTCTGTAAATCGTGGTGAACTACAATAACAGTCTTACCGGCAGAACGAAGATCTTTCAGTAGTCGCAAGATCGCTTTTTCAGTCATTGCATCTACACCTTGAAAAGGTTCATCCATAAAATAGATTTCTGCTTGCTGAACGAGAGCTCGAGCCAGAAATACCCTCTGTTGTTGTCCGCCTGAAAGTTGGCTAATCTGTCGATGAGCATAATCTTGCATCGCAACCATCTCTAAAGCTTCCATAGCTAACTTTTTTTCTTTTTTACCCGGTCTTTTGAGCCATCCTAAAGTACCGTACAAACCCATAGTAACAACATCAAGTACGCTTGTGGGAAAGTCCCAATCTACTGTTCCCCTTTGCGGTACATAGGCTACTTGCTTACGCTGTTCTTTATAAGGTCGCCCATAGATTCGAACAGAACCTGCCACAGTAGGTATAAGACCGAGAATAGATTTGATAAGCGTTGTTTTACCTGCCCCATTAGGTCCAATTACAGCTAGTAATACTGCTGGTGGTACTGTTAAGTCGATATCCCAGAGGACAGGCTTTTCTTTATAAGCCACCGTTAAATCGCTTACATCCAAAGCATTTGTTGGCATCTATCAGTCACCTCTACTCTGCTCCCCTGCCTTTTGTTGCCTATCACAGCGATAACTTTGGTGCGCAAATTTTCCCCCTTCTGACAAGCATCCGTAAACAGCGATTCAAAGAAAATATATGTCGTTACTAACAGAAGGGGAACAGCTCAAAAATTACCAACTACTAAAGGGCAAGAAAAAAACCTACCCTAAATTTTTAGGGCAGGATAAATAGACGTTATAATTATAGAGACAGAAAGTGCACATAGAAAATTTTTATAAATAATACTACTCTGACAATAAGCCCCCTACAATCGTATCTACATTATGCCGAACCATGCCCAAGTAAGTACCTTCTTCTGTACCTGCATCACCCATGGCATCAGAAAAGAGCTCTCCACCAATGGCAACGTCAAATCCTCTAGCTTGCACAGCTTTTTGAAGTGCTTCTATGCTTCTTGGGGGTACAGAAGATTCAATATAGATGGCTGGAATTTTGCGCTCCGCAATGATGTCGGCTAACTCTTGCATGTCGGCTATACCTGCTTCTGTAGTTGTGCTAAGGCCTTGCAAACCTAGAACTTCGAAATCATAAGCTCGACCAAAATAGCCAAATGCATCGTGAGCAGTTATAAGTACTCGCTTTTCTTGCGGGATTTTGGCTAATTCTGTTTTAATGTATCCTTGTAGATCATCAAGCTTTTCTAGATATTTTTCTGTATTGGCTTGGTAAGTTGACTCATTTTTGCTGTCTACAGAGCTCAAGGCATCACGAACGTAAAGAGCCGCTTCTTTCCAAAGCTCTATATCGAACCAGATGTGAGGATCATACAATTTACCTTCATCTTCAGTAGGTAAAAGAATTGATTTATCAATAGCTTCTGTAATAGCCACTGTCTTAACTTGAGTACCTTGAAATTCTTCAAAAATATCAGCCATTTTACCTTCTAGATGAAGGCCGTTGTAGATAATTACATCAGCTTGTCGCATACGGTTAACATCACCAGCACTAGCTTTGTAGAGGTGAGGATCAATACCTGCTCCCATCAAACCGTCCACATGAACAGCGTCACCACCAATCTCTTTAACGAGATCGGTAATCATTGTCGTCGTAGTGACAATATTTAGCCTTTCTTTATCTCCCCCTATCCCTGGTGGAGCTGTTCCTTGCCCATTTTGTGTACATCCTGCTACAAACATAAACAGCAGTAGCAAAGGTACGATGAAAAGTCTTTTCCGCAATAACACAACTCTGCCTCCTTTGGTTTAAGCTAAAATAACAGTCATGAAAAGATTATGATTAAAAAGCTTTTTTGTGTTAGTAAAGTTTATCCAATATATCAGGTAACACTTTGTATTACTCCTGATAGTTGCGCAAATAGTAAAGAGTCATGAGCAGTATTAAAAGTAAAACTGCCATGACTCTTTTTGTATTACAGACTATTTCTGTTGTGGAGGTTTATCCATTTTGAAGAACTTAACCGCATCGCGCAATTGACCAGCTAAAGCTCGAATTTCTTCACTGGCTTTGGCTAACATTTCCATAGAAGCGGCAGCCTCTTCGCTAGCGGCGGCCACATTCGTGGCGCTGTTCGATGTTCTTTCAATAACTGAAGCTACTTGATTAATTAGCTTCACAATCTTTTCCGAACTTGCTACTTCTTCGTTAGTTATATCACCGATGCGCTCTACTTCTTCAACAGCTTTTTGAATGGCTTTTAAGATTTGTTCTAAGACTTCACCAGAGTCTTGCACAGCGAGAACACCACGTTCTACGTCTTGACGGCTTGACTGGGTTGCTAGGACAGCTTTTTCCGTCTGTTCTTGCACTTTTTCTAGTAAGGCAGTTACTTCCTCAGCACCGCGCGTAGACTGTTCGGCCAGTTTGCGCACTTCACCAGCAACAACTGCAAAACCTCGTCCTTGTTCGCCTGCCCTGGCCGCTTCGATGGCCGCATTTAGGGCTAGTAGATTTGTCTGTTCGGCTATGCCTGTAATTGTCGCTGTAATCATGCCGATCTGCTGTGTATATTCATTCAAGTTAGCAATAATGCTTTCTAGCTCCTGTGATCTTTTTTGAATATTGTTCATACCTATAGCAGTTTCTGTAACAGTCTTTTTTCCCTTCTCAGCTTGCGAAAGGGTAAGTTGACTTTTTTCTTCTACTACAACGGCAGCTTCACGAGCCATTTGAATCAATGCAGAAAGCTCTATAAGAACTTGGGAAACTTCAACGACAGAACGGTTGCCCAGGTCTGCGTCTTGGGCTAGCAACTCCATATTTTGACTCATTTCCCCAATCGCCGTATTAACTGTTGATGTCGTAGCAACCATTTCTTCCGAAGAAGCGGCTAAGTCATCAGAAGATTTACGTACTGTACCTACAACTTGACCTTGCCTGATCATCATGGCGTTAAATGCTTTTACAAGGCCGGCTCTCTCATCTAGTGCCTTCGTTTCTGCTCGTGAGGTCAGTCGCCCTGCCGCACCATGAGCCATAGCGGCACGGAGATCACGCAAACTATGGGCCAGATCTTTGGAAAAAAGTGTAGCGGCTATGCCTGATAGACCAACAAGCACAATAGTGGAAAAGGCAATTAACATGACCATGTTCTGAAAACGAGCCATAAATTCGTTCTCATCCATGGTGCTTACTACTACAATCGGGACGCCCTCAAGAGATCTGTAGAGGGCTGTTTTTTTTGTGCCTTGCTCCGAATAGGTAATCGTACCCATCTTCTCTTCAACTAAAGCTGGTATTTGCTCCAGTCCATTGCTTTGTTGCGATAGATCATAAGACAAAACCATTTCTTGAACAGGGTGAGCTAGCACCATGCCATCATTGTCTGCAATAAAGCTATAGCCACTTTTTCCTATAGACCTCTCGAGAATAGGCTCAACTATTTGCTGAAATTCCACAGCCATAGCAACAGCGCCGATGGATCGACTTTCTTCAAAAGGTGAAAATACAGGTACAGCTACTACTACAATGGGACGAGCACTGACGGGAGATTCCATGACACGAGAAGTATGAGAGCGCCCACTTAATGCAGGTCCAAAGAAGTCATAATGACTCATACTTAGTCCAACACTACTTCCGTCTAGGGAGTCTGCCACAACCTGGCCATTCCGTCCTACGACAAAAATGTTTTCGTAGAGACCTTCTTCTGCTTCAAATAGATTTCGCAGATAGGCTGATAGGGACGGGTTATGTACAGCTTCTCCCTGCAGGGCTCTAACAAGGGTTGCTTTAATATTTTCTTCATGACTAATTATAAGTCCCTTATTACGACTTTCTTCAAACATTGTTTCTAGTAAGCGCACCTGACCTTCTAAGTTCTCGAACATCCGCTCTTCCTGGTTAGTAATCATTTCAGCACGAACTTGCCAGAACATCAAAAGCATAGACAATGTCACAGGTACGATAGTAATGATCAAAGAGAAAGTAACCATTTTTTTTAGTAAGCTTTTTTGCACCTTCGAGCCCCCTTTTTCCCTTCCCCTATTTTCAAAAACTTTTATGTTTACTTTATAAATAATAGCCTTATTTAGGAAAGAGATATTGATAGGTATTTTCGATATCTCTTGCTTTTTCCCTTCTTTTACATCTATGTAATGAACAGAATGAATCTGATTATTTTTATACCTAAAGATACAAAGAAAAGATTATCTTTAAACGTACATTCACAACCTATAGGGGGTATGGAAGTATACCCCTTTATGATAATGAGAGTTTTCTCATGCAAACCCTTATTCCGCAGGGCTTTCTAGCTAGTGAAAAAGAATAGTTTCGTTATCTATTTACTCTAACCCCCTATAGGTATATAATTCTCATTAGATTTGGGGTTTGAAATTGAAGGAGGCGCATTGTTATGTTCGGAATGATTAAAAAGGCTAAGTTCTTATTACCCTTGGCGGCTTTATCTGTTGCTCTATTGAGCTATGATGGAGCTACAGCAGAAGCTTATCCAGGTTCTGGTCAGAGTCGCTGGAGTGAAGAAACAATTAACTTGGTAGAACCTACGAACGAGAGTACGACCATCTTGACAGGAAGAGGTGCTCTAGTTAATCCACTTGGTGATATAGAAGCCTACCTTGGAAAGAATGCTACTTTCGGTTCTTCCTGCTTAAGCTGTCACGGAGGTGAAGGTGGAGCTCAATCACCGGAACAACCTTACCACAACGAAATTACATATGAAGTTATTCGTACCAAAGATGGCGCTAATATGGTTCAGCCCGATGGTTCTATCGTGATCGAAGTTCATCCTGACGGCAGTATTACAAACTACAAGTTAATAGTTGGCTTATCTAAGGATGCCTATGATGGTGGTTATCAAGATGCTCGCGCTTTAGCAGGATGGCATTTCTCTATGCCCGAAGGAATTCGCATGGATCTGCCTTATTGCATGCACATATTAGGACCTGGTTTAAGTAAAATCTACGAAGAAGACTCTAATAAAGTATTTAGTGATATTAAGGTTTCTGCAGACTCCAACTTCCAAGAAGGAATGGGTATTTTACAGTTACTCGCGGGAACACAAAATGCCGATCCTATGAAATCTAAGGTTTATGGAACTGTAGTCGTTCATTATAAATATAGTGATGATGTTCCTGTTGACCTACCAATGGCTTCTTACAACGGTCCTGAAAGCGGTGCTCTGCAATTGGCTAATACTGCCGGAACTTCTGGTGGTGCAGGCATAACTGGCTCTATCGCTTCAGCTAACAGCACTGATTCTGGTTCTGGCCCAGTAGCTTTTTACTTACTAATCGCAGCCGCAGCAGCTGGTGCTCTTGTCTTCTTTGGAATTTCTAGAAAGCCTAAGCAAGAAGATGAAAGTAAAACCCAAGGCGCTTAGTCTTGGTTAAGTAATAAATAAAAAAAGAAACACTGTCCATCCCTTTCTAGGGATTGTGACAGTGTTTCTTTTTTGTTGTTTTATGGTTTTCTAGGTATTTATCAAGAACCTATAATCAGTTCTTCTAATTCCTTGGCATCGAGCGTTTCTTTTTCTAACAAGGCTGTTACAATCCGTTCTGTAGCTTCCTGTTCTTTTTTGATAATATTTTTCGCTTGTTGATAACAGTCGCTTAATATTGCTTCAACTTCTTTATCTATATGGGTTAGCTTAGTTTCTGAAACTTGTTGTTGTGTTCTGCTCATAGGCACATAAGGAGAAAAGGAAATAGGACCGAGGCTGTTAGACATACCCCAGAGGGTAACCATTTTATTCGCTAGTGTAGTCGCTCGTTCTAGATCATTAGCCGCACCGTTGGTAACCTCACCGGTAAAAATTTCTTCAGCACTTCGTCCTGCCAGTAAGACGACAATTTCGTCAATAACTTGCTGACGTGTCATCAATAGGCGATCTCTTTTCGGCACAATCATCGTATAGCCACCAGCTAGACCGCGCGGTATAATGGAGACTTTTTGAATATGATGCAAGCTCTTCAATCGGTCGTAAGCGGCTACTGCATGACCTGCTTCATGAATACTGATAAGCCTTTTCTCGTCTTCTGAGTAACGCCTTGATTTTTTCTCTGGTCCTGCCACAATGCGTTCGATTGCTTCTTGCACTTCTGACATGGTAATACTTTTTTGATTTTTTCTTGCCGCTAAAATAGCCGCTTCATTCAGCAAATTAGCTAGATCAGCACCGGAAAAGCCTGGTGTGCTTTGCGCAATCGTCTTATAGTCTAAATTCTCCAGCTTTTTGTTACGACCGTGAATGGCAATTATATCTTCGCGACCTTTTAGATCAGGTAAACCCACAACTATTTGACGGTCAAATCTTCCTGGTCTTAATAATGCTTCATCTAATACATCTAGTCTGTTTGTAGCTGCCATGATAATAACAGTTTCTGAAGATTTAAAGCCATCCATCTCTACGAGCAGTTGATTAAGCGTAGAGTCTTGTACACTGTTATCTATACCTCGACCTCGCTTTTTACCCATGGCATCTATTTCATCAATAAAAATGATGCAAGGAGCATTTTTGCGAGCTTCTTCAAACATCGTTCGTACCCGCAAAGCACCTAAGCCTACGTAAAGCTCATCAAACTCTGAGCCTGCTATGCTATAAAAAGGTACACCTGCTTCACCTGCTACTGCTTTGGCAATCAATGTTTTTCCTGTTCCAGGCGGACCTGATAAGATTACACCTCTTGGAATTGTTGCACCAGTCTGCAGAAATTTTTCTGGTGTTTTTAGAAAAGCTACAATTTCTTCTACTTCAGTAGCTACTTCGTCTATACCGGCAACGTCACTGAAGAGAACAGGCTTGTCTACTTTAGGAGCTTCTCGTCGTGCTTTATTAATTCCAAAGCGATTCATTTGCTTGAATAAATAATAGCCAATAAAAGCTAGTGCACCTATAAGGAGGAAGCTTATTAGCATAGAGATGTAGTCATTGATGCTCTTTTGGACGAGAGGTCCTTCGTGTTGGTATTCTATTTCTTTTTCTATAATCAGAGCTAGTAACAATTGATTGTCAGGACTGCCATTAGCGTAAAAAGTTTCTCCTTCATCATTTTCAGCAATAATGCGTGTCATGCCAGGCATTTGACGCATCGTTACTTTGGTGATTTCGCCGTCTTCGATCTTTTGATAGACTGTGGTAAAAGGAATTAGTTTTTCTTGAAATTCTTTTTCTTCTTTTTGAGACTCATAATATTGCCAACCCAAAACAGTTCCCACTATCACCATAGATAGGAGCATGATCCTGAGTAACTTCTGCTTTTTCAAAATAGTTCTTCCCCTTTCGACTGCACCTCTCATTATAGACTCTTTTCAGGGAGAGGCAAAGAGAAAGTGAAAATCACTAGACAGAGAAAGCAAGAAAAAGTTGCTTATCTTATTGAAAAAGGAGCAAGACCAATGATTTTTAATAATAAGGTTGTAATAATAACTGGTGCTGGTCAAGGCATTGGAGAAGCTATAGCTATGGCTTATGCCAGAAAAGGTGCCTCTGTTGTTATAGCAGAAAAAGAAATAACTACAGGAGAAAAGGTAGCTCAAGCTATTCTAGCTCTGCAAGATTCTGAGTCTATCATGACTACTGTTCACTTTATCCAAACAGATGTAAGATCGCCTTCAGCGATTGTTCATTTGATGGAGAAAACTTATGAACTTTACGGCCGGATCGACATCTTAATTAATAATGCCGCTATCTCCTTCTGGAAATCTCCATATGAGTTATCAGTTGAAGAGTGGGATGAAGTTATGGAGACGAACTTGCGCGGTTACTTCCTCTGTGCAAGGGAAGCTGGCAAATATATGAAAAAAACAGGTGGAGGCTCGATCGTTAATATAGCTTCTACTCGTGCCCTTATGTCAGAGCCGAACTCCGAGGCTTATGGCGCTTCTAAAGGAGCTATCTTAGCTTTAACTCATGCTCTGGCTTTATCTTTTGCTTCTGATCATATCACTGTAAATGCTATAAATCCGGGGTGGATTGAAACAAAAAGTTATGATACACTGCTTAAGCAAGATCATTTACAGCATCCTTCCCAAAGAGTTGGCAAACCAGAAGATATTGCAAGAGCTTGTCTTTTTCTAACGCAACAAGAAAATGATTTTATAACTGCTACTAACCTGGTTATCGACGGTGGCATGACTCGTAAAATGATTTATATATAAGTTTTATTTGGTCACTTGAGTCACTTACTTACTGAATAATAACATGACATCTAAGTGTTTCTAGAAAGGGGCAGGCTTCTTTATGAGTCAAGGTAAAAGTACTGCAATCCCTGATCCTTCTCTCGTACTACCACATTATCAACCAATTATTTCGATGGATTCACAACTGATTGTTGCTTATGAAGTATTAGGTCGAATTATGACTCCTGAAGGAATCCGAAGCCTCGGTCCTTTCTTTCAAGATCCTAATGTTTCTATGGATGATGCCCTTTCTATTGATCGAATTATTCGTCAAAAAGCATTATCAATGTTAAGTAACTCTATTGAGAAAAAGAAAGGACTTTTTTTCAACATTAAACCAGCTTGGATATACATGTATCGAAAAAGTCCAGATCAGATGCCGACATTACAATTTCTTCGCCAACATAAGATTGATCCATCTAGAGTTACCATTGAGATAACGGAAGATTGTTTTTATGAAGATATTGAAGAATTAGCTCGTGTTACTCGCTTTTATCGAGAAGCGGGCTGTAAAATTGCTATTGACGATGTGGGCAGCGGATTTATCAATTTTGATCGTATAGCCTATATTAAGCCAAATATATTGAAACTTGATTTAGAGCTGGTAAAAAAATGTGCCAAAGAACAATTTTTTTACGAAATCCTTACTTCCTTTGCCGTAATGGCTGAAAAGATCGGCGCATTTTTGCTTTTTGAAGGCATTGAAACGGAAGAAGATGTGCAATTAGCTCTTTCTCTTGGTGCTCGCTACATGCAAGGATACTATTTTGCCAAACCTCAAAATAAAATATTACCAGATGATACTTTTGAACCTACGCTGAATATGCAGATTCAGCGCTTTGTTGATCAAAAGCTTTGGCAACAACACGCTTTTCACCATGAAGAAGAGTACTTCCAAAGATCATTGTCTTCTATAATACCTCCTTGGTCTAGCACTAGTCATAATCTAGCCGAACAATGTGATTTCTTTATTCAATCTTTTCTGAAGTTACTGCCCAAAGATGTTATTCGAGTTTACTTATGTGATGAACGTGGTTTGCAGTACTCATCGAACTTTATGCGCAATAACGAAGCGTGGTGCAAGAAAGAACGCTTTCAAGGTTACAATTGGGCTTGGCGTCCTTACTTTCTTAATAACATTGTTAAGGTCGCTTATCGGAAAAAAGGAAAGCTTTCTACATACTACACTGATGCTCATTGCGGTGAGAAAATGCGTACTTACATTCACCCTGTTAGTAATGGATTTTATTTGTGCTTGGATATCTCCGATAGATAGAGAAAAGCAGTTAGGACTTATGGATGAAGTCCTAACTGCTTTTTTGCTTAGTCACTGTTCTTTTCGCGTATAGCAAGAGCTAACTTTTTATCATAATTATGAATGTGATTGACAAGCCACTCGACCAGCAGAAGTTGTAGTTCTGTTACTAACTCTTTTCTAACTTCTTCTGAAATATCTTCTGTCATAAAGCGACGATAGAGATCACTTACTTTCAGAACAAAATAGTTGTGAGATTCCCTATGCTCGGGGAATTTATCATACATGTACAAAATCATGTAGCTTTCTTCGTCTCCAAAGTGTTCAATTACATAAGTAATCAAATACTCAAAGGTACTGCCAATTTTAGCAGGATCATTAATATCAACAGCTGAAAAAACTTCGTTCACTCGAGTAAAAAGTTCTTTATGTTGACTGTCTATAAAGTCCAAACCAGAAGCTAATTCATCAGTCCACCACAGCATATCAAGATGCGCCTCCTTCATTGCCCTTACTGCCTTTTCTTCATCTCCTATTATTGTATTACTCTTTCGGTGAAAATCCAAGTAAACGGAGGCTATTTAATGTGACAATAATAGAAGCACCCATATCAGCTAAAATTGCTAACCAGAGTGTGAGCCAGCCTGGAAATACAGCAAGGAGAGCAATTACTTTGATTCCAATAGAGAAGGCTATGTTTTGTCGTATAATCGATAAGGTTTTGCGGCTCAATTGAATGGCATAAGGAAGTTTCGTTAAGTCATCAGACATTAGTGCAATATCAGCTGTTTCCAGAGCAGTGTCAGTACCAGCACCGCCCATAGCAATACCTACATTGGCCCGCGCCAGAGCAGGTGCATCGTTGATGCCGTCACCAACCATGGCTACTTTACCTTGCTTCTCGATCACTTTTTCTAATACTTCTACTTTTTGATGAGGCAATAGTTCTGCGTAAAACTCGTCAACTGCAGTTTGCTGGGCAATTGCTTTCGCTGTGGCTTGATTGTCGCCTGTGAGCATAACTGTTTTGGTAATGCCTACTTTTTTCAGTTCCATGATAGTACTTTTACTGGTTTCCCTTACTTCATCAGCAAGGGCGATGATGGCAAGTAACTCTTTTTCATTACCTAACAGAATAGCTGTTTTGCCTTCTGCCTGAAGCTTATTAATCTGCTTATCTATTTGCTTATACTTGTCTATAGAGGCTTTTAGGGCCATTTCTTTTGAATTCGCTATATCTACAGTGTTTGCACTATTTGCTATGTCTACTGTAGATACTATATTTTCTTTAGTTGCTATATTTACTGTAGCTGCTATCTCCTTAAAAAAAGTCAGCTCTTCAAAAAGTCGCTTACTACCAATATAGATTTTTTCGCCTTTAATAATTCCCTGAGCGCCTTTTCCCGGGAAGGCTTGAAAGTTTTCTGCCCTTTCTAAGATTAAGCCCTTCCTTTTAGCTGCTTTCACAATTGCTTTAGCTAGTGGATGCTCTGAGCGGGCTTCTAGTGAGCCAGCTAGTTGGAAGATCTCTTTTTCATCTTGCTTAGCTACATTACCAAAAAGACCACCTAAGGGAATTACATCAGTTACAACTGGTTCTCCCTTGGTCAATGTTCCTGTTTTATCAAAAGCGATAGCTTTAAGAGCACCTGCTTCTTCTAAGTAGACGCCACCTTTGATCAAGACACCTTGCCTTGCCGCCTTACTGATGGCGCTAACCACAGCAACTGGTGTCGATACAATAAGGGCGCAGGGACAAGCAACGACAAGCAAGGCTAGTGCTCGGTAAATCCAAGGTCCCCATTCTTGAGCCATAAAAAGCGGTGGAATTAAGGCAATCAGTACAGCAAGAGCCATCACAATAGGCGTATAGATGGCGGCAAAACGTTCTACAAAAGCTTGGGACGGTGCTTTCTTCGCTTGCGCTTCTTCTACGAGATGAATGATTTTGGAAATGGTGCTGTCTTGCACCGCTTTCGTTACTTTTACTTCTAGAGCACCATGACTGTTAATTGTTCCGGCAAAAACTTCATCGCCAGGACCTTTTTCTGCAGGTACAGACTCACCTGTAATAGAAGCTTCTTCGATAGCAGACTCACCCTGAAGAATAAGACCGTCCATGGCAATTTTCTGCCCTGGGCCAATAAGCATGATGTCGCCGACGCGAATTTCTTCTACAGGGATTTCCATCTCTACTTTCTGTGAACAACCGCGACGAACAAGGGCTACTTTGGGCGACAAATCCATAAGTTCTCTTATAGAGCGTCGAGCTCTATCCATCGTCCATCCTTCTAGCATTTCAGAGAGGGAGAACAAAAAAGCTACTGTGGCCGCTTCTTCCCATTGTCCAATAGCTATAGCACCAAAGACAGCAATCGTCATTAAGACACTCATATTAAAACGTAAGCGCGGCAAAGCTCTTGATGCTTTGATAAAGTTACCCCAACCACCGAAGAAGACAGCCAGTAAAAAAGCGGTCATGGTGAGTAAGTCTGAACTATGAAACCATTCAGCGAGAAAGCCTGTAGCAAGAAAAAAACCTGATAAGATCATGCGAATCATTCGCCAGTCGATTTCTTTTGTTGGTGAGCCTTCTTTTGACTCTGTAAGATTATCTAGAAAATCGATCTTATAATTTTCCTCAGCGCCAACTTTTTGAATAGCATCTAAATCTACAAAGCCATCAACAGTGAGGCGACCGGTAAGTGCATTTAATTTGGCACTCTCCACACCTGGCAAAGCCTGTACGTGCTGTTCGAACTTTAGTGCACAATCCATACAAGTAATACCATTAACTTGTAAGACTTGCCCACCTACTTTTACTGCCTTTGAAGTTGCCATTAGGCTACCCTTCTTCCTTTGACGTCACTATAACAGATGCATTGCCAAATACACACGCATGAATGTTTGTTCATGTATAGTCTATGATTGCTTTTCATTATTGTCAATATGATTACAACTTTTTCAATAAGAGGGGGTAACCCGAAAGAAGCTCATTGATGCTTAGAAAACATCAATGAGCTTCTTTTTAATCATATTTTTGTCAAGTAAAGCAGACTAATTAGACATCGTCTCCCTTATCCCTTCTCCATAAACACCAGCAGTTCGTAAAGCTACTTCTTCTCCTTCTTTGTCAATTAGATGATAAAGCAAGCGCCAGAGGTGATAAGTCATACGGTCGATCCACTTTAAGGTGTTGATTTCGGACAGACCTCTTTCGGGATCACTTTCACCGAGAGCTGTAGCTTCTAAGATAAGGGCTCGATCAGTCCTTCGCTGATCAGCAATAGAGAGAGAAAGTTTTTCTATAGTACGCAGTTGCTCTAAAGCTTCTTGTTCTTTCCGCTGTCTTTTCTTTTCTTTTTTGCTTTTGCGCGATTCTCTTGACCCAATATTTTTTTCCGGCGCCTCACAGGGCTCTATTTCTTTTAGTTCTGAGCCTAATCCTTCTTGTTCAGCTTCTGCTTTCTTTGTTAGTGGTCTATCGCATTGACGATAATTTTTATTATCTAGTATTTTTGCTGTCTTCGCCATCGCTAAGACTACTTCAGAAAGCTTCTTCTCAAGTCTTTCGTAGCTATGAATCGATTGGACGTATTCTTTTTCTTTTATGGCTTCTATAAATCGATCAATGTGATCAATAGCATGTAATGTGGCTAGATGACGTCTTACATCTATAGTAGAAGCGTCATTCATATGCAACGATCCAATGAAGGCTCTAGTTTCATGTAAAGCTAATTCGGCTTCTTCGATTACAGCTTTCATAGCTGAACTATCTTGGTCTACGTCTTTATTTTTATCTAACATATCTGACGTTGCTTTCATCAGTAAAGCTGTTGTATCTAGTAAGGTTCTTCGCACTGCTTCAACAGCAACTGGAACAACTTCTGTAAGGGCCGGATCAAGGTGCTTTGTTAAGACAGGACCTTTTTCTGGTAACATTCGTTCAATCATGTGGGAAAAGGGATGGATAAAAGGTGCGATTAGCAATAAACCTAGCATGTTGAAAAAGGTGTGAAATGCGGCAATAGCAATAGCTGGATCAGTTCCACCAAAACGCACGCTTTCAGTAATCACTTTGATAAATAATGGAAGGATCATTAGAGCAACAAGACCCGTAATGAGATTGAATAAGATATGAGCTAAGGCTGTTCGCTTAACCGCTATAGATCCGCCGATGGAAGCAAGAGCCGCTTTCACCGTAGTTCCCACGTTCTGACCAATAACTAGTGCGGCGGCTTGATCGAGGACTATAGCATTAGTATGAAGTGCCGCTAGGGTTGTAGCAACAGCAGCACTAGATGATTGCATCAGAACAGTCATCACAGAGCCAACGACGATTAATAGCAAAAGATTGAAAAAGCTATCGCCTTGAAAGGCGCTTAGATCAATTTGCTCCGCTACGCCTGCCATGCCTTGCTGGAGAAAGTCAATGCCTACAAAGATAAGGCCAAAGCCAGCGAGAAAGATACCCCAAGCACTCATTTTTCCTTTACCTAAGAGCTTAAGTAAAGCACCAAGGGCTACAAAAGGCATGGCCAAAGCGGCAATGTTCAGCTTGAGACCTAAGGTTGAAACTATCCAGGCTGTACTAGTTGTACCTACGTTAGAGCCAATAATTACACCGACAGCTTGGGAAAAGCTAAGTAAGCCTGCACTAACAAAGCCAATCGTCATCAATGTTGTAGCACTTGAAGACTGAATGAGCGCTGTAATTCCAGCACCTGATAAAATCGATGTGAAAGTTCCACCTGTAAAGCGACTTAAGAGTCTTCTCAGAGCATCACCGGCTAGCTTTTTTAGACCGTCTGTCATAAGAAGCATGCCTAGTAAAAAAAGTCCTATACCGCCAAGCGTTGTAGATAGCAATAGATTCACCTACTTTGCTCTGTTTTAACTTTTTATGATCTGTAAATTTAGAAATATTGAAAGAGTTCAAGTATACTTATATATGCAACTATAGAGCTGTTTGTGTTCTTTTAAACTGTTCTGTTCCCTTGCGCCTTTTTCCTTTTTCCTATCTTGCTTTTTTTCTTTCAAAAAAAAGGCAAGCCCAGCGGTAGAGGTTTATTACTATTTAAATAGGATAAATAATTGAACTAACCAGACATAATAATTAAAACCTGCACTTTATATGAGGTGCAGGTTTTTTGCGTGCACCTCATTAAAGTGCAGGTTTCTTCTTTTTTATAAATTGTCTAGATTAGTTAACAAGCTTTTCTGAACCTGATAATTCTTTTTAAAATTACCGTAACTATTTTGAATACGCCTGTTTAAGGCTTTTGCTTCATCATATCTTTGTTCACTATAATAATAATCGCCGTATAAGAAAAGACTACCTGCTCTTTCCATGAGTTCACAATAGTAGACAGCATCAGTTAGTAGACTATGCAGTTGGTTTTTCATACTTTCTAAGCCAGTAGGTGCTGGGATTAGGTTCAATTCATCACGAATAGAGCGGCGCATTCTTTTGGCATCATCAATAACAGCGTAATAATCAAACCAGCTTGAATCGCCTTGATAGAGTAGATTGAGAGCATGTTGTAAGTCTGTTTTTGCACCTTCCCAGCGTTGTTGAATGGCGTCCATGCGTTCAAAAAAAGCTTTATTTTTCTCCAGTTTTTCTAATTTCTCACGATAGATGCGCCGTTCTTCTTCTACGTACAGAGATAGTTGATTCGTTAAGCTAACAAGATCACTGCGATAAAGTACTTCCATTTGATCTACTTGAGCCAGAGAAAAAAGCTCCTTTGACTCTGACAAGGTAGCATTAATGCGAACTAAAACAGCATCTGTTTCCTGATTCAAAGGATTTTGTATTACCAAAAGTATGTCTTGATAAATGTTTTTTTGCAAGTTCAGCAGTTCTGTTATGTTAGTATGAAGCATTTTGTATCTTTCTGGTGCCGTTAGTTCTTTAGTCTTATGCTGTAACTCTCTTGCATTATTTACTTCTTTCTCTAAAATTGCAGAAAAATCTGCATTGGGAATTGCCATAGTACCATCTTTTAAGTTATCTTGCAAAGTTGCTGTAAATTTATTATGAACAGTCGCAAGCTCAGTGACGATAGCTTCTATGTCATTCATATATTGAGCTTCCCTGTTTTTTTCATTGTTATAATTGATGAGTAAAAAAATTGTAACTACCGCTATAACTAGGCCTACTGCCAATAGAGGTAAAAAGGCTTTATTCGCGAAAGGGTCTTTCTTTTCCTTATGCTCATTTTGTTCCTCTTGATTAGGGCTTTCTGTAGAGTCTACTTTTTCTGAATTAGAAATACCTTTGCCTTCTTCAGATTGCTCAGCTATATTCTCTTCTTGTCTCTTTTCTTCCTCCACTGATTCAGTTGACTCTTCTCCTTCCTGTCCTTTGGTACAAAAAGGACAATGTTCGCTTCCTGTGAATTCGGCACTGCAAAAAGGACAAACTTTCGTATCTATTGTCATATAGCCCCCCTTCCAAAAAACAAGCGACAAGAAGCTACATTACAAAAACTGCTCAGTCTAACAGTATTTGCAAAAACGCTTTCCTAGAAGGGGGCTACAGACTAGAAAAATGTGGTATAAAAGGACGAGTTGTCAAGTATTTTTATTTTTTTGAGTTACACATTAAAGAGGTATGTTATAGTTTTCTGCTACCCTTACAGGACTTACAACCTCCGGTGTCAAACCTGTTATTAAGGGAAGTGTTTTCATGATGATCCATGGCTTTTCCTGACAGGAAGGTTTCTAAACCATCTATATTTGTTATAGTATATGTGAAATAAATAGCAGAAAGGAAGTGTCTTATCTTTTGGCAACATCGTTACAGCCGACAGCCAAAAAAGAACGAATTATTGAATTAGATATATTGCGTGGTCTTGCTCTTTTGGGCATCCTAATTGTCAATATGGCTTACTTTAACTCACCTATTATGTATAGTCAGTTAATTGGTATGGAACTTTGGGAAGGACCAATCGATCGTGTTATGGAAAGATTGATCTTTTTCTTTGGTGAAGGTAAGTTCTATACTATGTTCTCTTTTCTTTTTGGCCTCGGTTTTATCATCTTTATAGAACGAGCTAAAGAAAAAGTGACTAGACCTAGACTTTTATTTCTTCGTCGTCTTGCCTCCTTACTAGTCTTTGGCTTAATTCATGCTTTTTTCTTCTGGTATGGTGATATATTAACCATCTATGGCCTTGTCGGCTTATTACTTTTATTCTTTGTCTACCGACAGCCTAGAACTTTGCTTATCTGGACAGGAATTATGGTATTTCTCTATTTTATCTTGATCGCTTTCCAAGCTCTTGGGGCCTGGGTTAATGCTCATCATATGGATTATTCCGTAGCAGAACAGGAAGCTCTTTTTACAGCTCAGATCGGAGCTATGATTGAACAGTCTTATCTAGCTTATGGGCAAGGAACTTGGAGCGAGGTGATGGCACAACGAGTAGCAGATAATTTATTTATGTACTCCTATATTGTTTTTGCTGTTCCTATCATCTTACCTATGTTTTTACTAGGTGCTTATGTAGGGAAAAAAGGTTGGCATCGTAATCTTTCCGATACTTTACCTCTTCTACGGAAAATCTGGCTATTTTGTCTACTCACTGGTCTACCGCTGACAGCTATCAAAACTTACGCTTATTTTCAACCAGAACTGACGACTTACTCCTTTTATTATACTTTCTACATGGTCGGAATGATCTTAGGAGATCCCTTGATGAGCTTTTTTTACATGACTTCTATGGTACTTCTAGTTCAAAAACCACTCTGGCGTCAACGTTTTGATTTTCTTCGTCCCCTTGGTCAGATGGCTTTGACTAACTATCTTATGCAGACCCTTTTCGCTACCACTATTTTCTACAGCTATGGATTAGGTCTTTATGGGCAAGTCGGTCCCGCCTTGAGCTTCCTTATTGCCCTGCTAATTTTTTCATTGCAAGTACTATTTAGTCGCTACTGGCTTAGTCGCTATCCCTACGGACCTATGGAGCGCCTATGGCGCACTATGACCTATGGAAAGCTTAAACAGAAAGTATCTTCTTCAAGTCATCTGTGAGTGTCAACCTTATTTAGTAGCATCTTTTTACATTCATAGTTTGCACCCTTTGTCAATATGGTTTATACTATAACTATCTGTGAATTTCTTTCTCGTTGCTCTTTCGATAAAGCAACATGCGGTAACATGAACTCCCCAGTTTTTGTTTCTGGGGAGTTTTTCGCGAGCCCGCTGAAGATAGATTTTTAAGAAAATATAAAAGGTAGGTTTTTTGATCATGATCGCCACGCAAAATCTAACCCTTCGTTTTGGTAAGAGAGCTCTTTTTGAAGATGTGAACATTAAGTTCACGCCTGGCAACTGCTACGGCCTTATTGGTGCTAATGGTGCTGGTAAGTCTACTTTTCTAAAAATCCTTTCCGGTGAAGTCGATCAATCAAGCGGTGAAGTGATCAAGACACCAGGCGAGCGCATGGCTGTGCTTAAGCAGAACCATTATGAGTTTGACGATTTCGAAGTTATCAAAACGGTTATCATGGGTCACAGTCGCCTCTATGAAGTAATGGAGCAAAAAGATGCTCTCTACGCGAAGCCCGACTTCTCCGAAGAAGACGGTATGCTAGTAGCTGAATTAGAAGGTGAATTCGCTGAGTTAAACGGCTGGGACGCTGAGTCAGAAGCGGCAGGCCTTCTAACAGGCTTAGGTATCTCCCATGAATTGCATGACAAAAAAATGCATGAGCTAGAAGGCAATATGAAAGTACGAGTCTTGCTAGCGCAAGCTCTTTTTGGTAATCCTCATATCTTACTTCTCGACGAGCCTACGAACCATTTAGACCTTGATTCTATCAACTGGTTGGAAAACTTCCTTGCTGACTTCAAAGGGACTGTTATTGTTGTATCTCACGATCGTCACTTCCTTAACCAAGTCTGTACTCATATTGCTGATATTGATTTTGGCAAGATTCAGCTTTATGTAGGTAACTATGACTTCTGGTATGAGTCTAGTCAGTTGGCTATACAGTTGCAACGTAACGCCAATAAGAAGAAGGAAGAAAAGATTAAAGAATTAGAGCAGTTTATTCGTCGCTTTAGCGCTAACGCTTCTAAGTCTAAGCAAGCTACGTCACGGAAAAAGTTGCTGGATAAGATTACAATTGACGATATTAAGCCGTCGAACCGTAAGTACCCTTACGTAGCCTTTAAGTCTGATCGTGAAGCTGGTAAAGATATTCTTACTATCACAGACTTGAATAAGACAATTGAAGGCGAAAAAGTGCTTAATAACATTTCTTTCACGATTAACAAAGGTGACAAAATTGCTTTTGTTGGTTCTAATGGTCATGCCAAGACAGCATTGTTTCAAATCCTAATGGGTGAGATGGAGCCTGATAGCGGTACCTTTAAGTGGGGCACTACAACAAGTCAAGCTTACTTCCCCAAAGACAACAGTTCTTACTTCAAAAATGTAGATCTCAATTTGATTGACTGGTTGCGTCAGTACTCTAAAGATCAGGAAGAAAGCTTCGTCCGCGGTTTCTTAGGTCGTATGCTTTTCTCTGGAGAAGAGTCACTGAAAAAAGTTTCCGTCCTCTCTGGTGGTGAAAAAGTCCGATGCATGCTTTCTCGCATGATGCTTAGCGGAGCTAACGTGCTTATTCTTGATGAGCCTACAAACCACTTGGACTTAGAGTCTATTACGGCTCTTAACAATGGTTTGATTAGCTTTGATGGTACTATGCTTTTTGTCTCACAAGATCATCAGTTTACCCAGACTATTGCTAACCGCATCATTGAGATTACAGAAGATGGCATCATGGACCGGGCGATGACTTTTGATGAGTATCTGGAGTTTAAAGCTTCCTTAAAGTCCGAAGAAGCGGCTGGATAGGTTTACTGTTTACTTTCTCTAAAGATCACGACCCCTCTAGCAAGTTAATGCTTGAGGGGTCTTTTTTAGCTTTTTGTTTGTCATAGTCAACGTCTGGGTAGATTATTAAATGTTCCTTTATACGGGAAAAGCCTAAGTTGTTGAATTATTCTGCTGTTGTCGGTTATTATGAAAGGTAAAGAATATTAGAAGCTTTTTGCAAGCTCTAGATTCCTGTTATAGAAAGGTGAATGAGATTGGAAACCAAAGGGACATCGTCGAATTTTATTAAGAACATTATCGTGGAAGATTTACGGACTGGTAAAGTCGATGAAGTAATTACACGTTTTCCTCCCGAACCGAATGGTTACCTTCATATTGGACATGCCAAGTCAATATGCCTAAATTTCGATCTAGCCGATGATTTTAGCGGAAAGACAAATCTCCGTTTTGATGATACTAATCCGCTCAAAGAAGATGTAGAGTTCGTAAACTCTATCAAAGAAGATGTAACCTGGTTAGGTTACCAGTGGGATGGAATATTTTTCGCTTCTGATTACTTTGAAGAGATGTACAATCGTGCCCTTCTTTTGATCAAAAAAGGAAAAGCTTACGTCTGCGATCTTTCGCCGGAAGAGATGCGGGCTATGCGAGGAACTTTGACTGAGCCTGGTAAAGAGAGTCCTTATCGCAACCGTTCTATTGAAGAGAATCTTCATCTTTTTGAGAGCATGCGTAAGGGTGAGTTCAAAGACGGAGAAAAAGTTTTACGCGCCAAAATTGACATGGCTTCACCGAACATAAATATGCGCGATCCTGTTCTCTATCGAATTGCTCACGCTACTCATCATAACACGGGTGATCAATGGTGTATTTATCCTATGTACGATTACGCTCATCCGCTAGGTGATGCTATTGAAGGCGTTACTCATTCCATCTGTACGCTGGAATTTGAAGATCACCGACCTCTTTATGATTGGGTGATTCGCGAATGTGAGATGGAAGCAAAGCCTCATCAGTATGAGTTTGCCAGGCTAAATCTGACGCAAACTGTGATGAGTAAACGTAAGCTTAAGCAATTAGTGGACGAGCAAATCGTTGATGGTTGGGATGATCCTCGTATGCCCACCATTTCAGGTTTGCGCCGCCGTGGTTTTACAGCCGAAGCAATACGCAATTTTGCACGTGAGATTGGTGTAGCTAAAAGTAACAGCACCGTAGATGTAAAGATGTTGGAACACTTTATTCGCGAAGATTTGAAGATGAAAGCTCCTCGAACTATGGCTGTACTTCGCCCTTTGAAAGTGGTTATTACCAACTACCCAGAAGGTCAAGTAGAAATGTTAGAGGCTGAGAACAACCCCGAGAATCTAGAAATGGGTATGCGTCAGATTCCTTTTTCTCGGGAGATCTATATTGAGCAAGATGACTTTATGGAAGATCCGCCGAAGAAATACTTTCGCCTCTTCCCAGGCAACGAAGTACGTTTGAAGCACGCCTACTTTATCCGCTGTGAAGAAGTCATTAAAGATGAGCAAGGTAATGTAATAGAGCTACGTTGTACTTATGATCCAGAAACGAAAAGCGGCAGTGGATTTACAGGTCGTAAGGTAAAAGGAACGATTCATTGGGTGGAAGCTTCCCAGGCTTTGCAAGCAGACTTTCGTCTTTATGAGCCTCTTCTTCTGGAGAAGGAAGGTGAAGAGAGCACTTCTTTCTTAGAGCAAATAAATCCTAAGTCTTTAGAAGTTGTCTCTGGCTTGGTGGAACAGAATATGCAAGATAGCAAGGCTCATGATAAGTTTCAATTCTTCCGCCATGGATATTTTAACGTTGATCCAAAAGACTCTACAGAAGAGCGTCTCGTCTTTAACCATATTGTATCTTTGAAGAGTTCTTTCGTTATTGGTAAGTAGAGGTTCCTATTAACAAAATCTTAACATTTTCTTTCTAGCTCCATAATATATTCTGTAGTACAATAAATCTAATAAGATATTAGAGCAACGAAGCTCTGCAGTGGAATTAACGAAGCTGTATGAGCATGCCCTAGTCCTTCACTAATCCATAGTGAAGGACTTTTTTAATTAATAATTGCAGTAATTAATAAGCTTTTTTAGGTCTATTCTATGGCAAGGGATAAAGAGGAAGGGGAATGTTTCATGTTTCGCGGAGTTAATAGAAGTTGTGCCAACTGTAATAACAGTTGCCATTGCCCTTGGAACATGGGCGGTGTTTCATCTGATATCTCTTTTTGTGATGATTGGGAAGATAGTAGAAAGTACTGGACTGAAGTACTTAACTATTCCGAAGCAAAGATTGATGAGCTAGAAAAAAGCGCTAATCCTTCTAGTCAACGTTACTTGCTTTTTTGGAAGGGTGTAAAAGATACAACTTATCAAGTACTAGATGGGTTCTAAGAATAGTAATATAGACAATTTCTAAGACATTATCGACAAGCTGAAAGGGCCTTGAGTCTATGACTTAGGCCCTTTTTTTGTCATATATTGCTATTTGTATTTAAAGAACAATAATGCCTTTCTTTGTGATAAGATTGTTGCATACTTCTCTTTAATAAATATTAAATCACCGCAGAGAGTGAGGCTTAACTTATGAGCCAACATGATTTGCTTGGCCTTTTTGCTTCCTACGCCTATGTATTGGGTTTACTTATTCTTGCTACATTAATTCAAAAGTGGCGAGGTTATCCTTCTGAATTTACTCGTAAAATAATACATATCGGTGCAGGTATGTGGATCGTTGGTGCTGTTACATATTTTGATAATTGGCTAATTGGCATCATTCCTATTGCGACTTTTATTGTTCTTAACTATATTAGCTACCGCTATGGCCTTGTGAAAGCTATGGACCTTTCTGGTGATAGTCCTGGCACCGTCTACTTTGCTCTTTCCATTACCTTGCTGTTGCTTATATTCTGGCCGCAAGATCAAGCTTATATCGCTGTGGCCGCTGTGATGGCCATGACTTGGGGCGATGCTTTTGCAGCTATCTTAGGACGAGCCTATGGCAAAAAAGCATATTTCATTGGTGGCCATCGTCGCACAATGGAAGGTTCTGCTGTTATGTTTCTGCTTAGCTTTTTCGTAATCTCCTTAACGTTGATAGTCATGGAAAATCCTTTGCAGATCACTACGATTTTGCTCTTGGCTTTCTTGGCAGGATTAGTGGCTACTATTTTGGAAGCTTTTTCACTGAAAGGTTTTGATAATATCGCTGTACCTTTGGGAACGGCCTTTACGCTTTGGTTTTTTATTAATACTTTTAATCATTCTTTTTCCTTTCCCTGGCCCACAGTCTTACTCGGTCTCCTTCTCAGTACAGCTATTGCCCTTCTTGCCTATCAACGTCGGTCTCTTTCTCTAAGTGGTGTTATGGGAGCCATTCTTGTAGGTACTTTGATTTTCGGTTTTGGCGGCTTGCTCTGGGGTCTTACACTAATTGCCTTTTTTATCTATGGATCTGTTCTTTCTAAATTCCGAGAAGATCAGAAGAATAAAGTAGCCGCTGATAAGTTCGATAAAGGTAGTCGACGCGACTTTGGACAGGCGCTAGCTAATGGAGGCTTTGGTGCTGTAATCGCTGTACTTTACTACTATTATCCCTCTGAGTTATGGCTTTTTGCCGCTTTTATCGGTACTATGGCTACAGTTAACGCTGATACTTGGGCTACTGAAATTGGGGTGCTCAGCAAAAAACCTCCTCGTTTGATTACGACAGGAAAAGTAGTCACTCCCGGCACTAGCGGAGGTGTCACACCACTAGGTACGACAGCTGTCTTACTAGGTGGACTAGTTATTGGTCTCACAGTTTGGCTTTTCACTGGTGTCGCTCATGTGTTGGAACAAGGAACTATTACTGTTATTAGTCATCTCTGGAGCAATAGCTGGATTCTATTAGCTGGTATTGTTGGTGGCCTCAGCGGTTCTATGGCTGACAGTTACCTCGGTGCTACTGTACAAGCTATCTATATTAATGCTGAAACAGGGCTAGAAACAGAAAAAAAGACTACTCGAAGTGGAAGAAGGAATCACTTCCATCGTGGATGGCCTTTCATGACTAATGATCTGGTCAATTTTATAAGCTCTATCTTCGGAGCTCTCATTGCGGCCGCTTTCGTCTATCCTTTTATGTAAAAAAGATGCGTCTTAATTAAGGCGCATCTTTTTACTTATAGCTTAACTTCACGACGAGCACGCCGAGCCACAAGAGCATCATGAGTAGCTAAGACGAGGGTTAGTCCTTCTGTTTCATTCAATGTTTCTAGAAGGTCAATCAGTCGCTCACCTGTTCCTTGATCTAGAGCACCAGTCGGTTCGTCTGCTAAAAGTATTTGAGGTCTATTGATTAAGGCTCTTGCTACGGCCACTCGACGTTGTTCTCCACCAGAAAGCGTAAAAGGCAAATCCTTTTCTCGTCCTGCTAAGCCTACTTGCTCTAAAAGCTTAATTGCTCGACTCCCATCTTCTCTACTGCGACCTTTTCCTTGAGAAAAGGTCAAAGGTAGTAATATGTTTTCTAGTAAAGTCAAAGTTGGCAAGAGGGCAGGAAATTGAAAAACAAAGCCAATCTTTTGAGCACGTAAATCTGCTAACTCCGCTTCATTGATGCCTCTAATTAACTGACCATCAAGCCAAACCTCGCCAGAAGTAGGTTGCAACAAAGCGCCTAGTATACAGAGTAAGGTTGTTTTACCACAACCTGATGGTCCTGTTACTGCAACAAATTCTCCTGCCTCAATTTGCAAGTCTAAGCGATCAAGCACATGGCGACGTCGCTCTTTTTTTCCATAAATCTGACTAACTTGACGCACTTCAAGCACCGCCAGCCCTCCTTCCGTGCAGATTGTTGAAACTGTCCTCTACAGTAGAAAAAACAGTAGGAAAAGCTTTTTACTCTCCATCTCGCACAGTCTGATAAGGATCACGGCGCATGCTCCACCACACAGGAGCTATCATAGCAGATAAAGTAACGAATATAGCTAACACTATAACTGCTACACTGACTATAATTCCATCACCATACCAAGGAAACTTAATCGGTATAGGCATCAGGTTTTGTAGCACATGACGCATGTCAACCCACAGAACTAGAATTGCCAACAAGCCAATAAGACTGCCTAGTAAAGAAGCCCAGAAAGCTTCCCATAGAAAAAGAACTATGATACGCCCTTTCGTTGCCCCCATAGCTTGCATATAACCAATCTCACGTCTTCGTTCATGTACAATAGCTGAAAAAATTGCTAACACTTGTATAACAGTCATAAGTAATACTAATATTGCACCACCGTAGAGCAACATTTTTATAGGACCTAATTGGTTTTCTACATAATAAGCTAATTTGTTACCCATAAAAACGTCTACGCCTGCTAGGTTTGCTTTAATAGCCAAAGCTACTTCTTCATGGGTAAAACCTGGAGAAATTTTTACCATAACTACGGAGATCTCTTCAGCACCAACATTAACTTTGGGATGACTTTCTGCTAGACGACGAGCATCATCAATCGTCATAAAGATACTTTTATCAACGCCTAAATTGGTACGATGTAACAAGTGCCTAATGCGAAAATCCTCTCCTAGTAAGCGTACAGATTCAGACCAATGGGGCTGATAAGCCATACCGTAAGCATCCCAAGAGCCTATGTAAGAGCCAATAATCACCTGTCCCCGCTCTAAAGGTCGATCTTCTAACAAAAAAGCACCAATCGTAAAGTCTAGGTCTGGGTCTACAGCAATAATGGGAAAGTCTCCGTAGACATTACAACATTCGCCAGAATATGTTTTTAGATATAGTTGTGGCGCTACTTGGCTAACTCCTTCTGTGTGAGCTACTTGCTCTACCACATTAGCACTCATACGCGCCTCCGTGGGAATACCACTTAAGAGCAAGTTTTCTACAGATCCTTCTAGTCCTTCTGGAACTACTATTAAGTCAGCACCCATTCTACTAGCTCCAGCATCAAGACTGCGTTCAATAGAGTGTAGGTAATAGTAGGCACTAAACAAAGTAGCTGTCATTAAAGCAACCGATAAGATAAGTAAAGTCGCTCGCAATTTATTTCGTTGTAAGTTGCGCCAGGCCACACGCTGTAAAGAAAGTATCATAACTAACCTCCAGGGGAATCTATCTCTTCAAATCAGAGCGTTCCATAGCAGGCATAACAAACCATACTTGCGTTTCTTTGAGCAATCTCTTTCTCTTCTCTTCACCTTCTAAGTTATTAATTTGTACTAATAGTGGAGTACGTGAATAATCATCGACACCGTCCTGAGGAATTGCTACTGTTAACCGTAAAGATTCATCAGCAAAAGGTGCTAGTACGATGGGGTTAATGCTAAAACGACCGTAGTCGCCTACTTCACCTTTTGCTTCTAACCAAAGGGTAAGAGGCTGAGACTGATTGTTGCGTAAGTAAACTTGAAAGTTGTTTACTCCATGACCTGGTACAGAGCTAACAGCACCATCCCATTTTGCTGGTACGACAGACATTTGCACTGCTGGTCTATCTAGAAGAGCATAGGCCAAGAAAGTCATCATGATCAGCCCTCCGCAAAAAGCGGCGAAGGCAGGCCGATCGTCAAAGATTTTCCGTATAGCCAAAATGCTAACAGTACCTTTCTCAGAATCATCTTCATTGCTAGCAAAACTCAAAGCCCCTTTTTCCTGACTCTTTCCCTGTTCAGAAGTCCTTAGCATCTCTTTACAGGCGATAACACAATCACCACAGGCCACACAGCGTCCTTGATAATCTTGGCGAGGGTCAAGCTGGAGATAACAGACTTGACAACAGACTTCGCAATTATCACACTTAGAAGCCTGAAAAGATAGACGCAACGATGCTTCCGAACTAAACATCCTCTGCATCAATCCATAAGGACAGGCCGTACGGCAAAACCCATAGCCCAAAAAAGTTAAATCGACGATAGCTAGCAAGGTAAGGCCTAAGAAGATAAGTACTGGTGCTGTAAGCTGAAACTGCCCTAGATTCTCTAATAGTAGACGCCAATCAAAAAGATAGGCTGTTACGGTTAACCCTACCAAGAGAGAAAAAAAGATTATCTTAAAGATAGAGATCCCTGCTATCGACTTCGATCTGGCAGGGGTAGATCTAGCTGGCTTTACCTTGATCCCTTCTAAGAAACTGTTGCGAGGGCAAAACCAACTGCAAAGCACTGGTCCTAGGGAGCGAACTAGAGCGGCTATAAAAAAAAGGACCGCCAAAAGCGCTATCGTTACCAGATAAATATCTTGAAACCATAACTTTTGACCAAATACAATGAAGCCTTTGCCGTGTAGATCGAGACGAAAGATATCTAGAAAAGGTAGGAGAAGCAAGATTAGTAATCCTACAAGCTGAGAAAATCGGCGCCAATAATTAGGACTAGGAGGATGATTCATCTTGCTCTCCCCTTTCTTCTTCCGTACCTGTTAACATATCTTCAGGATCTGAAAGGGCAATCTTGGCCATAATATAGAAGGTTACAAGAATAGTAAAAACGTATAAATGATCAAAGATCAATTCTGCATTTATATTCATAACCACCCCTCCAAGAGTTGCTAAGCAGAGCAATCTTCTGCTTAGCTATCTTTTGACTGAAGAAAGCTCTTACTTTTTATCAGCTAGATGGAGGGCTATATCTTCTTGCTCTTCTATACTTAAACTTTGAAAAACTTGCTCCATAGTAGTAGCAGAAAGTTCATTGCGACTTCCTGGATCATTCAAGAATAACCTTAACTCTTCGCCACTCATCCGCAACCCGACATCGTCTAAACTAGGTCCAAAAACACCACCCCGACCTTCAACAATATGGCAGGCAGAACAACGTTGTCCTAGTAGAGTTGTAACGTCTAAGCGAATTACATCTGGTCTACTGTAAGAAAGCGTCGGAGGAGCGAAAAAGACATAGTAAAAGGACCAGAGGATAATTGCTCCGTAGACGAAAAGAAGAGGTTTGGGTACCGGATTATGACCAACAGCAATTTTTTTAGAATCTTCTTTGCGCTCTTGTTCTTCCGTCATCAAGAAATCCTCCTTCCCCTAGCTCAGTCATCTTTTAACATGCGATACTTAATGCCTTCCACATCGTCGAACTGACCATCTTCTTTGGCCCACCATAAAATAGCAAGGGAAGCGCAAATGGTCGAAAATATTAACAGCACCAACATCCAAGCTCCTGGTGTCATTCCTATCACCTTCCCTTGCATTAATAACGATACTGTGGATCTACCACATCGTCAGGGTTTTCAATATATTTTAGGCTAACCATATAAGCCGCAAGAGCTTCTAGTTCTTCTTCTGTTAGCCAGTTATAAGAGGGCATAATAGAACCTTCCACCACTCCTTGAGGATCGATGAGGTGTTGAATATGCCAACCCTTATCGGGGATTCGATCGCCTACCCAAAGCAAATCGGGACCGATACGAGCCGAACCATGCAAGTGAGGGGCATCATAATAAGAATCACCAGCGCGCAGTACAGGCCCTAATCTTTCATCAGCTAAAACAGGTCGAACCCACTGGCTATGACAATATTGACAACCATACTGCATATATAGAGCCCTGCCTCGCGCCTCCGGTGAATCGGGTTGATCTAAAATCAATTCCTTTCGATACTCTGCTGTTGGTGTTGGTCTCATTAAACCTTGATCCATAAAAGGCAAAAGTACTGTTGCTACAAAACCAACTGCAAAAAAGAAAAGAGAAAGGACAATCAGCTTTGTTGTATTCCGTTCCATTCGGTCACCTCCATCAACAAGGGGTAAACTTAGGATTGCACCATAACTTTCTGATCACTTTGTTCAAGAGGAATCTTAGCTTGACTTGTGCGAACGGTCATTACCATATTCCATAGAAAAACAACCATAGAAGCCATCATCATAGCGCCACCAAGGATGCGCAGTAACATATATGGTCGAATTGCTTCTACAACAGCCATAAAGTCTTTTCCATCTATCCAGGCAAAGCCTTGCATGACTCCAGCAGTCCAAAGACTTAAACCCATGACCAGAAAGCCTAACGTACCCAGCCAGTAAGTCCAGTTAGCCAAGCTCCAACTATAGAGGCTTTGGCCTGTAAGGCGAGGAATAATATAGTACATAGCGGCCATACCGATAAATGTAAAAGTAGCAAAAGGCGCCATATGCGCATGGCCTACTGTCCAGTGTGTAAACTTAAGTACGGCTGAAACGGACATAAATGATTGAAAAGGTCCTTGTAAGCAAGCGGCCAGATAAAAAATACCTGCTGTGATCAGATACTTAACAATGACATTATCACGAATGAGGTTCATTTGATTTTTGATTGTGCCAAATACGTTAGCTATGACGGTCCAAACGGGAATGATCATCAATAGAGAAGGGACAATTCCAGCTTTTTGTAGCCAGGGAGGAATTGGTCCGTTAGCTAAGTGATGAGGACCGTTCCATACGTAGAAGATAGCAATAGTCCAAAAACCTATGAGCGATAGCTTGTGGCTATAGATAGGTAAGCCTGTCACCTTTGGCAATAGATAATAAACCATAGCTACGCCCATCGTAGTAAACCATAAACCTAAAATGTTATGGCCTAAAAACCAGTTCATATTCAACTGATGTACACCAGGTACATGAATCATTTCCACAGGCACATTGCCCACTAAGTAGACAAGAGGAAGCCAGACCATAGAGCCAAGAAAATACCAAACAGAAACATAGAACTGTCGCTCCTGCCGCTGGGCCACAGTCATAAAAGCATTTAAGATTACCAAGCTAACCATGACGACTATGTAAAGATCGAGAGGCCAAATCAATTCTGCATATTCCACACCTGATGTGATACCCATAAATAAAGTTCCGGCACCAATAGTCATGCCGATGTTCCACATCCAGACGGTAACATTACCTAGTCGCTCACTCCAAAGCGTGGTATTTAACAATCTTGGCAACATGTAATACATAGCTCCCACTTGCACCATGCTAAGCCAACCGAGTAAGACGCCGTTGGTGTGTACTGTCCGCATTGGTCCAAAAGATAAATAAGGACTCTGGTTCAAAAAATCTGGCCAGACCAATTTAATGGCCAAGAATAAACCAAGTAAAGAAGGAACAATTAGCCAGATTAAAGATGACAACATCATATACTTTGCGGCACTATCTTTTTCTGTACTTAGTAAAGATAAGGAATTTGTAGACAAGAATAACCACCTCCTCATGCATGAATATGTTATTCGTCGCAACTTGCACAAAACCTCTTTTTTACTATACAAAGAGAGTGCAGAAAAAGAAAAGACAAAAAAAACCACCTGCAAAAAAGCTAGGTGGCTTTTATTTCTTAACGTCCATAACTTAATAGGTCAATAATTAAAGTATCTATCACACTTCCGTGGGTTTGAAAAAGCGAAGGCGCAAGGTGTTTAACACTACAGAAACAGAGCTAAAAGCCATGGCCGCCGCCGCTAACATGGGATTGAGGATAAGGCCAAAGAAAGGATAGAGAATTCCTGCGGCTACAGGAATCAAAGCGATGTTGTAAGCAAAGGCCCAGAACAGATTCTGCCAGATCATAGACATAGTTGCTTTCGATAATTCAATGGCTGACGGAACGCCCTGTAAGTCACCAGATATTAAAGTAATATCAGAGGCTTCAATAGCTACATCTGTTCCAGTGCCTATAGCAATACCTACGTTAGCCTGAGCTAAGGCCGGTGCATCATTGATCCCATCGCCGACCATGGCCACTACCTTGCCTGCTTCCTGTAACCTTTGCACTTCTTCTGCTTTATGCTCTGGTAGAACTTCAGCACGAACTCTACTAATGCCAACTTGGCGCGCAATCGCTTGTGCAGTCTTTTCATGATCACCTGTTAACATGATCACTTCTAAACCTAAAGCTTGTAACCTTTGAATTGCTTTTTGGGAATTACTTTTGATTGTGTCTGCTACTGCCACGATGCCAGCTAGTGTTCCATCAACTGCCACATACATGGGTGTCTTGCCTGCTTCTGCTAGACTATCAGCCTGTATCACATAAGCTTCAAATTCCCTTACTTGCTTCTGTCGCATTAGCTTTAAGTTACCAATGAGAATTTCTCTACCCTCGACAATACCTGTCAAACCATGACCAGGTATGGCTTGGAAATCTTTTGCTTCGAACAAAGGCAGATTACGATTTTTTGCTCCTTGTACAATAGCTTCTCCTAGTGGATGTTCAGAAGCCTTTTCCACAGAAGCAATCCACGATAGTACTTCTTCTTCCTTAAATCCTGCTGTAACAATTAAGTCAGTCAGCGAGGGTTTCCCTACTGTAATCGTTCCCGTCTTATCAAGCACAATAGTATCTAAACGACGAGCACTTTCTAAGGCTTCAGCACCACGAATAAGCATACCATTTTCTGCACCTTTGCCAATACCAACCATGATAGCCGTAGGTGTTGCTAGGCCTAGAGCACAGGGACAAGCAATAATTAAGACAGCAATAAAAATAGTTAAAGCAAAAATAAATGCCGGCTCAGGGCCAAAGAACCACCAGAAAAAGCTACTAAGTATAGCAATAGTGATCACAGCAGGTACAAAATAGGCCGCCACAAGATCTACTGTATTTTGAATAGGAGCTTTCGACCCTTGAGCATCTTCCACCATTTTGATAATTTGAGCCAACATAGAATCTTTGCCTACACGAGTAGCTTTGTACTTGAAGCTTCCCGTTTTGTTGATAGTTGCCCCGATGACTTCGTCCTTTTCTCTTTTCTCTACAGGAATGCTTTCTCCCGTGAGCATCGATTCATCAACAGTAGAATGGCCACTAACAATAACACCATCAACAGGAATTTTCTCACCTGGGCGAACAATGATGATATCACCAGGCAAGACTTCATCAATGGGCATATCTACTTCAACATCATCACGCCATACACGAGCTGTTTTGGCCTGCATGCCTAGCATTTTTTTGATGGCCTCTGAGGTCTTGCCTTTGGCCCTCATCTCTAATAATCGCCCTAAGAGAATAAGCGTGGTAATTACAGTAGCCACATCATAATAAAGCTGATAAGGAAAACCTATACCTGTTAAAAAGCCCGGAAAAAGGGTCATAGCGGCGCTATAGCCCCAAGCAGTCGTTGTACCGATTACCACCAACACATTCATGTCACTAGTACCATGGGACAAGGCTTTGTATGCGCCTTGATAAAAACGCCAACCTGATAAAAACTGTACCGGTGTTGTTAAGACAAGTAAAGTTAATGGTAATGTAAGAAAGCGAGGAACCCATTCGCCCCAACCAGGCATCATGTGGGGCAAGCTACCAATTAACACAATAATCGTTAAGATAGCGCCGCGCGTAAAATCTTTGAGTAGACGATTAATTTCTTGTTCTTTTTGCTCAACAGCTCGTTCTTCAGCATCTTCTCGCTCTTCGATAATCATTTCGTAACCGAGATCGCTTAATTTCCTTTTGATCTGTCCTAAACTTACAGTAGAGCTATCGTATTCAATAGTCGCTTTCTCAGTAGCTAAATTTACCTGAACTTGCAAAATTCCTTCTACTTTGGCCAGTCCTTTTTCCACTCTTCTTACACAGGAGGCGCAGGTCATACCGTTAATTGAAACAATGACTTTTTCAACTTTGTCTTGTTCTGCTTCAAAGCCAAGGCGCTGAATACGATCTATGATTTCTTTAGGAGTAATATCTTTGGAGTAATAATGAATCACTGCTTTCTCAGCAGGTAAATTCACTACAACAGCTTCAATGCCTGCTTGTTTTTTCAGGACTCTTTCTATGCGACCAACGCAAGCGGCGCAAGTCATACCTGAAATTTTGAGAGCTAATAAGTCCTTGGGAGGGTCTTTTGAAAGTTCTTTTGCATATTTTGCTTCTATTTCTTTCATGAAAGAAAACCTCGTTTCTATATTAAGCTCTGTGCAAAAGCACCCTAAAGCTTATTGTATAGCTTTTCCCGCTTTATTATGGGCAAAAGAAAAGACAAATCAGTCAGTTTGATAGTAATTCTCGAGTATACTTACCAGTTCCTTCTTCTTTCTTGAGGTTTTTTTCACAAAGCAACAGCCATAGCTAATCCATTTTTCAGGAGTAACTTCGACCTTTCCAGATATAGCCACTTCCCCAGTAAGCAGACCGCGTAGAATCCCATCCGATAAGGATGATAATAAGTATACTTAGAGGCAAAAACAAAGATAGCCAGATAGGTTGCCTACTTTTTCTGTCGATTACTACTTTAAGTAACAGGCCCATAAGCCAAGCAAGCAATGCTAAAGGCCAGAAAGTGCCCGTTAAAAGCAGTGAAAAAAAGAAAAAAACTGGCGGCACTAGATAAAGAAAAGTGTAGTAGAGAGTGATGAGCAAAAGCAAAAATATATTTCTACCTATTCCTGCAAAAGTGTTTTTCTTGAAACCATTCCAAACTTCAGTGCCATTTTGGTACATGCGCATCTCCACATCATCATGAATAGCCGCTAGGGTAAGCTTATGGCCAACTCTCTTGACGGCTCGCGCCATCTCCATATCATCTAATAGATGCTCTTTAAAAGCCTCATGTCCTCCAAAAGCTTGATAAGTCTGACGATGAACAAAGAGAAAAGCACCATGAGCCGCTGAAAAAAGTGGATTCGGAGAAGCACTAACCCAGCGTAGTGGCAGATGACAAAGCAGGGTAAACATCATCATAGGTAGGACTATCTTTTCCATCCAAGTGCCCGTAATCTGATAAGGTATGCCCGTGATTAAGCCCTGCCCCTGAGACTCTGCCACCTGCAGAGTTCGAGCAAGGCCTCCTGGTTTCAGCCGCGTATCAGCATCAAAAAAAAGCCACCAGCTTCCTCGCGCTTCTTGCGCAAGTTGGTGACAAGCATAAGACTTTCCCAGCCAATCTTCAGGCTTTTCTTTGCCCTGAATTAGACGAATAGAGTGATTTTGATGAGACCAGGCTTTTACCTTCTCCCCTGTTCCATCAGTAGAATTATCATCAAGAACAAGTACCTCTACATTCATAGAAGTATTACAATTGTTAACAATACTCTCAATACAAGCATCAATATTATGGGCTTCGTTGCGCGCAGGGATCAGTATGGATATAAGAGGCCTCTCTTCATCTCTTGAGACTTTCGTTACCTTTGACTTTCTACCTTGGTCAGCTAGCTCTTGAAGAGAACATAAGTACCTTTGATTCCATAGTACAAAAATAAATTGTAAGATAAGCACCACTAATATCAACCCGATTAATGCTTCCATGGCTTCACCATCTTCAAAAAACTATCAAAACGCTCATTTGTAGAAGGACTTGCTTTCATAATCACAGAAAAACCAGGCAAAGCTTTTGTGCCGTGAAGCGCAACACTTTGGCGATGTTCATCTAACTGACTTTCTAGTATAACTTCTAAGAAACGTCCTATGTCTTTACGATTCATAGTAGACCAGTCCTGCTTAACAGGAGCTCCAAAGAATATTGAAGCTTCTGTTTTTTGATGTTGACACAAACTATAATACAACGTAACTGGAAGAACAGGCACATCGATACATTGCCTCAGCATATGGCCTATACCAGATTGAAAATGCAAAGGTCTTTTTTCCAAAGGATAGATATCTCCCTGTGGAAAAATCCACACAGAAGCACCTTTTTCCAGTAAGCGAACTGCATATGCTAGGGATTTTAAAATTTCTCGAGGCTCTTTTTTGTTGATAGAAAAGGCACCTAATCGTCGAAAAAAGCGATATTTGCTCATCTGTGCCTCATCCATCATAAGATAATGATCGCCCCTAGAACAGCTTTCTGTAACGTGATAGACCAGCAAGCCATCCCACCAACTGCTATGATTCATCATATATACCATAGGCCCTTGCACAGTTGATGGATCTACTTCCCCTCGCATATAGATTGCGTGGAAGTGGCGACGGAGAAGGTAATTAAGATTGTATTGATAAAAAATGCGATTAAACCATGGATTTTTGGAAGACTCGATCAAAGCGCGCCCTCCCCTCAGCTAAGGCCATTATAAAAAGAGCCAATAGAAACAAGGGAAGCATTTCTTCCCGCAAAGCCAAAAGCCCAAACATAAGCACAACCATCTGGTAAAGACGAAGTGCCTTCAGGCGAATCTCATTATTAATCTTTTTGAGCGGAAAGATAAAGGAAAGAACCATAGCGATAAGAAACCAAGCCAAAAAATTCTGTAATGGAACACCATAGAAAAATCCAGGATCATGCCAGGTCCAAAAGCCTCGAGCATAAGCTACAGGATCTAAAACAAGGTCAAAAGCAAGAGCCCAAAAACCCACCTCTAGAGCTCGAGAAAATAGCGTGGACGCTCTAGATATTAAAACGGCACAGACCACGACACCAACCCAGGCAAAGGCAACCGACAATGGAACAGTGCCCCAGGCTAAGCCTAACAAAGGAGTATATGTATAGTCACCAAAGAGTAAGCCCGTTTTGGTGCCGAACCATTCCAGAGCGAAGGTTGTCAAAGCGATAAAAGCCGCTTTAAGCCATAGCAAAGCTGGCACTTCCTCAATTTGCTTATAAAGAGCCAGTGCATAAAGAGCAAAAAAGATATTAAATAAGCCATTAGAAAAGTGCAATATGGTAGGTACAGACCCTACAAAAAACAAAAGAAAAACTCCTACAACATACCAAAACCAAAAAACTATTGCAATCATAATAACATACACATCTTTCTTTTTACCCAGTCTATAGCCAGCTTGTTCATAGCTACTATCTTTTGTTCCGTCTATTCCAGCCCCACCATTTTCATTAGGGCAATGGCGTTAGTTGTCGTAGACACGCCTGATCGCAATCTATAATCAAAATGGATCTTTTCATCGATAATACGATCGGTAAAATGGTAGTTCTTAATTAAACCTTTCTTTTCTTCCTCTAAAGCACTTAGTTCTAGATCATGAGTTGTGACGAGCCCTATCGTATTACCCTTACATAGCCGGGAGATAACCATCTTAGCTCCAGCAATACGATCTTTGGAGTTAGTGCCTCGGAAGATCTCATCGATCATGTAGACAAGTGGTTTGTCTGCTTTGGAGGCATCTACAATAGCCTTAATCCGCTTAAGCTCAGCATAAAAAGTGGAAGTATGATTCTCTAGATCGTCATGAATGCGCATACTCGTATAGATCTGAGCTCTCGAACAACGCAAGGACTGAGCACAAGCAGGAGCACCAACATAAGCGAGTACCAAATTAATACCAATAGTACGCAAAAAAGTACTTTTGCCAGACATGTTAGAACCTGTAATAATCCAGCTCTGATTATTTTCCAAAGTTGCATCATTACAGATACGGCTATCATTACTGATCAGTGGATGTCCTAACCTCTTGCCATCAATGAGCAAAGCATCTTCTGAGTCAAGCACTTCTGGAAAAGCCCAATCTGGATGATCGTGCGCTAGAATAGCCAAACTGGCAAGCACTTCGAATTCTGTTACAGCATTGAGCCAGTCATGCAAGGCCTTTCCATTTTCTTCTTTCCACTTCTCTAGACGCTTAAGCACATGGAGATCCCAAAAGAGTAGATTATTCAATATAAAATGAAGTACAGTAGAGTGACGGAAATAAGACCATTCCACAATAGCAGAAAGAGACTTTAACTGTTTCGAAGCGCCTCCTTGGTGAAGCTGAATCGACTCTGCCATCTTCTTTAATAAATCTGTGCGAAAAGTCTGATTCTCTAGCAACTTCAGCAAAGATGCATAGCGTTCTAGTTCCGCTACAGCCCCATCAGTTACATCATAAGCACTTTTTACCCCTTTAGCAGTTAGTGCCACATAAATAATCTGCAAAAGCAACAATAAGGTCGGTACGACAGACGAGATAAACTGATAATTAGCTAAGACGAAAGTAGTAATGGTAAGCACTGGAAGCAGAATGATAAGCAACCTTTGCAACTTACCTAGTGATAAACGAGGGCTCTCCACCCAACCTATGATCTTTTGTGGGTCTTCCTTTTCTCGCCCTTTATCCATGCCTACAGCCTGAAAATGTTGACGCCATTCTAGCAGAGAAGCTAGTTCTTGCACAGCTTGCTGTCGAGATAGTAGTTCAGAACCTGCTAAAGGCTTTACTTCTTTTCCATCTTGCTTGCCTGCTAAAAGCATAGCAAGCCTGTTCTGACCAGGCAGAGTTGTTGTTACATTGATATGTTGAAAAAGCGAAGCGCGTCCAAAAATATTAAGATCACTAGTATAAGGATGGTCTTCATCAATATAAGCACTACCATCTTCAACAAAGTTGAACCAGCGATTCTCTAGGCGTGCTAGCGAATCCTCGTTAATCTGTTCCATCTTATTGAAAAAAAGCGCCTTTTTTTCTGTATCTCGATGTACTTTTACAAGAGCTACAAAAGCGAACGTAAAGGCCACAGCAACTACAACGACCATGTTTAGATTATAAAAATAGCCGTAGCCAAAAAGCCCTAAAGCGATCAAAGCAGTAATCATACGCAAGGTAGCTAAGCGATTAGATTTCTCTTTCGCCTCTTTGTACTTAATATGAAAAGAATCTCTTCTTTTTTGATAGACATGGGCGATATCTTTCGACATAATCGATTCAGTCACTCTCTCTTCCTAAAAAAACAGCAATCTTCTTGAGTTCTAGCTTTTGCTATATAGCTTTCCTTTTCTAATTATACGAGCTATCCTCTACTTTTCCCTTCTTTTTCCCTTTTCAAAGCCCCATTTGCACTAAAAAAGACGTCAACACCTTTATGGGCTGTTGACGTCTTTAGAGAATCTATGCATTTTTCAAATGTTCTTGCTACTATGAAACTCTAATGTAAGGGAAAAAGAAAGCCTTTAAACTGAGGACTATACATAAGGTGAATTGTAGAACCTTGAACATAGCCTTCACAGAAGATGGATGTAATTAATTTACCTTGATCAGCGGTCAGGGAAAGTTGCAGATCTACAAACTTATCGATGAGGTCCTGTAATCCTTGATCAGATAGTGCCTCTTCCTCTGATTCATCGACCTTCACGATAATTCCAGGCGTTTCTGGCTTAAGATTGCCTAAAGCATTCTGGAGCATCTCCTGGTCATGAGCATCAAAATGTTTAATAGCCTCTAAAACTTGGCTCATTCTCGTTTCGTGTAAATAATTCATCATATTGGCTAGCTTCCTTTTCTTTAAATTTAGGGGAAAAATCCAGCCATCTTCTGTTCGAAAACGAGACGTAATCACTTCATTCATTATAACAGGTCAATAAAGCTTCGATAAGTCCTATAAAAAAATTATTGATCCAGCAGATACAATTACTGCTAAGTCTACAAGCTTTCTATAACCCTTCTACAAGCCTAAAGTAATCCATTGCTAAGCTTGCGATCGACGGCATTAGCTACACGCTTTAACTCTTCCATAAGTGCCGTAAATTGTTGAGGATCAAGAGACTGCGGACCATCACAAAGAGCTTTGCAAGGCTCAGGGTGTACTTCAATAATGAGGCCATCGACACCGGACGCAATAGCGCCTTTGGACATAGAGCCTACGAGCTTCGCACTACCTGTTGCATGGCTAGGATCTACAATAATCGGTAAATGTGATAGATCTTTAATCACAGGAATAGCACTTAGATCAAGCGTATTCCTTGTGTAAGTCTCAAAAGTCCGAATTCCTCTTTCACAAAGAATAACCTGATCATTACCTTCAGACATAATATATTCTGCCGCCATTAACCACTCTTCAATAGTTGCCGACAAGCCACGCTTTAAAATCACGGGTTTGCGAACTTTACCAACGGCTTTTAAGAGACGAAAGTTCTGCATATTACGTGTGCCGATTTGTACCATATCAACATAGTCACAAGCAAGTTCTAGACTAGGCTCATCAATCACTTCCGTAACCGTAGCCAGACCATATTCATTACCTGCTTGCTTAAGAATCTCTAAGCCTTTTTCCTCCATACCCTGGAAAGCATAAGGTGATGTTCTGGGCTTGTAAGCACCACCGCGCAAGACCTGACCACCAGCCGCTTTTATATATTTGGCCGCCTTCATTACTTGCTCTAAACTTTCCACAGCGCAAGGACCAGCAATAATAGCAAGGTGGTCACCGCCGAAAATAGCTTCCTTAACCCGTACTACAGTAGGCTCATCCCTGGCTTCTCTACTGACAAGCTTAAAAGGCTTCATAATAGGAACAACTTTCTCCACGGCAGGCATGATCTCCAAGCCAAGAGAAGCTATAACTTCTCGCTCGTCTCCTACAGCTCCAATAACGATCCGATTAACACCTCGGATTAAATGTCCTGCTAGACCTGCTTCTTTTAACCTTTTCTCTACAGCAAGAATCTCCTCTTCTGCCGCATCTAACTTCATAACAACAATCATCTTACTATCCCTCCATCTAAAAAGTTGCCAAAAAAACTTATAATTATCAAAAAAGCTCACTATCATTCCTCAAAAGGGACGAAAGTGAGCTTTCCGCGGTACCACCCTATTTGCCTCGTCCTTCTTCATTTATAAAGAAAAAGAGCAAGAGGCCACTTACAAAGTACGGGAATCTATCTTCCTTGATAGCTCTTCGATCTTCTCTAAGATTGTATGGATAGCAATAAAAAAAGCTCTTCCTCCCTACAGGGACGAAAAGCTTCGTTGCTTACCGCGTTACCACCCTAGTTAATCCATTTAAGGATTCACCTCGATCAAAGAGTACAGGACAAAGAAAAAATTCCGATACTCCCTTCCCTGTAACGTTGGAAGAAGACGGTCAAACCTACTTACCATGCTCTGGTTTCAGTTGACAGCTCTAGAGTGAACTTCAGTAAGTCATGCCACGAAAGCGCTCTCAATCTATGACGCTTCCTCCCTGTAAAGCTGTTTCTTACTTACTTTTCTCTGTCATCGCAATTACCATATTGACTTTAAAAACAATCTAGCATAGTCAAAAGCAAAAATCAAGAAAAAATCACCATCTTTTGCAGGGAATTATCGATCTAATCATGAAATTATTTATTATGTCCCTAAAAGAACGAGCATTTTTTACAGACCCTGTCGTAAAAGTGCAAAGAAAAACTGGAGGTGCTATATGTTGGAAAGGACTAATTCAGAAGGAAAAGTTCTGCTTAAGAGTTTGGTCCGACTACAAGGAGAGGATTTACGGTTACTATATACCTTATTCAACGAAGTGACCGTTTGGACCGCTCTTAGAAACCGTGTCTTCGATAAAATTAACTTTATCTCCAAAACAGAAGATGAGAACCATCACTTTGAGACCTTACAAGAAAAAGCAGGAGACTTTGTTGTTGAGCCCGATGAAGAACTACAACTCCGTCTATTGCTTGAAATAGCCAAAACCTTAAAAATAAAAAAAGTTCACTGTGCTAACGAAGCAGACCTTATAGAACTTACGGAGCATATCACAGATGCTGTAATTCAATTGCTTCAAGAGCAAGACCTTGACTTTACGGGCAGTACTATTGAAAAACTAGCACAATGGCAATTACAGAAATTAGCTCAGTCATGCCAAGACTGTACTAGCGAAGGTCTTGATGATACAGCTCAAGCAGAGCCAAAAGCATTGCCTGCATCGTCTGAATTACTAGAAAGCACCCTTACAAGCGAAGCATCAACAGCAACCGCAATGGCAACTGAAGTTGCCGTAACTGCAATAGACAACTCTTTTGCACAGAACACTGAAAATGCACAGCTAGAGAAGGAGCTTACGGAGATCAAGTCTGCTTTAGCGCGTATTGCAAAGCCATCCTTCTTGCTTAAACTCTTTGGTGGCAGTACATCGTGGCTTAGCTTTTCACAAAGTAACCTTTTCCGCGAAAAACTCCTACCTCTGTTAATTACACTAATCATTCTACCAGAACTAAAAAAGCCCTCCGAAGAAAGTAACGTTCACTTAATTACTTTACGTTGGAACCAACTCCATAGTGATTACCAAAAACTATCTGAAACCATGCAGTCCATCAAAAAGAGCCAGAAACAGCTAGAAGAACAAGTAGATCTCACCAAAGCCGCATTGACAAATCTACAAGAAAAACTAGCCTTAAATGAGAAAAAAGAGACCATTACTCGTGCTAGCCTTTTAGAAAAGGTCAAGGATAGTCAAATGTTTGTTCGCGATGGCGCTGTAAAAGACAGCGATCTTTACAAGGGCACTAAGGAAGATGAGCAAGTTAATCTTCTTGCCTTACAATATCTTTATAAGCTAGGCGAAGTAGTGCTAGCAGAAGAAAAGGCAAATAATGAACCACCTAAATTGCTAAAAAAAATAAAAAACTGGCACGCTGGACAAGGACAGAAAAAAGAACTGACCGCTTTAGAAGAACAACTAATCCCAGCTTTATTGAACAGTACTGTCACTTTTGCCAACGAGGAAAGAACGATTATTCATGAGTGTCAAAGCAAACAACAAAACTTGCGTGAAAAAATGGAGCAGAATCTAGCCAAGACAGAATCATTGCTACAAAGCATCAGAGTAGATATGAAGCATCAAGAAAAACTAGAACGTGAATTGAAAGAACTAGAATTAAACTATTACGGACTAGCTGGACTAGCTTAAAAAGCACTAGGTTAGAAGCAGAACCTCTAGGCTATACTAAGCTTGGAGGTGATATTCAGTGTCCGATGAGCTTTTGCAAAACCTTGGTGAAGACTCTGGAGCTTTGCCACCTGAACAACAAGATCCCAACAACAAGGAAAACCCCTATCGTGAGCCAGGTAGAACACCAAAGGAAGTCAAAAATAACCCTCCTTTTTAATTCCATCACTTAAAAACCACCATGACATAATGTTCATGGTGGTTTTATTTTTCATTACTTAAATAGGCTTCAAAAAAGGACTTTTTTTACCTTGGTAGAAGATATGAATAAGTGTAAAAAATATTTTGCATAGATTTACATATATGTATCTAGATAGAACGTGGTTTAGAATATAGATCCTCTTTCTATTTTCCTCTATATAGAAAGGAGCTTGCTAATGGATTGGTTGCGAAATCTAAAAATAGGTCGCAAAATTATCGTAATCCTTGTACTTATGGCCTTTTCCATCACCCTCATTACTGGAACAGGATTCTACTTCATGAAAAACATGAACGATCGTGCTGAAGAAATGTATGACGACCGCACCTTACCAATTCTATGGCTTAACGCTAGTCGTGGCTATGCGCGCTTAATTGAAGCCCGCACCTTAGAATTAATGATTACTGACGATCCCCTGCGCCAACAAAACATTGTTACTGAGATTCATCAAAGACTTGAGCAACTTAATGCAGACATGGTTAAGTATGAATCAACATATCTTGTTGCTTATGAAGCAGAAAGAGTAGAGCCACTCCGACTGGCTATGGAAGAGTATGAAAAAGAGCTCGGCAGAACGCTTGAACTAGCTTTAAACGGACAAAAAGAAGAAGCTTATCAACATTACCTCCAATCAACAATAGTTCCAGCTCAAGTAGCAAATGAAATACGCCGTGAGCTTGCTGACTACAACGCACAAATAGCCCAAGAGCTTCATTATGCTATTGAAAGTGAGTATGTCACAGCGTCATCATTAATGGTTTTTGTTGGTCTGACAGCACTTATTATCACCTTCCTACTAGGCATCGCTATTTCACGGATGATTACCCGACCTTTACAAGAAATTCAAAAAATGATGGCTCTTGCTGGTGATGGTGATCTTACTGTCCATGGCAAAATTGATTCTCGCGATGAAACAGGCGAAATGATGGCTATCTTCAATAAGATGATCCAACAACAAGCTGAGATTGTTGACAAAGTGCGTAAAGCGTCTATTGAACTTTCTGCAGGCTCTCAACAAACTGCGGCATCAACAGAACAAGTAACAACAGCAAGCCAAGAAGTAGCTTTCTCAGTGCAAAAAATGGCAGGTGAAGCAGAACAGGGTAATCAATCGATTATCGATGTCTCTAAAGTTCTCATCGAGCTCTCTTCCTTAATACAAATGGCCAAAAACCAAGCTATTACAGCAGAAGAACATTCTCAAGTAACCTTAGAAGCGGCCTTACAAGGCCGAGAGACAGTAACAGAGACAATCAACCGCATGGAAACTATAAAAAACCAAACTGTAGAAACAGAAGAACGGATGACGACACTGACTCAGTATTCTCATCAAATTGGTGTTATTACAGATACCATTACCAACATTGCTAGTCAAACTAACTTACTAGCCTTAAATGCCGCCATTGAAGCGGCCCGTGCAGGCGAGTCGGGCAAAGGATTTGCCGTCGTTGCCGAAGAAGTGCGCAAACTTGCTGAACAATCGAACGAAGGAGCTGAAGAAGTAGCGGCCCTCGTAAGAAAAATAGCTACCACTACAGCTAAAGCTATGGATGCAACACGCCAAAGCCGCCAAGATGCTGAACAAGGCGTCCTTATCGTCGGTCAAGCTGGACAATCGTTAGGACACATTGTCAAAGCTGTTGATGGCACTGAAAAAGCAATTAGCGATATTGTTACTTTAACGGAAGAAGAAGTAGCCAGCTCTAAAAAAATAGTAGCCTTAATCAATTCAGTAGCTACAATTATTGAAACAACGGCCATAGAAGCTGAGCAAGTGGCGGCATCGACAGAAGAAACGACAGCCTCCCTGCAAACTGTTGCCGCTAGTACAGAAGAAGCAAGCGCTATGGCTATCGAGTTACAGTCTTTGATGGAAGTATTTAATGTAAAAATCAGAGCTCTAGAAGAAATGACAAGCCAAGAAGTATTACAAATCGCTAAGTCTGATCATCTGCTCTGGAAAGTACGCATTAAAAACCTTCTTTCTGGCCAAGGAAATGTAGGGCCGAAGGAATTAACATCTCATCAACATTGCCGCTTAGGAAAATGGTACTTTAGCGACAAAAATCCTTTCAAAAATGATAGCGACTTTATTGCTATGGACAGACCTCATCAACAAGTACATGAAGCGGCTCGCAAAGCTGTAGAAGCCCATAATGGAGGCAGAAAAGCAGAAGCAGAAAGTCACTTAAAAGAACTAGAAAAGAGCTCAACGCAAGTCTTAATCTACCTAGATCGCTTAATCAAAAAAGCTAATCGAATGAGTTAATCTTATTTGCTATCAAAAATTTTTAGATGACCACAAAAATGCTCTTGCAGTTCAAGAAAACTGCAAGAGCATTTTTTGCTTAACACCATTTTCATAGCTTTTTACACACAAGGTGAGTCCAAATGCCTGATTGCTTCTTCAAGTCTTTGTAAGTAAATTTTTTGTACAGCTTCATTCTCTCCTAGGCCGCGCATATAGACTTGTACATCTATCCCTACTGCTTCTAGTTGTGACTTAGCTGAATCTTCTTCCGAACCAGCCATATCATTGTGAGCATGGTCGCCTGCAACTAACATAAACGGCATAAGTGTAACTTGTTGAATATCTTTTTCTCTCAACTCTTCTACTACATCTTCAATAGCAGGAGCGCCTTCTACGGTATAGAAGAATAAATTTTTCATGCCCCTTTGCTCGGCTTTATATTGCAAGACCAAGTAGAAAGCATGAGTTGGATGAGGCGAGCCATGTCCCATAAGCACAACTGCTTCATTATCTTCTATAGATTGGGGCAATTGTTCCTGTAAGGCCTTCAGCAAGGTCGTGAAATCGTCGGACATACCTTCTTGACCCATAGAGTACAAAAGTGGATAAGCTAGTTCAATTTTTTGAAAAGCATTGTTATCTCGAAACCGCTCAACTTCTGCTTGAACTTCTTCGTATTCAATCCCAGGAATAACGTGAAGAGATTGCACAGCTACAGTAGTGTAGCCCTCATCTTGCAAACGCTGTAGAGCTTCTGCTACCCTGTCTACATGCAAATTATCGCGCTCTTTCAGTTTTTTGATAATTTTTCCCGATGTAAAAGCACGACGAACTTCCCAATCTGGATATTGTGAGCGCACTTTATCTTCAATAGCTTCAATAGTCAACTTACGTGTTTCTTCATAAGACGTTCCAAAGGATACGACAAGAATAGCTTTCTTCTCCTGCTTGATAACTTCCATAGATTCATTTCCTTTCATCATATCTTTTCAAGATTATGTACAGCCTCTTTGCACTAAGTTGTTCTTACCTAGCAATGCCCTACTATTTATTGCGGCGGGCTAAGATCAGAGAAAGATAATTGACAGGCTTAGAACGAATTTCATCAAGGTTATGTACAATTCTTTCTCCATCTAAGCCACAACGACTAATTAGGGTAGCTTGTTCTTTTAAGCCATGCTTTTCTAGGCGTTCGATAATTTGGTCTTTCTCTTTATAGACTTTCATTAATACTAAATTGTCAGAGTGAGCAAAAAGAGCATCTAAGTCATCGCTTTCGGAAATAGCAGGTATAATTGTCAAAGTCTCTTTCCCCTCTGCTAGCGGTTGCCCTGTTCTAGCCGCGGCGGCACAAAAAGAAGGAATGCCAGGAATAATCTCAGTCTGATATCTTTTGCACTGCAAAAGCTTATGCAAATAAATATAAGTGCTATATAGCATAGGATCACCTAGTGTAATAAAAGCGACAGACTTGCCTTTATCGAGAGCTTCCGTAATTATACTAATACTTTCTTGCCACGCTGTAGTAAGCTTTTCTTCTTCGTAAGTCATAGGGAAAAGTAGTGTATGTATTTCAACCTTAGAATTGAGGTACTCCTTGGCAATAGTAAGTGCTAAGCTAGCTCGGTCATTACGGCTTTTTGGGGCAATAACTACCTCGACTTGATTGAGTATCCGCGTTGCTTTGTGTGTTAGAAGTTCTGGATCTCCTGGTCCTACTCCAATTCCATAGAAGATAGCAGACATGATTCTATCTCCGCCCTCTCTTTTTATAAGTTTTTCTAGGGATAACGAGTACCTAGATAACGATACCCCATGTATTGTAGCATAGAAGGGCTTTTTTTGAAGATGATATGTTATTACAAATGTGATCATGCTAGTTATATTTATGGTATAATTGTGTTCAAAAACAGAATTATACAAAAATCGACATTTAGCTTCAGGAATATAGCAAGGAGTGACTATAGCTATGCTACCAAGGAGTATTAAGGGTAAGTTTATACTTTTCTTTCTTCTTGTGATTATCCTCGTTTCTTCAAGCATTGGTACTGTGTCCTACATATATGCCAAAGACGCTATTTTGAATGAAATTGAAGATGCCATAGCTACCATGGCTGAAGAAGGTGGTAAACTTGTTAGCAGTCAAATTGGTCAGCAGTTTGCTTTCCTAGAAGCAGTAGCGACACAAGACATCGTTGTAGATAACAGACCTTGGGCAGAAAAAGTTTCTATCTTAGAAGCGGAAGCGCAACGAATGGGTTATCAAAGCTTATATATCTCTGATAGAACAGGAAAAGCTCGACAAGTCAGTGATGATGAGACTTTTGCCGATGTTAGTGACCGTCTCTATTTCCAAAGATCTCTTTCAGGAGAAAATGCCGCTTCTGATGTACTGATTAGCCGAGTAACTGGTGAACCCATAGTAGTTTTTTCTGTACCCATTCTTCGAAATGGCCAGGTTCAAGGGGTCTTATTCGGTACTCGTGATGGTACAGAATTAAGTGCCATCACCAACAACGTTTCCATTGGCCGCGGTGGTTACGCTTACATTGTTAACAGTGAAGGAACTTTTCAGGCTCACCCTAATACATCACTCGTTTTAGATGCTTACAATCCTTTGTTAGAAGCTCAAAAGCAACCTGATCTCAGGCAACTTGCTGAAGTAATAGAAAATCGTATGATCAAAGGAGAACGTGGTGTAGCTTACTACTTTTTTAACGAAGCCGATCGCATCGTTGGCTTTGCTCCTATTGAAGCAACACCTTGGTCTTTAGCAGTTGCTTCCACAACAGCAGAGTACTTAGCAGGTCTTCAACAACTGATCAACATTATTATTGTAGCTACTTCTCTTGTAATTCTTGTAGGTTCTGCTATTGCCTACGGCCTAGGAAACAGTTTTGCTAAACCTATTGTCAAGGTTACAGAGCAAGCAGAAGAAATTGCCAAGCTAAACTTAACAAAAGATGTTCCTGCTGATTTTTTACAACGACAAGATGAAGTCGGAAAGCTAGCTCAGTCCTTTCAGTTAATCATGAACAATTTACGTGCTATGATCAAGGAGCTTTCTCAAGCATCACAACAAATGGCGGCCACATCAGAAGAGATGACAGCTACTTCAGAGCAATCTGCTAGCGCCGCTGATGAAATAGCTCGAGCTGTAGAAGATGTAGCTGATGGTGCTACGAAGCAAGCCCAAGAAACTAATAAAGGTACGCAAAAATCTAAAGAGCTTTCCTCGATCATTGAACAAAATCAGGCTTACCTAGAAGATGTAAATCAGGCCACAGATAAAGTAATAAAACTGAAAGAAGAAGGCTCTTCTACTCTTCAAAAATTACTGAGCAAAACATCAGAGAGTGCTCAAGCAACAACGCAAGTCTATCGTGCTATTCAAACTAACCATAAAAACGCTCAAAAAATTGCCGCTTCTAGCAAAATGATTCAAAGCATTGCAGGACAAACAAATCTTCTAGCTCTCAATGCCGCTATCGAGTCGGCTCGAGCAGGCGAAGCCGGTCGTGGCTTTGCTGTAGTAGCCGTTGAAGTTCGTAAGCTAGCAGAACAATCCACTCAGTTTTCTCAAGAAATTGAAAGTGTCTTACAAGAATTGCAGTCAGAATCACAGAAGTCAGCCGAAATCATGGAGTCTTTATCTCATCTAGTCGAAGAACAAAGCCAACAAGTTACCATAACAGAACAAACTTTTATGGAAATTGCCTCAGCTATAGAAATCACTAAAGGCCGTATCGAAGCGCTCAATCACTCTGGTCTAGCCATGGAAGAGAAAAAAGAAGAAATAATGGCCGTTATTCGCAAGTTAGCTGATATTGCTAGTGAGAATGCCGCCGCCGCGGAAGAAGCTTCTGCCGCTACAGAAGAACAATCAGCATCTATGCATGAAATCGCTAATGCTAGTGAGTCCTTAGCTCAATTAGCCCAAGATTTACAAGAAATTGTTCGACGTTTTAATATCTAAGTCCAACAAGCCTCCTGAGTTAAGTATAAACTTACACAGGAGGCTTTCTTTTAACTATGCGAATGCTTCAAAGTTTAGTAAAATGTTCTTAAAGAGATAGATGGATAGTTTTTTATTTCTTATTGATTTAGATTGGAGATTGGAGGAGGAAGGGATTGTGAAAGTTGTAATTATAGACGACGATCCCGGTGCTCGAGAACGATTGGCTTTACTCTTAAGTACTCTGCCTGCTGTTGAAGTCGTCGGAAAACTTGACTGTTTAGAAAAGCAACTAGAGTACATTGAAAAGATAAAGCCTGATGCTATATATCTAGATGTTGAATTAGAACAAGAAGATGGAATTGAAACGGCACATGCTTATCTGAAAAGAAAAGATATTGAATTTATCGTTATGACCAGCTACCCAGATAATGCTATTCGTGCTTATGAGATAAGACCTTTAGACTTTTTACTGAAGCCATTTAATGAAGAATCTGTCCTTCGCAGTATTTCTCGTCTCTCTAAGCGGCTTAAAGAGAAAGAACAATTGAAGCAAGTTCAAAAAAGTGACCGTCTCTTCAGTAAAATAGCTCATGATATTTTAGAAGGCCTAGCTATAGAAGAAGTTCTTAATTATGCCTGTCAAGAAACTGTAGATATTTATGGTTTACCTTTAGCTTGGATCGGTAGTGCCAAACTTAATGGAGACTTTTCTATCGATGCTTCTGCTGGCTCTGCCTTAGAATGTCTTGATACCAAGGATATAACTTGGAATGAAATCAAAGAACACTGCCAGCCATTGAATCAGCCTGAATGGCATCAAGTTGCTGGGAAGTGTTATTATACTGCGCCAAGCTTTCATATGAATGAACTTTTCACAGAACAGACTAAAGGCATTCGTCATTGCATTCTCATTCCCTTAAAACGGGAAGAGCAGATATTGGGCTTAATGGCTCTCTATGCCAAATATCTAGACTTTCTACAGTTGAGCCGCTTGAACGATTTTAAGCATTTTGTCAGACAATTATCCTTAGCCCTGAGTGCCGCTTTACGGCAAAGAGAAATTCGTATGTTAACAACTGCTGTGCAAGCTTCAGCTAATGCAGTATTAATAACAGACAGTAAAGGTGAGATTTATTGGTGTAACCATGCTTTCACAAAACTGACAGGCTACAGTTTACAAGAAGTTACCGGTAAGAAATCCGATATGTTTCGCTCTCATTCACATGAGGAGAATTTTTACGAGCAAATGTGGGATTCCATATCTTCTGGAAAGATATGGAAAGGCGAAGTCGTAAATCGTCATAAAAGTGGCCATTACTATACAGAAGAAATGACTATAACACCAATTATTAATGGCCATGACCAAGTTTGTTCTTTTATTGCCATAAAAGAAGATATCTCTATCCGTAAAGAAACGGAAAAAGCATTGCAACATGCTAAAGCTAAGGCTGAGAAAGCCGATCTGCTCAAAAGCGATTTTCTCTCCGTTATTAGTCATGAATTGAGAACACCTATGAATGGGGTTCTTGGTATGGGTGAGCTACTGTTAGATACAGCCTTAGACGAAGAACAACAATATTTAGCCAACACTTTAATGGATTCAGCTCATAAACAACTCAAATTAATTGAAGCGATGCTTACTTTTAGTGACATTTCCAAGAACGAAGTAAGCAAAGAAGATACAATCTTTTCTCTGCAAGAGTTAATTATATCTATTACAGAAAAGTTTCGTCCCTTAGCAGAGGAAAAAAACTTAATATTTTCACACCACCTATACGTAACAGGCGACTATATGCTTCAAGGTGCCCATCGACATCTGCAACAAATATTAGATTGTTTGCTCGAAAATGCTATTAAGTTTACCCATAAAGGAACAGTCTCTGTAGAAGCAACAATGCAAAAGGAGACAGCCCAAGATATCTGGATATGTTTTTCCGTTATTGATAGTGGTATTGGTTTTTCACCGGAAGTAAAAGAAAGACTTTTTCTTCCCTTTACACCTGGAGATAGCTCAAGCACAAGGAGCTTTGGTGGGTTGGGACTTGGCTTAGCTATCAGCAAAAAACTAGTTGACTTCATGGACGGTGATTTGGACATAAAAAGCAAAGAAGGAGAAGGAACAATCGTCTCTATAACACTTCCTTTTCAAAAAGCTTCATACCAGATACTTGAATCGTTGGCACCAACAAATTAGTAATGATCTGTCCATAAGGTGGTGTAAATATATTGTGCCAAAAGCATGCTACCTTAGATGAATTACCTGTCCTTCTCTGGCAAACTGATCATGACGGTTATTATAACTTTTTCAATCATGCATGGCTAACATTTAGAGGGCGCACTTTAGACCAAGAAAAAGGTATTGGTTGGTTACAAGGTGTCCATCCCGAAGATTTGCAGGACTGTTTATCAACTTATGTTACATCCTTTCGAGAGCGACAACCTTTCAAGCGAGAATATCGCCTTAAAGGTTCTGATAATCAGTACCATTGGTTTCTAGATACAGCCATGCCTCGCTACAATAGTGAAGGACTTTTTTTGGGCTATGTAGGTACTTCCATAGACATAAGCAATCGTAAAGTTATAGAAAAAGAGCTAGTCTGCACTAGAGAGCAACTCAAAAATATTTTTTCCGGTCTCTCCCACGTCTACTGGTCATTAAACCTAGTGAACTTTGAAATGTTGCAGATATCCCCGGTCTGTCAAAAGCTTTTTGGCTATTCTGCAGAACAATTTTATGAAAACCCCTTAGTATGGTTCGAGTTAGTTCATCCAGAAGATCAGTGGCTTGTTCAAAACTTTGATCAAGAACTAGAGAAAGATAAAGTCTGGCAGAAAGAATATCGTATCATTCATAGTGACGGCTCTTTACGATGGATTCAGACAAGAATTGTTCCCTTTTTTGGAAAGAAAGAACATGCTGTCCGTGTTGATGGCTTACATCGCGATATAACAGAGGAAAAGAAAGCTCAAGAAGAACTATATAATCAAGAGCAATTATTTCAAGCTGTTGCCGAAGCTTCTCGCTGTCTACTAGAATCGGGTGTCAACATAGAAGCTATTAATGACGCCTTGGCCATTTTAGGTAAAGCAACAGGCGTAGATCGAGTCTACATTTTCAAGAACGATCGGCAACCCAAAACAGAAGAAGAACTGGTCAGCCAAGTTTTTGAGTGGAGTTGCGATCCAACCCATAGTCAGCTAGATAACGAAGATTTACAATCTTTTGCCTATGTTAGGGAAGGTTTTGAAAGGTGGCACGAAGCTTTATCGGTAGGCGATATCATAGCTGGAGCTATCTCTGATTTTCCCCTTAGCGAAAGAGCTATCTTAGAATCACAAAACATCGTTTCTCTTATTGTAGTTCCTATCTTAATTGACGGATTTTACTGGGGTTTTCTTGGCTTTGATGACTGTAAAAAAAGACGTGACTGGACTCCGCCTGAAGTGTCAGCACTACGCACCTTATCGGCAGGTATTGGCGGTGCTCTAAAACATCATAAGAAATCAGAAGAGCACCATATGCTCTTAGATAATATTGAGACACAAATCTGGTATTTAACAGAGCAAGATCGATATGGCTTAGCTAATAAGGCACATGCTTCTTTCTTAGGCCGAGAAAAGGAAGAGCTTGTGAACCGTAGCCTCTATGAATTAATGACTTCAGAAGAAGTGGATGTTTCTATAAATAGTAATCGTCACGTTTTTGAAGAAAAAAAGAGCCTTCAGTCAGAAGAATGGATAACGAATAAGATAGGTAATAAACGTTTACTTCTCATTAATAGAATTCCTAAGCTAGACAATCAGGCAAAAGTTGAATATGTGATTTGTACTGCCCAAGACATTACCGAGCAAAAACAGGCTGAGCTAGCCCTACAAAGCGCAAAGGAAAGTGCTGAAGCTGGTAATCGCGCCAAAAGTGACTTCCTAGCTATGATGAGCCACGAAATTAGAACACCTCTCAACGCTATTACAAATATGATTGAAATGCTCTTAAAAACCGAGCTCAATGAACAACAAAAACAGCAAGTTAGAATTGCTCACATCTCTAGTGAACTGCTGTTAAGTGTGCTCAATGATATTCTAGACTTGTCCAAAATCGAAGCTGGTAAAATAACCTTATGTCACGAAGTTTTCAATTTGCATGAATTACTAGAAGAGATGATCGCCTTAGTACGCCCCAAAGCACAGAAAAAAGGATTATCTTTATATCTCATAAATAACTTGAACCATGAAAATTATTTTTTTGGAGATCCTTTACGACTACGTCAAATACTCTTAAATCTCATAAGCAATGCTGTAAAGTTTACTCTTCAGGGCGAAGTGGTCTTGAAAGTAAAGCCTCTTAAATCAACCAAATCGGCTGTTCATTTTCTGTTTGAAGTTCAAGATACAGGGATCGGGATCGCAGATAATGTACAACAAGACATCTTCAAACCTTTTTCACAAGGTGAGCGTGCAACAAGCCGTAAGTTTGGTGGAACTGGCTTGGGATTAACCATCTGCAAAAACCTTGTGCAGAAGATGAATGGTCGAATAGGCGTAGAAAGCGAAAAAGGGCAAGGTTCTCTCTTCTGGTTTGAGATACCCTTAATAAAAGCTGAATCTACAGATATTGATGCTTATTATATTGATGATCTTTGCCAACAAGATAACTTAAGTCTAAAACAAATTGACTATAGCAAATCTATTCTTGTCGTAGAAGACAACAAGGTTAATCAGGAAGTATTATTATTACAACTAGAAGAACTAGGATTGTTAAATATTACGATCGTTAGTAACGGTGTGGAAGCACTAAAACTTTTGAAAAAAGAAGATTTTTCTTTAATCCTTATGGATTGCGAAATGCCCGAGCTTGATGGATTTGAAACTACAAAGTTAATTCGTAAGATAGAAGAAAGCGAAGGACGAAAGAAAATCCCGATTATAGCCATGACAGCCTACGCTTTACAGGGCGATAAACAGCGCTGTTTAGAAGTAGGTATGGATGACTACATGAGTAAACCTCTTCGTTCTGAACTATTATACTGTACTCTACAACAATGGATACCGCAACTTGCTATACCTGACCAAGCAAATAAAGATATGGTAATTTCCAAAGAGTCTGCTCTTTCAACAATACGAATGGATCGCTCAGCCTTAGAGAAGTATCGCAAGTATCAAAAACCTGATGAACCTGATCTTGTAGTTAAATTAATAAAGATCTATTTAGATATGGCTGATCAGAAGTTAAAGGAATTAAAAGAAGCATTAGAACTTGAAAATCTTCAAGCTGTAGTTCGAAGATCACATCTACTTAAATCAAGCAGTGCAGATGTTGGTGCTTTCCTTTTAGCAAGTTACTTTGCAGAGCTCGAGAAAATGGGTCGTGCTGGTATTATAGAAGGCATGGTTGAGAAGCTTCAGATTCTCGAAGCAGAATATGTAGAAGTTCGTCAAGAACTAGAAAAGTGGATGGTAACGATTGAAGAGAACTTTTGAAGAGAACTTTTAATAAAGTTAATAGCTAAAGACGATTAAAAGAAGAGCACCTTCTCTGAGCACAGAGAGGGTGCTCTTCTTTCCTTATAATTAATTGCTTTTTCTGTGTCTTTCAATCAACGCAATCACCTGTTCGGCGACAATTGGCTTACTTAAATATTCATCCATCCCCGCGGCAAGACATTTCTCGGCATCGCCTTTCATCGCATGGGCTGTTAAGGCAATAATTAAGGTATGCTTATTATCTACCTCTATTACTCTCTCTCTTGCTCTAATCACACGAGTTGCTTCATAACCATCCATCACTGGCATCTGACAATCCATAAAAACAATATCGTAAGCTTGTGCTTCACAAGCTACTGTAGCTTGCAAGCCATTTTCAGCAATATCACAACTATAACCTTTCTTCTGTAAAATCTTCGTAAAAAGCAATCGATTGACAGGATTATCTTCAACTAGTAGAATTTTTGGCTTGCCCACAGTGGGAGTAGCTACTTCATGTTGAGATTTTTGCTCCTCTTGCTGAGAGTTCTCCTCTTTTTGCGGTGCTTCTATTTGCTTCTCTTCTTTTGATGAGGCTATTGAAGAAGATTCCTCCTGAGTTCCATCCTCGCCTTCCTTGTGAGCAATAGTAAAAAAGAAAGTAGAACCTTTACCTTCTTCGCTTTCTACCCAGATCCTGCCCCCCATGCGGTTAACTAGTTTTTTGCAAATAGATAATCCTAGGCCCGTACCGCCGTATTTTCTAGTTGTCGAAGCATCAGCCTGGCTAAAAGGCTGAAATAGATTTTTCATGGCTTCTTTGGAGATACCGATGCCACTATCACGAACAGAAAACAATAGCTCTTCCGTAGCATCTTGGTTCCTAAGCCTCTTTACTTCTACCAAAACTTCTCCCTGATCTGTAAATTTTACTGCGTTGTTGACGAGATTAGAGAGAACTTGTTGTAATCTGGTAGGATCACCTTTGATAACTTCTGGAACATCTAAATCGATAAGCATATGGACGTTAAGATTTTTTTCTTTTGCTTTTAAGGTTGATGGCACTAAGGCTGATTTCGCTATCTTAGATACATCAAAAGTTACTTCTTCTAGTTCTAGCTTATCGGCTTCAATCTTGGAAAGGTCTAAGATATCGTTGACTAGTGTCACTAAGATATCAGCAGAGACTTTTATCTGATCGATATAAGACTTTTGTTCCTCATTTAACGCTGAGCCTTCTAAAAGATCTAAAAACCCACATATTCCATTCATAGGTGTGCGAATTTCATGGGACATATTAGCCAGAAAATTGCTCTTAGCAATATTAGCTTTTTGTGCTTCCACCGTTAATTGATTGGCCTTTTCGATGGCCACTTGTAGTTGCTTGTTAGCTAACTCTCGCTCTTCTTCTGCTTTTTTTTGCTCTGTTATATCAATAATGACGCCATCTATCCATAATAAAGTCCTATTAGAATCAAAAAAAGGCTGACCTGATTCAGAAACCCAGATTATGTCACCATTTTTGCAAATTAAGCGATAGGTCACTTCATATGATCTGTTCCGAGCCACAGCTTCTTGTATAATCTTATAAACCATTTCACGATCTTCTGGACAGATAATGTTATCGAAGATTTTTCCTTTATGTATAAAGTCAGAAAAGTGATAACCTGTAAGTCGTTCAATACCTTCACTTAAGAAAAGCATCTCATAATGTTTATCTAATTTACATTGAAAAACAATGCCTGGAATATTCGTAACAAGATTTCTATACTTACTCTCACTCTCTTGACGTGCTTTTTCTTGCTTTTGTCTTGTTAAAACTAGCCCTAGTTGCCCTGTATAAATCTCCACATAACTTTGATTCTTAAAAGTTACACCAACAGGCATGAATAAGGTGAAGTCCCCAATCATGACGTCGTCTTTTTCAATTTTTACTACAACTAACTCTCCAAATTGAAAAATCTTCTCTAACATTAAGGCAACAGAGCTCGGTATGACATTCCCCATAAGCTCTTGTAGAGAAGAAAAGCGAGTCGTCATGTTAGAGCCCATTTTTCTTTTTCGAAAAGCATTGTGAACCCATTTTTTGCCTACAACTTCAAAACCAAGTAAAGAAGTAAGCTTAGATATATGGTTGTGCAACCCCGAAAAAGCCATAGTAGTAAATTCATTACCGGAATCATTATAAAGGTTAAAACAAGCGTATTTTGCACCTGAGATTTGTAAAAGATCATCGGTAATCTTTTGATAATCAGTCTGTTCTGGTGATAGTTGCAAGAAATCTTCTGTTAAGGTAACAATCTTTTCGAGAGTTTTTCTTTCGGCAATTCTTTCTGTAACATCTCGTGCTGAGATATAGATTAATTTTTGGTGAGGACGAAATCGCCACTCCATAGTTCGATAAGTACCATCATTACAACGATAGCGATTATCAAAAGTTAATAAATGGTCCTGAATAACAAGCTGACTAAATAACTTCAATGAGTCTCCAATATCATCAGGATGAACAAAGTCAAGAAAATGCCGTTGAATAACTTCTTGTGCTGGATAGCCTAAATCACGTTCCCAAGCTTGATTCACATGAATAATGCGACCATCTCTATCTGTTACGCATAACAAATCAAGACTGACTGATAAGATTTGTTCTACATTCAACAACGCTTTGCTCTTTTCATGCGTTTTCATTTCCTATCACCTTACTTCTGAGGTGTTACTTTTTATAAGACTATCTCTATTAAATTGTTCGACAGCTATGGCTTAGAACCTTCCAAGGTTTTTCCATATCGCTAAATTCTTTCTTGCAAACAACCATACTATTTTCTAGAGTTAGAAGTCGACATTTTTAACTTTTAGCTAAAAATTTTTTTTACATAGTACCTATTTCTCTCTAATTTGAGGAAGGCTCTCTTTTAGTAACAATGTTGCTACAAGAGAGCCTTCCTCAAATATCTTTTTTTGGTATTTTATTGATTTGAAGAGAAGGGATCTGTTACTTCGAAAGCGAACAGTCTATTGGTTACCATATTTTTACAATTTCTATTGAGGTGATCATATGGATCCATCTGTTTTAACCCGAAAAGCTTTTACTTTTCTACTCTCCCAACTTTTATTGCTAAGTATCTGCTTAACATCTTTTTTATCGCCAGCCCAAGGCTCTTCAAAACCTACTATGGCAACGGATGTTTTTCTCTTGATGGAATACTCAACAGGACAAGTACTCTATAGTTCGAGAGAACACGACCGAGTTCCACCTGCTTCCTTAACAAAGCTAATGTCAGTTTACACCCTTTATAAGATAATGGAGCAAAATTCTTACAGTTGGCAAAAACCGATCCCTATAACGACAGCAGTTAAGAGATCTTATGGTGCAACAGCTAACTTGTCTGTAGGTGAGGTCCTTCCCTTGCGCGATCTTTATTATGCTATGCTCTTACCTTCTGCTAACGACGCTTCTGTAGCTTTGGCAGAAGCATTAGCTGGCTCAGAAGATGCTTTTGCTAAGCAAATGACTATAAACGCACAAGCACTGGGGATGGAAAACAGTTCTTTTCTTAATGCCTCTGGCCTTCCTATCCGAGAAGCTGGATTGTCCCATCAACATTATATGTCTGCTTACGATACAGCTTTGCTGAGTAGGCAATTGCTTCACGAATATCCTCAGATTCTTACTGTAACAAGTATGAAGACAGCTCCCTTTCGCGATGGCGCACGTAGACTGAATAATACTAATCGTCTTTTAGAAGCTTATGCGGGACTAGACGGGTTGAAAACAGGCTTTACCAGCGCCGCCGGCTATTGCTTTGTAGGTACAGCAGAACGACAAGGTCTGCGTCTTATCGCTGTAGTCATGGGTACTAAATCTGTGCAAGAGCGGGAAAGAGCAACACAGAGGCTTCTAGACTATGGCTTTCAAAATTATTATATAGCTAACCTCTGGGATATCTTTACAGAAGAAGATCTTTTCTATGAACAAGGTAGTCCCTCACCTTTGCCTGTAAAAATTGATAAAACAGTTTTTTTCGTTGCAAAAAAGGGAGAAGAGCATAACTATAAACCTCATATTGAATGGCAATTCCCCTCATCTTTGCCTATCCTAGAAAATCAACAGCTTGGTTACTTATCGATTAGTTACGAAGGCGCTAAAATAGTTGACAATATACCAGTTCTATCTAAAGAAGAGTTAAAGAATCCCTTCTTACCTCCATTTTTTCCTCATCTTGTGCCTACATTCTATGGTCTGTGAAATGGTCAATCTACTAAAAAGCTAAAGAAATAAAAAGAGACCAGCACTTGATTTACGCTCAACTAGTGCTGGTCTCTTTTATTTTATAAACTCTACTGTTCAGGATACCAAATATCTGTCCTGTTACCAGGATTCTCATCAGAAGAAAATATACGAGCCAAGAGTTCTTTTTCATAGACCATGGGGTAGGTACGTAAACCTGCTAACAATCCTGAAGCTGGCGCCCTGACTTCTTCCTCTAAAGCACCTGTTAAGACGTTATAGATATGTCCTAACAAATCTCCTTGACGCTGTTCTGTTCCCACAATAGCGCAGGGACGGAAAATACCTGCCGCTTGAGAGAGAACCAGGTTGGTATTGGTAGCTCCAAAAAGAGGTATGGGCTTAGGGGTTTCTAAGGGTGGTCCTTCTAATATTTTCGTAGCAACCATAAAGTCAATTAAGCCTTGACAGACCTGCTGGACAATTGGTTCTTCAATCTGCCGTGCTACACCTAACATAAGTATATAAGGAGAGACAGCAGTCTCTTTCCAGTGGTAAGAAAGCTGTGTTTTGTAAATCGGTGTTAACTCTCGATGAAGTAAATATGGACAGCCCAGATAAGGGGCTAGCTTCAACTCATGATCATCAGGATAAAAAGTGCGCACATGAGGAATTTCATAAAATTGCTCATTGGAGCTGTGTATATCGATAGCATAGTCCGAATCTTTTGTAGCTTGAAAGATCCCATCGGCAATGCGCTGTGTTGTTTCTCCTTGATCATAACCTGGAAACATCCTGTTAATATCGGTGTTATCAAAAGGCCAGTTACGACCAGCAAAATTAACACCTGGTACATTGACTACAGGAATTATACGTACAGTTCCGCGCAACTTATAATTAGGCTCTTTCCCTTGCACCACTTCTTCTAAAAAAGCAGACAAGCAAGTGAGGAGATAAATGCCATTGAGCTCGTCACCATGAATTCCTGATACTAGCGAGATTAGAGGTCCTTCACCGTGGCCGCGAAACTCATTTTTGTAGATAACCATAGGCTCACGAAAAGGTATGTTAAGTTCTACTATTGGCTCAAGCATCTTCTTCACCTCCTGTTGTTGTCTTTGTTGGGTAAGTCAAGCGAGCCAGCAAAGAACCTTCATAAACAACAGGATGCTGTCGAAGTGTAAAGACTAATCCTTCTACAGGTGCTTCGATCACTTGCAGATCTTTTCCACTGAGCGGATCAACAATTCTTCCTATTCTTTCTTTTTCACGGACATAACGACCAAATATAGCTGGTTCAGGTACAAAAAGACCTGAAGCTTTGGCATTAAAATACCATACTTCATTGTCTTGCATAATACGTGGCTCATTTATAGTAGGCAATTCTTCGGCAGGTATATCTAATATACCAAAGCGATGTAGTAAACGCAGTAGGCCTTTTAGCAATTGTTCTGAATAGCCTATTGTCAATCTTTGACCGATACCCATTTCTACAACTAGGGTTGGTATTGCCATCTCATTCAAATTAGTAGCTAAAGTAGTCTCTAAAATGGTAGAAGAACCATGAACCCAAACAATATCAACATTAGAATTTTGAGCTAAGGGAAGTAACGTGGAGGCGTAGGTGTCTTGCATTCTAATCTGCGGCATTTCCAGAAGAAAACGGTTGCTGGCATGAATATCAACAACAAAGTCGGCTCCTTTGAGATCTTCTAGCAGAGCATAAGCCGCTTGCAATGGTACGTGACCATCACGATTGCCTGGAAACTGCCGATTCAGATCTACATTAAAAAAAGGCCAAGCACGGTTTAGACTACCAAGTCCTAATGAGTTAATTGAAGGGTAGAAATCTACCTGCCCTTGAAGAGCTTCTGGATTTTTCTTCAACAAGTTTTTTAAGTAGCCGTTTAATAAGTAACAAGTATATAAACCTTCAAATTCATCGCCATGAATTCCAGCTACAATGGCTGCACGTTTACTACCATCTTTTTTCTGATTGCCCAGAACCTCTTTACGAATACTAAATTGGTCATAGGCAGGCATGCGTATGGTGATAATTTTCTGTTCCAATGCTACCACCCTATCCTTTTCTACCACTTTACTACATTAAAGAATCTGTACATCAACAGTTACTTGCATACTTTGCTTAGCCCTGCCTCTAAAAATCCCTTTTACGGGAACAACATCATGATAATCTCGACCATGAGCAATTTTTACGTAATGATCATTGACAAGGCAATTGTTTGTTGGATCTATGCCCTGCCAGTCCCTACCTGGAAGCCAAACTTCTACCCAGGCATGGGAAGCACCACCGCCTCGTAAGATACCGTCACAGGGAATGTAGCCACTTACATAACGCGCAGGTATTGCTCGATAACGCAATAAGGCCAACAAAAGATGAGAGAAGTCTTGGCAGACACCCATTTTCTTCGTTAAAATTTCCCGCACAGAAGAACATACCTGCGTTACTTTTTCCTGATAGCTATAGTTTTCATAGAGATATCTTGCCATCCTGACAACTTCAGGCCAGCCTTGAGCAGGTAAGTCGAATTGCTGAGCAAGGGCCTGCACTTCCGGCAAAAAGAGACAACTAGGTGTCTCCATAAGCCATTCAGCAAAGTTCTGTTTATAATCTTCGGGCCATTGTTCTTGGCTTACAGAGCTAATTGTTTTACTAATGCTAAGTGAAGCTAAGTTAGATTCTGTATTTATCATTTGTCTTTCTACAATAGACCTTGTTTCTATAATCAACTGATCGTGAGGTTCTTCAAACCACAATGTATGAACAATATTGCCAAATGCATCTTGATGTTGCTGGATCGCTCCTAATGGTTCAGTCTTTAATTGAAAAGAATATAAGCGCTGGTCAAAGCCGTAATGGTGACAATTCATAGGTGATAATCGAACTTCACTGACTCCCTCTATCACTTTGCTGGAATATCCATAGAGAGTACGGTGGTAAATCGCGAGAGTGGTCACGCACTATCTCGACTATGAAAAAGAATTTTATTCACGGCGAAGCCAACTTTGTTATTTTCTCTTAAAAAAGACTGTAAGAAAAAATGTACACCTTGTCTTTCGATTTCATCTATGGTGTTAAAGCGTAAATATTGATCCAACTGTTCTAGCAACTTAATGGGTTCTGCGATTGGCAAGCCATTCTTAAAAGCTTTCTGAGCAGCCTCTAAAGCTTGAGCAATGGAAAAACGTAAAGAACGAGGGAAGTCAGGTTGATGGATGAGGAAATCAATCACTTCCCGTGGCCCCATCCGACCACACCATTCCCTTTGATAAGCTTCATAAGCGCTTACAGAAAGCAAAACTCGAAGCCATAAATTTTCTTTTTCTTTATAGGGATGAGCGTTAGCGGCGTCGATAATGCGCGCCGTTTTATCAGCTCTTTCAAGATAACGGCCTAATTGTAAGAAAGACCAGCCTTTTCCCTGTGGCAAGATAGCTTCAATCATGCCTTGAAAGAGAAAGGAACGTTTTTTCACAAGATGTAAAAATTCAAGTGGCGCCTTCCCTGTAAGCTTTTCCGCACATGAGCGCACTACAAGATAAAAAGCATTAACTACTTCATAAATTTCGTTAGGAAGAGTTTCTCGGACTACTAGCGCATTTTCCCTGGCTTGACGCAAACATTGATATATTGAGTTGGGATTCTTATCAGAAAAAGAAAGAAAGTCAAAAGCTGACAAAGCATCTATTTGGTCATAGTGCTGGCGAAAGAGTGCTACATCACCTGTAACAGCAATAAGCGATTCCCAGTAAGCTTCTTTTTCCTCCGTTGATTCTGCGTAATAGACTTCAAGCATTCTTGCATTATTTTCTGCCCGTTCAATCATGCGGGCCAACCAAATCAAGCTGTCGGCTTGACGGTTGAGCATAATTGACACTCCCTTTCTCCACGATGGCTTCGTAGAATCCATGTATCTTTACTGCCCCCACCTTGTGAGGAATTAACAACCAAAGATCCTTCGCGCAAGGCCACACGTGTCAATCCACCTGGAATAACTTTCTTCCCACCAATAACAAAAGGTCTAAGATCAATATGGCGATTAGCAAAAAGACCATCTATAAAAGAGGGATGTTGTGACAATTGAATTGTCGGTTGAGCAATATAGTCTAGAGGAGATTTCCGAAGGATTTTGCGAAAAGCCTCTAACTCTTGTTCTGATGCTTTCGGACCTATAAGCATACCGTAACCACCAGCACCGGTCGTTTTCTTGACGACCATTTTTTCTAAGTTATTAATAACAAAGTCCTGCTCTTCCCTGTTCTTCAAAAGGTAGGTCGGTACATTATCTAACAAAGGCTTCTCACCTAGATAGTATTCAATCATAGCTGGCACAAAGGAAAAAATAGCTTTATCATCAGCTACACCAGTGCCAGGTGCATTAACTATTGCTACATTGCCAGCTCGGTAAGCGCTGATCAGTCCAGGTACACCAAGCATCGAATCGGGGCGGAAAACAAGAGGATCAAGAAAAGCATCGTCAAGACGGCGATATATAACATCTACTTGACGTAACCCTTCCACACCGCGCATAAAAACCCGATTATCTAAGGTCATCAGGTCCTGTCCTTCAACTAGGTCAATACCTAACTGTTGGGCTAAAAAGACGTGATCGTAATAAGCGGAATTATAACGACCTGGTGTTAGAAGTACGACTGTGGGCTTAGAAGTTCTTCTTGGCGCTAGTGACTGCAAGTATCTAGCAAGATAACTTAAAGAAGGCATAATCGGTTCAATAATATGCTGTTGGCATATTTCTGGAAATAACTGCGTCATCATTTTACGATTCTCATAAACATAGCTAATTCCAGAAGGTACACGTAAGTTATCTTCTAAAACGAAATACTTACCCTGATCATCACGAATTACATCGATTCCAGCTAGGGGGATGTATTCATTCATAGGAACGTTTAACCCAACCATGGCCCAACAAAAATCAGGGTGACTTACAACCAATTCTCTTGGTATGACTTGATCGCGAAGAATTTCCTGTTCATGATATATATCCCGGAGGAAAGCATTGAGAGCACGGACCCGCTGGCGTAATCCTTCATCTAAGATATTCCACTCTTCTTCCGGAATCACACGAGGTAGAATATCAAAGGGTAAGGTTCTTTCCATACTAGTTGACTCATGGTAAACCGTAAAAGTAACGCCTAAATTGATAAAAAGATGCTCCGCTTTTCTTTGTAGATTAGCCAGCATCATAGGTGAAAGGTTGCTAAAGTAATCATAAAGATTTTCATAGCAGGGACGGACACCATAAGCCTCATCAAACATTTCATTAAAGAATCTTTTCTCGCGATCTAAGGAAAACACAGAACCATACACCTCCGAAAAATTGACAAAAAAAAAGAAGCTACACCTTGTAGCTCTGAAGGATTCAAAATGCACTTCTTTGCCCACAATTGACTAAATCTATTATAGCGCATTTCTCATATTTTAGGAATATATGGTTTTGATAAAAATAGCAGGTTATTTAATTTAATCCATTCTAGCGCTGTCTAAAAATGTTTTTATGCTTTGATTGCTCCTAATTGCCGTAAGGTACAATGAGTTCTACCACTTTTCCATTCTCAAAAGTGAACTCTAGGGCGTTTAGATCACCACTTTGCGGAGTGAAAGGTCCCCAGTAGCTTAACGTTCCACTTTGACTGCGATCAAGTGAATTATGCCGTGGAATACCGTAAGCCTTTCTTACTTCTTCTACGGTAGAACCGATGCCAATATTACGATTAGTTTTGCCATAGCTGTTTAAGCTTTGGTAACAAGGATTGGGGTATAAATAGTCTTCACAGAAATAATAACTGTAGTTATGGTGATCACTGTAGATCGAAATCCATTCTTCATCAGGCACCATGTTGTAGAAAGTAATAAAGATTTCTGCAGGGTAGCCATAATCAACAGCACGTTGACTGAAGTAGACATTGTGATTCGTTGCTTCCGAGACGAATCGCACAGGTACATAAGTTTTATTCTGAATTAGTTTGGCCGGACTATCGAGACTTATGGGCTTCCCATTTACAATCGCTTCATTACTATCGATGACCAGACTGACGGTGACGTTGCCTTTTTTCATTACAATTTTCTTCTCTGCGGCATGCCACTCGGTACGGTAACCCATTTTTTCTGCAATGTCTCGTAAGGGTAGCATGGCACGGTCGTTAACTAATAGAGCTTTCATTTTGTCTCCATAGGAAGCGTAGCCATCAGGATCTATATCCACAATCACTTCTGGCTCTAAAGCTTGGGCGCTACTAAGTGCGGTGAGAAGAAATATGAAGGTTAAGAGTATAGATTTTTTGACTCTTTTCAAACCTCTCTCCTCCTCATATTGACGGGTTCTTCTCTCAATTTATGAAGAACTAAGTTTGTACTATGTCATAACTATCCTTAATTCGTTAAAAATTAATCCGGCCTTAGCTAGAACTGCTATACTAGAAGTACAGGCTTTTAGACTCAATTATAGTCACAGCAAATTAAGGAGAGTTTCTATGAATATCAACATGGAATTATATAGAACTTTTTACTGCGTGGCCAAAGTAGGTAGTATATCGAAAGCAGCTGATCTACTCTTCGTTACTCAACCAGCTGTAAGTCGTGCTATTCAACAGCTAGAAGAGAAGTTAGGTATGGTGCTCTTTTTCAGAACACCGAAGGGAGTTCGCCTGACCAAAGATGGAGAGCTTCTCTATCCTTATGTAGAACAAGCTTTTAACTTCATCTCTTTAGGGGAACGTACTTTGTTGGAAGTGAAAGAACTACATAGTGGAGAAATATCCATTGGCGCAGGTGATACGGTTTGTAAACATTATCTACCGGGACATTTGAAAGATTTTAAGCGTACTTACCCTGGTATTGGTATTCATGTAACTAACCAAAGCACTCAATCTGTTATTAACATGCTAAAAAAAGGTTCTATTGATATGGGTTTTGTCCATCTTCCTGTGGTAGACGAGCAACTGATGGTATATAAAATCATGGAAATACAAGATTGCTTTGTTGTTGGTGAAAAGTATAAAGAACTAGCCATGAAGCCTCGTACTGCTCAAGAGATTGCAAAGTATCCTTTAATCCTTTTGGAAAAAGGGGGCAGTTCTAGAACTTATATCGAAAAGATGTTTTCTAAATATGATTTAACTGTAAAGCCTGCTTTTGAACTTAGCGACTTCGAATTGAACATACAGTTTGCATTGATTGACTTTGGTGTAGCCGCCGTAATTAAAAATTTTATAGTTGAAGAATTAGAAAATCAGTCTTTATATGAAGTAAAACTTATTGATCCTATACCACCACGTTATATCGGTCTTGTCCATCTCAAAACTGTTCCTTTGCCAGCGGCGGCCAAAAAGTTCTTGTCTTTCTTGCTTGAGAAACCATCTTCAGATGATCAATAATCTCTGTCTGACAAATAATCCCTGTATGACAATGTTCTCTGTATGATAAATAATCTCTATCTACTTATTATCGCAAGGTTTGTGTAACTTGTGTATAACTCTCACGCATACCCCATATGTTAATTATTCATTTTATCTATACCCCGATTACCTTTATAATGACAATATAAATGAAAACGCTCATATTCACAGCTTATCTGAGTGCATCTCTCACTCTATCCCTTAGGGGAACTGTGTTAGCTTATTTTTTATCAAACCTCATTTTTACCCCCCTATTTTTTACCCCCCTATTTTTTTTACCCCTTATGTGAAATTCTTAATTAATTGATAGGAGAGGCATTCAATGACTCAGCAAAAACCTCGTGTTGTCGTTTTAGGTTCGGGTTATGCAGGTATTTTGACAGTAGCTAGACTGCAGAAGCTTCTCCGCAAGGAAGAAGCAGAAATCTTACTAGTTAATAAACATGATTACCACTACTTAACTACATGGTTACATGAAGTCGCCGCCGGAACTTGCGACGAAAACCGTATAACTATCCCCATTGGAAGTGTCATTGACACAGATCGTGTCAATTTTATTAAAGACACAGTTGTGGAAGTACAGAAAGAAAATCAACGTGTCTTACTAGCCCACGGTGAAGCACTAAGTTACGATTATCTTGTTGTAGCTCTTGGCTACGAGCCTGCTACTTTTGGTATCCCTGGTATTCTAGAGCACTCCCTAACGATTCGCAGTATGAACAGTGCTCGTGACATTCGCAGTAAAATCGAAAGCCGCTTTGCTGACTTTGCCAAGAACCATAAAGGTTCTCAAGAGAAGTTAACCTTCCTAGTTGGTGGCGCTGGCTTTACAGGTATTGAGTTTGTAGCAGAATTGGCAGAACGATTCCCTCTTCTCTGTGAAGAACATGGTATTGATCCTAAGCAAGTTCAGATAATTAACGTTGAAGGTGCTCCTAGGATTTTAGCGAACTTCGATCCCTCCCTTGCTGATTATGCTAAGGCTTCCTTAGAACGCATGGGGGTACAATTCCGACTTTCTACTCGTATCAAAGCAGTTGATCCTGATGGTGTCACTTTATTATCTGAGCAAGGTGAGGAACGCATCGCACCAGCTACTGTAATCTGGACTGGTGGTATTCAAGGCAATACGGTTGTATGTGATAGTGCTTTTGAAGCTTCTTATGGAAGAATTCCTGCTGAAGAAGATTTGCGAGTCAAGGCTTATGAGAACGTTTTTGTCATCGGCGATTGTTCTTCTTTCGTTGATAAACGTACAGGACGCCCTTACCCTCCTACAGCGCAAATTGCAATTTTGCAATCCCAAACTTGTGCCAATAATATTGTAAATCTTCTTCGAGGTGGAAAAAAATTAGAAGCTTTTGAGCCTTTCTTAAAAGGTGCTGTAGCCTCCCTTGGTAAGCATGATGCAGTTGGTGTCGTCTTTGGAGTTAAAGTACGCGGTAAGCTCGCTGTAATGATGAAAAGCTTGATCGATCTTCGCTATCTCTATATTTTAGGTGGCATCAAGCTCATTCTCGCTAAGTCCAGCACTTCCTGTGCTTTGCAGACAGCTTACTCACAGTCTGATAGTAAATGATGAGATAATTATATTGATATAGATAAAAACAAACTCCCTTATCGCACCTATCTTTGCGGTAAGGGAGTTTTGGCACTCTACTAGTTTTTGCACTCTGCTAGGCATCTCTTCGATGGTTGCAATGATGGTTACATTAAGGTAGTAAGCAGAGCTACTGCGGGAATGGTAACTAAACTAAGTAATGTAGTAAGAAAAATCGCCTCTGTAGCATACTCACTATCTGATTCATAAGTAGAAGCTATCATAACGAGCGTTGTCATCGTTGGTAATCCTACAATCAATGTTAAGATAAAGCGCGGAATTTCTGGCAAGAAAAAACCTGTCAGAAAAAAGATGAGCAGTGGCATCAGTAGCATTTTTACTGCCGCTAAAGCAAAAAGGCTCGGTGTTTTGAAGATGTTACCAACAGATGTATAAGCTAATATTCCTCCAATATAGATTAATGTTAGCGATTTACTTGTATTGCCAATTTCCGCAACTGTTCTTGTCAGCAAGTCTGGCAAGGATATTTGCATTATCATAATCACAAAAGCAATGACCAGGGTAATTGTCAGCGGATTGATCATATTTCTAGCGGAGCTAAGGAAATTAGCCTTTTCATGATGGCGACTGCATAGGTAAACGCCTAATGTCCACAAAAGTGCCATATCTATGACTGTATATAAGGCGATGCTAACCTGCGCAATAGGCTCTGTATATAGCCCATGAATAAGAGGAATGCCAATAAAGCCCATGTTGCCAAAAGCGGAAAGAGCTATAAAAAGGTTAGCTCTCTTTCCTTCTAACTTAAATAGCTTACTTAAAAGGTAACCAACGAGTAGCAAGAGGGCAAAAGAAAAAAGTACTGCCAAGGCAAATTGATAACCTAGGAGCAAATCTTGTGCCGTCATTCCGCTTCCTGTAATAATCGTGAAGATTAAGGCAGGAAGTATAATGTTAACAACAAGCTTGGCTAAGTGACCTAAGCCTTCTTTGGTAAGAACTTTTGCTTTAGCAGCAATAAATCCAACGGCCATGAGCAAGGAGAAGATCATGATTTGTTGGACGATAATTTCGATATGCTCGCTCATTAATAAGCACCTGTTTTTATTTAAAATTCGGGGACACAGGACACAGAGGGACGGTTCTTTTGTGCACTTTTTGTGTGCTATTATCGATAAGTCCACACCTAGCGTTACCTGCTAACGCCTAAGACTCGCTTTCAGATGATTGGCTGGACCTTGCCTAGTGAGGTATCATCTCACCTATCATACTTGCATCTCTCTGCGTGGCGCACAGACTATCCCCTTGTGTTAACAGATCTCCTAGGTTAAAAAAAGACCCTTTTGCAGGATCTTTACAGCTTTACATCAATATGAGATCCAAGTTCAGGTTGGATCGATAGTTCCATTGTCTTCTTATTACTGTCTATCATCTTTTCTAAATCTACAGACTGTACTTTTGACATATCCATGGCCATTTTCAGCACAGACATGGAAGCTTGCTGACGAACTTGCGACTGATTCATAAGAATGGATAGGGCGGCGATATCCATAGGAGATCACGTCCTTTCCCTTTTTATTAGGTCTTTACTCAACCTTTACTTATAGATTACTTCAGTTGTTACAGTCTTCTACACTTTTACAGCGATCTCCTTCAAAGAAAAGAACTAACTTCAAAAGAGATACAAGCTTGTAGTGCACGCAATTCAATTAATTATTCTTTTTTATCTTCTTACTTCTTTTCTCCCTCTTGTGTCCCTGTCCATAGTATGATTCTCTTTAGATGAACATATTTTATCGTAATCAGCTACGGATAATCGATATTTACTAACCAGAAGTAGTTAGCAACGTAGTCAGAAACCTAGTCAGCGAGTGAAAACTTATTAACCCTTAAGCAGTAAGTTAATCAGCAAGTAAAACATATGAGAGCACAAAGGGAACGTCCTAGTCCAGTGAAAAAGTGGTACTTTTTGAAAAAATGATGTTTTCTGGAGTGCACAGAACCACCGTCCCCTTGTGTTCCTTGTGTTCTGTGTTCCAAGAAGGGTGGTCAAGTTATGTCGTATGCAATAATAAGCTTATTGTTAATCTTAGCCTATGTTGTTTTTTCCTATAATCACTTTATAAAAAAGCGCAATAAACTAAAAGAAGCTTATGCAACTATGGATGTAATGTTAAAGAAAAGGTACGATTTAATCCCCAATCTTGTAAAAACAGTCAATCAATATATGATTCACGAAAAGACTTTACTTGAAGAAATCACCAAACTAAGACAAGAAGCTATGGTCTGTTCAGGCAAAATACGAGAAGCAAAAGAAGATGCCCTATCAGAGCGGCTTAGCACCTTGATTGCCCGTTTTGAAAGCTATCCTGAACTAAAAGCTAGCGATAATATGTTGCATCTCCAAAGAACATTAGTAAAAACAGAAGAATACATTGGAGCTAGTCGAAGAAACTACAATTCTACTGTGCGTCTATACAACACAGCAATTCAAGTTTTTCCTGCTAATATGCTAGCTTCTCTCTTTGGATTCACAAAAGCAGGCTATTTTGAAGCTTTAGAAGAGGAAAAGAACAATGTAGAACTTTCTTTCAGAAAGGACGAGTGATTTAGATGTTCTTTTTCAAATCTCTTATCAGTAGGCAAAAAGAAGGCCACTTATATGATTGGATAAGCCCTTTTGAACTGAGCGTTCAAATAAAGCAGGCCATAGAAGAGATAGTTTCAGGCAAAACTGATGAAAGCTTTCGTATTAAAGACAAGATAGAAGCGATTAAAAAGCAAAATAAACTAATTTTTGCAGTCATAGCCTTGCTTTCTCTATTGCCTTTGCTTTATAGCTTAGAATTAATCATAGTTACTTTCATAATTCTAATTGCCGCTTTTTTCGGCCTGAAATGGCGTTTTACCAAAGTTCTTACAAGCTATCAAAAAACAGCAATGGACCAAATTGTGAAAGTCATTAGTGACCACACAGATAACAATATTTATTTTAACTTGGAAAAAGGGATTCTCAAAGAAGAGTTTAAGGTCAATCCCTTAATGCCGCGCTCCGATAGCTACGAGCCATCGTGGCATGTAAAAGTAGTTAACAAAGAAACTCATCAAACAGACATAGAAGCATGTAAATTGTTAACCTATTATACTTATCAAGATGAAAATGAATCAAAAAGAGTAACAACTTTTCTAGGTATTTTCTTGAAAATAAAGTTCCCCAAAGAATTCCAAGAAGATATCTACATCACCACAGAAACATGGCGTAGAGGCGCTGGTGGTTTTTTAGGTTTTGGAAGCAAAGCTGATAGAATCGTTCTAGAATCGCCACTCTTTGAAAAAAAGTTTAATGTTTTTGGCAATGACCCTGTAGAAGCACGTTATATCCTGACTCTTGATTTTATGGAAAAGCTTTTAGAAAAGTTGAAAGACATACGATGTTATTTAACTTTTCATAAGGGTTACCTTTATGTGGCACTCGATAAGTTTACAATTGAAGAAATACTTCCCCAAGTTGGCGATAAAGAGAGCTATCTAGTAGCTACCCATAACATAATTGCTTACATGAAAGCCGTTGAATATTTTGCAAAAGCTTTGTCCATTCGTGAAAATAAGTTTACTAAAGATCTGATTCTGTAAACCTCCACTTTATACTTTGATCAATCCCTCCAGCCTACATTTGTGGTTTTGTCTTAAAAGCTCGAAGCTACAAAGGCCTATCTTATACTGGTTTTATGGGCTAGTGATGATTGGAATTCTATAGTTGCAAGATTATAGCTTTTAACCTGAAAAAGACGACTGACCAAAAAAGCCATCTCATTTTAAAAATGAGATGGCTTTTTTGAATTAGCTCTCCTACAAATCCTTATCCGACACAAACTCCTCTGTCTGCTCTAATTGCTTTCGTATCCCCCGCGTATCTTTCACCATGCGCTCTAACTCTTCTTTTTGTGTGCGTATATTCAACCCTTGTCCTAAAGCTTCTTGAATTTGATTCATAGAATTATCTCTCTTCATATAATCACCTCATTCAACGGTCTAATGAAAAATGAAAAACTAATCAATAGCTATCACTCTAGCTTTTTATAGCTATTTGTTACTTCCCTTTAGTGATACATATTAAACTGCTCGTTCATTTCATCCATCTCTTCAGTCTTCACATCAAAGACTGTGTTATGAGGTGGTAGTGGTTCTGTTCGGAAGAACTCAGGTAAACGGTCATGGGCTGATGTGAATCCAACGCGCTTGTTGAATTCCCTCTCTGCCCGCATGACTTCTCTTCCTAACTCAAGGATATCATCCATACTGTGGTTGTTACCTGTCTTGGCATTCCAGATATCAACTACAGTAGGCCATCCTTCAGGATTGTCGAGCAAGGCAAAAGCGACGAAAATGCACAATCCAAAGGAATCAAGAGCTGCAGTGGCAACTTGTAAATCTGCCGATAGTTTTACTTGCCCCTCTGGCTTTAAAGGATCTACATAGCCACCTGCTTTTAAGAGATTGTGCGTGACGCTGTAACCTGCTGTGTGGTCCGCACCCATAGTTGTCATGGCATAAGTGACTCCGATACCTTTAATTGCTCTAGGGTCGTATGCTGGCAAGTGCTGTCCTTTTACAGTTGCCACTCTAGTGACTCCATAGGTCTTGCCTACGCTGTCAGCACCTTGTCCAATAATATGACCTAAAGGCGTGCCTTGCCCCACTTCTTCTAGCAACTTAATGGCACCTGATCCATCGCCAAAAGGAATAATACCTGCTTCCATGGCTACACCTAGGGCGCCTCCTGCTTCAATCGTATCTAGACCCAAATCGTTACAGATGCGATTAAGCCTCGCAATGATATCGAGATCATCGATCATCAAGTTAGGACCTAAAGCCCAGGCTGTTTCATATTCAATGGGGGAGCAAAGGGCTTCTCCTTTTTCATCGGGGTAAATGTTGGAACAACGAATAACGCAACCAGGATGACAATTATGAGTAGGTGTTCCTACGCCGCCTCTTGAGAGAGCTCTAGCTGCTAGTTCTTCCCCACTCACTTTATCAGCGCCCTCAAATGTTCCAAAGCGGAAGTTTTTTGTCGGTAAAGCTCCAGCTTCGTTAACTAAGTTCATTAATACGTTAGTACCGTATTTTGGCAGACCTTCGCCACTGATGGGATTTTCGCGAAGGATTTTGACAAACTTTTTCGACCCTTCACTAAACTTCTCTTTCTCTTCTATGGGAGCATGGAAAATTTTACTCGTATCGAAGATGATAGCTTTTAATTTTTTTGAACCCATGAGCGCACCAAGACCACCTCGTCCAGCAAAGCGACCTGGACCGCCTTCAGGGTCGTTACACGATATACCTGCGTTACGCATCAGCCGTTCTCCGGCAGGTCCGATGCAAAGGACATAGATTTTTTCATGATAACGTTCTCTAATACGTCCGTTAAACTCATAAGTCCCTAACCCAGCTAAATCGCCGGCAGGTTCCAGTCTTGCGCCTTCATCAGATAGGTAGAGAAGATACTGTTCATTACCTTCAGGTATGTCTTCTACAATAATCGCTTTATAGCCCAGACTAGCCAATTGATGAGCAATCGGTGTACCAGCATTAGCTTCTTTGATGCCGTTAGTTAGTGGGCTTTTACCACCTATGGATAGGCGACCAGAGTTAGGGCATTTTGTACCTGACAAGATACCAGCGGCAATAACTAGTTTGTTTTGCTTGCCTAAGGGGTGGCACGTTGGTTCTACTTCGTCAAGGATAATTCTTGATGTGATGCCCCGTCCTCCCGTACTTTTGTATGGTTCAGGTACGGGTTCCTCAGTAATCTTTTGTTCTGCCATATTGACTCGTAAGATTTTTTCTTCCATATATACACCTTCCCACTGCGTATTGCAGTAGTAGGTTTTGCTTCGCCGTAAAAAATATGTATAGTAAGCCTTCAAACTTAACCTTGCTCGATTTGTTGAATTGTTAAAAGTGAGATACAATAACTTCAAGCAGTGTAAAGTAAATCTGAACAGGAAGGAAGAAGGGTCATTATGAGAGTAGTTGCTTTTAACGGAAGTCCTAAAAAAGAGGGCAACACCTATCATGCCATTAAGCTCGTAGCAGAAGAGCTCGAAAAAGAAGGTATCGATGTTGAGATTGTTCATGTTGGCGATAAGGCAGTAAGAGGTTGCCTGGCCTGTCATGGTTGTGCCAAAAATAGAGATGAAAAATGTGTAACCCCAGGAGATCAAGTTAACGAGTGGATTGCGAAGATGAAAGAGGCAGACGGCATTATCTTTGGCTCACCTGTTCATTTTTCATCTGTAGGTGCAACTCTGAAAGCTTTTTTGGACAGAGCTTGCTTTGTTGCTTCCGTTAATGAATCGATGCTACGTCATAAAGTAGCTGCTTCTGTCGTAGCGGTAAGACGCTCCGGTGGTGTTACGACTTTTGATCAATTGAACTATTATATTACTTATTCGGAAATGGTTATGGCTACGTCAAACTATTGGAATGTGATTCACGGCGCGAGGCCAGGAGAAGTCCTTCAGGATGAAGAAGGCGTGCAAATCATGCGTCTCCTAGGAAAAAACATGGCTTGGCTGTTGAAGTTAATTGAAAAAGGCGAAGGCGTTGTAGAACGACCTGAGAAAGAACGTAAGACGCTTATGAATTTCATCAGGTAAGTTAAGGTTAAGGGGAAGGTTAAGGGGGACGGTTCTGCTGTGTTCTTACAAGAACACAGCAGAACCGTCCCCCTTGCGCTACTTCTCTTCCAATACAATCCTATGACCTACCAGAGCCATCTCTTTGATCTTCGCTTTTACGATCTTACGTTGACTATAGATATTTTCCAAAAAGATACCCTCTTCTGTGGGAACAACTTTGTCTACCGATTCTAAAAGCAATGTTTCCTTTCCTTCCTTATCTATTATATAAACATTAGCTTCACACATAATTAATCACCTCTTTGAGCTTTTACGATTTCGATAGCGTCATCTATATAATGAGGAAGAGGCTTCTTTTCAACGGCAGTAACTAATATGTTACATCTGTTCAGTGGAATTAATATCTTTTGAGCAGGGCTATCAGCGATCGCGTTAGCCATCTGTGGCGTCAGTTCGCCTAGAAAGGAATTAGCACAGATGATGCCAATTGGTCCTACGATAATGTCTACTTTTTTAACGTTATAGCTAATGGCATTTTCTCCTGTCGCACCTTCATTAGCACCTGCTTTGAGCATTAATGAAGTTGCTAAAGAGTTCGTTCCTAGGGCAATAATCTCAATTTTATTATTAAAAGCTTTGCGAAATTTCTCAACAACAGCTTTGCCTATGCCCCCGCCTTGTCCATCTATCACTGCGATTCGCATATTCATCCTCCAATCACGAGCCAACGCATCTATTATAACAAATTACCAGCTCAATGATTGGTTCTTGTAAAATCTATTATTCGATGACAGAGGCGCTCCAGCAAAGGGCCATCGTGACTAATGACGAGCACAGCCATGTTATTTTTTTCAGCTCTTTCTAAGACAGCATGCCATAACTGAGCTTGTGTGATTGCATCAAGCATCGTTGTCATCTCATCGGCAATGAGAAAGCGAGTAGCAGGACTTAGAGCGCGAGCTACGCAAAATCTTTGCAGTTCTCCTCCTGAAAGTTCGTTCGGCCACCTCTTTAACCAAGCCTTTTCTATGCCTAGCGATTCTAGTAGTTCTTCATCAGGAGTCCATCCTTCATTAAGCGTTTTCTCTAACTGCCACCGAGGATTTACTGCTTTTTCAGGATGCTGAAAAACAAGTTGCACAGGGTTAAAGCCTTTGCGCGGAAGATCCTTGCCTTGCAATCTAACGCTCCCCTTGTACGGCAGGACATAGCCGGCTAGAATCCGTGCTAGCGTCGATTTTCCAATACCACTAGGGCCTGATAAACCGACTACTTCACCAGACTTTAATTCCAGATCATAATCTTCTAAGATCCAGGGCCCTTTTCCATAACGAAAAAAAAATATTTTTAGCTTCAAGTCGCAAAATGGCACCTCACCTTTCCCGATCGAAGCTCACGCATTACGGGAGCTTCTTGAGAACAAGAGCTGTTGTTAGTACTGCTACTTTTGCTACTTAGGGAGCATCGAGGTTGAAAAAGACAGCCCGGGGGAGGTTCTGAAGGGGAGGGCTGGCGACCTAGAATGGGGAGAAAACCATTTTGGGGAAGGGCCATCCAGAGCGCTTTCGTATAGGGATGACGCAACTTATCACCGTGATCAGTAAATTCACTTGCCCAAGCTATCTCCACAATAGTGCCTGCATAAAAAACGGCAATGCGATCAGCAACTTCCAGAGCTGTAGCAATATCGTGGGTAATCAGCATAATGGCAGTACCTTCATCAGCTAATTCTCTTAAATGTCCTAAAGCTTCCTTGACTACCTCATGATGAAGTCCCGGTGTAGGTTCGTCGGCAATGATCAGCTTAGGCCCACCTACGACAGCAGATGCAACAAGAACCCTTCGTGCCATGCCCCCAGAGATTTGAAAGGGATAATAATTTTCCACATCGTAGTCGAGTTCATAGCGGTCGAAGATTTTTCTTTGTTTTTCTCTGCCTTTGTCCTTGGCTCTATCTTTGACTCTACCTTTTTCTCTGTCTCTGTCTCTGTCTTTTTCCTTCTCCCCGCCTTTGCCTTTTGCTATGCCCTTTTCACTTCCGACCTGCGAGGAAGTGCGTACTTGTTGGCCTATTTGCATCAGTGGATCGAGGAAATTGACAGACTGGGGTATAAAAGCGATCTCTTTGCCGCGCAATTCTTTTTGCCTTTTGGCGGTCAATTCCTGACCTCCGTAATAGAGCCTCCCAGAAAGAGAAGCGTTTTTGGGTAAAATTCCTAAGATAGCATGGGCAAGCAAGCTTTTTCCGGAACCGCTTGAGCCGACGACAGCCAGAATTTCTCCTTCCTGAATCGAAAGACTTAGGTCGGAGATCACCTGGATGTTTTTTTGTTTTAAACCTCTTTGATATTGAGTAAAGGAAAGAGAAAGATTATTTACTTCCAGCAAAAACAACAACCACCTTACAGATAGCTAGTTAGGTATGCTCTATTAATGCACTATTAGAGAGTTGTGGCATGGCACTAAAGCTAGTTGTAACATGGCCTATTAGCTAGTTCCATTGGTATTATGCTAATCACGAGAATTATGCTGATCATGAGCATTATACTAATCATGAGCATTATGAGGATCAATAAGCAGGCGCAGATTATCACCGAGCATATCAAAAGCTCTCACAATGATGAGCAGACATAGACCAGGGAAAAAAGCTAACCACCATAGACCAGTAGCTAGATACTTCATTGATTCGGACAGGATAATGCCAATAGCAGGTTGATGGGGAGATAAACCAAAACCTAAAAAAGTTATAGCCGCTTCGTGGAGAATAGCATGAGGAAAAAGCAGTACAAAACCTACCAATAGCTGAGGTATTAAATGAGGCAGAATATGATGAGTAGCAATCCACCAGGGACCTTTGCCCATCTGCCGTGAAACTAAGACAAATTCAGCTGATCGCAGTTGCATCACCTCAGCCCGAATAACCCGTGCTAAGCTAGGCCAATGAGTTACGGCAACTCCGATGATTACGCCTTTAACACCTCCACCAAGGGTAAAGGAAATAAGAATCAAAGCAACCAGATGAGGTACTCCAAGAAAAAGGTCAATAAACCAAGATATGATGCTGTCTACAACCTTACCCATGAGAGCGGCCGTAAGGCCCAGCAGCAAAGCTACTAATACGCTAGCACAAGAAGCGATCAAGCCAATAAATATGCTTAAAGACAAGCCTTTCATAGTGCGCGCAAACATATCGCGACCAAGCCAATCAGTGCCGAAAGGATTCATAAAAGATGGCGGCAAGTTCTTAGCGTCAAAATTAGTAGCCAATCGCTCATCGCCAATAAAAAGGCTCATTAAAATAATACCTGTAAAAAAGAAAAGAGCGGAAAATATCATCAAAAGAGTACCTTTTCTTCGATTGATGGTCAGCAAATGAGAAAGCCCTTTTACCTTATTCGTAATCCTTAATGCCTTTGTTTCACTCATCATGCTACCTCTTTTATTCTTGGATCAACAATTCGGTAAATGATATCAGCTATCAAATTCCCGGTAAATACAAAAAGAGCGCTAAAGAGCACAATGCCGAGCAAAAGAGGTAAATCGCCTCGCAGGCCTGCTTGAACAGTAGCCTGTCCTAAGCCAGGATAAGAAAAAACTTGCTCTGCTAGAATAGAACCAGCAAAAAGCTCACTAAAAGAAGCAAATTGTATAGTAATAGCAGGGAGAGCAATATTGCGAATTCCATGACGCCAGAGGAGCGTAAAGCCGTACTCGCCTTTGGCCCGTGCATAAAGAACATAGTCACTTTCAAGAACGTCAATCAGTTTTTGTCTTGTATGTAAGGCAATATTAGCCACGCCGACGATGCTTAAAGTAAGGGCTGGAAGGATAATGTGGCTAATACGATCATAGAAAGTTACCTCTTCAGCTAACACACCAGCAGGAACACCTAAGCCAATCGGAAACCATCCCAACCAGACAGAAAAAAGCATAAGCAGTAGGAGGCCCAGCCAGAAAGTTGGAGTAGACGCTAAAGTTAGGCTGTACCATTTGATCAGTTTATCTATCCAGCTTCCTCGATGCATCGCCGCCGTTACACCCATGATGAAACCGAAAAAGCCTGAGAGAAGCCAGGCAATTCCCATTAGAGCTAGAGAAGCTTGAAATCGTTCTTTAATAACATCGGACACAGGACTACGATAAATCATAGACGTACCTAAGTCACCTTGTAGCACCGACTTGCCCCAATGCAAAAATTGCTCCCAAGGAGGCTTATCAAGTCCCCAATGTTCAGCAATTTTTTCCCTTTGTTCGGGGCTTACTTGCATCATATCAGCGCCCACATAAGCTTGCACTGGATCAATAGGAGAGTGACTAACGAGGAAAAAAGCGAGGAAGCATAAGGCTACCATTAGAGATAGCATTCGCAAGATTTTTAAGAAAAGAAACTTAAGTAGACTACCTTCTATGACAGCTCAACTCCTACTCGTTCTCAAACTACCTAATTCTTATCCACTTAGTACTCACAAATCGTTCTCAACTAGCTAACTGTCAAACTTCCTAATTCTCAAATTACCTAGTTCTCATCCACTTAGTTCTCCCAGCGCCATGCTTCGATATTATCAGTAAGAGGCCAACCGTGACCGTGCGGTTGGATTTTTTGTTGGCCCATGTAGAGATTCTCTTTTACCAGATACAAATGATTGTGGTTAACAAGCCATGCCCAGGGCGCATCGCCTTTGGCACTGAATCCTGTGCTTCCATCCCATTGAGCTTTCTGCCAGTATTGATTGGCAGTCTCTTCATCCTTCGCTGTTAGAGCTTTATCTAAGTATTTATCGACAAGGTCATTAGCGTAATAGCCTGTATTGTACCAACTTACTCCTCTATATTTGCTGTGATAGAGGTGATACATTTCTAGCGGATCATGGCTTCCCCAGCCAAATACAACAGCATTGCTATGCATCTGTTTTTTGATTTCATCCCAGCTTTTTCCCTCTACATTAACTTTGATGCCAATCTGCTTTAGTTGGTCGGCAACAGCAATAGCCAGGGACTGACGAGTATTATCACTAGCAGAATAGATTAAGGTAAATTCGGCTTTTAAAGAACCTTTCTCAACAATGCCGTCTCCATCTCTATCTTCCCATTGCCCATCAGCAAGAATTTTTTTTGCTTCTTCTAGATTGCCATCTTGAATGACTGTGTCGGGATTCCACCAGGGCATTTTGTCACTTACAGAATAGGCTGGTGAACCGTAACCGTTCAAAATGCCCTCTACTAGAGCCTCGCGGTCGATAGCCACATTGATAGCTTTTCGAATAGCTAGGTCTGAAGTAACAGCATTGCCAATGGGATGGCCTTCTTCTGTTTTATTTCCTTCCATTGTATAAGGGAACATAATGCCGCGGTTATCGACACTTTCTAGTGCCAGCAGGCGCATACCAGGGACTTGCTGATTAGCAAAGGCCGGAACGATTGCTGCTACATCAACTTGTCCAGCCCTAGCGGCGGCAAAAGCAGTTTCTTCACTTAAGTATAAAAAGGTAAGCTTTTCAAAATAAGGCTTCGCGCCGTAGTACTCAGGGTTTGCTTCCACAATAAGTTGCTGTCCTTTATCCCATTGCACAAACTTAAAAGGCCCAGAGCCGATAGGATTTTGCCCATAATCACTGCTGTAGGAATCTTTGGGGACGATACCTAAAGTTACAAGAAGATTGACAAAAGTAGATTGTGGTTTTTTTAGAGTGAACTGTACGGTGTAATCATCTAAAGCTTCTACCCTGTCCATGACTGTTAGATCAACGACGGAACTGCTTTCTTGAGCAGTTTGATAGGTAAAAACAACATCATGGGCTGTTAGTGACGTACTGTCTGAGAATTTTACATCATCGCGGATTGTGACAGTCCAGACAAGGCCATCATCGCTGACGGAGTATTCTGTGGCTAGATCTTTTACGATTTCCATATCATTGTTGCGTTTTAACAAAGTGCTTTGAAAAAGCGGAGAACCATATCTTCCCCAACCTGTTGTAGGATCAAATCCTTCATCAGGCTCACTGCCTATGGCTAGAATTAGTTCTTTTTTATTTTCGGTAGCCATGGTCGTGATTTTTTTTGAATTGTCGTTAGAACAGCCTGTTAAGAGCAAAGTAGTCAGAGCAATTGCCAGAATGGTTATGTAGGATAAGCTTTTTTTTAACACAGCTAATGGAATCCTCCCTGTTAAATTACTCAATAAAAAAAACCATGAACAAAGCTATTTCATATAGCTTCCCTTCATGGTTTGTTTTTATATAATATTCAATTATATATAATTGACCTGCTGATAATTGGTTTCTTACATCATTGTCTCTTACATTAAAGCAAAGCCTTCTTGGCTTTATTATATACATAAATATATCATCATCTAGAGTGCTCGTCAATCGGGGACACGGAGGGACGGTTCTTCTGTGTTCTTTCCTGTTCTCTCTCTGTGTTCAATTTTCAACACTTTTTCAGCGGTTCACTGTTGTTCGTCTCCACTGGCACTTACCTGACGAAGTCTTGCTTCGCCTTTTGCCGTAACGCTCACTACCATGGCTTTTGACCACAGCAGTAGCTTACGGTGGTTTGAAGCCGTCACCTATATGGCGGCTTTGAGGGGCCTTCCCTCATCTTCGGTTAAGCAAGCTCAGTGTTGCTTTGGTAGCACTGAGCTTCGTGACACACAAACGTCCCCTTGGCAGGCACCTTAAGCGTGGCGCACAAACGTCCCCTTGTGCATGAATGACAGGACTGCTCAGAGAAGGCCTAACTGCGTAAGCACATAATACCAAATCGCCAAACTAAATATAGAAAGTGGAATGCCTATTCCAATCATCATGGTAGCCAAATTACTTTTTATCTTATAGCTAGCAACTATAATTGCCGCTGTAATCATGGGCGCCATAGCCGCTTCTAGTATAGAAACAGTAATTTCAATGCCTGTTTTGCCTGCTAAAACGTACCATACTAGTAAAGTCAACAAGGGAGCTAATATCAATTTGTACAGCAACCCTAAAGAGAGAAAAGGCAAGTAAATATGTTGTTTTGGCGATCATAATTTCTTTACTCTTCCCCTATGATCAGCCTATTGCTAGAGACTCAATTATGACGTAATATAGATGAAAAATAAAGCTCCAAAAAGTGCTACCACTACTGGAGTCTTTGTGCGAACGTAGTAACATAGCAGGAGAAATAGCATGAAAAAAGAAAAAGAAAAAGAAATAGAAACGGAACGGCAGACACTTCAAAAAGGACAAGCTAAAACAAAAATAACATTATTAACGGTACTAGTAACGCTTATGGCTTTCTTACTTGTAGCTTGCGGTATTCATCAAGAACAAAATGATCACCAAGGCACTTTAGAATACGAAAAAATCTATCAACAAAAAACCTCCTATATAGGCGATGCAAGCAAAGTAGGCAACTTAACGAACTTGCTTCATTACAGTGAATACAAAAAAGGCATTGCCTTGCAGACCGCCCAAGAGCCTTATGGCGTAACTGTAAACTACAACATGCCAGAAGAGTTTTTGCAACAGGGCACTGTTACGATGACCGATAAAATGTTTCAAAATGGAGCTTTGATTTTTTGCCTGATTGATAATGTCGATGTAGCTACCTTTGTTTTTGATAATGGCCAAGAAACAGAGAGCTTCTCTTTTGCTAGAGAGGACTTTGACATTTTTTTTGAAAAAGACATCAGAACTTACGGATCTTCCTGGGAAGTTTTCAGCAACGATTTTGTTGCCTTACTAGAGCAAGAAGGATGATGTGCACAGATGCACAGAGGATGCACAGAGGGACGGTTCTTCTGTGTTGCTTCTGTGTTACCAAGCCGACAATAAAGGGACATTTTCTTGCTTCAGATAGCCGCTCAGTATCTCTCCATCGTTCTTATTATAAAAGATAATTCGATAGTTCTCATCCTGACTTACCGCATACAGAGGTCGCCCAAGCAGTTGTTGCAGACATGCCTCCAGCTCATCTGGTTTCGTAACCTCTACCCCTGGAAGTAGCTTCGGATCTACCCATTCTTTTTCTGCTTCCGTTTTGACGATTCTAGCATAAGCGATATCTTCCGGTAGAATGCGGGCATCTTGCCAGTACCCTTTCTCTTGGAGCCACTGTTCTAGTTCTTTGTAATGTTTTTTCCAGTTCAGATGCATGATTTCATAAGATTGTTTGCCATCACTACGATAAGATTGATCGACTCCATACCGATAGGTCATCTCTGGAGAAGCTTCTTCAACGAGACGCCAGAGTTCAATACGAGCCCATGGCATATTGTCATCTCTCATTTGCTCATAAGATTCATCTTCCGTTTCCTGGCGCAGGATTGTTATGATCTCTTGAATATGAGCCCGATCAGTAATCACTGCTTTTTTTGAGATACCCTGAGGTTCGAAGACAATCCTTTCAACATCATTAGCATCTACGTTGAAAATAGCAAATTGCATATGTTTGTATTCAATCGATTCAAAAATAGGCTTTTTGTATTGGTCATAGGACGCTTCCGGAAGGGCATAGGACCGGTAGATAGTTTGTCCATTTTTTAGTTGATAGGCAAAGGTCAAGCTGTAATAAGATTGTGCATTCTCATTATATGTTTTATTTTGTATGATCGCTTCATGGAGCTGTAGGACTTTTTCAATGTTTTCTTTTTCCGTAATGGCAGTTGCTGCTTCTTCCATAGCATACTCTCTCCATCTAAGATAGGTGTAATATCCACCTTCTCCAATATAGAGTTGCTCTACCTGCTCCACAGGTGGAAGTTGCCGCTCATATCCGAAGACATCTGCTTCAAATCCAGCAAGTAGACCAGCCATGATCAATAGATAGATCAGATAATTTTTTAGACTTGCCAAAACCTTGAAGGATTTTTGCAGGATAATCTCTGCAAGGAGGTATCCGAACAAGGAGCCCACTATGTAACCGAAAATCGCCCAGAGAAAATCATTTTGAATTTCCCAAAAATACAAACCGCTCAGAAGCATAGTGCAAAAAGTAACACCGTATTTGAAGATGGGCTTTAGAAAGTCAAAAGCGATGGCTTGAGTTGCTGCTTCTGACTTTCTTTTTTTGTACGCTACAATAGCGAGCCCAAATAGAAGTACTATGCTGAAAAGATAGGCCATAATTTCTGAGGACTGCAACATTTTTTCATCAAAGCCTAACTGAAACAGACGGATGATTGGTGTAAAATACTCCAATTTATTGCCGTCTTCCATATAGTATTGCCCTTGAAATCCATAAAGCAAGCGCTCTACATTGGACAGAACCAATACAGTCAGGCCTACAGGTAGAAATAAAGTGATATAAGTAAGTATCCCCTGCGCGACAGAAGTGCCTGTAACCATTCCCACAAAAAGAGCAAAAAGAAAAAGGGTCATACTAATTAGGATAGTGGTACCAGCCCACTGCGCAATATCGCTTAAAGCATAGTAGGCTTGGAGATTAAAGGCGACCATCATGACCCATGAAAGCAGTCCAGTTAGGAGTACCGGCAGAAGTAACAGCAAGGTTCCAGCTACAACATGACTGCTGCAAAGAGTCACTCTTGTTAAGGGTAAAGCGTGAACCATATCGACAGAACGCTTTTCTTGAAGATAGCGCAATAAAAAGATCGCCGTTAGAACGGGTATGGCAAGGATAAAGAATTCTTGCAGTTCTCCTTGAAAATAAAAAAGTGGCTTAAAAGGATTTGAGATATAACTTGTACGTTCTTCTAGCTTATTGACATTCATGATGATCTGCAAAGGAAGAACGAACAACAGTAAAAGTGTGTAGGAAATTCCGATCCAGTTATAACGTTTCAAATCGTTAAGTATGATACCTTTATTCGGCAATAAGCTCTTCGACAGCATAGCCCAAACCTCCCATCTCGTAAATAAAAATCTCATCTAAAGTCAACGGGAGCAGATCGAGGATTAAGGGTTGAAACTGTTGGAAGTGCTGTAAAACATCGTGCTGAGCGCCCCTTACAACGAAAAGACTAACGCTTCCCCGTTTTTCATGATAGAGAATCGATTTATGCTCCCTAATGGCTTCGGGGAGATCTCCCTTGAAGGCAATTTGTACTTTGTGGATCTCTCTTTTCAGGTCATCGAGTTCTCTTTGCAGGAACAAATCTCCCTTATGTAGGATGCCGATATGGTCACATAGATCCTCTAGTTCTCTGAGGTTATGAGAGGAGATTAGTACCGTAAGCTCCCGATCAGCAACATCGTCAATAATTAGCTTTTTGACTTTTTTGCGCATTACAGGATCGAGGCCGTCTAGTGGTTCGTCTAGAATTAATATTTCTGGCATCGTTGAGAGGGCCAGCCAGAAAGCCACTTGCCTCTGCATACCCTTGGAGAGGCTGGTTACTTTTTTCGTTCTGTCGATTTGGAAGATAGAGGAAAAACCCTGATAGCGTTTCTCATTCCAAGTGGGATAAATCCTTCTGTAGTACTGGGCCATATCTTCAATGCTATGTTGTGCGAAAAAGTAGAGCGCATCGGGAATGAATTGAATCTTTTCTTTCACATTGACATTTTCAAATACCCCTGCTCCATCTATGCGCACTTCACCCTGATCTTGTTGATAAATGCCAGCTAATATTTTTAACAAAGTGGTTTTGCCAGCTCCGTTAGAGCCTACAATGCCGTAGACAGAGCCTTTCTCAACCTTCAAGGATGCTTTTTTTAGCGCTTCTAGCGTTCCAAAAGACTTGCTAACACTAATTGCTTCAATCATTGCTATCTCCTTCCCTGAGATTTGTCGCTACCTCTATAACCCACTGGCAGATCTCTTCTTGGGTTAGACCTAGATAAATCGCCTCAACTGTAATCTTTTGAAGCTCTTTTTTTAACGCTTCTTGCTTTTCGCGATTGACCTGGTCTGTTAAAGGCGCGACAAAGCTCCCTTTTCCCTTCACTGAATAAATAAAGCCCTGTCGTTCTAGCTCTTTATAGGCTTTCTGAATGGTGTTGGGATTGACCGTTAATTGACTAGCTAATGTCCGAACTGAAGGCAGTTGTTCATCGGGAGCTAATACTTCCCGAATGATTAATTCTTTGAAGTTATTTACCAACTGTTCAAAAATAGGTAAGCCACTGCGCAGATCTAGTTCAATCATATTCCCCCACCTTCGCGTTAACCGTACTAGTACATGTAATACAGTTAGAGTGTAACAGCTTTTGTAATACACTGCAATAGGAAGCGCTAACAGATTTTTTGTATTAAATAAAAAGTATCCCTCATCACTTCCTTAGAAGGATAAGGGATACTAAGTGCCTATCTAGGCTCAAGCGTCGAGAAGATTACAACAAGGCCTGAATCTTTGCTTCAATTTGCTCAGGCGTTACAGTCGGAGCAAATCGTTCTACAATTTTACCATTCCGATCAATCAAGAATTTGGTAAAGTTCCACTTGATAGCTGTTGATCCTAGAAGGCCCGGCTTATTTTGTGTTAAGTACTGATACAAAGGATGAGCCTCGGGACCGTTTACATCGATTTTGGCATATAGTGGGAAAGTGACTCCGAAGTTCAGTTCACAGAAGCTCATAATTTCATCATTGCTTGCAGGCTCCTGGTTCATAAATTGGTTGCTTGGAAAGCCTAAAATCACAAAACCTTGATCTTTGTAAAGTTCATAAAGCCTTTGCAAGCCCTTATATTGAGGTGTAAAACCACAGTTACTAGCTGTATTCACAATAAGTATTACTTTTCCTTTATATTCAGCCAAAGACTCTTCTTCACCTGTAATTTTATTAACCGTGAAATCATAGATAGACATATTCTACACTTCCTTTCCCTACATAAAATAGTCTATCCCATTATATCATTTTGCATAAATTACCACAGCAAGTGAAAGTTCTTTTTTTGAAATATTTATGTGTTACTTCTTATTGTAAAGTTAAAAGGGATAACCAGCTATTCGTCGAAAAAGAATTATTATACAACTACTCCTCGTAATGGTAATTTAATTAAGGGAGGTAGTTTATGTACAAAAAAACTCTACCACTATACTGCTGAATGCACTACTTTTACTGCTACTCTCGCCGGCAATTTTTTCTGCAACTTCAGAATAAATAGAGGGGGATTCGTTATGAGTCTATTCAAAAAACCGTTATTCGTAAGGTTGTTCGCACTCCTTACCATGGCCGTCCTGCTTCTAACCCTTACGGGCTGCCAAAACCGCCCCCCTAGTGATGCCCCGGCGCCCCAGAATACCGGAACAGTGACTGTCGGTGCGCTACTACCGCTTACGGGCTCATGGGAAACTCACGGCCAGAGCGCCGCGTCGGCCTTAGAAGCGGCCCAAGATGTAATCCGCTCCCACTGGGCCGACGAGCAATTGAACATAACCGTAACCACGCTAGATACCGCCAGTGATCCTGCTACGGCTCTCACCCAACTCGAGGCGTTGCACCAGCAGGGCATTCGTATCGTGATCGGGCCCATGAGCAGCGCCGAAGCCGCCCACGTCCGCGATTTTGCCGATCAGAACGATATACTGCTGATCAGCCCATCGGCCACCGCCTCCCAGTTGTCCCAGAACGATAACCTACTCAAGCTTTCGCCCACAGACAAACACCAGTCCGATGCCCTGATCCGGCTGATGAAAAAAGACGCTATCCGACAATTGGCTGTTTTGCACATTGATGACATCTACGGCCATAGCTTTTACAGTGAGCTGACCCAGGCCGTTGGCGATGCCGGCATTACGTTGTTGCCTGGCCTTTCACTGGCTCCGGCGTCTCCAGACTACCCCGGTGCCCTTACCCAATTGGAAAAGCAATTAGCCGACCAGCCCATTACCTCCACGGCAGTACTGCTTATCGAAAGCGACCAAAGAGCTAAAGCCCTGATCCAGACCATACCGTCCGACAGCCCTGTTCGACAAGTCAAATGGTACGCCGGCGACGCCATCATCGGTTCCGAAGGCTTTTTAGCGGACGCACAAGTGGCCAGTTTCGCTGCTACCACCTCCCTCGAAGGCTTTACATTGGCACTGGACGGCGATCTCTTTGACGCCAGCCTGCCACTGACCCAGAGAATCATCGCCGACCGCCATCAAGGACCAATTTCTCCCTACGCCCTGACCACGTGGGACGCCCTTTGGCTTATCGCCCATACGCACCAGTTGGCTACAGGTGCTGACACAGCAACTTTTAAAGCGGCACTACTTGAAGAATCGCACCGTTTTGGTAATGCCTTCAGCTTTCTCAATCCTCTTGACGAAAACGGCGATACCGTACCAGCCCGTTACGCGCGGTTCCGGGCATCAGAAAAACCAAGTGGCGGCTATCAGTGGCAACTTACCGGTGCCTATGTTCGCTCGGCCCACTTTGATCCTTTTGTAACGGACATTCAAAAATCCTACACCACCGAAACTGGTACCGCTGTCATAGGGGCTTTGCTCCCACTCACCGGCCAGTCTTCGGAAATGGGCCTAGAGGCCCGTCAGGTGCTGGATTTGGCCGCTAGTGTGGCCAACAAATATTTGACTGTTCGGGCACCAGGTCTGACCTTTTCGCTAGAAATCCGTGACACGGCCGGCGATCCCCAGCAGGCACTACAAGTCCTCACCGAGCTTCATGAACGCGGCATCAACGCCTTCGTCGGTCCTTACAGCAGTGCTGAACTGAAAGCCGTAGAATCCTTTGCTACCGAAAATGGTATCACACTGATCAGCCCAGCCGCCACCGCCCCATCACTAGCCGCCAAGAACCGGATTATGCGTTTGGCCGTTAACGACACCATGCAGGTCAACGCACTAATTAGCCTGCTTACGGAACAAGGCCTGACCGAAGTAATCGTTCTACATCGCGACGACATCTACGGCCGGGAACTGGCCCAGACATTTGCAGCTTCTTTTGAAGGCCGCACCAACCTGCTGGCATACGACCCCAGTGCCGTTAATACCGCCGAAATTGTTGCATCTGCCAGCCAGCTTATTTCTGGAGATGCCAGCAAAACAGCGGTCTTGGCCGCTTCATTTGAAGAAATCAGTGATATCCTGCAAGCTGTCCCCGATGAAAACCCCTTGCTGGATCTTAGATGGTTTGGCACTGACGGCACCGCCCGGTTGAGTACATTGATCAATAACCAAGACATTGCCACCAAAGGGGCCCAAATTCGCTTTACTGCCTCTTCCTTCACCCATCACGGCGATGCTTTTGCAGCCATTCACCCCTCACTAACCGCCAACATCCCCGAACGCAAAAAACCGCTCACCGATTACGGCATCAACACCTACGATGCTTACTGGTTCCTAGCCGCTACGTTGGCGGAAACTGGTCCCCAGGCTACGGCTGATCAGATCTGGTCCACCCTCACACGCTCACCTTACTTTATCGGAACTGGGGGACCCTTCACCGTCGATGAAAACAGTGACCGCACCATTGGCTCCTTCCACTTCCATTCCATCGTAGAAAAAGACGGCGGCTATCAATGGAAACTGACTGCCTGGTACCAAAACACCTACCAGAAGCAAGGTGTGTTGGAAACCTATTAGCCTGACCAATTCGGCTTGTTCATCACCCTTGGCGATTCTTCTCTCTACTTCTTGCAGACTTTTGGTGCCTAGATAAGGGCTTTAACAAACCACCACGAGCTACAACAGCATCTAAGGTAGACAAAGAGACTTGTGCCTTGCTAATCCGATCTAATATCAATTGCAACCGATAGGGCAATTGGTCTATGACCTCTGGCTTGGGTACGCTTTCTGAACAGGTTGTAAAAGTTCACGCCAACTAACAAGTGAGTAGACTTATCTTAAAAAAAAGAGAGCACAGTAGTGAATCTACTGATGCTCTCTTCTGCTTTTTATAAGGTCAAAGCCCCTGTTTTAGCTACCCTAAAAAATAACTTCCTCCGGTTTGCATCTTTTTTAAATGGCTCTGTTCTAAAAACAAAACAACTTTTTTATCATTTTTTAACAATTCCGTAGTTCATGGCGATGCAAGCGGGCGGCTTCTCTGTGTCATATCTACTAAATCGTGGATAAAAAGAAGCCTAAGCTCAAAAACTGAGACAGGGTGAGTCAATGAATTGGGAAAAAATATGGAAAAAAGAATGGAAAATGACCTGGTGGAAAGGTGCTATCATGGGTTTGTTTGTCCTCATTGCCATCGGTTTTGTGATCGGTCGACAGCCTTTAAAAGGTCTAGTCTATGCGCTCGATGCACCGGAACTTTGTGTTAGCTGTCATGTTATGGAGCCCCATTATGAATCATGGTACCACTCGTCCCATCGAGATGTACTTTGTAACGATTGTCATACACCTCATAATTTTGTTGGAAAATGGGTTACCAAAGCACGAGCTGGTATTGTCGATACCTGGGTTTATTATGTAGGCCCTATGCCAGCGCAGTTTCGAGCCAAACCTCATACCCAACAAATTTTGCATGATAATTGTGTACGTTGTCATAACCATCTTATTGGTCGCATTGGTGACACTTTGCATGGTGAAGGAGCTTTTTGTTTTTCCTGTCACCGCCATGTGCCCCATGGTATACAAACGGGTCTAGGACCCAATCCTCTGGAATTAGATTGGAGGTAACTTTATATGGTCAGTAGAAAATATATTCTTCTTCTTTGGTCTGTTCTTTTTCTCTTCTTTATTGTCTATTTGTCGGGATGTACCCTCTTGCAAAATCGTCAAGCGGAAAGAGCGCCTGTGGAGCTTAGTGAATTTGAAGCCGATCCCGCTGTCTGGGGCCGCCTTTATCCTGATCATTATGACTCTTATCTGCAGAATTACATGATTTCTCGTACCGAATATGGTGGTTCTGATATGTATTCCAAGCTTGAACGGGAGCCTTTACTGCGTATTATCTTTAATGGTTTTGGCTTTTCAAAAGAGTATAACGAAGATCGTGGCCATATTTACTCCCTAGAAGATATTAAGCTGATTGATCCAGCTCGTAAAAGTGTGGGCACTTGCATCACATGTAAAACTTCGGATTTCAAGCGGATTTATCATGACCACGGTGAAAATTATTACACCATGGCCATAACAGACTTGTTAGACCAATCTCAGCATCCTGTTTCTTGCTTAGATTGTCACCATCCTGAAACGAATGAACTGGTGATTACGCGCCCCGCTTTAATTGAAGCTTTTGAGCGTCAAGGCCGTGATATTACAAAAGCTACGCGCAATGAAATGCGAAGCCTCGTTTGTGCTCAATGCCATGTGGAATATTATTTTGAACCAGAGACGAAAAAGCTTGTTTTCCCTTGGGATCAAGGTGTCAAAGCCGATGAAATCTATGCTTATTTTGAAGAAATTGGTTTTTCCGATTGGGTCCACCCTGATTCACAAACACCGGTTTTGAAAGCACAGCATCCTGATTGGGAGCTCAATCAAGGCAGTGTTCATCAACAAAATGGTGTCTCTTGTTCCGATTGTCATATGCCTTATGTTCGTGTAGGCGCCATGAAAATTTCTTCTCATTGGTGGACAAGTCCTTTGCATAATCTTCAAGAATCTTGTGGCACTTGCCATCGCCAATCGGAAGATTATCTCAAAGAACGTATTCTGTATACACAGCGCCGTGTTTATGATCAAATGATGAAGGCTCAACAATCTGTGACCGGTGCTATTCAATCGATTGCACAAGCGATGGATCAAGCAAATGTAGACGAGAGCAAACTGAACGAAGCTCGTGCTTTGCATCGCGAAGCACAGTGGTATGTAGATTTTATTTCTTCAGAAAACTCCATGGGCTTTCACAATCCTCAGGAAGCATTACGAATTCTAGCTGATAGCCAGCGTCTAGCTGGAGAAGCCAGAGTAAAGGCTCTAGAGTCTTTAACAGGCCAATCTCTTCCCGAGTTGTTAGAGCCTGAGAACCCTGGTTTTTATACAACACAAGAAGATCGCAATCCACCGCAGTAGCCAGGGGGACGTTTCGCTTGCCTGTTCATAAGATCAAGACAATCGCCTAAGAAAAGCACCTACTGAAATCCCCCAGTAGGTGCTTTTCTTATAAATTCTATTTTCATCTTTGATGATTTTTCGCGGTGTTGGACCCTGGCTGCCCTCAGGCTATTTCTTACAATTTAAATTTCTTCACCAGACGATCAAGCTCTTCGGCCATTTGAGCTTGATTGACAGCTGTATTGGTTACGTCATTTATGGCTTCGCTCGTATGCTCGGCGCCTCGGGCGATTTCGGTAGTGCCTCTATTGGCTTGATTTACCATTTCTGTTACTTGTACCATTGCGTTTGATACTTCTGTTGTTGATGCTAAGACTTCTTTCGTTAGCTTTGATGTTTCTGTCACAATTTGCTGAAATGCCTGAGCATCTTGCTGGTACTGAGCGCCTACTTCGACGAAAGATTCGTAATCTCTTTTCACTTGTGTATTGAGAAAACTCATTACTTCTTGACTGCTTTCGACGAGCGATTCGATAGAAAGCTGTACTTTTCTCGTTACTTTTTGGATGTTTTGTACCGAGTCGGCTGAATGATTGGCCAATTTACGGACTTCATCAGCAACGACTGCAAAGCCTCGGCCTTGCTCGCCAGCATGAGATGCTTCTATGGCTGCATTCAAGGCCAAAAGGTTTGTTTGTGCCGATATATCAGCAATCGAATCGGCTAGATGAGCTATTTCTGTTACAATCTTTGCTTCTTTAATAGCCTGGTTCATTTTGCTGTTAATACTCTCATAGATATTGCCAGCTTGTTGGTACGATGTACCGGCTTTTGTTACCAAATCGTTGGCTCTGGCATTGACTTCTTGCGCTTTCGAACAAGAGACTGTCGCTTCTTGATAGAGCTGTGTTAAAGCAGTTACTGTTTCTTCGCTAGAAGCACTGATTTCTTCTGCTGAAGCTGAAAGAGTCTCCATGCTTGCAGAGATTTCTTCAGAAGAAGCGGATACTTCTTCCATATTGGCAGAAACCGTTTGAGTAGTGGCCGATAACTCTTGTCCTGACGCAGACAATTCTTCGGCTACTTGGGCAATCCTTACGATGGCTTCCTTCATATTCTTTGTCATTGTTTCGACAGCTACGGCGATTTGGCCTACTTCATCACTTCTTGCCAAATCTTTTTCCGCCATCTTCGTTCTAAAGTCTCCCTGGGCTACATTCTCTAATCCTGTTAATGCATTGCGAAGAGGTGTCGCGATAAAGTGAGCCACCCAGTAGACGATAGCGCTCATAATTAGAATGCCTGCAAGACCGAATCCAATCTGCCAGAACAGCAAATCATTGGCTTTGGTATAGATTTCTTTCAAGGGAACCATAGCGCCTACCGCCCAGGGCGTTGTACTGTTACCAATATAAAAAGGAACCGATGCTGTGACAATTTGCTCCCCAAGCAAATTAGAATATAATTCTGTAAGAATCGGCTCTTTCTTTCTTAGGGCATCGAGGACAGGGCTGTGTTTTCCACCATCAAGTTCAGCAATGTTGGTCCCCACGAAAGAAGTGTCTCGAAAGGTTACAAAAGTGCCCTCGTTGGTTATTAGATGTACTGAGCCACTGTCAAAGATTTTTACAGCTTCATGCTTTTCGATAAAGGTATGTAGAGCGACGTCGATCCCAACAACTCCAACAAATCGATTGTCTAGCAAAACGGGCACGACAAGAGAAACAAGTGTAACCTCTTGGCCATCTACCAGGTAGGTATAAGGCTCCATAATTGTTTCTTCTCTCGTCGCTTTGGGGATAAGATAGTAATCACCATAGCCAGGTATTTCATAGTTGTCACAAGGTTGTAAAACAATGCGATTTCCGCTTTTTACCCAGTAGGGAATAAAGCGACCTGTCTCGTCATGACCTGGTGCATTGATATAGGCTTGATCGTTTCCGTCGAAAGCGTTCGGTTCCCAGAGTGTCCAGACACCTAAGTATTCCTCATTTTTTTCTACTAAGTTTCTCATAATTTGATGAGCTGTCTCTCGATCGGTCTGTCCTTTTTGTTGAAGCACTGCCATAGCTTCAGCGAGCGCTCTTGCTTCTGCCATGGGCTTGTCCAAAAAGTTTTTTGCTTCTGCTGCCTGCTCTTGAGCCAAAAGCAAAACTTCGTTATCGGAGAGTTCTTGTACTATCTGGCGAGTCATAAAAGCGCCACTCAGGATTGCGATTGTTAGAACAACAACAAGCGTTGATACAATAAATAAAAGCAATCGATCTTTAATGTTTAGCCTCATACTTTTCCACGCTCTTTTCTTCTCCTTTTACTTTTCATGCTAGAGCTTGCCATGTTAAGATAGTAACATCATTCTTTAAAATTTGTAAGATGCTTTTGTCATATATTAAATTTTTTTATGCTTATGATACCTTTTTGTTTTAAATTCACCGATAAAGGGTACCTCTCCTCGACAGGGCTTCGTCTCTTCGGTTGCGTGGTCTATTGTACGTAGCAAACATTAAAACCACCTCTCCCAGTGAAAAAAACTGGATGAGGTGGTTTTGTATTCTTCTGAGGTCGCTAAGTGCTTGGGTCCTATTATTGCTTAAATTGCTTCATGCTAAGATTCATTTTGTCTGCCAAGATAGCGAGAGTATTGCTAGTCTCTGCAATTTGATCCATTGCCGCAGTTTGTTCTTCAACGGAAGCCAAGACTTCTTCCGTACTGGCAGCACTCTCTTCTGCAATTGCGGAAAGACTTTGAACCATAATAATGATGTTCTTATTTTTATTAGCTAGTTCATTGGTCGATTGACTGATACTCTCTATGTATTTCTTAATTGCATCAATTGCTTCTGCAATACCTGTGAATTTGGTTTCTGTAAAAGATACACTCTCCGACTGTACTTTCACGACCTCATCCATTTCACCTATTTTTTTGACTGCTGCATCCATTTTTATCGATAATAAATTGGTGATCTTTTCAATTTCAGAAGTGAAGCGATTTGAGTCTTCTGCTAACTTGCGTATTTCCTCTGCGACTACGGCAAATCCTCTTCCATGCTCACCAGCTCTTGCTGCTTCAATCGCTGCGTTTAATGCCAAGAGATTCGTTTGATCTGAGATCTGTTTAATCATGAAGCTAGCGTTAACAATGGCCTTAGCACTTTCATTTACCTCTACAATGGTATCATGAACCTCTTTCGCTGTTCTACCATTCTGAATGGTTTTTTCGATTAACTCTGAAAGAATGGTCGTTCCTTCGTTTTTAAGGCTGTTTACTTTTTCTACAGCAATGCCAAGCTCTCCTACCATTTTTTGATCCTTCGTAACCAACTGACCTAAGAAATTCATTTCATCTAAGCCTTTTTGAATTTCTAAGGCTTGGTTACTCGCCCCCTGCGCAATCTCTTCAACAGTTTTGGCAATTTGCATTGCTGAAGAAGATGACTCATTACTGATGGTGCTTAAAGCGGCAGAAGAATCGGCAAGTTTGTTGGAAGTTACTATTAATTCATCCATTAAGCTCTTAATATCATAGATCACCTTTTGGAAGGCTCTAGAAAGACCTCCTACTTCATCTTTCCGGTTTATAAATTTTTCAGGTATATTTTCAGAAACGTCTAAATTCTCTATGATATGAATCAATTGCTTCAGTGGGTTTGAAATTCTTATTGAACTCATAAACCAAATAAGAAGTAGCAATAGTATGTTCATTGTCATCAGAGAAACTTGTATCGACTTAAGGGTTGTGACCTTTCTTTCCGAGAAAGCTTCCGCTGTTGCTACAGCTACATTCGTCGTCGCAAAATAGGTTTCACTTTCCTGAATTAGCTCCTCATAGTTTCCATTTTTACGAGCCAACTCAATTGTATTTTTTAGTGATAGCCATTCATGTTGCACTTTCGTCATTTCACGAATAAAGCTTTCGTCAGTGGCTTTCGGTAAACCAAGGGCTTCGTCACCATTGATAAGACCATTGATTAATGTATCTAAGCGATGTACTAAATCATCATTGGGCTGATTCGCCAGCTCAAGCTTTACTAGTCTCTGTGTTGCTCCTCGGACAATGCCTGCAGAGTTAATTACTGAGCCATCTTGTTGCATTTTATCGAGCTGATAAAAAACAACGACAGTACTTGTAATTGAAAAAATAAGTAAGAATATTACAATAATGCGTAGGGTTGTACTTATTTTCATATATCATCCCCCTATAAGGCCTATATGTCCTAATTATAGCAGAAAGTACTGTACTAAGCCCAATTTTCGCAATCTTTTAATGGCCATCATTATTTGAAATGAGATACTTTTTGATAAATTTTTCCTTCCGTCGATTTCTTGGACAAGCCCCTGCCTTTATTCATAAGGTCAAGACAATCGCCTTTTACATGATTTCTTTTCTAAGGTGGAAGATTATGAACATCATGGAGGGGGCGTTCGTTATAAATATAGCTGTTTGCTTAAAACAAGTTCCTGACACAAGCGAAGTGCGACTGGACCCCAAGACGAATACGTTAAAACGGGAAGGCATCCCTTCTATTATAAATCCTTACGATGCTCATGCTCTTGAAGAAGCGTTGACCCTTCGCGATCAAGTGGGCGGTCAAGTTATTGTTCTGTCCATGGGACCTCCACAGGCAGTGCAATCCTTAAAGAAAGCGATTTCCTATGGTGCAGACCGTGCCATCTTATTGACCGATCGTGTTTTTGCTGGCAGTGACACTCTTGCCACTAGCTACATCCTGACAGGCGCTTTGCAGAAATTGATGCAAGAAGAGCCTATTGACCTTATTCTCTGTGGCAAACAAGCCATTGATGGTGATACAGCACAAGTGGGGCCTGGTATTGCCAGTCGACTTGGTTGGCCCCTTTTGACCTACGTATCGAAAGTAGAAAAAATATCACCGCAAGCTCGGGAGATTATGGTCCATCGCAAATTAGAAGAAGGTCGCGAAGTACTTCGCGCTTCCTTGCCGGCTCTCCTTACCGTGGTAAAAGAAATTAATGAAATCCGCTATGCGCCTTTGCCCGATCTTATTCGAGGAGCCACCTATGCAGTGGAGATTTGGAACAATGAAGATCTCCATCTTGACCCGACGCAGTTAGGCCTAAAAGGCTCTCCTACCTGGGTAAGCAAAACAGGCACGCCTCCTTTGCGGGAAAAAGGCGAGATGCTAGGCAAAGACCAAGCCAGCTCTGCTCAAATTGCTTCCCTCTTAGCAGAACGATTGATACCAGACATTGTCGTCCCCAATCGGTAGAAAGGAGGAAAAGCCTTGGCTGAGCATCCTTTGGGCATCTGGGTCTATATTGAGCAAGAAAAAGGCCAGGTCGCGCCTGTCTCCTGGGAGCTAATGGGAGAAGGACGCAGACTGGCCGACAAGCTAGGAACATCTCTTTCCGGCGTCGTTCTAGGCCACCAAATCGATAAGGTCATCAACCGTGTCTTTGCCTACGGAGCTGACTCTGTCTATGCCATCGATGATCCCCTCTTAGAGCCATACCGCAATCAAACGCACAGCCACGGTCTTGTTCAATTATGCAGAGATCATCAACCAGAAATCTTATTAATGGGAGCAACAACGACAGGTCGCGATCTTTCGGGTTCTGTCGCAACGCAGCTAGCTACCGGATTAACAGCTGACTGCACAGAACTTGATATTGATGTAGAAAAGAGAAAGCTTTTACAAACGAGACCGGCATTTGGCGGCAATATTTTGGCCACCATTCTATGTCGTGACCGTTGGCCGCAAATGGCTACGGTACGTCCGCGCGTCTTTCCAGAGCCAGAAGCTCAAAAAGCTCCATCGAGCACAGTAGTTCGTGGGAAACTTTCCTTGCAACCAAAAGACGTGACCGTTGAAGTGATAAAAAGAATCAACGAAGAACGCAAAGAAGGCTACCTCGATGGAACCGATATAATCGTTGCTGGTGGAAGAGGTTTAGGAACAAAAGAAAACTTTCAACTTGTCCATAACCTGGCGCAAGCTTTAGGCGGCATGGCTGGTGCCAGTCGCCCTGCTGTAGAATCTGGTTGGATTTCTTATTCCCATCAAGTAGGACAAACAGGCTATAGCGTACGACCGAAGCTCTATATTGCCGCCGGTATCTCTGGCGCTATACAACACCTTGTAGGAATGCAAAATGCTGAAATTATTGTTGCTATCAACAAAGACCCTGATGCCCCGATTTTTCGTGTCGCGACCTATGGCATCATCGCCGATGCTGCAGAGTTCCTTCCCATCTTTACAGAGGAAGTAAAAAAGCGCATGGAAGGAAAGGCAGTGACCGCAAAAGCATGAGCCAGAAAAATAAAAAAAAGCAAGACATAGCTCTAGCGAAAGAAAGCAGTCCAAGCAAAGATAAAGCTATGAAAGATAAAAAGCTTGAGCGATGGGCCTCTATACCTCATGAATTCGAAGCAATCGTCGTCGGTGGCGGTCCCGCTGGCTTATCTGCGGCCTATACATTGGCCAAAGGCGGTGTAAAAACCTTACTCATAGAGCGCGGTGACTTTCCAGGCAGCAAAAATGTCATGGGAGGCGTACTCTACAGTTACCCTACGGCCCAAGTCTTTCCTGATTTTTGGAAAAAAGCACCCTTAGAGCGCCCCATCATTGAGCAGCGCGCTTATCTCTTAGCCGAAGATTCGGCAATCACAGCAGGCTTTAAAGACAATCGTTTTTTTGAAGAACCTTATAACAACTTCACCGTTTTTCGAGGTCGCTTTGATAAATGGATGGCTGGTGAAGCCATGGAAGCAGGTGCCTTACTTGTATCTGAGACAGTCGTCACCGACCTGCTTTATGAAGGAGAAGGCACTGGGAAAAAAGTTGTCGGTGTGATAACCAATCGAGAGGAAGGCACTGTCCGCGGCCACGTCGTCTTGCTCTGCGAAGGTGCCAACAGCATATTGGCTCAAAGAGCTGGACTGCAAGAAGACCTGTCCCCTGGCGATCTAGCTTGTGCTGTCAAAGAAGTGATCAAATTGCCCAAAGGCGCCATCGAAGAACGATTTAATGTGGAAAAAGGCCAGGGCGTAACGATTGAGTTACTTGGTGAAGCCACCTTAGGCATGTTCGGTATGGGTTGGATCTACACCAACAAAGACACCCTTTCCGTTGGTGTAGGTGTCATGATTAACGAACTCTCCCGCCGCGGCCTAAACCCCAACACAGTTTTAGAAAAAATGAAAAACCATCCTGCCCTACGCCCTTTGCTCGTAGAAGGTGAAACAGTAGAGTATTTGGCCAAAATCATACCCGAAGGTGGCTATAAGCAGGTTCCAAAGCTCTACAGCAATGGCGTTCTTGTCTGTGGAGACACAGCCATGCTCGTCAATGGCGTTCATCGAGAAGGATCGAACCTAGCCATGACGTCAGGAAAAATGGCCGCAGAAACAGTCATCGAAGCAAAAGCCAAAGGAGACTTCTCAGCAGAGGCATTAAAAAGATACAAAGAACGTCTCGAAGACAGCTTCGTGTTAAAAGATCTGAAAAAGTATCAAAATGTGTCAGGCCTTATGCAGACCAATCCTCATTTCTTTACAGTCTATCCAAATATGGCTCGTCAAGCTGCGCAGGAGCTATTTACTGTTAATAACGTTCCGAAGAAAGAAAAACAGAAAAAAATCATCAGAGATATACGGAAAAAAAGAAGTTTAACGCAGATAGCTGGTGATCTCTATCGTATCTGGCGTACTTTTGGATAGTGCTTTATGATAGCGCTTTTCAATAGCACTTTTGCATAACACGGTTCGGTGAAAAACTCGTAAATAGAATTTGACAACTCCAGAACTCTACAGCTCTGTAAGTCGAGGCGGTGAAGTTTATGATGACGCTAGAAGATAAGCTCTTTCTCGTTCGCTTCCAACCAGATGATCGCAGTCACATACACATTAACAGCAACGACCTATGTCAAAAGGAATGTCCCGATAAGCCTTGTACCTTCATTTGCCCTGCCATGGTTTATGCGTGGAATAAAGAAACAGCCTCAATCAACGTAGGCTACGAAGGTTGCCTAGAATGTGGCACTTGCCGCTATGGCTGTCCTCGCGACAACATCCACTGGGTCAACCCCCGGGGAGGCTTTGGTGTGATGTATAAGTTTGGCTGAGTTTAACCATAACCTAACCTTCCTCCCCAGGAGGCCAAGGGGACGTTTCGTTTGCCATGCTTTTTCACTAAAAACAAAAGCTCCTGAATCGGCTTGGTATGCTGATTCAGGAGCTTTCCCTTTGTGTTTAAGTCATATTAATACTTATCTTATTTCATTTTGCTTGTCTGGGTACTTCACAAAAGTCTTGTACATGATGAAAAGATAAGACCCCAAAAAAGCTATCCAAACTAGGGGCAAATAGGCCAAGAAAAATTGGTTAAGATAGACTCCCAAAAGTATGCCTATTGAAAAAAGACATACTTTCAACAAGGAAAAGTCAACCATGTTGTAATGCTTCGTAGCACCAAAAGCTTTGTCCATCCAGTTTTTCATTACTACACCTCATTAAGATTAACTTGCCACAAAATTAATGGGCAAAACCGTTTGGTATAGTATTCGAAAAAAATGTTATGTAAGCGACGACAAGTCCCTTGGTATAGAAGCGAATTTTCCTTCTAATTGTTATGTAACCATAGACAAAGATCAGGCATCATGAGCCCCCCTTAATTGGTTGCTTTGATAGCAAGTTGCTGAACTTTTTTAAAAAAGACCCTGCTCAATCATCTCTACTTCTTCCTCCTCAGCCTTCCTCCCCATCCCGAAACACTTCAGAAATCTCTTTAAACTTATTCTCTATGCGCAGGAAGGACTCCACAACAGCTGGATCAAAATGCTTACCCGATTCATTAATGATAATAGCGTGGGCTACATCGTGGGGCATTGGATTTTTATAGACTCGTTTGCTAATTAAGGCGTCATAGACGTCCGCTAGAGCCATGAGTCTAGCTGGAAACGGTATCTCTTCTCCGGCAAGGCCTTCAGGGTAGCCGCTTCCATCCCATTTTTCATGATGGGACAGAGCAATTTCCTTGGCACAACGTAAAAAAGTCTCCCGCTGTCCCATTAACAGCTCTGCTCGCACAATTGCATCTCTACCTAAGGTTGTATGAGTCTTCATTAATTCAAATTCTTCATCGGTCAACCGTCCTGGCTTGAGCAAAATATGATCTGGAATGCCTACTTTACCAATATCGTGAAGAGGTGCCGATTGTATAAGCAGTTGAATCTTCTCTGGCGTAAGATAATCTTGAAAGCGTTCATGTTCTTGAAGATCAAGGGCTAGTTCTTGTATATACTGCTGTGTACGACGAAGATGATTGCCTGTCTCATTATCCCGCGTTTCCGCTAGCGACGCCATGGCTACAATGGATACTTTTTGAGTCAAGGTGATTTCTTCCATGCGCCTGATCACTTCTGTTTCTAGATAGGAGTTTTTATCTTTAAGAAAATCTCTTGCCTCTTTCAAGGTCAGATGTGTCTTAATGCGAGAAAAAAGAATTGGTGGACTAATCGGTTTGACAATATAATCTACAGCGCCTAAGGTCAATCCTTTTTGTTCATCTTCCACTTTGCTCAACGCTGTTAGAAAAATCACCGGAATATCAGCAAGAATGGGATCTTCTTTAAGTCGCTTACATGTCTCATAGCCATCCATTTTAGGCATCAGAATATCGAGTAATATAAGATCAGGTGGTGCCGCTTTGGCAACATGTAAGGCCATTTCTCCGTTAGTGGCAATTTTTACTTTGTATGTATCTTTTAGCAAGCCACTCACAAGAGATAAGTTATCAGGCGTGTCATCGACAACGAGAATTACCTTCTTTTCTCCATCTCTATTCATGATTCTCTATCTCCCACATCAAGGTCACTGAGGATGCTCAGCGCCTTATCAAACTCAAAGTTTTTGATGGCTTTTTCCAATTGAACAATAGCGTCAACTTTGCAATGTTGTAGCAAGCCTTCACGTTGAGAATCGAAAAAATCAATAGCTTCACTGTCGTATTCAGACAAGAAAGTTTTTAGTTTGGCTAATTGAGGTGCTACCTTGGCGTAATCTATTTGTGCTTTAGGCGCAGATTCCTCCCGTAGTTGGCTCTGAATTCCCTCAATGACCTGCTCTAGTTGCTGGGAAAATTGATGGAGCAGTTCTTGAAAATCTTCTGGCAAGGGAGCTTCTTTTTCAGACTTTCGCAAGCTTTCTTCAATGGCGGCAGAGGCTTTGCTTACTTCATAGGCTCCAAGATTAGCCGCCACTCCTTTGACAGTGTGGGCAATTCTTGTTGCAAGTGCCTTGTCATTCTCGCGAAGAGCTTCTCTTAATATCGCTGGCGCCTCTTTTTGGTTTTCTGCAAACTGCCTTAATAACTTTTTATACAATGAACCATTGCCTACTAATCGCTTCAAGCCCTCTTCAGCATCAATTCCTCTGATGGATTGAAGGTCACTGTCGATAGGCTCTGTCCCCCTACTAAAAGGCCTTGTAGGTAGAAACTCCTTCCCTATGCCTTTATGGGGATTAAACTTTGCCAAGGTCGTGAAAAGCACCTGTGGATCGATCGGTTTAAGCACATGACCTTTCATTCCCACGGCAAAGCACCGGTCTCGTTCTCGTTCCATAGCCCAGGCTGTTAAGGCTATAAGTGGCAAATCGGGATAGGCTTTGTTAATGATCTGCGCCGCCTCGAAACCATCCATTTCTGGCATTTCTAGATCTAGAAGCACTAGGTCGTAGAAATTATTCTCATCAGTAGAAAAAATCTTATCTACCGCTTCTTTACCCGTAGCTACTACGTCTACAGAGATGCCCTGACCTTGTAGCAGTTCAACAGCAATTTGCTGATTTACTTCATTATCTTCTGCTAACAGCACCTGTAGACCTGCTAAATTGTAATCCACTTCTCTGATCAAAAAACTGTTAAGCATACTTCCTTTTGCTGGTGCGAAGATCTCTACAATTTTATCAATCAGCATAGATTGACCAATTGGCTTGATCAAAAGGCCTTCTAAGGACAGCTCCTCAGTTTTTTGCCGCAGTTCCTCTCGATCAAAAGCGCTGATCATTACTATGGCAGGCATTGATGCTGAATCATAACTTTCTTTGATCAGTCGGGCTACCTCTAAGCCATTGATACCTGGCATCTGCCAGTCCAAAAAAATAAGTCCAAAAGGATCTATCTGTTGCTCTCGTTGCAAAATAGCTAGTGCTTCTTCCCCACTTACTGCCGCATCAACACGAAAGCCTGCTGATTGGAGATATTCAATTAATATTTCTTGAGCCATGGGATTGTCATCGACAACAAGCATGCGCATATTATTCAACACTTCAGGAATGATCGTACGTTCTTGCTGTTGCACTTCCGATAATTCAAACCAGACGTTAAAAGTAAAGCGACTTCCCACACCAAGTTTGCTTTCAACGCCTATCGTTCCATCCATCATCTCCACCAACCGCTTGCTAATAGAAAGACCTAAGCCAGTGCCTCCATGTTTTCGCGTTGTAGAACCATCGGCTTGCGTAAAAGGTTGAAACAACTTGTCTGCCACTTCTGGTGAAAGACCAATTCCCGTATCGCTAACGTTAAACTGAAGTTGTACCTTGTTGTTTTTGCGCTCTAACAATTGTACATCGACAGAAACAAGACCTTCTGAGGTAAATTTCAGAGCATTATTAACCAAATTGGTTAGCACCTGTCCAAGACGCAAGGGATCACCAACGAGATTTCTCGGTAAATCGGCAGGAATATGGTACAAGAATTCCAAACCTTTTTCACTAGCTTTGCTACAATTAAAGTCGACAACAGTTTGCATTACATCGTCTAAGAAAAAGTCAATTTGCTCCATCGAAAGATTATCTGATTCGATTTTGGAAAAGTCGAGAATATCGTTAATAATTTGCAACAAGGCTGTTCCAGCGTTATATATCTTCCCTACATAATCGCGCTGTTTGGCCGTCAGCTCTGTTTTTAAGGTGAGGTAAGCCATTCCAATGATGGCATTCATAGGCGTACGTATTTCATGACTCATATTAGCAAGGAACATGGACTTAGCTTCTGTCGCTTCTTCTGCTTCCCGTCTCGCTTGTCTGAGTTCTTCTTCCTTTTGTCTTAATTCGCTTACATCGACAATAATGCCAGTAAGACCGCCAGGACTGCCGTCGGAGAGGCGAAAACCAGAGATCCAGAAGAGAACATCATGCAATTTTCCATCGCTAAAGGGCAACTGTAAAGAATCATGAAAAACAGTACCTTCTCGAATGACCCGCTCAACTTGCTGTTCATAATGGTCTCGATACTCTTTGGGGAAAAAATCCATATCGAAAGTAGTTTTGCCAATCAGTTCAACGCCTTTGACACCCAAAGCCGCCTCATAGGCTTTGTTGCACCCCAAAAACTTACCGTCACTATCTCTGTAGAATATAGGGTTGGGAATATCGTCAATCAATTTTTCTATAAAGGCGAGCTGATCCAATAGATCTTTTTGCGCTTTTTTCAGATCAGAAATATCCTCTTGAATAGCAACAAAGTGAGTTATCTCTCCCTTTTCATCGGTAAGCGGCGCGATAACTAGATTTTCCCAGTATAGTTCGCCATTCTTTTTCTTGTTGATAAGCTCACCGCGCCATTCTTGTCCTGCTTTGATATTTGTCCAAAGTTCTTTAAAAAGGCTCTGTGGTGTTAGATCAGACTTTAAGATACGAGGATTGGCACCAATTGCTTCTTCTTGTGAATAGCCTGTGATTTTGCAAAAGTTAGGATTGACATATTCTATGGTGCCATCCTTATCTGTAATCACAATGGTTACAGGATTCTGTTCTATGGCTTGGGAAAGTTTATGTAGTTCAAAAGTTCGAGCACGAACTGTATCTTCCAGGTTTTCAGTGGCCTCACGAATCATTCGGCGCATTTCTTCCTGCGCATCTGCTAGACGATTGATCTCTTCCCACTCCGTCTTTTTGAATGGAGTAGGTGAAAAATCCAAATTACCAATACGTTCACTTTGCTCTAACAACTGACGCAAGGGCTTGCTAATTCTTTTGGAAATTTCATTGGACAACAAAAAAGATAAGCCAATCACAGTAACCATAAGCAAGGTCATGGCTAAGAGCCAGCGTTCTCGCTCATGGGCAAATTGACTTTCTGGTACAAAAGTAGCAACAAAAAAATTATGCTTCCCGAGAGTAATTGGTGTAAATAAGGCAAGCCAAACTTCACCGTTACTACTGTAGCGAATCAGTTCATTAGCTTTCCACTCTCCCTTTGACCAACTAGAATAGCCAGCTAAGAGAGAGTCATCGCCTAATTCTGCAACGGTATGAACAACGAGGCTTTGATCCATCGGCTGTGGCAATGAGTCAAAGCTTGGTAACCCGATTACCTTTCCTTCCCGATCGAGAACAGCAACATAACCTCGCTCCCCAATCGTGGTAGAAGAAGTTAGGCGCGACAAATCTCGCAAAGATACATCAATTCCCAAGACATATTGAGTGCCTTTTTGATCCTTAAAAGGCAAAGAGGCTGTTATGCCAGGTTCTTCTTTGGTAAAGAAAATATAAGGATCAGTCCAGAATACTTCCTCTTCCCCTATTGACATGGCACCGATAAACCAGGGTCTGGTGCGACAATCATAATCACTGGTGATTTGCTTCTCTTCAAAAAGCTTTCCTTCATCATCCCAGTACAGCCATGTGGCTGTTCCAGGGTAACGTTCAGGAAAAGTCAATCTACTGCGCCAACCGCTAACATCTTGAAATAGGATACGTTCTTGAGAATCTTCTCTCGCTAAAAAGAGAGCCGATAAAGCCTCATTGTGTCGTAGGGCAGGCATAAAAAGTTCTGTAAAGGTATTAAGATCATCTTCTGCTAAAAACCCGTAGAGCGTATAATCTCGAGCTGTAAAAAGCTGACGTTCTGCAGAGGAAAAAAACTCATCGACTTTATCCTGAATCTCCGTTGAAGATTGCCGTATTTCACTATCGGCCACTCGTTCCATAGCAGGATTGATAATGAATTCAAGAACAGCATAGGAAAATAATATAATAATGAAGAACATCGTCATAGCAATGCGAAAAAATAGACCTCGCCGGATTTTTTGCGGTCCTATCATTACAATCCTATCCTTTCGCCAAGAAAAGAGCTTATGAAGCAGTAAGATATAGCAAAAATAGTTATACTTACTTATTCGTTGAATAATTTACTTGTCCTTTTCTTGATGCTAGAGCAATGCGAAATAATAAGGTTGTTGATCATGACCTAATCGATAAGCCCAACGAATCAAGAGTTCGTTGGGGCTTATTTAATGGAGTACTAATTAATGAAGCGCATAAACATAAGCATTATGCATTGTGCCACCTATCAATTAAGTTATGGACTTTGGCCTCAGAAAAAATGTTTTTCTAGTACTAAAAAGGATTTGCCTTATACATGCAGAAGTGGCTATACATTATAAAAAGTTTTCACAATAAAGAAAAGAAAGGAGACAACCATGGTATCAAAGAGATATAGGAAGCCCTACGGAGTTTTGCTTTTGCTCGCTTTCATCATAGGAAGCACCTTAGCAACTTTCACGATTGCCCAGTCCGCACAAGCAATGGCAGCGCTCCGAGTTACGGGAGCCACAACCCTACAGCCTGTAGCTGAAGAATTAGCAGAGATCTATAAAGACCGCTACGGAGGGGAAGTACATATTGAAGGTGGCGGCAGTGGAACTGGCATTAACAACGTTGTACAAGGGCAAGCCCAGCTAGGTGCTGTTTCTCGGGCTCTAAGAGACAGTGAAAAGGCCCTAGTTCAATACAAAACAGTGGGCTATGATGCCCTCGTTTTTATCGTTAATGAACAAAACCCCATCGAAGCCATCGACAAGGATCTTGTGGTGAAAATCTTTCAAGGCCACATTAAGAACTGGAACGAAGTAACTGCTTGGAATCAGCCTGTTACACTTGTTTCCAAAGAACAAGGAAGAGCAACCTTAGATCTATTTGAAGAATATAGCCAATTGGCCCATCAAGAGAAAAAAGAAGCCACAGGCCAGAGAATTGCCAAGGAAGCTTTTGAAATTGGTTCAAACCTAGAAGGCGCAACCCTAACCGGTGGCATTCCTGGAGCCATCGGCTATGTTTCTTTAGGGACAGCTCAATCGCTTCTAGATCGAGGCATGCCTATAAAAATATTGGCTCTAGACGGTGTTGCCGCGGAACAAAGGACTGTTCAAAATGGGACCTATCCGATCATTCGCGATCTCCTATTCGTCTATAAGGACCAAAGTAATACCATCAATCAATATCTTGATCTTTATGATGAAGAAAGTGGCCAACAGATTATGCAGAGCCATGGCTTTGTACCTGCCAATTAGATTTGAAGGAGCTTACATATGGTATCGAAGAAAAGCACTTCCCTTCGCGTAAAAATCATGGCACCCATTGCCGTGGTTGGAATCTTAATCTTAATGCTTTTAAGCAGTAACCTTGTTTTTACCAAAACCTATGTTGCCAAGATCATGGAAACGCGGCAAACGCTAAATCAACTAAATAACTCTATTATGAATGTGCAAAGTGCAACGCAGACCGGAATTATTACGGAAGATGAGCAATATGCCATTGAAACAGCGAAAGAATCTTTACAGGCTTTTGCCTTGCTTGACCGGCTAGATGGCTTAGAAGAAGAGCTTGCCTGGGAATTACGTGAAAGCTACACCTACTTTTACGGGACCTTGGTTTCTACCAACTCCCTTTTCTTGGAAAACAGGCTTCAAGAGGCACAAGAACGACTGCAGGAAGCGGAAGCTGTCGTTCAACAAATGCAAAGTGAAATGAATCAGAATCTACGCTTACAAATGGAAAAGTATGAGAGAGCAGTTAGTATTCAAAGCGGATTGTTGATTCTAACCCTACTCGCTACCATCGTAGGCTTTTCCTATCTTGGATTCATCGTTTTACCAGCCATGATTAAGCCGTTACGTAATCTAGCAGAACAGATGGGAGATTTTGCACAAGGCCAAGGGGACTTGCGTAAGCGTATGGAAGTGACCAGTAACGATGAAATCGGCCTCTTAGCCCAGCGTTTTAATGATTTTCTAGACAACCAAAGTAAAATGATCGATTCCTTAAAAAATATCGGCCACACTATAGGTAGATCAAGTCAAGATTTATCAAGAATTATGGATGAATCGTCCAAAGCGATGGAGCAAGTCGGCCATACGGTAACTGATGTAGCTCATGCCGTTGATCGGACTGCTGAGTCATCCCAGGATATTGAAGGCTCAACGAAAACACTGCTGTCCCAATCGTTACAAATCAACCGCTTTAGCCAATCTGCTACAGAGCAAAGCCGTCAAGCCGAGCAAAGGGCCAATGAAGGCGCCCAAGTTTTAGAGGAAGCTTTAGCATCTGCTAGTCAGGTATCTCAAACAGCGCAAAATGCAGCCCATACCTTGCAAGCCTTAGACAATGCCTCTACTCGAATATCTGAAGTCGTAACGATGATCGCCTCTATCTCTGAGCAAATTAACCTGCTAGCCTTAAATGCTGCTATAGAAGCATCGCGAGCCGGCGAACAAGGTCGTGGCTTTGCTGTAGTGGCCGATGAAGTGCGTAAGCTCGCTGAAGAGAGCGCACAGTCAACAGCTGAAATTACTAAGCTGATTCGAGAAGTTACCAGCCGAGCCCAAGAAGCTGTACAAGTGATGGCTGAATCAGATAGAACAGTAAATCAAGTCGTAAACAAAACAGAAAAAGCAGGCCAAAGCTTTAGAGGCATTCAAAAAGATGTCTCTCAATTGGCAACGCAAATGGTGGAGATTGATGATGCTTTACAGAAGCAGACTCAAGCAGTAGAAAAAATCCAAACCTCTCTTGCTGTTATTACGGAAGGAAGTGTCGAAACAGCCGCTTCAGCTCAAGAAATGAGCGCTAGTGTGGAAGAGCAAATCGCGACCATTGAAAGCATCGGTCACTCTGCCCAGGAGCTGGCCTTATCTGTAGAAAAGCTAAACAGCCTGGTCCAGCAATTTAAGACCTAAGAGTGCCAGTTCTTTAGGAACACAGGGGGACGGTTCCGCTGTGTCATCTCTGTGTCCTAGAAGTAGCGAGGAACACCCTACAACCCCTATCGGGATCCTGGAAAAGGAATGAAGCTTTTTAAGAGTCGCCCATAGAGCAAAAAACCGTTAAGAGTGAAAGGCTCTTAACGGTTTTTTGTTTAACTTATCAATTTGAAAAGTACTCCGTCACCCGTCTTCGATAGTCCGTAGACACACCAATACCAAGTGCTTAAAGAACAATGTACAATTGCCTATGTTACTGCAACTTTCGGTAGGCAAAAATATCTCTCACAAACTTGTTGATATATTGCTTGAGAAGAAGAGGCCATAAAGGTTATGGGCGTTCCAGTTAAATCTACCTTTTCTGCAAAAGGGTTGCCATAATAGCCACCAACTTCTGTTAAGACAATTGTAGCCGCTGAAAAGTCCCAGGATTTTAGCTTGGCCGATATATAGATGTCTATATTGCCTAGAGCGATCTGACAAATAGACAGTGATGCAGAACCACTACAGCGGTGTCCTCTTATTTCTTTGGCTAGATCAAAGAGTTTAATATGTTCTTTATAATAAAAGCTTTCAATGCTATTTAGGCTTATATCGGCGATAGCGTTTCTTAATAGCGGTGGCTTGCGTGGAGGAATTCTACAATCGTTCACAAAACTACCTCGACCACTTATGGCCCAATAGATGTGGTCTTTCATAACATCATAGACTATACCTAAGCAAGGTTGGCTATTATAATAAAGAGCCACAGAAATAGCAAAGTTATTTTGAAAGTTAATAAAGTTTGTTGTTCCATCAATAGGGTCAATGATCCATACATAGCCTTTCAAATCATCTTTTTCTTCTTTTTCCTCGCTAATAATACCATGATCGGGATAATTATTCTTGATATGATGGATAAGGTATTCTTCGATTTTGACATCGAATTCCGTTAATAGCTCTCTATGGTCATTTTCTTTATAGGTACATATTATTTCCTGTTGTATTGCTTTTTTCAACTCTTGACCAGCACATCTTACGATTTCTTTGGCAAATACTACAATCTTACTATCTAGCATATGATTTTACCTGCCTGCATATTGAAAGTTTTATCGCATAATCCTTCCATGAATTCTAAGTCATGAAAAATACCTACCATGGAAGTACCTTCTTCTTTCAGTTTCTCTATAAGTGTTTTTACGCTAATCTGACTACATGCTTTAATCCTTTTATCTAAATTGTGCAGTGTAAAATATTTTGAGAGATTTTCTACCCTGATAATTTCTTCCATAGTCCCACCTTTTCTTATGTATTTGTATTTTTTACATTGCTATTTTCTTTTGCAAGTAATTGAGTTGGGAAACAAAGTTGCCATCAACGAATACATAATTGATTGTGGGATAGTCACTTTCTACTTTTCCAATCACAATAATATCGGCTTTTTTTCCTTCCGCTAGCGATCCTGTTTCATGATCGATTCCTAATGCTTTGGCAGGGTTGATGGTAACTAATCGAAGCATGGAAGGCAAATCTTTATTGTATTTGTGATGTAGTAAGAATAGAGCATGTAATAGTGATGCAGGGTAGTAATCGCTACAAAGAATGTCTATACAGCCTTCTTCGATAGCCTCAATGGCTGATAAATTGCCAGAATGAGAGCCCTTTAGTAATACATTAGGTGCACCGGCTACTGTGTGCATCTTTTTTTCTTTAGCTTTTTTGGCCACTTCTAAGGTAATAGGGAATTCTGAGATGCTTGTGCCCATTTTTTGTACCAAATCAAGCTTTTCTAGACTATCGTCGTCATGAGAAGCTAGGGCGACTTGATGCTCTATTGCTGTTTGTGCTATATACATCATCGTTTCTAGATCAAGTTTTTGTGCTCTTTGTAAATCGAGAATATGCTGTTCAATTTCTTCATCACTATAATTTTTGTAACCTCGTACTGTTTCTCTATAGAGTTCCAAATCTCTGTATTGTCCTTGTCCTGGCGTGTGATCCATAAAAGAGAGTAAGTGAATTTTTCTTTTACGAATATATTCAAGTAAATAATTAACGTCATCAACATTGTCTAGTTCATAGCGGGCGTGAAAACGATGCCGTATTAAGCGATTGCTATCTTCTGTTTTTTCGATAAGGTCGATTAGTTTTTTTACATTTTCAGAGCTTCGAATGGCTTTTGGTGAAAAGATGGATTCTTTATAAAGGGAAAGAGAGTGGTACATAGTAGTAATTCCCTGGTTGACTAATTGTTTTTCTACTTCTCGAATGGCCATTCGAAAATCTAAGACACTGCTTGGCCTTGGTGATGCCATGTGTTCTATGTAATCGGAGTGAATATCTATAAAGCCTGGAGCAATGTATCCACCTTTTACGTCAATGATTTCTAAACCTTCCCTTGCTATTTTCCCGGTTTCTTCAATTCTAGCAATTCTATCACTTTCGATGAGAAGTTCCTGATTATCTAAAACCTTATCTTCAAGGATAATCTTTCCGTTAGTAAGTAGATACATGACTTTCGCCTTCCTTTTGGATCATAGTAAAGAGTGAACCAACTGTTGGGTATAAGGATGTTGTGGATCTTCTAAGATCTGATCGGTCAGTCCTTGCTCAATTATTTTTCCATTAAGCATTACAATAGTTCTGTCAGCTAGCATGCGAATGACTGCTAGATCGTGAGAAACTATAATCATACTGATTTTTAACTCTCGTTGTATTCTCTTTATTAAGTCAAGGACATTGGCTTGAACAGATAAGTCAAGCCCTGTTGTAACTTCGTCAAGCAATAAGATAGGTGGATTATTGGACAAAGCTTTGGCGATTTGCACTCTTTGTTGCATACCGCCTGAAAAATTTTGTGGTGCTTCTCTGATTCGGTAAGAGGGTATTTTTACTTTATTGAGTAATTCTGAAGCTCTTGAAGTCATATATGATACTTCTCTGTTGCCTGAGGCTATAAGCTTCTCCGCTACATTGCCAATGGAAGAAAAGTTCATTCGTAAGCCCAAGTAGGGGTTTTGATATACCATAGCCATTATCTGATTTCTAATATATCTTTTCTGTTGAGAATTCTGTTCAAATATGTTGGCTTGCCCTTTTTTATAAGCTCGAATATAGGCTGAACCTTTAGTCACTTCTTGATCAAAGTAAAGACAGCGCATGAAAGTTGATTTGCCAGAGCCTGATTCACCAACAATACCTAAGATTTCACCTTCATAAAGTTCTAAAGATAGGCCTTGACAAGCGTAGACGGTTTGACAGCAGGGGCAATAGTTTTTCTCTAGCCTTTCTTCTTCTAAATTGAAGCAATTAGAACACCCCGTTCCAAATTGCTTTACCATGTTATTAACTTTTAAGATGGGTTCTTCTGTACAGTACATTTGTTACACCTCTAGCTATAGAAGCTCTTGATTTAATCTTTGCAAACAGTAACTGCTGTCATTACATTGGTAATATTTGTGTCCACTCTCTTCATCAATCAATTCATCAAAATAGACAGCTGATGCTCCACAAAGATGACATGTTCGTCCTGAAAAATCTTCTGTCTGGAAGGGATAATCATTAAAAGCCAAAGATTGAACTGTCGTGTAAGGCGGTATGGCATATATTTTCTTTTCTCTACCTGCACCTAGTAAGATAAGCGCTTTAGAGTTATGTAGTTTGCAGTTGTCATAGCGTGGAATGGGACTTGGTGACATAACATAACGCTGGTGTACAAGCACAGGATGATCTGCTCCTGTAGTCATCTTGTTATGTTTCATAATTTGTTCAAAAAGCATGAGCCATATGGCACTGTACTCCTGATCGGCATGAAGTCTTTGCGTTATGTATTCGCTTGGTTCTACTTCTCGTAATGGTTCTGGTATGGGTACTTGCAATACCAAGATTTGATCGGCTCTTAATTCTACTTCCGGAATTCTGTGTCTGCTTTGAATAATTGTCGCTGTTGCTGTTTGTTCTGTTTCTCTAATTCCGGTCATTTTATTAATAAATTTCTTTATATTTACAGCATTTACTGACTCATCACAACCTTGATCGATTACTTTGACTATATCATCTTGGCCTAGGAGCGATAAAGTCAGTTGCAATCCACCTGTTCCCCAACCTCTAGCGATAGGCATTTCTCGTGAGGCAAAGGGGACTTGATAGCCTGGTATAGAAATTGCTTTTACAGTTGCTCTTCTTATTTCTCTTTTGGAACCTTCGTCAAAGAAGGCAAAGTTATATGCTTTCATGGTTCTCTTCCTTTTTCTTCGTCTTCCTGAGGCTGTCTAGTTCTGATTGGAAGGTGACGTAGTGAGGAAGCTTCAAGTGTGAGATAAAACCGCTTGCTTCTACGGCATCAATGTGTAGTAAGACGAATTCTTCATCATGGACTGCTGTGGGAGATAGGAGATCTTTCTTTGCTAGACAACTATCTAGGATACTCATGGCAATAGCTTTGGTTTCGTTTTGACCGTAACAGAGGCCATAACCAACTGTAAACTCAATTTCCTTTCTTCCTTTTTCTTTTTCTATAACTTGTGGTATTAAGGATTCTACTTCTGTTACTTCTATTTCACCAATGTAGACAGCGTCTTCCTCATTTCCTTCTTGAAGTGGATAATCAATATGAATAGGCAGATAACCAACTCTCAACTCACCGACTGTAGGATGAACCATTCCGTATCCTCGAATAGCGGCGTAACCTAGTGCAGTTACCGCACCTGCTTCTCCTCTTGTTAAAGTCTGTAGTCTGGCACTGCGTCTTGTCGGAAATTCAATGCTTTTTCTGGTTATATCATCAGGTTCACTGTCGTCAATTTTTACGGGAGGAAGAAGTCCTTCTGCTCGTAAAAAGGAGATAACTTTGGGAACTTTTGTGTAACTATGCTCTGAGGTCTTTTGCTTAGCACCAGATGCTTCTTCTTCAGAATTTGACCATCCTTCTGCTTCAAATTCTTGCAGAAGTTTTTCTAGATCTTCTATCTTTTCCTCATAGAGTTCAAAGTCTAACAGGCGATGCCTATAATCATAACTTGCGCCTAAGATCTGTCCGCCTGGAATGTCTTTCAGAGCGGCTGATATTCTTCTCTCTATTCTCATGTCTTCTGTATCAACGACTTGGGAGTAATATTTTCTTGGCAAGGTAGAGCGATAGGCTCTTAATATAAAGGTAGCTTCTTCTGGATTGCCTTCTGCTTGTTTGATAGCCAAAGCGGCTAATTCTCTGGCATATAAACTGCTTTCTGACATGATTTTATCGATAAGACCACGAAGAGTTCCTTGTATAACTTCTACATCAATCTTTTTTTTGGCTTTAATGCGCTGATATTGTAACCTTTTGATGGATTCTTCTATGGCAGATGAACCGCCTTTTACTGCTACATAACCCATGTTGTGTACCTCTTTATTTAGGATTGCTAAGTAAGACCATCTATTATTGTTGTTCTTGGAAGAGCCAGTAGTCTTGCTTCAGGATCTAGAAAATAGATGTCAATTCCTATAGGATAGTTGATGTTTTTTTGTGCTCTTGCTTCTATCCAATTGTCCTTTTCATAAATGTTCATGAATTGAACTGTTTCGATACCAGGTCCTTTTAATTGATACTTTTCTTCCTTAGAGATTTTTTCTACTTCCACGATCAATGTTGCTGATTGGTGGGGATTAATCAGCTCTCCTGACTTGCATTGCTCAATGGCATTTACTAGTTGCCCTGCTTCTCGATTTTGTAATAAGAAAATGAAATCAGCCTCATGAAGAGGTGCTGACTTAGCATAAGTAATTTGACTAACATACTTGCTGATGGTTTCACTATTTTGGCCGAGAATGTGAAAAGTAACTTCTGTATCTAAGAGCATTTGCATGAATAAATATGTGGAATCGTTACAAGGTATCTTTATGTCCTTAGAATCTCTAAACTCATCTAGTATATTGATCGTTCCTGGTTTTGAGAGGCTATCTATTAGCTTACGATATGCTTTTTGTACAGCATGAGGATCATAAATAGTCATTTTTCGCTACGCTCCTATAGACTCATGGTGGTAAAGTCTACTTTTGTTTTCAAGATTTGTAATCTTTCTTGCTCTTCTAGCTCTTGATTTTTCTTTTCTTCTCTTATAAGTAGTTCTTCCCATGCTTTTGTTTCGAAAAGATTGGCATTATAAGCTGAATCTATAATCGCCAAATAGTAGGCTTTCTGAGGATTTTGTTCTTGTATTATGCCTAGGCCGATTGTGTCTTCAATTTGCACTTTACATTCCGTTATTAGCACTTCACCTATGTAAAATAGTGTATGCTGGCTTTGATCACGCATTTTTACCATAACTAATCCTTGTTGAGGTTCTTGAATTATCTGTACTTGATAGCGTTCTAAGATCTCTTCTGCTAAAGTTCTCGCTAGCTCCATAGAACCTTTTACAAGTATGGTCGTTCGTCTTTTCCTTTGCACAAACTTTCCTCCCCAACTATGCGTTGCTTTGTAGTCTTCTTTTAAAGCGCGTTGAGATGGCTTCAAGTATGATAGCTACGGCCAAAACTAGGTAGGTAATGACACCTACTTCACGTAAATCGTAATAATGACCGCTGGCCATATAAAGTTCAAAGCCAATTCCACCAGCACCGGCGGCGGCTCCCATGGCTACGGCGACTGCAAAGTTAATTTCAAACCGCATAAAAGTCCACGATAAAAGATAAGTCATAGAGGAAGGTAAGCGTGCGCTATGATATGTGTATAGCTAGCTCCAGTAGCTCGCAGTGCTTCTACTGAAGAATCACCTACTTCATCGATAGTTTCGATGAATGTACGAGTTAAAAAGCCAAAGGTAGCAAAAAACAAGGCAAAATAGCCGGTCAAGGCACTTTGACCAAAAGAAAAAAGTAAAATCAAAGCCCAAACTGCATCAGGAATATTTCTGGAGAAGGAAGCAACGCCTCGACTTAAAGTGCTCAGTATAGAATTTACTTTTGTTGTTTTTGAACCAAAGATGGAAAAGAAAAAGGCACATAAGGCCGCTACTGTTGTTGCTGCAATCGATATGAGCACTGTTTCTTGTAGCTTAATCATAATATCGGGAAGTCTCGTCATGGCATTGGCATCAGGATAGAAGTTGCTCAAAGACCAGGTAATTGCTTTGTATATACTTGTAAAGCCTTTAGCAATGTCATATTCTGTCACGATAATAGAGCTAACGGTGATGGCTGTTAAAGCTAAAAAAAAGAATATTCGGTTATTTCTTCGTACCGTAAATATATCAGGCCCCACGATTTCCTCCTATATCGAGAATCAGTTCACCTGATTCTGTGCCATATATATCTTGAATGATTTCTTTTGTTACATATTGCGGTAAACCGTCATAGACGATTTTGCCTTGCTTTACACCGATAATGCGGTCTGAATAGGTGAGAGCAACGTTAACCTGGTGCAAATTCACCAGACAAGTGATACCCATCTCATTTGTTACTTTACGCAAATAGTCCATAATAATTTTAGATGCGTTAGGATCTAAAGAAGCGATAGGCTCGTCGCATAAAAGCATTTTCGGTTTTTGGATAAGAGCTCTAGCAATGCCAACACGTTGTTTTTGTCCTCCACTTAATTGGTCACAGCGCTTGTAGATTTGCTCTTCTAGGCCCAGAAGCTCAATAATTTCCAAAGCTCCTTTTTTCTCTTCTTCACTATAAATCCCCAATAGGCCCTTCATGGTAGACTTGTAACCTAATCGACCGTGAAGTACATTTTCTATGACGCTCAAAGGATTCACTAAATTATAATGTTGAAAAATCATTCCAATCTTAGAACGAAGATTCCTGAGTTCTTTTTTGTTCAGTTGTAATACTTTCATACCATCAAATGTTATCTCACCGCTACTTGCCTCAATCATGCGATTTAGACAGCGGAGGAGAGTTGATTTCCCCGCTCCAGATGGACCGATGATAGAAATAAACTCTCCTTCTTTTACTGAGAAGTTAACATTTGATAACGCTACTGTTCCTGTTCCGTACTGTTTGTTGAGATTTTTTACATCTAATAACGTCATTTTTGTTAACTCCTTTCTGAATATTAATTGGACAATTCTCTTACAGGATTAAACCATTCGTCTTTTACATCTAAGAAACGCTCATTCCCTGAAGATTTCTGGAAAAGTCCCTTAAAGCTTGAGTCCTTAGGAACGAAAATTCTTTCGTTATTTTTTACTTCATCACTCGTAAAAGCGGCTATTAGCGCTTTTTGCGTTTCTTCATCGAGAACATCTGTATTTGTAACAAAGGGTGGGTTAAGAACTGGAGTTACAGAGATTAATACAAACTCTTCGCCTTTTAAGTTAGTAAAGGGGGCGTCTGCGTCTTGACGTATACGATAGACAGCGCCTGGTCGATTCGGGGTGCCAGAAGCATGTTCAATGTAGTTGGCTACACAGGTATCACAGAAGGAAGCTATATCAGCTTTATCTGTAAGAAGGTTCACAGTTGTGCCCTGGTGAGAGCCACCATAGAGTACTTCGCTAAGTAATTTATTGCGTCCACCTTCTAACAAATCTTCGGCTTGCAAGTTCTTCCATTTATCTTTTTGGGAAAAATGATTGACTATGCCTGCTGAAGGTACTCTGAAGCCTGAAGTGGAGTTATTAGATACGAAAGAGAATCTTTTTCCTTCTATGTTATCAATGGAAAAAGCAGAGCCATTTCGGTATTGATCTTCATTGCCTTTCTTAACTGCTAGCCAGCTATAGTAGACAGCGTCATCTAAAGTTCCAGAAGAGCCGCTATTGACAAACAGTGGTAGGACTTTGTTGTTCTTTTTGTTAGCTTCAATATAACCTTGTGCTCCCATGTAGGCTATGTGAGCGTTTCCATTTGCTATAGTTTCAATTGCAATAACATAATCTGTTGTAAGTCTATGTTCTACTTTTCTCCCTGTAGCCTCTTCAATGATGCGGCTGTATTCGTCACGAGCACTTTTGAGATCTTCACCTGATTCGTTAGGATACCAGACCATGACAATAGGTCCACTGTCTTTCTTACTGGCTTCTGAAGAACAGCCTGTAAGAATAGAAAGTGATAAAAACATAGCCGCCACTACTAAAAGTAACTTTTTCACCTTTTTCCCTCTCTTTGTTTCTCAATAATTTACATAGCATTCTTTTTGTGTATTATTTGAAATGCTATGTCTTCTAGATAGTACCATATCAGGTTGCTACTTACGGTTAAGTTAACTTTAATTGAAGGTAAAGGATGTTAAGGATTAGTAAGCATTGTTAATATGTATGTAAATGTGACGACAAAGCACTTGGTTCTTTCTTTTTGTACCTTTCGTCCATGTAGGGTGTAGAAAGATGGAGTAAATCCGGCCATTTCTATAGCTCCATTTGATTGGGTCACAGTTTTGTACGCCTATGGGGATCGTTTTAGATTTTTTAAAAAAATAAAAGCCTTGGAGTTTTTGAACGCCAAGACCTTGCAAGAGTAAAAAGCAATTTAACAATTTTCATTCTGGCTTTCTGAATTCAGGGGTCGCATCATGGAGTCACTAAATTATAGCCTCCAAAGTCCCTTCAACTTTTTGAGCAGTTTTTCCTGTCGATTCTCTAAGACCTGCGGTTTCCATTCGTCTTCTTGTAAGACCTGCGTTGTTAATACAAAAGGACTGACACCTTTGCGAGCAAAATATTCTATCTTTTTGCGCTCAAATTCAAAGTTCTGCGCCTGGCTATTTTTCTTTTGAGTTAACAACACCAAGTTACTTAAACGATGAACAGCCTTTTCTCTCTCTGCCTGATCAGGAAACCACTTGCACCATTGTCCATTGGGATCAGGATTCTGCGGCAAAACGTGCTCGATTGTTATTTTCGGATAATTATAGGTTGCTCCTCCTGATGAAAGCACTGCATCTAAGCGTAACAACAAGGGCATACGTATCTTGGTAATGTTGTAAACGGGGCCATTTAAGGTTTCCACGATCCTATTGCATTCGTCCATCGTCAATTGCAGTGGAGAAGAAGGAGCATACATGTCCTCCCCTTTTTGCATGGCCGTCAACAAGCGAGCGTATCGCTCTATACGTTCATTAATATTGAAACGTAAAATAAACAAGCCCATTGCCAAACGTTCTAAATCGCGGAAGTAGGCTAGTAGCTTAGGGGAATCATTACGATTGTGGGCTAAGTACCAAATAGCAGGAGGTAGCCAGTCATTGTTATCGATTCTGTTTAACCAGCCAAATAGCTCATTGATTGCATCGGCGTTAGAAGCATTTTCATAAGTAGCTGTCCGAATGTCGTTCATAGCTTGAGCAAAAGGTATCAGCACTTCATCAATAAATGCCTTGGCGTTGTTAGTAGGCTTTACATGTTCCCGCACTTCTTGTAGCACTGTTTTTTCAAGTTTCCGCTTTCTATAGATCATGCGGATATGGGCAAATAATTCCTTAAATCCATCTCGACCAAGATTATCTTCTTCCGTCTCCCACTTTTTAGTATAGCTATCTTGTATCGACACTGGTAAACGACCAATAATATCTGCTTTTAGAATGTCTGAATGAGTCAGATCCAGGCCACGGTCGTTTAATACAGAGAAGATGCGATAGGCCGAATCAAAATCAGGTGTCCGAACTACCACGAGATAACAGCGGTTGATAACATATTGAGCCAAGCGAACACGTTCTTCTTTTGTCATTTTTTCTAAGCGGTTCAAGTAGTAAATAGCATTTTTTTGAATCTTGGACTGGCTATCGCTAGTGGGAGTACTCAAGTCTCTTAAGCTAGCCAGGCCACCTTCTTTTTGTATGTATTGTTGAAAAAAAGCGGCATCTCTTTCGCGGAGAGTCAGCCGATATCGATCGCTTGTCCCAAGTATGGGGCTTCCTTCTTCGTACAGAAATTTCGTGAAATGTTGAGCCATATCGGGCACGGAAGCTCGTATTGTGGCAAGTAAAATGGTTAGAGTAGTTAACCGTTGTTGGCCGTCAACAACTTCCGCCGATGGTCCATCGCCTTTGATTAAAACAATACTTCCCAAAAAATAAGGGTCAAGATTCTCGATAGGAAGTGTTGTATCTTCAAGATAGGGTAAAAAATCTTCCAACAATTCTCCGGCTTCTTCGGTTGTCCAAGAATAGGGACGTTGATAACGTGGAATGGTGAACACGTAATCATTGCTAAATATTTTTGCAAGTGGTTCTTCTGCCGCTCGTATTGTGACTGGCATGTCGGGAACCTCCTAATTCTTTATCATCTCTAAGAGTAATTGCTTAAAACTTATTTATAGCTAGGGGTAATAATACCTTTTTGATACCTTTGGTAGGGCTTCCTTCAGCGACTGTAAAATTCCTCTCCAAATCGATCGATTTGTTCTTTTAGCCCTGCATGTTCTAATGTGTCGTAATGAATTACGTCAAAAAAGTAAGGTAGTGGTAGTCGCTCATTTAACTCTGCATGAATCTCCTGCACTATTTCTTCTGTAACATGCTCACCGTAGAGAGCGATGTCCACATCCGATCCTTGCTTGAAATTGCCCATACTCCGACTCCCAAAGATTACTGCACGCTCGATAGATTGCTTACGCTTTAAGGCATCAAGTATGAGTGCCATACTTCTAGGTGTAATGCCAAAGTTCATGTTGTTAGATCCTCTCTCTTATACAGAGCTGGTAATGCTTATAAGTTGTAGAAATCTGATAAAAGGACTGGGATAGTCAAACAGCCCAGTCCTTTTATCTACTTTATAATTTCTCTCGTCCATCTATCAGCTCGATTAACTTCCTATCTTCTGCAAAAAATCATCATAATTCTTAGCTTGCTTAAACTCTACATCATAGGCAACTGCTTTGAAGTGTAGCTTACCGCATTTTATCTTGGTCTTTTCAACGCTTGTTAAATCTTTTTCGGCTTTGTCAATTTTGGTTTCCACGATGAAAAAAAGCCTTGCTTTGTCATTCTCACCTTTTCGAATCACGGCCCAGTCTGGAGAGTACTCGCCGTAAGGTGTGTCAATGACAAAGCTACCTTTCTTGATTTTCGTATATAGGAGTACCTTTTCATCAACGTCTAGCCTTTTGGCAAATTGGAGTTCGCCCTGGCTGTCGAATTTGTAATACTTATGGACAGCTCTGCGCAGTTCGGCGTTAGTTTGAAACACAAGGGATTTGGCATCATCGAGCATACTTATGTCTATCTGATCTGTTTCAAATATAGTAGATTCGTCAAAAACATAGCCATCAATAGCTTCATACTTAACGACACCTTTGGCCATATAATCGGTAAGCTTTTCTCTGATGCTTTGCGTTACAAAATCAAGAGTATCTTGGCTCTTTAGCATATTTACTTTTTCTAGCTTCGATATAATCTTGTAAATGGCTAACCGAGGTAGCATGGTATGATACATGATATAGTTTATGATCTCGAATTGACTTTTTTGGCTATCCATTCCTTCTAACTCATCGACGAAAATCTGTTGTGAAGGATCGGAGAGACGGAATTTCTTTTGCTCGTCAAAATCTGCCTTGCCTGTCTCTATGTTGAATTCTAGTCTTACACTTTTAAAACGCAAAAGCTCGTTTAATTCCGTAGCTGTTTCTTCTATGAAAGCTTCACTGTTGATTTTCACTTGATACATGGTACGCTGTGACATACGTTTGCTCAATTCGTTCAGTAGTCTCTTAAAAAACTCTTCTGATATAAAGCTGTGTGCACCATTTTCAACAGGTTCTTCATCGCCATTTTTAATGACAATCTTCTTACTACCTTTGGCTTGCATCGCTTCAATAAACTTTTCCTTAATCAGAATGCTGTGTTCCTGAAGTTTAGGGTTGACGAAGGTTATATTTTCAATATTATTGGCCTTTCGCGTGAGTAAACCTTCCTTGTTAATAATATTTTCTTCAATCAGTTCACTTCTGAAAGATTCGGCAAGCTCCATAATTTTGTCTTCCGCTATGCCCGCATTCTTTAAGGTATTATAAATCACATCGTAAGTGACTTCATCTTTGTTAAAGCCAGAGTTGTCATTAAAGTCTTGCTGAAGAGCGGCGGCAAAATGATCGTAATAATCATTGGCGATGACTGTTAGTTCATTAATCTTTTCATCGGTGCAACGATTACCGTTAATATCAACAGAAAGTCGCAGGCCCCTGCCGATTTCTTGCTTTTTGGCAATGTCGGAGCCACCTTTTTTTAAGGTACACAGGGTGAAGACATTGGGGTTGTCCCAACCTTCTCGTAAGGCGGAATGAGAAAATATAAAGGCTAAAGGCTCTTCAAAAGATATAAGCTCGTCTTTCTTTTCTAGTATCAGCTCAATGCCTCGATCTACATCTTCTTGTGATTTGGCCTTGAGCTTTCCTTCATCCATTAAACTTTCCCAGTTGTCTACTTCTACAGCATTTTTGTTTTTATCAACAGCAAAATATCCTTCCCTGACTTTCTGGATATTCTTATACTCCTTAAATAGTTGCGGATATTCCTCGAATAGCTTTTGGCAATTCTTATCGGCAATAATTTTGCTATATTCTTCGTCAAAGATTCGCAAGTATTCACCACGACCATCAACAGCGTTACTATCTCTAAATTTGTTGACCGCATCGATGAAGAAAAGACTAAGTACTTTGATTTGCTTTCCTTCTTGTAGAATTCTATATTGTTTCTCAAAATGGCTCTTCAAGGCAAGTCGGATCTGTATTCTTATTGTTTCTTCTTCGCCAATATCTGCATTGTTTTCTCCGACAGCTAGCTCTATAATATCGTCCCATTTTCCGATTCGAAGTTTCTTTTGTTTATGGGGATCTTCCAGAACAATCATGTTTTTATATTGCTGTAATTTACCTGAAGAGATATATAAGGAATCATTGCCTCGAACTTTGACTTGTCTTTTGCGGATTGTCCCACCTTGTTCTACATGGAAGATCTCAATCTTGGCATATAGATCTTTGGTGAACTCTACGTAACGAATATAGGGAAAATCTTTCGGTATCGTTCCGTGAACAGTCTTTACTTCTATTTTCTTGACCAGATCTTTTTGGAATGCATCATACGAATCAAGCTTGTAGACCTGGTTAAACAATTTTTTATGAGTCGCTGAATAACGCAGTATAAACAAGGGATTGATCAATTCGATTGCTTCTAAGGAAGCACTCTTTTTCTTGTTAGTCCCCTCGATTTTCTGTGGCTCATCGATAATTACAATTGGATTGATGTACTTGATATCTTCCCAGAGAATCTGACCGTATTCATCGGATTGACGGATCTTGTTCGAATCTTTGTTAAAAGCTTGTATGTTCATGATGACGATGCTTAGATCTCTCGACTCAACAAAGTTACTACTTATTTTTTTAAGGTTTTTAGAGTCATAGACGAAAGCATGATTATGCATATCTAAACCATGATATATACTTTTGAAATGTTCTCTCAACATTTCAATGCTTTTTTCTACCCCTTTACGGATGGCTATGGTCGGTACTACGATCATGAATTTGGTGAAGCCGTAAGTTCTATATAGTTCTAGAATAGTCCGTAAATATACATAGGTCTTCCCTGTACCAGTTTCCATTTCTATGGTAAAATTGTGCCCCTTTAGTTCATAGTCCATTAATAGCCTATTTTTAAGTTGTACTTCACGCAGATTCTGTAAGAGCCTTGATGGTTTTACAATCTGAGGGTTACGAACTGGGTCGCTTTCTGTAAGTTTCTTGGCTCTACTAATATTATGGTAAATAGTACCCTCAGCTTGACGACTAACGCCATTGAGAAGATTGACGACTGACAATATGGCATCTTGCTGAAAGGGCAGTCCATCTTCAAAATGAAAAGCAATGCGGCTGGTCATAGGCATCCCCCTTAAATAAACTCAACGCGGTATGCTTTTTTCTTCGTACCACTGTTCTTTTTCATTTGTGCTTCTAGTCGTAGCATACTGTTGGTTTTTAAGGTAATATCGGCATCAAAGGCACTATCACGGAAAATGATTTTGCTAGGCATGGGTTCTAAGACCGCTATGTTGTCGATAATGGTCTCTGTTACGTCTTCTTCAAGGCAAACTAAGACTGTATCGGCAAATATATACGTTCTCTCTCCGATAGACGATACTTTTTCTACTTTCGTAGACAGCGGTATGTCTCTGTGACGAAGCATGATTTCATAGACTACATCAATGTCTTTAGTACCTAGATTAAAGTCTAGCTTATCCTTGTCGGCCATGGTGCTTTCATCAATGGTCATTTGTTCTGAATTTATGGCATCGCTGAACCAGCGAATGTTCGTGTCAGCGACTTTGAATACTTTGAAGCCTATGTCAAGATTTTCAATGCCTTCTTTGTCTTTGTTTTCTTCTAAGATTTTATCTCCTGCTCTGCGGATGCGTTCTTTGCCGATTTCACTTATGTACTTGAATCCAGCTTTGTATGCTTTGCTTTTTTTATCGCATGATTCTGGCAGTTGTATCATTATAAATTTTCGATTACTACCTTTTTCTGCATTTATTTTCATTACTGAGTGGGCTGTGGTGGAACTGCCAGAAAAGAAGTCTATAATTATGCTATAATCGTCAGTACTCATCTCAATTATTTGACTTATCATATCTATTGGTTTCGGATTATCGAAAACTATATCTCCAAATAAATCTTTTATATAACGTGTATCAACTGAGTTATCGAAATACCAAAAATTATCAGGAACTGAAACATCATCATCTTTTAGATAATCCTTTAAACCAGGAGGAGTTTTTGGATCTCCGTACCATATTAGATCTTCTTTTTGAAGTCTTAACAATTCACTATGAGATTTTCCCCACCCTCTATTAGGAACAATGCAAGGCTGTCCTGTATTCGGATTTATAATTGTATAATCTGTAGGGCCACCTTCTCTGGATAAATCAGCATCTTTAAAAACTCCGTTTTCGTCAACTTTATTCCATCTGCTTAAATGAGCATATTTTGGTCTTTTATATAATTGTTTTATTTCATCCTCAATTTCGTCGAGTGAAAGTCCTTTTTCTTTTAAAGTTAAAAAAGTTTTGTGAATATCACCTGCTCCTTTTTTGGCAATGCGCCATTCGCTTTCTTTTAGATTTTCCAAGGATTTAGCATAGCATAGTACGTATTCAGTTGTAACACCAATAAGCTTCGCTTGGTTTTTATTTGAGTTATTTTTATGAATTAGCCTTGCAATAAAATTCTCTTCACCATAAATCTCGTTACACATTTTTTTCAAATTATCCGCTTCATTATCATCGATACTAATAAAGATAACTCCATCATCTGTTAGTAAATCTTTTGCTAACTTAATTCTCGGATACATCATAGATAGCCAGTTTGAATGATATCTACCACCACTTTTTTGATTTACAACAAGTCTTTTTCCTGTATAATCCAATTCACCTTCTAATAATGAATTTTCTACTTCACTTACTGAATATTTATCTCTATAAATAAAATCTTTTCCCGTATTATAAGGTGGGTCGATATAGATCATTTTCACCTTGTTGTAATAACTATTCCTAAGAAGCTTCAGAACCTCTAAATTATCCCCTTCAATATACAAGTTTTCTGTCGTTTCAGGATCTTTACTATCCTCTGGTATGTACTTCAAGGTCCTCCCAACAACATCTTGATTGGCCAGTTTCTTGGCTTCTTCTTTGCCGGCCCAACCAAGTTCATATCGTTCCGATAATTTATCGCTGGCACTTTCAAACTGTCCCAGTTCTGCTTTTAATGCTTCTATATCAACTTGTCCATCCTTCACAACGGAAGGAAAGAGTTCGGCTAACTTTTTTACGTTTTCGTTGATCGGATTGAAGATTTCTTTTGATACTTTAGGAAATTCCATTGTTTCAACCCCTTATGAATTTTTTTATACTTCGCTAGTAAATCACTCTCAACTTTTTGGGTTTTAGAACAGCCTGTTCAATCATTTTTACTTCTTTTAGGCCCTTTTCAATTTTTTTTAGAAGGAGTGAATATAACAGGGCTTTTAAATGTTTCTACTGTACTCATATTTTCCTCCTCCTTATATGTTGACTTGTCTTTAGCCATATCATACCACCTTATCTCTATTCGTTTAATAAAACATAGTATCCACAAGATTGTATATTTGTTGAATCTTTGACCCATACGCAAAGACTCTTCATAGAGTTTGCGCCTGAATCTCTTCGGCGTCTACAGAAAAGCTTTTTACTGGACTCTTCAACTCTTGCTTATCCCTCTTTTTGAGACCCTTATCTCCCACTTTTCAGGTGTGAGAAATTCTGGTTTAACAGGTCTTCAAGCTATTTATTGGCTATTACGGTAAGTCTTTTTACAATATCGCCGAACAACTTGTCACAGTGCAATATTTTCATGCCTGATCGTTGAATATTCTCTTCTGTTCTACGGTTAATATTGCTTCCCATATGTCTTAGGACAATTGGATTCAGGTAGTCCATAACTGGGCCCAAAAGAACGTTCTCACTGCGGACATGCTCGAGGAAGTACAGTTTGCCATCTGGTTTGATAACTCTGCGAAGTTCTCGAAAACCTTGAAACGGATCGGGTACAGTACAAAAAACACAAGCCGCTATAACCGTATCAAAAGTATTGTCAGAAAAGGGTAACGCCTGTATATCAGCCACTTTCAATTCTACTTCTGCTTTAGTCTGTGGAAGTTTTTTTACTGCTAATTCTAGCATTCTGGAGCTAAAATCAACGGCAATTACTTTTACACCTGCCGGATAATAAGGAAGGTTAGCACCTGTCCCGACCCCGGCTTCTAGAACCAGACCCTGTACATTTCGTAACAATTGGGTCCGCCATTTTGCCATCATCATCTTTTCCATTGGAGCCATCAAGCGATCATATTTGTCCGCTTTTTGATTATATTTCTCCTTAATTACAGATGAATGCTCACTCACTTTAGCGCCACCTCTTTTGTCTTTGAGTACCTCGCCTCCACTAGTTTCGTTTTTTTTACCCAATGATAAACTTGTTGGTAGGAGACTTCATAAATCTCTGCTGTCTTCTGATAATCTTTATCCAGAACATGCTCTTTTAGACAAAAAAAGCCCCCCTCAGTAGCAGATTTTAATCATTTAATCTGTCTACCTCAAGGGGAGCATATCTCCAACGTAGTGTTGGAGGCTTTTATTATCATACACTTTGCTTGGTCAAATGCTTTAGTTTACCAGAAATCTCCACAATACCCTGAATGTTTTCGTTTATTTCTTGAGCTGAGGAAGCTTGTTTGTTCGTTGAATCTAGAGCATTAGTCGATTTTTCAGTAATTTTACTTAGAACTATGTTCGTTTTTTCTGTTATATCTTTGATTGTATTGGCTGTACGCAAAGACTCTTCAGAGAGTTTGCGGATCTCTTCGGCGACTACAGAAAAGCCTTTGCCAGCTTCTCCAACTCTTGCCGCTTCAATGGATGCATTGATGCCGAGCATTTTGGTCTGGGACGATATTTTATTAATGAACTGCAGTGTCTTGGTTATCTCTTTTAAGTTTTTCTCGATATCTTGTACAGCATTGGTGAATTCAAGCTCTGTCTGCAATACCTCTTCTGACGTACTTGTCAACTCTTTCATTGAGCTGGAGATGTTCATAATATTTTCATTTAAGTTTTCCGATAGCTTCAATATTTCTTTCCTAACTGCATACCATTGTTCTGTATTTATACCTGTGCCAAGGCAACCAATCACATTCCCGTGCTCATCTTTCAATGGAACATTCATGGCTTTGAACGCGACTCCATAGACTTCTTCTGGTACTTCAGCAGATTGTTTTTCGCCAGTCTGAATCGTCTTATTAAGCAAAGACTTTTCTGGTATGTCTTGTCCTACCTTCACCTTGACGTCAACTTTATCGCCAGGAAGATAGTACAAAAACTTCTCTTTGTCTGTTACAGTTAACATAATATCCAAGCCAAGAGCTTCTCTAAGGTAAGGAGCCACTTCATTAAAAGAATTTACAAAGCTTTTTAGATCTACCGCCACCTGAAAAACCACCTTTATTGTACAAATCCGGTTCAAAAAAATGCAGACTTTATTATGAATAGCTTACTCTAGGTTGCACCTTTTTTAAATGGTTTTCTAATAAAGATGAACTAACTTTTTATGATGATTCTGTTTAGCCTGCTTATGTCTCACCTCTTTTTAATTATATAAGAATCAAATCAGGCTCTGTGATAGCTCCCCTGACGAAGTCTTGCTTCGCCTTTTGCCGCACTGAGCGTCGTGACACACGAGCGTCCCCTTGCCACCTATGTTGAAGACTCACCATTTGGAGAAAGCCATTGTTTCAAAATAGTGCTGACTTGCTCCGTCTTAATCGGCTTGCTGATATATTCATCCATTCCTGAATCAATACACCTCTGCCGATCTCCCTGCATAGCCATAGCTGTCATGGCAATAATGGGAATCCGCCGCTCACTGTTAGCTTCCCACTCACGAATGAGCCGGGTTGCTTCAAAACCATCTAGCTCAGGCATTTGACAGTCCATTAAAATCAATTCAAACTCCCTTTCTTGGATCGCTTCGAAGGCTTCCCGGCCATTATGAGCAATAACGACCGCCAAACCCAATTTGTTGAGCAAAGATACGGCCAACTTCTGGTTCACACGGTTATCTTCAGCCAGAAGAACAGGGCGCTCAATCTTCCACAGCGGAGGTTCGGAAGTTGCCGTCAAAGATGTACTTGCTGACCCAATGCTTTCAATAGGCAAGGACTCCGCTAAATCAAAGGGAATTGTGAAGAAAAAGGTTGAACCTTCCCCCTTCTTACTGGTGGCTCCAATTGCCCCTCCCATCAATTCAACAAGCTGTTTTGAGATGGCCAACCCAAGGCCTGTACCGCCATAGCTCCGGCTCATTGAGGTATCGGCTTGAACAAAGGGAGAAAAGAGTTTCTTCAGGTGCACTTCATCGATCCCAATGCCTGTATCGGTAATTGCGAAATGAATATTCATAGATTTTTCATCTTTCGATTGAACCGTTATTCTACAACGAATCTGGCCGGAATGGGTAAATTTTATGGCATTACTTAATAGATTGAATAAAACCTGTCGCAACCGCGTGGGATCTCCTAATATAGCACTATCAATTTGGGATGTAACATCGACGAAAAGGGTCAGATTTTTTTCATTGGCTTGTTTCGCAAAAAAATTAATCACACTCTGAACAGTGCTATTTAAATCGAAAGCGATATTTTCCAGAACAAGTTTGTTAGCTTCAACTTTTGAATAATCCAAAATATCGTTAACTACGATTAGAAGCACTTCGGTCGATTCTTGGATGGATAGGGCATAATCTTTTTGTTCTGTATTTAAAGAGGTCTTTAACAACAGATCATTCATCCCTAAGATTCCATTCATCGGTGTACGGATTTCATGGCTCATGATAGCCAAAAAACTACTTTTTGCACGATTGGCCTCCTCGGCCATTTCCTTCGCTTTCCTCAGTTCGGCTTCCGTTTTCTTTTTTTCGGTCATATTGCTAAGCAAAATGACTTTTCCAACATACTTGTTATTATTAAAAATTAGTGACAGACGGGAGTAAAAAAACAACCGCTCTTTACCATCGAAGACTTCAATATCGACTTCTTCAATGTTCCCAATAATTTGCTCCCTCAACCCAGGATAGTCTCTCAGCAGATCAGTAACCTTTTGCGTCAGGGCTGCAGCATTCAAGATGGGAAAGAAGGATGCGGCGGTCGAATTGAATTCGATCAGTTTATCTGCAGGATCAAGAATAATGACACCATCTTGAATACTGTCAAAAACTTTATCATAGGCAATGGGAATCAGATCAAAAAAACGTAAGTTCAAGACGGCAACTGCCATAAAAAACACCATAAAAGAAGTAAAAATGGGGGCTAAATCGAAGGGGCTGATTTTCGTAATATATAGCACATGTCCAAACACCGGAGAGAGTAAGCCCATGATCATATAGTTAATGTTTCTACGATAAATGGGGGCCGCCTGGTTACGTAATCTAACCATAATCAAGATTCCAAGGAGTAAACATAAATATATATATCCAACGAAGATCCAATACCAGAAGCCATGCCCAATCACAGCTGTGATAAAAGGTCCCGTTCTGTCAAATGAATAGCCAGCATGAAACCAATGGTTGAATTGGTTGGTATAGATTATGAAGTATGTAATCACTGGTATGGTTAGTATGGCCGTAAGACTCCATTTGTTAATATAGCGATCCATCTGGCTATAATACAAGCTCATGAGCAACCAAAATACCGGTATCAATGGTATGACCAAATACTGGAACTTCAACCAAAACAAGTACTCCGGAACCGATTGACTAGTTAGGAAAAAAGAGTATCCCAAAGCATAGATACTAGTTACAAAGGATAATCCAACAAAGGCGTTGACTCCTGCTTTATTGCGGGATGATATATAGGCGTAAATTCCAAGTAGTAAAGTACCAATACTAGATAGTAGTGCCATAAATTTAAAAAAGTAAAATACATCAATATTCACTTTTGCTCCCACCTCAGCTAAGATAACCACAAGAAGCCAGTAGCGTCGCCACCTTTAAAGGTAATATTCTCCATTGGATGGCAATGTCCTGCTATTGAAACAACAAGTACTATCTAATCAATAGTCATAGTTGTTGCCATTTTTGTAGCGCTTCTTTTACTTGTGCTCCTGACTCGTTATTAAGTCACATAACGCAAAAATCCCCTGCACTGAATTATTAACCCATGCAGGGGACTGATTGTTTTTAACTCTTCCGAGCCTAGTATACAACTTTTTAAGCCAGTATACGACTTTATTTCGGAGTATAAAACTTTATTTTCAAACTACAACAGGAGCGGCCCCTTGCCAACACACAGTGGCAAGCGAAGCGGCCCCATGGCTACTCTACTGTTACGCTTTTGGCTAGGTTACGTGGCTTATCGACGTCACAACCACGCACGCAAGCTGTATAGTAAGCCAATAACTGCAATGGCACTACAGCAAGTAGAGGTGTCAATACAGGATGAGTTCTTGGCACTGTTAAGACTACTTCAGCGTAGTTACCAATCTCTTCGTTGCCTTCTTGGGCTACAGCGATGATGTAGGCTCCGCGGGCACGGACTTCCTGGATATTAGAGATGGTCTTGTCGAGGACTTGTTCTTGTGTCGCTAGAGAGATAACTGGAATGCCTTCCGTAATCAGGGCTAGTGTACCATGCTTTAGCTCGCCAGCGGCGTAAGCTTCGGCGTGGATGTAGGAGATTTCTTTTAACTTGAGTGAGCCTTCCATAGCTACAGCGTAGTCCACACTGCGTCCGATGAAGAAGAGGTTTTCCCATTCTTTGATAGCTTCACTAACTGCTTTTACTTGTTCTGCCTGTTCTAAGACTTTCTCAATCTGAGCAGGCAAAGCTTGCATGGCTTCAGCTATTTCTTGAATCTTCTCTTTCTCTAGAGTGCCTCTAGCTTCTGCTAAGGCTAGAGCTAGGAAGTTCATAGCCGCTAGCTGAGTTGTGTAGGCTTTGGTTGATGCTACGGCAATCTCTGGTCCTGCTAAGGTGTAGAGCACTGAGTCGGCTTCTCGAGCAATGGAAGAACCGACAACGTTAGTGATAGCAAATACTTTAGCACCTTTGGACTTAGCTTCTCTTAGAGCGGCTAACGTATCGGCTGTTTCTCCTGATTGGCTTACTACAACCATGAGAGTTTTCTCATCTACCAGTGGGTTTCTATAGCGGAACTCAGAGGCGATATCGACTTCTACGGGAATGCGAGCTAAGTTTTCAATGGTGTATTTGCCTACTAAGCCGGAATGGTAAGCTGTGCCGCAAGCAACGATAGTTACGTTCCGCGCTTCTTTCAGAAGCTGACGATCAATAAGTACTTCATCTAAGTTAACGCCGCCGTTGATACGACCAGCTAAAGTATCGCGAATCGCTTTGGGCTGTTCATAAATCTCTTTGAGCATAAAGTGATCGTAACCGTTTTTCTCTGCCGCTACAGCATCCCACTTTACTTCAAAGATTTCTTTATCGATGATTTCGCCGTTACATGCTTTTTTGACTGTTACTTTATCTTTCGTAAGGACTACCATTTCCCCATCGTTTAAGACGTAAGTTAGACGAGTATGAGCTAATATGGCTGGAATGTCGGACGCGAGGAAGTATTCGCCTTCACCAAGACCTACAACGAGAGGGCTATCTTTGCGAACTGCTACGATTTTGCCTGGTTCTTTGCGAGTAATGAAAGCACAAGCAAAAGAGCCTTCTAAGTCTTTAGCTACTTTACGCACTGCTTCTTCTAGATCGCCTTCGTAGTAGCTTTCTACTAGGTGAGCTAACACTTCTGTATCTGTTTGAGAGCAAAAATGATGACCGCTCTTGCTTAATCTATCTTTCAGGGCTAGGTAATTTTCTATAATACCGTTATGGACAACGGCAAATTCACCAGCGCAGTCCTGATGGGGATGAGAGTTCTCATCAGAAGGCTTACCATGAGTAGCCCAACGTGTATGGCCAATGCCAATACAACCACAGGGAGCTGAGCCGTTTAATTTGTTTTCTAAGTTAGTCAATTTACCGACAGCTTTTTGTACTTGAATTACTTCATCTTCTAAGACGGCAATACCAGCGGAATCGTAACCACGATATTCGAGCTTTTTCAGCCCTTCCAGTAAGATAGGTGCTGCTTTTTTCGTCCCGATATAACCAACAATACCACACATAATTTATAAATCCCCCTTTTTAATTATGCCTGACTCAAAAAGGGCATAAAAAAAACGCCTCTGTTACCTCTCTGGCAACAAACTTTTAGGCGACTAAAAAGGGCATAGTAATCCTGACACTCACTACAAGACTTTTTGTCCTTGCAATTACTTGCAAGCTTTGTAGTCTTGTTATCGACTATGAGTAGCCGAGGGGCATCCGCCGAAAACTTCGATAAACCCCTTCCTCGTCAACCGCTTATGACATATAAAAAGCCCCGTAATGGTGGAGCAGATCTGCCTGCGGTTCTGGCGCTATCTCTTCACTTGTCAGTTCTATAACTTTCTAGCCTTTTATGCCTTTTTTAAGTCATGATCATTTTATCAGTGAGACAGGCAGTATGCAACCCTCGTTAGGCCATTATTTTTTATGATTTTCTAATTTCTCTATTTTTTACTAATTATGTATGAGTGAAGTAGTCTACATTTGAAGTAGTGAGCTTCTGGTTGATGCCAAGCTTATAAGTTTCCATTCTTATAAGCTTGTAGGGGTGATTCTTCTACAACCACCCCTACAAGCTTTTCATCATTAGGCATTAGGATTGTAGCTTAGAGCTTCTGCTTAGTGCTTTAGACTAGTGTTTTGGCTTTTTACTTTAGCGTTAAGTCATGCGCTCCCTAACAATACTGCCGAAAGACATTAGCTATACCTTCTACAATTGTTGTGAGTTCTTCTTTGTCAGGACCTTCACCCATGACACGAATTAAGGGCTCTGTACCAGAAGGTCTAACGAGTATGCGTCCTCTGCCTTCAAGCTTCTTCTTACCTTCGTCAATTGCTTTTTGAACTGCTGGTTCTTCCATACAACACTTGTCTTTGACTCGCACATTGACGAGTAGTTGTGGTAATTTATCCATTTGTCCAGCTAAAGCTGATAAAGGTAAGTTGCGCTCTTGTATAACTGAGAGCAGTTGCAGTCCCGTTAATAAGCCATCGCCTGTTGTGTTATGTTGCAAGAATAGAATATGACCTGATTGTTCGCCACCAAAGATTGCGCCTTCTTGTTGAAGAGCTTCTAAGACGTAGCGATCTCCTACTTTAGTTTCTACTATTTGAATACCTGCTTTTTTTAGGGCTAAGTGGAGTCCTAAGTTACTCATGACGGTAACTACAACGATGTTTTTGACGAGCTCTTTTTTCTCTTGCATATGTAAAGCGCAAGCAACCATGATCTGATCGCCATCGACGATTTGACCTTTTTCATCTACTGCAATCAAGCGATCAGCATCGCCATCAAAGGCTAGTCCTACATGAGCTTGATGGTCAATGACAGCTTGCCTTAAGTCTTCAGGATGGGTTGAGCCACAAGCTTTGTTAATGTTCGTTCCGTCAGGCTGACAGTGCAGTTCTACTACTTCTGCTCCTAACTTAACAAAAAGCTTCGGGGCAATTTGTGAGGCGGCACCGTTAGCGCCGTCTAGCACAACTTTTAAGCCTGTTAAGTTGCCTTGAATTGTTCCTAAGAGAAAGTTAAGATAGCGATTTTCGGCATCTCCTATCTCGTAGACACGACCAATGTCTGTCCCTATAGGAGAAGGAATTGAATTGCCTTGGCAATGCTTTTCGATTTCTTCTTCTAAGGCATCAGAAAGTTTATAGCCATTGCTTCCCACAAATTTAATTCCGTTATCTTCTACAGGGTTATGAGAAGCCGAGATAACGACACCTGCTGTTGCTTCTAGTTCCTTAGTTAAAAAAGCAATCCCCGGCGTGGGCAAGATTCCTACTTTTAATACATCTGCGCCCACAGAAGTAATCCCTGCAATCAGCGCTGCTTCTAACATATCACCAGATATGCGTGTGTCTTTACCAATTAGAATCTTAGGTTTCTCTACATGCTTACCAAGCACATAAGCGCCTGCGCGGCCAAGTCGAAAAGCCAACTCCGGCGTCAGCTCTCGATTGGCCACACCTCTCACACCATCTGTTCCAAAGAGTTTACTCACGAAACGAATCTCCTTCTTTTTTACTCTCTAACTAATCGATAAGTCCCAATAATTGCTTCTGCTACTCTTAGGCCGTCTACGGCGGCACTAATTATACCTCCAGCGTAACCTGCGCCTTCTCCAGCGGGGTAGAGTCCTTCTACGCCTATAGATTGGTTGGACTCATCTCTGGTGATGCGCCAGGGCGCTGAAGTTCTTGTCTCTACGCCTGTTAAGACGGCATCGTGGCTGTCAAAGCCACTAATCTTACGACCAAAATCTTTCAACCCGGCAACGAGTCCTTCACCGATTTCTTTAGGTAGGCACTCTCGTAGGTTGGCCGCTACGACTCCTGGTCGATAGGTAGGCTCTATAGATAAGTCTGTTAAGTCACCTTTTTGATCTGCTAGAAAATCAGTCACCTTCTGGGCTGGTGCTTGATAATTTTCCCCACCAACTTGATAAGCTTTACGCTCCCAGATACGTTGAAGCTCCATGCCGCCTAGTGGGCCTGGGACAGGAAAGTCTTCTGGTTTTACGGAGACAACAAGTGCTGAGTTGGCTATACTGCTAGATCTGTCATATTCACTCATGCCATTAGTGACGACGCCTCCTTTTTCTGAAGCGGCGGCAACGACGTGACCACCAGGACACATACAAAAAGAAAAGACAGTCCGATCTTGTTCTGTTAACTTGGCATGAAGTTGATAGTCAGCTACACCTAGACGAGGATGGCCTGCTCCTGGGCCGTATTGGGCTTTGTCAATAAGCTCTTGACGATGTTCTATACGCAGTCCTATAGCAAAAGCTTTTTCTGCTATGGGAACTTCTTGCTCATATAAGTTTCGTACTGTATCTCTTGCACTGTGTCCTATAGCCAGAATTATAACTTCTGATTTTAGTTCTCCTCCTGGCGCAAGACCATCTAGTTCTATACCTTTAGCTAAGCGTAGTCCGACTACTTTTTGCTTTAGAGCACCTTTTTCTAATAGTAAGCTCTCAACCCTAGCGCCAAAGTAGACGGTACCACCAAGAGCTTCTAGACGGCGTCGCATAGTGGCTACTACTTGTCTTAGTCGGTCTGTTCCTATATGAGGTTTGGCTTTTACTTTGATTTCCTCAGGTGCTCCAGCTTGGACTAACCATTCAAAAACCTCACCAATCCTACGATCGTGCGTTCTTGTCGTTAGCTTACCGTCAGAAAAAGTGCCTGCGCCGCCTTCACCGTACTGGACATTAGAGTCAAGATTAAGTTGACCTGTCTGCCAGAACTGTTCTACATCGAGAGTTCTTTGCTCTACTGCTTGCCCTCTCTCTAGCAAAATAGGTCTATAGCCTGCTTCTGCTAACTTTAAGGCGGCAAAGTAGCCACAAGGTCCTGCACCGACTACTACGGGACGGTACTTTAAAGGCTCGCTTCCTCGCAAAAGGGGCGTTGTTACTTCTTCTTTAACTTGCACTATCTGATTATCTTTAGCTAGCAGAGAAGTCGAGACTTTTACGCCTGCTTGTAATTGTACTTCTACTGTGTAGACAAGGCGAAGTTCTTGCTTTTTGCGGGCATCAATTGCTTCTTTGACTACTTCAAGTGAAGCGATCTGGCCAGGGCGCAGAGCTAATCTTTTGGCCGCTTTTTTTAGGAGAACTTCTTTCTCCTCGTCGAGGCTTGTGCGTAGGTTAGAAATTCTATATTTCAACTGGTCTTCTGTCTCCTTCGTAGCTGTTGATCATTCTTTCGTCTGTAGTTACTACTTAGTTAGCAACTAGAACTCTTCATCATAGACATCGGTAGTCTCGTCCTTGTTCTCCTCAGGTGGTGTAGCCGGTTCCGGTTGTTGTGGAGTTGCTGGTGTACTAGGTGTTCCTGCAGGTGGTGCAGGTCTGGTCTCTTCAGGTTGGCCTTCTACAAGTACTGTAACGCGAACTCTCGTGAGGCCACCTTGTGTTTGTACGGCTGATGGAATGATGAGGTTAACTTCGCGAGTTACTTCTCCTCTAATCTCATTGATATCAATTGGTGCTGTACGTAATGATTCAATCTCTTTGATTCTTTCTGATCCTGTTGTGATAATAACGTTTTCTGGCTCTACCTTTGTACCTGTGACGCGAACTCCTCTAGCTGGTGTACCTGTTAGCTGTGGCTCAATTGGAACACCTTTGCTAGCCATTTCTTCTACAATAGGTACTGTTACTTCGATAACTTGTGGTGAGATACGAATATCGCCTTCTCTTGCCCCAACAGCACCTGAATCAATAAGTTGTACAGGTAGTCGTTGAGTAAAAGTTTCTCTCGCTCCTAGTGGTATCTGCACTCTTGCTCTTTGGATTGCCCGTACCCGCTCACGAGGTCCACTGATCATCACTTCTGCTGGTTGTAGAACGGGATCTCTCATCAGATATCCGGCAGGCATAGTGCCTTGAAAGTCATACTGAATAGGTAGAGAGCGGTTTTCCAAGACGTCAATATTAAGATTTAGCTGTGACGGTGTATAGCTGATCACTTGAATTTGTGGTGGTGATTCAATTTGGATTTCCCGTTGGAAGTTTCCTGGTTCGGCATCTTCCATGGCCACACGAGCTGTAAAATCTTTCGTTGATATGTTTTGCAGGTTAGCTCTAGGACCACGGACGCGCAGTTCTATAACTTTCGGCAATTCTGGTTCTACTACTAGTCCACTTGGTAGACCTTCCACTTCTAAGGGAATAGTGAGCACTTGTGTGCCCTGGTGTTCAGCTTGTACATAAATCCAGAGCAAGATGGCGAGACTGATGGCGGCAATTTTATATAGCCAGTTTTTGCGTGCTTCAGCGGCAATATCCATTTATCGACCACCCCTCCATTGCCAAAAAGGTCGGATGTTGTTGTTTTTCGGTTGCAGGAGTTCTTCGAGTCGGGCCGACAGGGATGTTTCATCAAGGAAGCGGTTAATTTCTCCATCAACGGCAATTGATATCGTACCTGTTTCTTCTGAGACAATTACAGAAACAGCATCGCTTTGTTCTGTTATGCCGATACCAGCACGATGCCGTGTGCCTAATTCTTTAGACAAGTCTGTGTTATCCGTTAAGGGAAGATAACAGCCTGCGGCTGCTACACGATCGCCTTGAATTACTACAGCTCCATCGTGCAAAGGTGTATTAGGAATAAAGATATTAACCATAAATTCTGCCGATACTTTGCCGTCGATCTTCGTTCCTGTTTCTATAACATCGTTAACTCCTGTTTGTCGTTCAAAAATAATTAGAGCGCCAATTTTATTCTTTGTTAATATGCCGACAGCTCGTACAATTTCTCCGATCAGTTGACTACGGTCTTCTTCACCCATAATAGGGACTGAAGAACGAAAAAGTTTGCCTCGACCAAGCTGTTCAAGAGTTCGTCGTAATTCTGGTTGAAAAACAATCGGCAAGGCTACGATCAATGCTGTCCAGGCTTGTTTTAAGATCCAACTTAAGGTAGTAAGATTTAAAGCTTCACTGAGGTAGGAAGCGATGATAAGCACACCAAATCCTTTGAGCAGTTGTACCGCTCTTGTTCCTTTGATGAACATGGTCAAACGGTAAATGATATAAGCTACCAACATAATGTCAATGATAGAAAGAATGTCAAACTGTTCAAAGGCTGGAGGAAACATTATATCACCCCTCTAGAGTGGCTTTTTCTCTTTTATTTATAGAAAGACCTTGTGGGAAATAAAGGTTTGTGTCTATAATAACTCTATATTATAAAGGACAAGCAGATTTTTGGAAAAGATTCTATACTAAGGTGGTGACGTGCGTCATGTGGCTCCCCTTGATAGGTTTGATTGCAGGGATCTTAATTGGTGCAGTATTGTCGATTACCATTCCCACGGAGTATGCTAAGTATATGTCCGTAGCCGTATTAGCGGCACTTGATTCCGTCTTCGGATCTCTACGGGGTTACTTGGAAGATCGATTTGATGCTTTAATTCTACTAACAGGTTTCTTTTTTAATGCTATTTTGGCTGCCCTTCTGGCCTATCTAGGAGATCGCCTTGGTGTAGATCTTTTCTTAGCGGCTGTCTTTGCTTTCGGTGTTAGAATTTTTCAGAACATTGCTGTCATTCGTCGTTATATTATTGACCGTATTGTCGGTCGTTCTAAAGATCCTGCACAATAATACATCAGAAAATATTATAAGAAAAATATTATGGAAAAGACATAACTTAGCCTGCCCCATTCAAAGAGGGGCAGGCTTTTTAATTTGGCTAATTTTTACTATAACACAGCTTAGGCTTTCTGAGAAGATTCTTCTCTACTTTCTGCTACTTTAAGTATTTCTTTTGCTTTTTCTTGCTTTAATAAACCATAGCGGAAAGAATCGATAAGTGCTTGCCAGGAAGCTTCTATGATGTTAGTTGACACTCCTACAGTACTCCAAGCGTCTTGGCTGTCTCTTGTCTCGATGAGTACGCGTACCTTAGCGGCTGTGGCGTCTTTTTCATCGAGTACACGCACTTTGTAGTCTGAAAGATGGCAGTCTTGCAAGAAGCCATAGTGACTACCTAAGGCTTTACGCAAAGCGTTGTCGACAGCGTTAACTGGTCCGTTGCCTTCTGCGGCTGTGTGAATAACTTGATCGTCTACTCGCACTTTGATCATGGCTTCGGAAGTGAAGTCGCCGTCAGAACGTTTTTCAATGATTAGTCTAATAGAGTCAAGGACGAAAGGTATCTTCTCTTCACCAAAAGCACGGCGCAAGAGTAGTTCAAAAGAAGCTTCAGCGCCTTCAAATTGATAGCCTTGATGCTCTAGCTTTTTCAAAGAGTCGATGATCTCTTTGGTCTCTTTGTTCTGCTTGTTAATATCAAGGCCAAGCTCTTTGGCTTTATAGATCAGGTTACTTGCACCAGATAGCTCTGAGACGAGTACGCGCCGCTGATTGCCGATTACTTCTGGTTGCATATGTTCATAAGTGCTGGGATCTTTTAAGAGTGCTGAGACGTGCATACCGCCTTTGTGGGCAAAAGCAGAATGACCTACAAAAGGCATATCGTTGCGCAAGCTTACGTTAGCAATCTCAGCAACATAATGAGCACTTTCTGTAAGTTGCTTTAGGTTATCAGCAGGTAGGCACTCTAGATTCATTTTTACTTGCAGGTTCGGGATAATGGAGCAGAGGTTAGCATTGCCAGAACGTTCACCGTAACCATTAATCGTACCTTGTACTTGTCTAGCTCCACCGAGCACTGAGATAATTGAGTTAGCTACAGCAAGATCGCTGTCGTTATGTGCATGAATGCCTAGTGGTGCTCTCAAGATGAAGCCCATTTCCTGAGTGATCGATAAGATCTCTTGCGGTAAAGTGCCACCATTGGTGTCACAAAGAACAATCCAGTCTGCACCAGCTTGTTCTGCTTTCAATACTGCTTCTTTGGCATAGTTTGGGTTAGCTTTATAGCCATCAAAAAAGTGTTCTGCGTCAAAGACTACTTCTAGGCCCTGTTCTTTTAAGAAGTGGACGGAGTCATAAATGATACGCAGGTTCTCTTCTAAGGTTGTTCGTAGTGCCGCCGTGACATGGTAATCCCAGGTCTTACCGAAGATTGTTGCTACAGGGGCACCAGATTGTACTAGTCCCTGTAGATTACTATCCTCGCTTGCCACTGTTCCAGGGCGGCAAGTTGAACCAAAGGCAGAGATTTTGGCTTTTTGCCACTTCATCTCTTTGGCTCTAAGAAAAAAATCCATATCTTTTGGATTCGAGGCCGGCCATCCACCCTCAATGTATGCTACGCCTAGTTGGTCAAGTCGGACTGCGATTTTTACTTTGTCTTCTACACTGAGGGAAATGCCTTCGCCTTGCGTCCCATCACGCAACGTGGTGTCATAGATAAAAACGCGCTCCATATTATTGAAGGCACCTCTTTCCACAGTCGATTAGACAAGGGAAGAGCCGGGTTTAAGCCAGCTCTTCAAGAACACGATCAGTCATTTCTTCTGTGTTCACTAGGGTTTTTTCTGCTTCCATGATGTCGCCTGTGCGATAGCCTTTATTGAGTACTGTGTCAACGGCTTTTTCGATTTCTCGGGCCGCTTCTACTTGATTAAAGGAGTATTCTAACATCATAGCGGCAGACAAGATGGTAGCAAGAGGGTTAGCTTTCTTCTGTCCGGCAATGTCAGGTGCTGAACCATGAGCTGGTTCATAGAGCGCAACCTGTCCTCCAATAGAAGCCGAAGGAAGCATGCCTAGTGAGCCTGAAAGCATAGAAGCTTGATCTGTTAAGATATCGCCAAACATATTCTCTGTTACAATAACGTCAAATTGTTTGGGGTAACGCACTAGTTGCATAGCACAGTTATCTACATACATATGTGTGAGCGTTACATCAGGATAGTCCGCGGCAATGCGATTCGTTGTTTCTCTCCAAAGTCTTGAGGATTCTAAGACGTTGGCTTTGTCAACGGAGCATACTTCTCCACGACGTTTCCGGGCTGCTTCAAAAGCAAGGCGCACAATGCGCTCTACTTCTTCTGTTGTGTAGACTAGTGTATCGATTGCTCGTTCGCCATTTTCCATAGTTTCGCGTTTCTTCTCACCAAAGTAGAGACCACCTGTTAGTTCACGCATAACCAACAGTTCTGTTCCTTCGATTACTTCTCTTTTTAAGGTTGAAGCATCGATTAAGGCGGAGAATGTGCGACAAGGACGAATGTTGGCGTATAGTCCTAGATGCTTGCGCAGTGGCAAGAGGGCCGCGCCTTCTGGACGTAGATGAACAGGTAGGCTATCCCACTTAGGTCCACCAATAGCACCTAAGAAGACGGCATCGCTGTTCTGGCAGAGTGCTAAGGTCTCTGCAGGCAGTGGATGACCTGTTGCATCAATAGCCGCTCCACCAATGAGAGCTTCGGTAAATTCAAAGGAAAAACCATACTTTTGGCCGATCTTTTCTAAGACCCGCAAAGCTTGTGGCACCACTTCTACCCCGATGCCATCACCTGGTAATACAGCGATACGATAGGTCATGGTATTTAAACGCCACCTTATAGCTTATTTCTGTTCTTCGAGACGGTTTTTCACGTAGGCCATGAGACCACCGTCGCGAATAAGTTTTTGCATTGATTCTGGTAGAGGTGTTACGTTGTAGCTTTGTCCTGTTGTCTGGTTGAAGATAACACCTTGGTCAGCGTCAACAGAAATGACGTCACCTTCACGAATTCCTTCAACGGCTTCTGGACACTCAAAGATAGGTAAGCCAATGTTAATAGAGTTGCGGAAGAAGATACGAGCAAAAGATTTGGCTACAACACAAGGAACGCCGGAAGCTTTGATGGCAATCGGAGCATGTTCCCGTGAAGATCCGCAACCAAAGTTTTTATCTGCTACGATGATGTCGCCTTTTTGCACTTTTTGTGGGAAGGTGGGATCAGCATCTTCCATGCAATGTTTGGCTAATTCTTCTGGTGATGTTGTGTTGAGATAACGTGCGGGAATGATGGCGTCAGTGTCGATATCTTTCCCGAACTTCCATACCTTACCGGTAAATTCCATCTTACTCCACCTCCCGAGGATGTACAATCCGTCCCGCTACTGCGGAAGCGGCGGCTACATGGGGAGCACAGAGGTAGACTTCACTCTCAGGGTGGCCCATGCGTCCAACAAAGTTACGGTTCGTTGTAGCTAAGGAGCGTTCTCCTTTAGCGAGGATACCCATATGACCACCTAAGCAAGGGCCACAAGTTGGTGTGGATACGGCACAACCGGAATCAATAAATGTTTCAATGATGCCTTCACGAATAGCTTGCTTGTAAATGGCTTGTGTGCCAGGGAAGATGATACAACGAACATTTTTGTGTACTTTCTTGCCTTGCATCACTTTAGCGGCTAGACGTAAGTCTTCAATACGACCGTTAGTACAAGAACCGATAACAACCTGATCGATTTCTACGTTACCTGCTTCACTCACTGGTCTTGTGTTTTCGGGCAGGTGGGGGAAGGCTACGACCGGCTCTAGATCTTCTACGTTGTACTTAATGTGGCGGTTGTATTTGGCATCTTCATCAGACTTATAAACTTTATAAGGACGCTGTGCTCTTTCATCTACGTAAGCAAGGGTTGTTTTGTCAGGAGCTATGATACCGTTTTTGGCACCTGCTTCAATAGCCATGTTAGCCATAGTCATTCTTCCATCCATGGATAGGGCGTCGATCGCAGAGCCTGTGAATTCCATGGATTGATAAAGAGCTCCGTCAACACCGATGTCACCAATGGTATGTAGAATAAGATCTTTGCCTGTTACGTCTTCTGGTAGTTCGCCATCGTACTCAAACTTAATAGATTCTGGTACTTTAAACCAGGCTTCGCCTAGTGCAATACCAGCGGCTAAGTCTGTAGAACCTACACCAGTAGCGAAAGCACCTAGTGCACCATAAGTACAAGTGTGAGAATCGGCACCAATGACAGTGTCGCCAGGTACGACGAGACCTTTTTCAGGAAGCAGGCAGTGTTCAATACCCATTTCACCAACATCATAGTGGTGGGTAATGTCGTGCTTACGAGCAAAGTCGCGTACGATTTTACCTTGTTCTGCTGATTTGATATCTTTGGCAGGTACAAAATGATCTTGTACGAGAACTACTTTTTCTTTGTCAAAGACTTTCTCGAGATTGATTTTCTCTAGCTCTTTGATCGATACGGGCGCTGTTACGTCATTGGCCAAGACGATATCGAGCTTGGCATGAATCAGTTCACCTGGCTCGACTTGGTCTTTGCCTGCGTGGGCCGCCAGGATCTTTTCTGTGATAGTCATACCCATGGCTTTGCGATTCTCCTCTCCCAGTAGACATTTCTTTAGTTATATTGCAAAAAAAGCTTTTAGAGGGCTCTTTCCTCAGCAGGAACTTTCTCCGCTAGATGATTGCTATCGAAAATGATTTTGTTGATGGCGTTGATATAAGCTTTTACGGAAGCGATTAGAATGTCCGTATCAACACCACGACCAGTGTGATAACGTCCATTTTTTTCTAGCTTTACGCTGACTTCGCCTTGGGAATCTTGCCCCGCTGTAGTAGCGTTTATGTTATAAGAAGCCAAGCGAACTTCGATATTCGTGAGCTTATCGATAGTTCTATAGGCGGCGTCAATAGGTCCGTCACCACAAGATGCTTCTTCAAGCATTTCTTCGTTCTTTTTCAAACGAATAGTGGCTGTGGGAAGTATTGTTGTACCACTGTTAATATGGAGATATTCGAGGCTGTATACTTCAGGGATGGAGCGCATTTCATCTTCTACGATAACGGCTAGATCTTCATCGGAAATCTCTCGTTTTCGGTCTGCCAATGCTTTGAAGCGTTCAAAAGCTTTCTGGAAGTTTTCATCGGTCAATTCGTAACCGAGCTCTTTCAGTCGTTCTTTTAAAGCGTGTCGTCCTGAGTGTTTGCCTAGTACTATATTGTTTTGGAAAATGCCGATCATCTGGGGGTTCATGATCTCGTAGGTGGTCCGCTCTTTTAAGACGCCATCTTGGTGAATTCCTGATTCGTGGGCAAAAGCATTTTTGCCTACGATGGCTTTGTTCGGTTGAATGACCATGCCGGTGAGGTTAGAAACAAGACGGGAGGTGCGGTAGATTTCGCTTTTGTTAATCTTTGTTTCTAAATCATAGAAAGCTTGTCGCGTATAAAGAGCCATGACTAGCTCTTCCATAGAGGCGTTACCAGCTCGTTCACCAATACCGTTGATGGTACATTCTACTTGACGAGCACCGTTTTCTAAGGCCGCTAAGGAGTTAGCTACCCCTAAGCCCAGGTCGTTGTGACAGTGCACGGAGACTACAGCTTCGTTGATGTTCGGTGTTCCTTCAATGATAGCTTTGATAAAACGACCGAATTCCTGAGGCGTGGCGTAACCGACTGTGTCGGGAATGTTAATTGTCTTAGCACCTGCTGAAATAACGGCTGTGAAGATGCTACATAGGAAGTCGACTTCACTACGAAAAGCGTCTTCTGCTGAGAACTCAACATCAGAGGTAAAGTTTTTGGACAGTTTCACTGCTTCTACAGCCGCTTCTAGAACTTGTTCTCTGTTCATGCGCAGTTTGTGTTGCATGTGAATGTCGGAGGTAGCAATAAAGGTGTGAATACGCCCTTGCTCAGCTCCACGGAGAGCTTCAGCGGCTCTTTCTATATCTTTACGATTGGCACGAGCCAGTCCGCAGATGGTTGCCCCTTTGACGTTGTCGGCTACAGCTTTTACTGCTTCAAAGTCTCCTGGGGAGGCGATTGGAAATCCGGCTTCAATCACGTCCACGCCCAGGCGAGCCAACTGATGGGCAATTTCCAGCTTTTCCTGGATGTTTAAGCTTACGCCCGGTGACTGTTCTCCGTCCCGTAGCGTTGTATCGAATATGACGACTCGCTTGGACATGGAAATCCCCCTTTTTTACTCGTAAATAATTGTTTCGTCTAACCCTTTATTCCCTAGTACGGAGGGATAGACCAGATCGTTTTCATCTATCAATACTTCTACCATGACCATGCCTGGAGCATTGAGTGCTTCTGCTAGCGTAGCCTGGGATTTTTCTTTTTCTGTGATTTGGTAGTAGGAGATACCGTAAGCTTTGGCTAGGTCTTCAAAGAGGGGGTTAAAGGTTATTTTTACGCCCGAGTAACGTTTGCCGCAATAGAAGTGTTGTAGTTGTCGCACCATGCCTAGAGCGTGGTTGTTAAAGAGAATAATTTTGAGCGGTAAGTTCTCTTGACGTGCTGTGCCCATTTCTTGCATCATCATCTGGATCGATCCATCGCCTGTAAACAAGATGACTAGATCGTCTGGATTACCTACTTGCACGCCGTTAGCTGCTGGAAGTCCGTAACCCATGCAACCAAGGCCGGCAGAGGTGATGAATCTGCCTGGTTTTTGGAACTTGTAGAAGAGAGCTGACCACATCTGATGTTGGCCTACATCGGTAGTAACCCAAGCGCGATCACGAGTTAGATCTCCTACTTGTTCGATTACATATTGGGCTGTTAGAACATCTTCTCTGTAACGCAGTGCTCTATCTTCTTTCCATTTGGCAATCTGGTCCAGCCAAGGTGAACGGCTTTGCTCGGAAACTTTTTTGTTAAGCTCTTCGAGGACCATTTTGGCATCACCAACGATAGGTAGGTTGATGGCTGCGTTTTTTCCTATCTCGGCTGGATCTATATCGATGTGTATGATTTTAGCGTCAACAGCAAACTTTTCAGGATTGCCGGTGGCACGATCGCCAAAGCGAACGCCGATACCGATGACTAAGTCTGCGTTACTAACAGCTAAATTGGCATAGGCTGTGCCGTGCATACCCATCAAGCCAAGGGAAAGAGGGTTAAGTTCTGGAAAAGCGCTGACTGCCATTAAGGTGGTAGCTACTGGAATGTTGGCTTTCGTTGCTAGTTCGAAAATCTCATCAGTAGCTTTAGCGTGGATGATACCGCCACCGACCATAATGACAGGTCGTTCTGCTTGATCAATCAGTTTGGCCGCGTTTTTGATTTGTGATTTGTGACCTTTTAGGGTTGGTCGATAACCGGGTAGTTCGATCTCTTCTATGTCAATTTCTGCTGTGCATTTTGCTTGTAGTACATCTTTGGGGATGTCTATCAACACAGGACCAGGTCTGCCTGTGGAGGCTATATGATAAGCTTCCCTGACGATCCTGGGAATGTCGTTCACGTCTTTGACCAGAAAGTTGTGCTTGGTAATTGGCATGGTAATGCCTGTGATGTCCACTTCCTGAAACGCATCAGTTCCAATCATGGAGGATTGTACCTGACCTGTAATTGCCACTAGGGGTATGGAATCCATGTAGGCATTGGCGATGCCTGTTACCAAGTTGGTAGCACCGGGGCCTGATGTGGCAAGACATAAGCCAGGTGTACCTGTCGCTCTGGCATAGCCGTTGGCGGCATGGGCCGCGCCCTGTTCGTTTCGTACAAGGATATGCTTGATAGATGAGTCTAACAAGGCGTCATAGATAGGTAAAACAGCGCCACCAGGGTATCCAAAAATCACTTTGGCACCTTTTGCCTCCAGACTTTTTAATAAAGCCTGTGCTCCATTCAGTTCCATTTCCAATCCCCCCAATTTCTTCCCACAATCGTGATACAGGGAAGGCCCCTTAAAGTGGGGCCTTTTTGTTGGTGGCTCTAATTTATTTTACTTCTTTTAACCAAGGCATCATGGCACGAAGTTTTCTACCTACTACTTCAATTTCATGGTTCTCATCAGCTTTAGCAAGTGCGTTGAAGCGAGGACGGTTTACTTCGTTTTCTACGAGCCATTCTTTGGCGAATGTGCCGTCTTGAATTTCTTTGAGTGCTTTGGCCATTTCTTTTTTCGTTTCTTCTGTGACGATGCGTGGTCCAATGATCATGTCACCCCACTGAGCTGTATCAGAGATGGAGTAACGCATCATGGAAATGCCGCCTTCATACATTAAGTCTACGATCAGTTTGAGCTCATGGAGACACTCAAAGTAAGCCATTTCTGGGGAGTAACCAGCTTCAACGAGTGTTTCAAAACCTGCTTTTACGAGGGCAGAAGCACCACCGCAAAGAACTACTTGTTCGCCGAAGAGATCTGTTTCAGTTTCTTCTTTGAAAGTTGTCTCGATAACGCCAGCGCGAGTGCCGCCTGTTCCTTTAGCATAGGCTAAAGCGAAGTCACGAGCGCGACCGCTAGCGTCTTGATGAATAGCGATGAGTGTTGGTACGCCAGCACCATTAGCGTACATACGGCGAACCATATGTCCTGGGCTCTTAGGAGCAACCATAATAACATCTACGTTAGCAGGTGGTTGAATTTGTCCAAAGTGAATGTTGAAACCGTGAGAGAAGCAAAGGACATTACCTTCTTGTAAGTTTGGAAGAATCTCTTCACGGTATACTTTACCTTGACGCTCGTCAGGGATGAGGATCTGAATAAAGTCTGCTTTGGCTGCCGCTGTGGCAACATCATATACTTCAAAGCCATAGTCACGAGCTTGTTGCTCTCTAGCTGAGCCAGGACGTAGGCCAATAATTACATTAAGACCGGAATCTTTCAGGTTCTGAGCTTGAGCATGACCTTGGCTACCGTAGCCAATTACAGCAATCGTTTTGCCATCTAGTAAGGATAGATCTGCATCACCATCATAGAAAACTTTCATCTTTGAATACGCCTCCGATAATTCTTTCTTAATCTGCCTTGTCTTGGAATTAGGTACTATTTATTTACTTCCTCGCATCATAGAGATACGGCCTGTTCTAGCCAGTTCTCGGACGCCGAAAGGTCTAAGGGAAGTACAGATGGCTTCAATTTTGTTCTGATCACCTGTAATTTCGATGATCAGCGAGTTGCGACCTAAGTCGACGATATGAGCTCGAAAAATTTCTACGATCTGCATGATTTCACTGCGCGTAGTAGCATCAGCATTGACTTTGATTAGAACTAGTTCTCTGTCAACTGAGGGCTCGTCAGTGATGTCTTGAATTTTGAGTACATCGATAAGTTTGTGCAGTTGTTTTGTTACTTGTTCTATTATTTTTCCGTCTCCGTCGACGACAATGGTCATGCGGGATATGGAGGGGTTGTCTGTTTCACCAACAGCGAGACTCTCGATGTTATAGCCCCGACGGGCAAATAGACCTGCGACGCGTGTAAGTATCCCCGGTTTGTTTTCTACCAGGACCGATAAGGTGTGTCGCATTGTTGCTACCTCCTCCCTTTCCTTTAGCTCATCCGAGCGCCTGTTGATGCGGAAAGTACTTTCTGGGCATATCGTGACATGTAGCCCTTAGTTATTTTGCTTTCCGGTTTTTGCCACTTAGCTTGTCGCTTGGCTAGTTCTTCTTCGGAAACTTCTAGCTGAAGTTTGCCTGCAGGAATATCTATAGTAATTAGATCTCCTTCTTGAACAAGGCTGATAGGGCCGCCTTCTGCCGCTTCAGGTGATACGTGACCAATGGAAGCACCGCGAGTAGCGCCTGAGAAACGTCCATCGGTGATTAAGGTCACTTCTTTATCTAATCCCATACCAGCAATAGCCGCTGTTGGTGTGAGCATTTCACGCATGCCGGGGCTTCCTTTGGGTCCTTCATAACGGATTACTACTACATCGCCTGATTTTATTTGACCACCTAAGACTGCTTCTACAGCTTCTTCTTCTCCATTGAATACGCGGGCTGGTCCTTGATGATTCATCATTTCTGGTGCAACAGCACCTTTTTTGACAACAGCGCCTTGAGGAGCTAAGTTACCACGCAGTACGGCTAAGCCGCCTGTTCTGCTGTAGGCTTTTTCGTTAGGACGAATTACTTCAGGGTCAAGATTAACGCCCTTCGTGATAGTCTCTGCGACTGTTCCTCCTGTTACGGTAGGTAAGTCACCATTGATCAGCCCTTGCTGATAGAGGACGTTCATCACAGCAGGAATACCACCAGCACTGTCTAGGTCTTCAATATGCTGTTCACCTGCTGGTGCTAGTTTGCAGAGGTGTGGTGTTCTACTGCTAACTTCGTTGACAATCTCCAGGTCGAGCTCTATGCCTGCTTCGTAGGCAATAGCCGGTAGGTGAAGCAGTGTGTTAGTGGAACAGCCTAAGGCCATGTCCACGGTTATAGCATTTTCAAAAGCTGATTCTGTCATGATGTCTAAAGGTTTGATGTCCTTTTCAAGCAGTTCCATAATCTTCATACCACTTTGCTTGGCTAAGCGAAGTCTAGAAGAGTACACGGCTGGAATAGTACCGTTTCCTGGTAAGGCCAAGCCGAGTGCTTCAGTTAGGCAGTTCATAGAGTTAGCTGTAAACATGCCGGAGCAAGAACCACAGGTAGGACAAGCTTTTTCTTCTAATTCAAATAGTTCATCGTCTGTCATTTTGCCAGCTTTGTGAGCGCCTACTCCTTCAAAGACTGTGGAAAGGGATACTTTTTTGCCTTGGAAGCGACCGGCTAACATAGGTCCACCACTGATAAAGATAGATGGAATGTTAAGTCGAGCGGCGGCCATGAGCATGCCTGGTACTACTTTGTCACAGCTTGGAATGAAGACGAGAGCATCAAAGCCATGGGCCATAGTCATGATTTCCACAGAATCAGCAATAATCTCTCTCGATGCGAGGGAGTATTTCATGCCGATATGGTTCATTGCAATGCCGTCACAGACAGCGATAACAGGGAAAGCTAAGGGCGTACCACCGGCCATGCGGACGCCTGCTTTGACAGCGTCAGCAATCATGTTAAGGTGCATATGTCCCGGGACCACGTCGTTTTGGGCATTTACAATGCCGATGATAGGACGGTCCAGTTCTTCTGCTGTGAGGCCAAGTGCTCTAAATAAAGAGCGGTGAGGCGCTTTTTCAACACCATGCTTAACAGCATGGCTTCGTCCTTTTTGCTTAGTCAACGCGATCCCCTCGCTTTTGTTAATTATTGTTAATTAAGGATTGAGAAAACCACAGCGACACAGAGGGCTCTGTGAAATTATTTTATATGGGAAAATATAGGGCTTAATAAATTTCTGCACCGGCCGCTGATGATTGTGTCAGTTTGTGGAAGTCTTCAATTAGCCTTTTGGTCATAGTGCCAGGTTCGCCTGAGCCGATGTTGCGACCGTCTACAGATACAACAGGAATTACTTCGGCCGCTGTTCCTGTGAGGAATACTTCGTCTGCTACATAGACGTCATAGCGTGCAAATACTTGCTCTGCAACTTCAATGCCTCTCTCACGAGCTAGTTCCATAACGCAGTTGCGTGTAATGCCTTCCAAAATGCCTACGTGAGGTGGTGGTGTAATCAGGCGACCATTTTTCACAATAAAAATATTGTCTCCCGTACACTCGGCTACGTATCCTTCTTGGTTCAACATAATTGCCTCAAGGACGCCGGCGCGGGTTGCTTCTATCTTCGCCAAAATATTGTTCAGGTAATTTAGAGACTTGATTTTGGGATTTAGTGCTTCAGGAATGTTTCTTCTAGTCGCAACGGTGATAACGTCGAGACCTTTTTCGTAACATTCTTTGGGGTATAGCGTAATGGCTGCTGCAATACAGAGAACGGAGGCTTTAGGACATTTGCGTGGGTCTAAGCCGAGATCTCCCTTGCCTCTAGATACGACAAGTCGGATATAGGCGTCACGCAAGTTGTTCCGTCGAAGCGTCTCTAGAACGACCTCGGTCATCTCTTCTGCATTAATGGGGATGGTGAGATTGATTGCTTTCGCCGAATCATAAAGGCGATCGATATGTTCTTTTAGTTTAAATACTCGACCATTGTAGGCGCGTATTCCTTCGAAGATACCATCACCATAGAGATAGCCATGATCAAAGACTGATACTTTCGCTTGATCTTCATGCACAAATTCACCATCAAGGTAAATGACGAGGCTCATCGTATTATTCTCTCTCCTTCTTCTATCTCTGTATATACAAAAACCTCTCGCCCGGACAGGTAAAAAAGCCTGTCAGGGACGAGAGGATTTTCCCGCGGTACCACCCTGTTTGTTGTCTCTTAAAAAGACAACCCCTTGTGCGGTGAAGTCTTGAATCTAGCTTTACTCCACCGAATCAGCATGATAACGGACGCTTGTACCTGCATTGGTACTCCATCCGACTCCACCTACTAAGTCCCGTTAATGGGAGCTATTGGGCGAGCGACTCAAGGGAGAGACAACATCGACGTGTTAGTACCGGTTTACAGCTACCCCGGCTCTCTGTGACTAAGGGACTTCGATGTTCTGGCACCCGTCATAGTCGTTAGAACGAAATATACTTTGACCCTTAGTATAGTCAAATTGGACCGTTGGTGTCAATAACCTTGCTCAGTCTCTATAAAACCTTTTTTTATTCTTATCTTGCATCAATAAAACGTGGAACTTCTGCAGAGGTACTTCCTGGGCTTATATTGGTATTGGTATTCGTACCTGGCACTGCTTCAGGGAATTGACGAATGATCATAATCTCTACTCTTCTGTTTTGCGCTCGACCTTCTATAGTATCGTTAGTTGCAATAGGTCTGTATTCGCTATAACCGACTGCTGTAAATCGAGCAGGGTTAAGTTGGATGTTATTATTTAATATGTATTTCATGACGTTCAGTGATCTTTTGGCGCTTAAGTCCCAGTTCGAAGGAAACTCTGGTGTATTAATGGGTAAGTTATCAGTGTGACCTGCTACACGAATTTCGTTTTCGATATTATCTAGAAGTATAGATAGCTCGTTAAGAACTGGTAAGGCTTCAGGGCGTAAATTTGCACGACCTGAATCAAAGAGAGCCGCGTCACGGAAAGAAACTTGTAATCCTTCTTGAACAATGCCTGTGTAGATCTGATTCGTTAAGCCCTGTTCGTCAATAAGTTGGTCAATTTTTTCTTTCAGATCATCAAGGTACCTTGCTTCCATGATTGAATCGGTGATGGTTAGATCTGGTGCTTCATCACTTGCACCTTCTGTTTCTACGGTACTGGGATTAAGCATGATCCCAGTACCGCCTTTGAATACTGATTCTAGAGCTTTCTTCAACATTTCAAATCGCTGTGTGTCTACCTGGCTTGTTGCGAACATGACGATAAAAAGGGCCAGAAGAAGTGTAAGCATATCGGCATAAGGAATGAGCCAAGTCTCATCAATATGTTCTTCATGATGATGCTTTTTTTTCTTCGACATTAACCTTTTCCTTCTTTCTCCAGAGACTCACGTTCTGCTTGGGTCAAGTAAATCAACATTTTCTCACGGATCTGTACAGGACTGCTACCAACTTGAATAGAGAGAATGCCTTCGAGCATCATCGTTTTCAGCTTGACTTCTTCTTGAGATTTCCGCTTCAGTTTCGTTGCAAAGGGGTGCCAGAGTACGTAACCGGAGAAGATACCATAGAGCGTGGCTACGAAAGCGGCGGCAATCATGTTACCTAGGGCATTTACATCATCGAGGTTACCAAGAGCACCGATTAGGCCAATAACAGCGCCTAAAACACCAAGAGTGGGGGCATATGTACCAGCGGCTGTAAATACTTGTGCACCAGTGCGATGTCTTTCTTCCATCGCTTCAATATCTGCTTCTAAGAGCTCGCGGACGAATTCTTCGCCTTGACCGTCTACAATTAGGCGAATACCTGTCTTGAGAAAAGCTTCGTCTAGTTTTTCAATTGTTGCTTCTAGTGAGAGCAACCCTTCTCTACGAGCTTGTTGAGCCATTTCTGTCATTTGTTCAATAATGACTTTGGGATCGGCTAATTTCTGTTCTTTGAAAAGAACACCAAAGAGAGTCGGAATTCTCTTGATCTCCTTCATGGAGAAAGAGTTCATCAGCGCCGCTATTGTTCCTACGAAAATGATAATGATCGCGGCGGGGTTAACGAGAACACTAATATTAGCTCCCTTAGCCAACATACCACCAACAACAGAGAAAACTCCTAAAAACAAGCCTATGAGTAGTGCAATATCCACTTTCTTAGCACCTCTGATCTTCTAGTTTATCTTAATGAAGATTTTACCACAGCTATTCCTATTCTGTAACCCGCCCTTTCAATCCAACTATGGTTCTTTTTGGACAAAAAAGAAAGAGCAACCTCTTGGTTACTCTTTCTTTTTGTGACTTCTGAAGCTTTTATGATCGTACTTTAGTTTTGTCTTTGTTGTTAGGTATTTTGTAGTGTAGAGGTTACTTTTCTTTAGGCATGTCAGCACATTGAAGATCACCTGGAACGGGAGTTAGCTCATTGCCAGCTTCCACGTCGCCAGACATTTTTGCTTTGTACTGATTTTTGAGGGCCTTTTTCTGGGCTTTATCCACCAGATATCACCTCCCAAGTCTATGTTTCGACTTTTTAGGAGGTTTTATGCATGGTAAATAATATTTTTATCTTTTGTTGCTTTTTTTCCAGATCTTCATGCTTTCAGCTTGCTTGATCAGATCTTCTCTGAAATCAGGGTGAGCAATGTTGATTAGCCCTTCGGCTCTCTGCCAAGTCGACATGCCTTTGCAGTTAAACATGCCGTATTCTGTTACCACGTACATGGTTGTTGCTCTAGGATCGGTTATGATTCCACCTGGTGTGATAGTCGGTACGATTCTAGTCGAGTAGACCAAGGGAATTTCACCCTCAGACCCTCACAGAACCGTACGTGACACTCTCATGTCATACGGCTCTT